>JBFWQR010000056.1:0-41854 GCA_050249335.1 Lautropia sp.
CTGGTCCACGGCGGCGGGTGCCGCCGAATGGCCGGCCAAGCCGGTCCGGCTGATCGGGCCGGCGCCGGCGGGCAGCTCGCTCGACGTCATCGCGCGGATGCTGTCCGAGCAGCTGCGCGAGCCGTGGAAACAGCCCGTGCTGGTCGAGAACAAGGCCGGCGCCGGCGGCATGATCGGCGTCGGCACCGTCGCGAAAGCACCGGCGGACGGCTTGCAGATCGCGGTCGGCTTCAACGGTCCGATCGCGTTCGGTCCGTACATGTATCGCAAGATGAACTATGACCCGGTCAAGGATCTGGTGCCGGTGATCCTGACGACGTCGCAACCGAACGTGCTGGCAGTGACCGCCGGCCATCCGGCGCGAACGCTGCGCGAATTCGTCGACTGGGCACGGCAGCAGCAGGGCAAGCTGAACTACGCGTCGGTCGGTGCCGGCAGTTCGTCGCACCTGACGATGGAGCTGTTCAAGCGCGCCGCCGGATTCGAGGGCACGCACGTCGCGTTCGGCGGCTCGCCGCCGGCCGCGCTGTCGGTCGCATCGGGCGACACGCAGGCGATCTTCACGGTCGCGCCGGCGCTGCTGCCGATGGTGAAGAACGATCGGCTGCGCTTCATCGCGACCACCGGCGCGAGCCGCGATCCGCTGCTGCCGGATCTGCCGACCATCGCCGAATCGGGCTATGCCGGCTTCGAGGCGCTCGCGTGGAACGGACTGTTCGTGCCGGCCGGCACGCCGGCCGAAATTCTGGCGCGGATCGAGGCCGACGTGGGTACGGCGCTCAAGCTGCCGGCGGTCCGCAACGCGCTGGCGCAGCAAGGCCTGCAGGCCGGCGGCGGCACGCGCGAAAGCTTCGCGCGCTTTATCGCGGAAGAACGCGACAAATGGAGCGTCATCATCCGCCAGGCGAACATCCAGCTCGACTGACGCGATGAAAGCGCTGCGCAAGACCCGCGCCGAGGCCGGCCTCGAACTGGTGGAGGTCGCGCGGCCGCGACCCCGCACCGGCGAAGTGCTCGTGCAGGTTCGCGCCACCGGCATCTGCGGCAGCGACCTGCACGTCGACGACTGGACGCCGAGCTATGCTTTCATGGCCGACAGCCTGCCGGTCACGATCGGCCACGAGTTCGTCGGCGTCGCGCAGAGCGGCAAGCTGGCCGGACGCCGCGTCGTCGTCCGCCCTTCGGTGACCTGCGGGCGCTGCGCTGCCTGCAGCGCCGGCGATCACAACGGCTGCGAGCGACGCCGCGGCATCGGCATGACCCGCGACGGCGCGTTCGCGTCGTGGGTCGGCGTGCCGGAGCGCAACTGCGTACCGGTGCCGGACGGCGTCGGCGACGTGCTCGCCGCGCTGACCGAGCCGCTGACGATCTCGCTGCAGGCGCTCCGGATCGCCGGCGACGTGGCCGGCAAACGCGTGCTGATCATGGGGCCCGGCACGATCGGCCAGGGTATCGCGGTGCTCGCGCGGCGCGCCGGCGCCCGCGAGATCGTCATCAGCGGTCGCGCCGATCCGGCGCGCTTCGATGCGCTGCGCCAGATGGGCTTCGCGGCGCTGGTCGACGTCGCCGGCCAGCCGCTTGCCGCAGCCGTCGCCGCGATCGCGCCGGCAGCGGCCCGTGCCGCTGGTGCCGCTGGTGCCGCTGGTGCTGCTGGCGCTACCGCCGCTGCCACCGGTGGCGAGGATGCCGGGCCGCACGAGCCGCGCTTCGACGTCGTCTTCGAGGCGACCGGCGTTCCGGAGACGATCAATGACGCGCTGCCGCTGCTGCGACGCAACGGCGTCGTCGTCGTGACCGGCATCCATGCCCGGCCGCTCACGCTCGACCTGACCCGGATGGTGCGTCAGCAGCAGCAGTTGCGTGGGTCGTTCCGTCCGCTCGAATCGGCGTGGCCCGAGGTTCTCGCGATCCTCGCCGAGATCGGCGATCGGGTCCGCCCGATGGTGAGCCACGTGCTGCCGTTGTCGGCGGCCGCCGACGGCTTCGCGCTCGCGCATCGCAAGATCGCGAGCAAGGTGCTGCTGTGCCCGGAGGCGACCGATGGCTGATGCGCGGGGGCCGCGGGTGACCGCGGCGTCAGGCGCCGCGCCGTCGGGCGCCGCGATGGCTGGCGCACCGGAGGCCGACGGACCGGCGGCCGGCGCGCTGCTCGCGCTGTGGAACGACGTCACGCCCGGCCTCGAGCCGGACTACGAGCAATGGCATGCCGGCGAGCACGTTCCCGAGCGGCTGACCGTCCCCGGGATCGAATGGGCGCTGCGCTTTCGGCGCGACGACGACGGCACCGGCCCGCTCCGCCAGCGCCGCTTCCTGACGCTGTACGGGCTGCGCGACGTCGCCGTGCTCGAAAGCGCGCCGTATCGGCGGCTGCTCGCGGCGCCGACGCCGGCGAGCGCCCGGATGCGCCCGCATCTGCTGAACGTGTCGCGCTGGGTCTGCCGGGTGCGGGAGCGCCGCGGCACCGGCTTCGCAGCCCTGCCCCCGTCGGAGGCCGGCGTTCCGACGCCGGACGCTGCGGCCTCGATCGCGGTGCTGGCGGTGCTGCCGGCCGGTCATGAAGGCCCGGCGCGCGATGCGCTCGCGTCGGCCGAATCCGGCGGCGCCCGGCAATGGCTGCTCGCGCGGCGGTGTCCGGAAGCGGCGCCGCTGCCGTGGCTGGCGGCGACCCACGCGGCACCGGTCGACGGCGATTGGCTGGCAGCGTGGGCCGTGCCGGCAGCCACATCGAACGATCCGCGGCCCGCCCGCTGCGCGCCGGCGGTCCGCTACCTGCGGCTGCCGATCGGCGCGCGTTAGCCCCGCGACATCGCGGGCGCTGGTCGTCAGCCGCCCGCGATCGCGCAGTCGACCGGCGTCGCCGCCAGTTGCGCGGTCAGCACCGCCGGCGCGATTTCGATCAGGTAGCCGCGCTGCCCGCCATTGATCAGCAGCGTCGGCAGCTCGAGGATGCTGCGCTCGACATAGACCGGCAGGCGTTTCCTGGTGCCGAACGGCGAAATGCCGCCGACGCGGTAACCAGTGATGCGCTGCGCCTGCTCGGGCGCGCACGGGGCCACCGTGCGCGCGCCGATCGCGCGGCCGAGGTTGCGCGTCGAAACCGAGCGATCGCCGTGCATCAGCACGATCACTTCGCCGCCGTCGGCCTGCATCAGCAGCGTCTTGACGATCCGGTGCTCGTCGATGCCGAGCTGCTTCGCGGCTTCACCCGTGCCGCCACGGTCGACGTAGTCGTAGTGATGCTCGGCGAACGCGACTCCGGCACGCCGCAGCAGCTGCGTCGCCGGCGTCGCCGACCCACGGCGCGAGTCCGGCCGCGACATTTCCGTGCGCCCGCCGGAATATCGGAGGCGGACGCTCAGCCGGCAGCCGGATAGAGGCCGAGGGTCTGCGCGCGCAACCGGGTCAGTCCCATCAGCGTCCGGATGTCGGGCACCGCGACGCCGAGCCGGTCGGCGATCTCGATCACGGTGCCGAGCAGCCCGTCGAGTTCGATCGGCCGGTTGCCGTCGACGTCCTGCAGCATCGAGGTGCGGAACGCGCCGAGCTGCTCGCCGAGCGCGAAGCGCTCTTCCGGCGTGCCGGGCACCGTGATGCCGAACCGGCGCGAGACCTCGCCGGCCTCGACCATTACCCGGCGCATGAACGCGCGCACGTCCGGATCGGCGAAGATCCGGTCCATGGTGGCGCCGGTCATCGCCGAAATCGGGTTGGTGGTCATGTTGCCCCAGAGCTTGTACCAGACCTCGGCCTGGATGTCGTCGACCGCGGCCGCCTCCATGCCGGCGCCGGCGAACAGCGCGATCAGCGGCGGCGCGCGATCGCGGGCACTGCCGGCCGCGCCGCGCGCCAGCGGGTCGCCGATCAGGAAGCGGTTGCCGAACGCATGCTCGACCACGCCGGGGGCGGGCTGCGACGCCGCCAGATGCAGCACGCAGCCGATCGTCTGCGCCGGCGGCAGCGCGGCACCGACGACGCCGCCGGGATCGACGGCGGCGAGCGGCCGCGCCGCCAGCCCGGCGTCGAGACCGTGGAAGAACCACCACGGCACGCCGTTCATCGCGGCGACGATCAGCGTGCGCGGGCCGATCAGCGGCGCCAGCGTCGGCGCGATCGCCGGCAGCGCGGTCGCCTTCAGCGCCAGCACCAGCACGTCCTGCACGCCGAGCTCGGCGGCGCGCGCGCTGGCACGGATCGGCCAACGGCCGCTGCCCTCGGCGGCGCGCAGCTCGAGGCCGCGTTCGGCGAGCGGCGCGAGATGGCGCGGCGTGACCAGCGCCGCGGGCGCCAGCCCCGCGGCAAGCATCCGGGCCGCGATGTACCCGCCCATCGCGCCCAATCCGACCACTGCGATCCTCATCGCCGCGATGAGAACATGCCGCGAAACCGCCGGTCAAATGAGCCCGCCGTGCGCGGCGCGTCATGCGCCGCCGGCGCGCGACCGGATCAGCCGCGCGGATGATGCTGGCGGTGGATCGCCTGCAACCGCTCGCGGGCGACATGCGTGTAGATCTGCGTGGTCGAGATGTCGGCGTGTCCGAGCAGCATCTGCACGACCCGCAGGTCGGCGCCGTGATTCAGCAGATGGGTCGCGAACGCATGCCGCAGCGTGTGCGGCGACAGCGCGGCGCGGATTCCGGCGGCGATCGCGTACTTGCGGATCAGGTTCCAGAACATCTGCCGGCTCATCGGGCCGCCTCGGCGCGTGACGAACAGCGCATCGGCGATCCGGCCGCCGAGCAGCTCGGCACGGGCGCCGGCGAGGTAGCGCTCGATCGCGGCGCGCGCGACCTCGCCGACCGGCACCAGCCGCTCCTTCGAGCCCTTGCCGACGATCCGGACGACACCGTCGGTCATCGCCAGTTCGACGGTCTTCAGACCGACCAGCTCCGATACCCGCAGCCCGGTCGCATAGAGCGTTTCGAGCATCGCGCGGTCGCGCAGACCGAGCGGGGATTCGCGCTCCGGCGCGTCGAGCAGCGCCTCGACCTGGGTCTCGGTCAGCGATTTCGGAAAGCGCGGCGGCTGCTTCGCCGAACGGATCCGCACCGTCGGGTCGTCGCTGCGCAGCCGTTCGCGAACCAGGTAACGAAAATAGCGCCGGAACACCGCGAGCCGGCGGTTCGACGACGTCGTCTTGGTGTCCGGGTGCCGCGCCGCGATGTAGCCGAGCAGATCGGCCTCGGACGCCCGCTCGAGCGCGACCGCGCGCTCGGGCGCCGCCAGCCAGCACGCCAGCGCGCCGAGGTCGCGGCGATACGCCGCGAGACTGTTCCTGGCCAGGCCGTCCTCCAACCAGATAGCATCGCAGAACGCGGCGATCGATTGCAGCGCGGCCGGCGGCAGTGCGGCATCGCCTCGCGCGGCCGCGGTCCCTGCCGCTTTCCCGGTCGCTTTCACCGTCGCTTTCCCGGTCGCTTTCCCAGCCGCTTTCCCGGCCGCCGCCGCGGCCGCCGTCGCCTCGCCCGGTCGCCGTCCCGAAACCCCGCCCAATCGTGCCCTCCTGCGCCGCACCCCCGACCGTCTCACCGCTGCCGAGCGCTCCGGACATCGCGCGATGAATCTGCTGCTGGTGCTGTTTCCCGATCTGACGCTGATCGCGATCGGCTTCGCATTGTCGCGCAGCGTCGACTGGGGCGCCGATCTCTGGAGCGGCATCGAGAAGCTGGTCTACTACGTACTGTTCCCGGTGCTGCTGTTCCACTCGATCGTTCGCTACCCGCCGCAATGGAGCGAGGCGCGCCCGCTCGCGCTCGGCGTGCTCGGCGTGATCGCCGTCGCCGCCGCCCTCGGCTGGCTGGCCCGGCCGGTGCTGCGGCCGGCAGCGCTGCGGCACGCGTCGGCGGTGCAATGCGCGTTCCGCTTCAACTCGTATCTGCTGCTGGCGCTGGCGCAACGCGTGGTCGGGCCCGAGGGCCTCGCGCTCAGCGCGGTCTGCATCGGCACCGCGGTACCGGTCTGCAACACCCTGGCGGTCAGCGCGCTGGCGCCTCATTCGCGCGCCTCGCTGCTCGGCGAATGGCTGCGCAATCCGCTGATCATCGCTACCGTTGCCGGCAGCATCGCCGCGTCCGCGGGGCTGCGGCTGTCCGAGCCGGTCGAAACGCTGCTCGGCCGGCTCGGCGTCGCCGCGCTGACGCTCGGACTGCTGACGATCGGCGCGGCGATCCGGCCGGCCAGTCTCGCCGGCGACCGCTGGCTGATCGGCTGGCTGACCGCCGTGAAGCTGCTCGCGGCGCCGCTCGCCGCGCTCGGACTCGGTGCGGCACTCGATCTCGCCACCAGCGCCCGGGCGGTACTGCTGCTGTTCGCCGCCGTGCCGACCGCGCCGGGCGCCTATGTATTGGCCAGCCGGATGGGTGGTGACGGCCCGTTCGTCGCGGTCTGCATCACCACGTCGATCATCGCCGCCGCGGTGACGCTGCCGTTCTGGCTGGCCTGGATCGTTTAGGGCCTGTTCACGCTCCGGACGCGGCGGCGTCCGGAGCGTGAACAGGCCCTAATCGGCTGCCGCGATCGACGTAACAATTTGCAAGCACGCGGGAATCAATGGCTTGCGCGAGTACCCGGATACGGTGGTGGGTCGTTCTGTCGCCGCCTCACTACACTGTCGAGCGATGATCACACGACGCTGGCCGCTCGCCGATGTCGCCGCGACCGAACGGTTCGGCGCCGCGCTGGCGCGCGCGCTCGCCGCCGAACCCCTTTCCGAACAAGCGTTTGTGATCCATCTGTCCGGCGATCTCGGTGCCGGCAAGACCACGCTGGCCCGCGCGATCCTGCGTGGAACGGGTGTCACCGGGCCTGTCAAGAGCCCGACTTTCACCTTGCTCGAACCCTATAATTCTCCGAGCTCTCCAATCTATCACTTTGATTTGTATAGATTCTCTTCGCCAGATCAGTGGTTCGATGCGGGTTTCGAAGACATCATTTCCGGACCCGGCCTGGTGCTCGTCGAATGGCCGGAGAACGCTGCCGGCGCGCTGCCGCCGCCGGACCTGCGGGCTCGCCTCGAACCGCTCGGTGAGGATGATGGCCGCTGCATCGAGCTGGCCGCCGGCACCGCGGCAGGCGCGCGATGCCTGAGCGCGCTCCGCTATCCGGCCGGCGACGACGCCTGCTGAGACTCGGCGCCTCCGGCCTGTCGGCCGGTGCGTTCACGCTGCAATTGCCGCTCGCCCATGGCGCCGCCGTCGCCGCGGTCCGGGTCTGGCCTTCCGATGAATACACACGCGTCACGATCGAGCTCGAAGCGCCGATCGTCCATTCGCATTTCGTCATCGACAATCCGTATCGGGTCGTCGTCGACCTGCGCGGCATCGCAGTCGACGCCGAGCTGCGCGACCTGGTCGCTAAGGTGATACCGAGCGATCCGTACATCGGCCAGGTGCGAGTCGGTCAGTTCAACCCCGACACGATGCGGCTGGTGTTCGACGTCAAGCAGGCGGTCAAGCCGCAGGTGTTCACCTTGGCGCCGGTCGCGCAGTATCGCTACCGGCTGGTCGTCGACCTCTACCCTACCCGGCCGCCCGACCCGCTCGACCTGCTGATCGCACAGATGGAGGCGGCGGCGATCATGCGCAGCCTCGCCGAAGGTACCGATCCCGGCCTGACCGGCCTGCCGAAACCGGGCACCCGCGGCGCGCGCGCCGCGCCCCCCGGCGTCACCCCCGGCATCGACAAGCCGGCCGATCGCAACGCCCGCCGCGCCCGGCCGGTGGTCGCGCGGATGGTCACGATCGCGATCGATCCAGGCCACGGCGGCGAGGATCCGGGCGCGATCGGGCCGCGCGGCACGATGGAGAAGCATGCGGTGCTGGCGATCGCGGCGCGCGTCAAGGCGCGGCTCGCGCAGGAGCCGAACATGCGCGCCTTCCTGACCCGCGATGCCGACTACTACGTACCGCTCGCCGAACGCGTCGCCAAGGCACGCGCGGTCAACGCCGACCTGTTCCTGTCGATTCATGCCGACGCGTTCACCCAGCCATCGGCGCGCGGCTCGTCGGTGTTCATCCTGTCCGAGCGCGGCGCCAGCAGCGTCGAGGCGCGCTGGCTGGCGCGCCGCGAGAACCGCGCCGACCTGATCGGCGGGGTCAGCCTGCGCACCCGCAACCGCGAGACCGCGCAGCTGCTGCTCGAGATGATGACCACCTCGCAGATCCGCGACAGCCGCACGCTCGCCGCGTCGGTGCTCGACCAGCTCGGCGACGTCGGTGCGCTGCACAAGCCGCGGGTCGAGCAGGCCGGCTTCGCGGTGCTGAAGGCGCCCGACATCCCGTCGATCCTGATCGAGACCGCCTTCATCAGCAATCCCGAGGAAGAGCAGAAGCTGCGCAACCCGCGGCATCAGGATGCGATCGCCGCCGCGATCGTCAGCGGCATCAAGGCCTACTTCCGCAAGAATCCGCCCGGACCGCGCGGCAAGGTCGCGAAGGCCTGACGAGCCGTCGCGGCCGGATGACACGGCCCCGGCGTAGCCTCGGCGTGGCGCCGCCGCGCCGGCTCAGTCGGCCGTGATGCGATCCCGCGGCGCCGGCGCCACCGCCGGCGCCCCGAGCCGTGCGACCAGGAACGGCAAGACGTCCTCCTCGGGCATCGGCCGCGCGAAGAAGAAGCCCTGCATCGCGCGGCAGCCGAGGTCGCGCAGGATCTCGGCCTGCCGCCGCGTCTCGGTGCCTTCCACGACACAACTGATGTCGAGGTTCTGGCACAGATGGAGCACCGTGCGCAGGATGTCCTTGCTCGATTCGCGCGTCTCGATGTCGACGATGAAGCTGCGATCGATCTTGATCTGGTCGAGCGGCAGCCGGTGCACGTGGCTCAGGCTCGAATAGCCGGTACCGAAATCGTCGAGCGACAGATGGGTACCGAGCTCGCGCAGGCGCTTGATCGACAGCATCGCCTGCTCGAAGTCGGCCATCAGTGCCGACTCGGTAACCTCGAACTCGATCCGCTCGGGTGCCACGCCGCTGACGCGGACGATCTCCTCGATCGCGCTGATCGATTCGTTCGAAACGATGTCGCGCATCGACAGATTGAACGCGACGTGCACCCGCTCGGGCCAGTTCCGGGCGGCGCGCAGCGCCTTGTCGAGCAGCGTGTGCGTCAGCTTGTGGATCAGCTCGGTGCGCTCGGCGACGGCGATGAACAGGCCCGGCGGTACCGTGCCGAGCTCGGCGCTGTGCCAGCGCGCCAGCGCCTCGAAGGCGATCGGCAGGTCGCGATCGATGTCGAACAGCGGCTGGAAGTGCAGCGTCAGCTCGCGCTCGAGGTCGGCGTTGCGCAGGCACTGTTCGATGCTGCCGGTGCGCCGCAGCTCGGTCTCGTGCTCGTCGGAGAAGATCACCGGCTGGCCGCGTCGCTTGCTCTTGGCGAAGTACAGCGCGTAGTCGGCGCGTTCGTAGAGCAGCTCCGGCACGCCGCCGGCGAGCGGGAACACCGCGAAGCCGATCGACGCCGAGACGTTGGCGACGGCGCCCGGCAGCGTGAAGCGCTCGCCCATGGTGGCACAGACCGCGTTGCCGAAGGCCAGCAGCTCGCCCGGCACCCGCGCGTCGAACACGACGAAGCCGAACTCGTCGCCGCCGAGGCGCGCGACCAGCGCCCGCCCCTGCGACACCGTCTGCAGCCGTCTGCCGGCCTCGGCCAGCAGACGGTCGCCGGTCAGGTGGCCGTAGACGTCGTTGACCGACTTGAAGCCGTCGATGTCGAGCACGCCGACCGCGAACGGCTGGCGCGTGAAGCCGGCGGTACGCAGGACGTCGATCAGCCGGTCGAAGAACAGGCGCCGGTTCGGCAGCGTGGTCAGGCTGTCGAGGTTGGCGAGCATCGCATTCTCGGCACCGAGCCGTTCGGCCTCGATCTGGCTGTTGATCATCCGGTCGAAGTCGCGCGACGCGACCATCAGCACATAGGCCATCGCGGCGACGGCCAGCAGCAGGTTGACGGCGATCAGCGTCAACTGCGGTTCGCCCGTCCCGATCAGATAGCCGGCGAACGGCACGACGATGACGGCGGCCAGGCTGAGCGCGGCGGCCCGCAGATTCAGCAGACAGGCGATGCAGACCAGCGCGGTCACCGCGACCGAGAACGCGATATGGGTCACCGCGAGCGGGTCGCCATGGCGCGCCAGCGCGATGCTCCAGCCGAGATAGGCGACCCCGATCGAGGTGCCGATCCACCCGATGCCGCGCAGCCGCCGGATCGCTTGCTGGTCGGTCAACGGCTTGCCGCGGGCACGCAGCCAGAACGTCATGCGGATCAGGCACAACGCCACGAAGCCGGCCGGGAACCATAGCGCGAGCAGCGGCGGCGCCCGATCGACCAGCGGGATCGAGCACAGGATCATGTTCGTGCAGAGCACGAAATAGAGCAGCGGGACCTGCTGGGTGAATGCGGCCAGCTGTGCGCGTACCAGCGCCAGGTTGCCGGTATCGACCCGAAAGTACGACAACGGTGACTTCATGTCCCGTTTCCACTGCCTCGATGGATTGCGCAGGTTCCGATCGGTTCTGCGTTCGACCACCAGGGGGATGCAGCATCCCGGAATGTCGTCTGACCGGATCTCCGGCACTATCTGGTGATCGGGCCGGGCCCGTCCACCGGCAACCGGCTGGCCGGTCGTCAGCCCGCCACTGGTGGCAGGCCGGCCGGATCGACGGTCAGCGCGGCGCCGCGCCGCGGCGCTTGAACAGCGTGTGGCGCAGCACCTCGTAGACGGCGGGCAGGCCCGGGATGATGATCATCGCGAGCGTCACCCATTCGAAGTGCTCCTTGACCCACGGCGTGTTGCCGAGCAGGTAGCCGGCAGTGGTCAGGCTGATCACCCAGAGCAGCGCGCCGACGACGTTGTACAGCGCGAACTTCGGATAGGTCATCGCGGCGACGCCGGCGACGAACGGCGCGAACGTCCGGATGAACGGCAGGAAGCGCGCGACGATGATCGTGATGCCGCCGTGCTTCTCGTAGAACGCATGAGTCCGGTCGAAGGCCGCGCGGTTGAAGAAGCGCGAACTCTCCCAGCCGAATACCTTCGGTCCGAAGTAGCGGCCGACCGAGTAGTTCAACGCATCGCCGAGCACCGCGGCGACCACCAGCAGCACCAGCAGCAGCGGCAGATTGAGGCCGCCGACCGCGGCGATCGCACCGGCGACGAACAACAGCGAATCGCCCGGCAGGAACGGCATCACCACCAGGCCGGTCTCGACGAAGATGATCGCGAACAGCAGCGCGTAGACCCAGACCCCGTAGTTCTGCACCACCGCCGCGAGGTGCTTGTCCAGATGCAGGAAGATATCGATCAGCGACGCGAGGTCCATCGGGGGCTCGTGGATTGCGGGTCGGCCGATGATACAGGGCCACCTATAATCAGCTGCCATCCATTGCAGGTCGAATGCCAACAATCGCACCAAGCAGCGCACCGCGAAACGCCCGCGGCAGCGAACCGGAAAGCGCACCGAGCGAAGCGCCGGGCAGCGCATCCGGAAGCGCACCGGCCGGCGCGCGCCAGCTGCCGCTGCCGGCCGCCGGCGAACGGCGGGCGATCGCGCTGCTGCCGGATGCGCTGATCAGCCAGATCGCGGCCGGCGAGGTGATCGAGCGGCCGGCCTCGGTGATCAAGGAGCTGCTCGAGAACGCGATCGATGCCGGCGCCGACCAGATCGAGATCCGGATCGACGAAGGCGGGTTGCGCCGGCTGCGCGTCGTCGACAACGGCTGCGGCATCGCGCCGGATCAGCTCGCCGCCGCGCTGCAGCGCCATGCCACCAGCAAGATCGCATCGCTGGACGATCTCGAGCGGGTCGCCTCGCTCGGCTTCCGCGGCGAGGCGCTGGCGTCGATCGCGTCGGTCGCGCAGTTGACGTTGACTTCGCGCGACGCCGGTGCGGCTCATGCCTGGCGGCTCGACGCGCGGCCCGGCGAAGCGTTGCCGGCACCGGTGCCGGCGGCGGCGCCGTTCGGCACCACCATCGACGTCGTCGACCTGTTCAGCGCGACACCGGCGCGGCGCAAATTCCTCAAGGCCGCGGCGACCGAAGCGGCGCACTGTGTCGAAGCGATCCGCCGCGTCGCCCTGGCGCACCCGGGGGTCGCCTTCGAGATCCACCAGGACGGCCGCGAGCTGCGGCGCTGGCGTGCCGCCGAAGCCGCCGCGCGGGTCGACGATCTGCTCGGCGAGCCGGGCGCACTGCAGCCGCTCGCCGCTGCCGCCGGCCCGGTCACGATCGCCGGCGCGATCGGCGCGCCCGACGCCGCCCGCGGCCGGCCCGACCGCCAGTACCTGTTCGTCAACGGCCGCTTCGTCCGCGACCGGATGCTCGGCCATGCGGTCCGGCACGCGTACCGCGAACGCCTGCACGGCGACCGTCATCCGCTCTATGCGCTGTTCGTCACCATCGATCCGGCACTGGTCGACGTCAACGTCCATCCGGCCAAGATCGAAGTCCGCTTTCGCGACGCCAGCGCAGTCCGCAGCCTGCTGTTCCATGCGGTCGAGCGGGCTCTCGACGATACCGGCGCCGGTCGCGAAGCGGCGACAGCGGCGCGGACGGTGACCCTGCCGGCGACGCCTTCGCACCGGCCGCCGGCCGCGGTGGCGACGGCGCTCAGTGCGCGCGATGTCGCCAACTCGCTGGACTTCTATTCCGGCACGGGTGCCGGCATCGGTATCGGCGCTGGCATTGGCGCCGGCACTGGCGCTGGCACCGCCACCGGCGCTACGCTCGCGGCGCTGGCGCGCGCCCGCGTACCAGCGCCGGGCACGCCGCCGTTCGCTGCCACCATGCCGGCGGCGGGCGACGGCTCGCTCGGAGACGGCAGCGTCGGCAGCGGTCCGAGCGACGACGCTGCCGCGCAGGCTGCGGCCGTCGCCAACGGTGCAGCCGCGGTGGCCGATCGACACCGGCTCGGCTTCGCGCTGGCGCAGCTGCACGGCATCTACCTGCTGGCGCAGACCGCCGACGGTCTGATCATCGTCGACATCCATGCGGCGCACGAACGGATCGTCATGGAGCGGCTGCGCGGCGAAATCGCCGGCCAGCGGCTGGTGCGGCAGCCGCTGCTGATCCCGGCGGTGTTCCGCGCCAGCGAGCTCGATGTCGCGCTGGTCGAGGACGAGCGCGATGCGATCGCCGGGCTCGGGCTCGAGCTCGACGTGATGTCGCCGACGACGCTGGCGGTGCGCGCGGTGCCGGCGCTGCTCGCGCGCGGCGACCCGGCCGCGCTGGCGCGCGCGGTGCTCGACGACTGGCAGGCGCCCGAGCGCGCCGACGCGGTCGGCCGGCGCCACGACCGCCTGCTCGCGACGATGGCGTGCCACGCGGCGGTGCGCGCCAACCGGACGCTGACCATCATCGAGATGAACGCGCTGCTGCGCGACATGGAAGCGACGCCGAATGCGGATTTCTGCAACCATGGCCGGCCGACCTGGTTCCGGCTGACGATGGCGGAGCTGGATCGCTGGTTTCAGCGCGGACGATAGTGGATCCGCAGCTGCTGCCGGGCATGCGACGGCGGCCAGGAGGCCCCGTCCGCGCGCTGCTGCTGCTCGGCCCGACCGCGTCGGGCAAGAGCGCGCTGGCGATGGCGCTGGCCGAACATCATCCGGTCGAGATCATCAGCGTCGACTCGGCTCAGGTCTATCGCGGTCTGGATATCGGTACCGCCAAGCCCGATGCGGCCGACCGCGCCCGCGTACCGCATCACCTGATCGACATCCGTGATCCCGAGGACCCGAACAACGCTGCCTGCTTCGTCGACGATGCGAACCGGCTGATCGCCGAGATCGGCGGCCGCGGGCGGCTGCCGCTGCTCGTCGGCGGCACGATGCTCTACGCCCGCGCGTTGCTGCAGCCCTTCGATGCGCTGCCGCCGGCCGATCCGGCTCTGCGCGCCGCGCTCGATGCGGAAGCGGCGCGCCTCGGCTGGCCGGCTCTGCATGCCCGGCTCGCCGCGCTCGATGCGGCGACCGCCGCTCGCCTCGAAGCGACCGACGCTCAGCGCATCCAGCGCGCCCTCGAGGTCATCGCGATCACCGGCCGGCCGCTGTCCGAGCTGCATTCGGCCACGAGCGGCCGGCCCGGCAGCGACCGCGGGCCGGCGCCGCGAAGCCCGCGGATGCCCGCCGACCCGAGCCGGCCGATCATCTCGCTCGAGCCGTCGGACCGCGCCGTCCTGCACCGGCGCATCGCGCTGCGCTTCGATGCGATGCTGGCGGCCGGCTTCGTCGACGAGGTCCGTGCGCTGCGGACCCGCCCCGGTCTGTCGGCCGCGCTGCCGTCGATGCGCTCGGTCGGCTATCGCCAGGCCTGGGCGATGCTCGCCGGCGAGCTGCCGGCGGCCGATCTGCGCGAAGCCGGCATCGCCGCGACCCGCCAGCTCGCCAAGCGGCAGATCACCTGGCTGCGCAGCCTGCCGGCGCATGCCCGCCTCGACAGCCTGGCGCCCGGTCTCGTCGCGAAGGCGTCGGCTATCATCGATTCGCTGATCCGTCGCTGAGAGCCCGTCAACCATCGAACGCCATGAGCAAACCCCGTCCCGAGTCCATGCCCACGCTGCTGATGGTCGGCCTCGGCCGGATGGGCGCCAATATGGCTCGCCGTCTCGCCGGCCACGGTGCCGTCGTCCACGGCCACGATCCGTCGGAGCCAGCGCGCGCGGCGCTGGCCGAGACCGCTACGCGCTACCCGATCACGCTGCATCCGACCCTCGCGGCGGGAGTCGCCGCGCTGCCGTCGCCGCGGATCGTCTGGCTGATGCTGCCGGCCGGGGCGGTGACCGAGCAGACCGTCGATATGCTGGCCGGCCTGCTCCACCGCGGCGACCTGATCATCGACGGCGGCAATGCCAACTACCGCGATTCGCAACGCCTGGGCGAGCAGCTCGCCGAGCGCGGCATCGGGTTCGTCGATTGCGGCGTATCCGGCGGCGTCTGGGGCCTCGCCAACGGCTACAGCGTGATGTACGGCGCCGACGGCGGCGCGGCGGCGCTGGTCGAGCCGATCATGCGCCGGCTCGCGCCGACCGAGCACGACGGCTGGCTGCACTGCGGCCCGGTCGGCTCGGGCCACTTCGTGAAGATGGTCCACAACGGCATCGAATACGGGATGATGCAGGCGATCGCCGAGGGCTTCGCGCTGATGCAGGCCAAGCGCGAGTTCGATCTGCCGCTCGCCGAAATCGGCGAGCTGTGGCGGCATGGGTCGGTCGTCCGCTCCTGGCTGCTCGATCTGACGGCCGAGGCCCTGCGCGATCCGCAGGCGCTCGACAGCGTCGGCCCGGTCGTCGCCGATTCCGGCGAGGGCCGCTGGACCATCGAGGAATCGATGCGACTGGGCGTACCGGCACCGGTCATCGCGATGGCGCTGATGTCGCGCTTCGATTCCCAGGGCAAGGCCGACGTCGGCAACAAGCTGCTCGCGCTGATGCGCAAGGGATTCGGCGGGCATGCGGTGACGGCGGCGAAGCCGGAGAGCTGACGCCGGCCCGCACCGGCCGAACGGATCCGTCCCGGTCCGGCGACTTCAGCCCAGCTCGACCCGCGCGGCCCCGTCGGCGGCCACGATCTCACCGATCCGGAAGACGGTCTCGCCGGCCGTCTCGAGCGCGCGCCCGACGCCGTCGGCAGCCTCGGCCGGCACCACCACCACCATGCCGATGCCGCAGTTGAACACGCGGTGCATCTCGACCTCGTCGATGCCGCCCTCCCGCTGCAGCCAGTCGAAGATCACCGGCCGGGTCCAGGCCGAGCGATCGATCCGCGCGACCAGGCCGTCGCGCAGCACGCGCGGCACGTTCTCGATCAGGCCGCCGCCGGTGATGTGGGCGAGGCCCCTGATCGGCCGGCCGTCGGCACGGATCTGGGGCAGCAGCGAACGGACGTAGAGCCGCGTCGGCGCCATCACATGGTCGGCGATCGGGCGGCCGTCGAGGTCGGCCGCCAGGGCCTGCGCGGTCAGACCGCCCAGGGCCCGTTCGAGCACGCGGCGGATCAGCGAGTAGCCGTTCGAGTGCGGGCCGGACGAAGCCAGGCCGAGCAGCACGTCGCCGGCCGCGATGCGGCTGCCGTCGATCAGATCCTCGCGCTCGACGACGCCGACCGCGAAGCCCGCGAGGTCGAACTCGCCGTCCGGGTACATGCCGGGCATCTCGGCGGTTTCGCCGCCGAGCAGCGCGCAGCCCGATTGCTCGCACCCGGCGGCGATGCCGGCGATCACCGCGGCGGCGGCGTCGACGTCGAGCTTGCCGCACGCGTAGTAGTCGAGGAAGAACAGCGGCTCGGCGCCCTGCACCAGGATGTCGTTGACGCTCATCGCGACCAGGTCGATGCCGATCGTGTCGTAACGCGACAGCGCGAACGCGAGCTTGAGCTTGGTACCGACACCGTCGGTGCCCGACACCAGCACCGGCCTCCGGTAGCCTTCCGGGATCGCGAACAGGCCGCCGAAGCCGCCGATGCCGCCGAGCAGGCCGGGGCGCCGGGTCCGCTGCGCGAGCGGCTTGATCCGCGCCACCAGCGCATCGCCGGCGTCGATGTCGACCCCCGCGTCGCGATACGAAAGTCCACCCGGTCGTGCGTCGGTCATGTCGGTGCCCTGCTCTGGTCGTGTCGCCGCGTGTCGCCGCGTGCCGCCGCGTGCCGGCCGATCGCCGGTCCGCGTCCGGGCTCGGCGAATCGCCGTTGTTCGGCGGAGCGCCATTCTATGTCTCCCGCTGCACGCCCGAGATCCGGTGCACGCCCCGCTCCGGTGACGCTCCTAGAATACGGCGATGCACGACTGTCGCCACGCGCGCCGGCGATGGACCAGCTGACGCTCGATTTCGGACCGCCGCCGCCACCCGGCTTCGGCAACTTCGTCGCCGGCGGCAATGCCGAGTGCGTCGCCGCGTTGCGCCGGCTGCTCGCGCAGCTCGACCAGGGCGCCGCGCCGGAGCCGCGCTTCTTCTACATCTGGGGACCGGCCGGCTCGGGCAAGTCGCATCTCGCGGCGGCGCTCGCCGGCCGTCTGCAGCCGCGGCTGCTGGTAGTCGACGACTGCGACCGGCTCGATGCCGACGCGCAGCAGCGGCTGTTCCATCGCTTCAACGACCTGATCGCGCAGCCCGACCAGGCGCTGGTGGCGTTCGGCAACGACGCGCCGGCGCGGCTCGGGTTGCTGCCGGACCTGGTCAGCCGGCTCGGCTGGGGCGTGGTGTTCGCGCTCACGCCGCTCGGCGACGCCGAGCTGATGACCGCGTTCGAGCAGGCGGCGCGCGAACGCGGTCTCGCGATCGATGCCGACGTGGTCACGCATCTGCTGAACCACGCCCGCCGCGACATCGCGAGCTTCAAGGGCGTGCTCGATGCGCTCGACCGGCTTTCGCTGCAGCAGAAGCGGCCGGTGACGCTGCAGCTGCTGCGCCAGGTGCTGGCCCGGCCCGGGGACCCGCTCCGATAGAATACTTCGATGCGACGTCTCGTTCTGTTCGATCTCGATTACACGCTGCTCCCGATAGACTCAGACTATGAATGGGGCCGCTTCCTCGGCCGGATCGGCGCGATCGACGCCGCCGAGTTCGATGCCCGCAACCGCGCCTACTTCGAGCAGTACAAGGCCGGCACGCTCGACATCGCCGAGTTCCTCGGCTTCTCGCTCGGCCTGATCGCGAATCGGCCACGGGCGCAGATCGAGGACTGGCGCAACCGCTACATGGCCGAGGTGATCACGCCGTCGATCCGGCCACAGGCCCGGGCACTGGTCGAGCAGGCGCAGGCGCGCGGCGACCTCTGTGCGATCGTCACCGCGACCAACACCTTCGTGACGACGCCGATCGCGCACGCGTTCGGCGTCGAGCACCTGGTCGGCTCGGAGGGCGAGCAGGTCGACGGCGTCTATACCGGGCGGCCGCTCGGCACGCCGAGCTACCGCGAAGGCAAGGTGACGCGCACCGATGCCTGGCTGAACTCGCTCGGCCATCGCCATGCCGGCTTCGACGAGACCTGGTTCTATTCCGATTCGAGCAACGACCTGCCGCTGCTCGAACGGGTCAGTCACCCGGTCGCGACCAATCCCGACGACCGGCTGCGGGCGCTCGCGACGCAACGCGGCTGGCCGGTGCTCGAGCTGTTCGCATGATCCGGCGGCTGGTCGACTGGCTGCTCGGACGCGCCGCTGAAGCGGATGCCGGCGCCGCGGCCGGCACGGCGATCGCGGCGCGACCGGCCGGCAGCCGGCGCAGCTACCCCGCCGCGACGCTCGGCCTGTCGAGCGGCGCGATCTCGAGCGCGGCGCTGAAGACCTGCGAGGGCCTGCAACGCGCCGGCTTCAAGGCCTACGTGGTCGGCGGCGGCGTCCGCGACCTGCTGCTCGGGCTCAAGCCGAAGGACTTCGACGTCGCGACCGACGCCCCACCGGAAACGGTGCAGCAGCAGTTCCGCCGCGCCCGGCTGATCGGCCGCCGCTTCCAGATCGTCCACGTGATGTTCGGCCGCGAGACGATCGAAGTCTCGACGTTCCGCGCCGCGCAGGCGAACGCGCGCACCGATGCGCACGGCCGGATGCTCAACGACAACGTCTTCGGCAGCGAAGAAGAGGACGCGAGCCGTCGCGACTTCACCGTCAACGCGCTCTACTACGATCCGATCGCCGAAGTCGTCATCGACCATCTCGGCGGCGTCGCCGACCTGCGCGCCCGGACGCTGCGGATGATCGGCGACCCGGAGACGCGCTACCGCGAGGATCCGGTGCGGATGCTGCGCACCGTCCGCTTCGCCGCCAAGCTCGGCTTCGAGGTCGATCCGCCGGCGCTGGCGCCGATCCGCGAGCTCGCCGAACTGCTCGAGAACGTGCCGGCGGCCCGGCTGTTCGACGAGATTCTGAAGCTGCTCGAGAGCGGCCATGCGCTCGAATGCATCCGCCGGCTGCGCGCCGAGGGGCTGCATCACGGCATCCTGCCGCTGCTCGACACGATCTTCGAGCAGGACGAGCGCTTCGTCACGCTGGCGCTCGAGAAGACCGATCAGCGGGTCCGCGCCGACAAATCGGTGTCGCCGAGCTTCCTGTTCTCGACGCTGCTGTGGCCGCAGGTGCGGGTCCGCTGGCGCGAGCGGCTCGACGCCGGCGAACACGCGTTTCCGGCGCTGCACACCGCAATCGATACGGTGCTCGACGAACAAGGCGCCAAGCTCGCGATCCAGCGCCGCTACCAGGCCGACATGCGCGAGATCTGGGTGATGCAGCCGAGGCTGGAGAAGCGCGGCCGTACCGCCTACCATCTGCTCGAGCATCTGCGCTTTCGCGCCGGCTACGACTTCCTGCTGCTGCGCTGCGAGGCCGGCGAAGTCGCCGAGGCGGTCGGCGACTGGTGGACCCGCTTCATCGACGCCGACAGCGCCGGTCGCGATCAACTGCTGCAGTCGCTCGCCAGTGGCGGCAGCACCGGCACCCGCCGCCGCCGTCGCCGCGGCGGCCGCGGTCGTGCCGACGGCGACGGCTCGGCGAGCGACGCTGGCAGTGTGGCGGACAACGGCGGCAATGGCGGCGGCCCGCGGAATCATGGCGACGAGGGTAGCAGTGCCGGTCCTGACACCGCTACCGGTACCGCTGCCGGTCCTGGCGCCGCTGCCGGTCCTGGCGCCGCTGCCGGTCCTGGCACCCCTGCCGGCCCTGGCGCCGGCACCGCCGCCGGCACCGGCCCGGTCCCGGCCATCAGGCAGGCCGCCGCTCCGCGGCCGGCCACAACCGGACGCATCGCCGCCGACGGACGCGACGCCGCCGGCAGCACGGACCCGGCTTGACCGCGACGACCGCGACGACCGCGACGACTGCGGCGAACGCGGCGACTGCGGCGGCGCCGACAGCGCCAGCGGCGCGCCCGACGACCGCTTTCATCGGGCTCGGCGCCAATCTCGACGGCCCGGCCGGGCCGCCGCTCGCCGCGCTCGGCGCCGCGATCGCCGCGATCGACGGCTGGCCCGACGCGATGGTGACCGGCCGCTCACGGGTCTATCTGAGCGAGCCGGTCGACGCGATCGGCCCGCCGTTCTGCAACCAGGCGCTGCGGATCGCGCTGCAGGGCCCGATCGCCGCCGACCCGGCGCTGCTGCTCGATCGGCTGCACGCGATCGAACGGCGGTTCGGCCGCGTCCGTTCGGTGCGCAACGCGCCGCGGCCGCTCGACCTCGATCTGCTGCTGTTCGGCGACACCCGCGTCGACACGGCGGGCCTGCAGCTGCCGCATCCGCGGCTGCACCAGCGCCGGTTCGTGCTGTTGCCGCTCGCCGACATCGATGCCGGCCTGGCGATCCCGGGCCACGGCAGTGTGCGCGACTGCATCGCCACGTTGGCGGGCTCGGGACAGCAACTGCGGCCACTCTAGCCGGCACGACGACCGCCGCTGACGCAGCGCCGACGACTCGGAGCTGCCTTCGGCAGCCGCGCCGGCGGTCCGGGTATTCTTACGCCATGTCATCGATCGTCCGCGCCACCGGCCCCAATCCGTTCGACCGCTATCGCCACATCGTCGTCGAGGGGCCGATCGGCGCCGGCAAGACGACGCTGTCGCGGCGGCTCGCCGACCTCTACGGCGCGCAACTGGTGCTCGAAGAGCCCGAGAGCAATCCGTTCCTGGAGCGCTTCTACAAGGACAGCACCCGTTATGCACTGCCGACACAGCTGTTCTTCCTGTTCCAGCGCGTCAACCAGCTGCGCGACCTGGCGCAGCAGGACCTGTTCACCCGCACCGTGGTCGGCGACTTCCTGATCGAGAAGGACCCGCTGTTCGCGCGGCTGACGCTGTCGGACGACGAGCTCGCGCTCTACCAGCAGATCTTCGACAGCCTGCGGCCGCAGGCGCCGACGCCCGACCTGGTCGTCTATCTGCAGGCCGGGCCCGATACGCTGATCGAGCGCGTCCATGAACGCGGCATCGGCATGGAGGCGGCGATCTCGGAGGACTACCTGCGGGCGCTGTCGGAAGCCTACAGCCGCTTCTTCTATCACTTCGACGCGGCACCGGTGCTGATCGTCAACACCGAGCACCTGAACCCGGCGCGGCGCGATGAAGATCTCGCATTGCTCGCCGAGCACATCATGGCGATGCGGGGGCGGCGCGAGTTCTTCAATCTGAATCGCTGAGAGGCCCGCCAGACAGGCGGCCCGTCGGCTCGCCGCCGGATCAGTACCCGTCCGGGTTCCCGCGCTGCCAGCGCCAGCTGTCGGCGCACATCGCGTCGAGGTCGCGGCTGGCGCGCCAGCCGAGCAGCTCCGCCGCCGCCGCCGGAGCGGCATAGCACGGCGCGATGTCGCCGGGGCGTCGCGCGACGATCCGATACGGGATGCTGCGGCCGCAGGCGCGCTCGAACGCGGCGACGAAGTCGAGCACCGAATAGCCGCGGCCGGTGCCGAGGTTGACGGTCCAGGCGCCGGGCGTCGTACGGACCCGGTCGAGCGCGGCCAGGTGGCCGAGCGCCAGATCGACGACGTGGATGTAGTCGCGCACGCCGGTGCCGTCCGGCGTCGGATAGTCGCCGCCGAACACCGACAGCTGCTCGCGCTTGCCGACCGCGACCTGGCTGACGAACGGCATCAGGTTGTTCGGAATGCCGCGCGGGTTCTCGCCGATCCGCCCCGACGCATGCGCGCCGACCGGGTTGAAGTAGCGCAGCACGCCGATCGACCAGGCCGGGTCCGACGCCGCGAGGTCGGCGAGGATGTGCTCGATCAGCCACTTGGTTTTGCCGTACGGGTTGGTCGGACCGGTGGGTGCGTCTTCGCGGATCGGCACCGACGCCGGGTCGCCATAGACGGTCGCCGACGAGCTGAACACGAAGCGCTTGACGCCGGCACGGCCGAGGCAGTCGAGCAGGTTGATCGTGCCGCTGACGTTGTTGCGATAGTAGGCGAGCGGCTGTGCGACCGATTCGCCGACCGCCTTGAGGCCGGCGAAATGGATGGTCGCGTCGAAGCGGTGCTCGGCGAGCAGCCGCTCGAGCAGCGGCCGGTCGTTGATGTCGCCGACCACCAGCGGCACGCGCTGGCCGGTCAGCTCCCGGATCCGCTCGATCACCGGCTCGGAACTGTTGCTGAGGTTGTCCAGGATGACCGCGCGATGACCGGCCGCGAGCAGTTCTACGACGGTATGCGAGCCGATATAGCCGGCGCCGCCGGTGACGAGGATGGTTTCGGGCTTCATGGTCGGAAATTTTGACACGCCCCGTCCGGCCGGATCGTGACGGCCGTCACCCGGCCCGCCGACGCCGTCGCGCGGTCGGCGGCGAGTTGTCATACGGCTGCAATCTGCGTGTCATACTCTTCATCGCGTCGCAACATCCGTCCGTCGGGACGTACCGAATCGATGCCTGCCAGCATTCTCGTGGTCGAAGACGAGCCGGCGATCCGCGACCTGCTCGCGGTCAACCTGCGGCATGGCGGCTACCGGCCGCTGCAGGCCGCCGACGCGCTGAGCGCGCGCCGCCTGATCGATCAGGAACTGCCCGACCTGCTGCTGCTCGACTGGATGCTGCCGGACCAGTCCGGCACCGAGTTCGCCCGCCGGCTGCGCGCCGACGAGCGCACCCGTGGCATGCCGATCATCATGCTGACGGCACGCTCCGAGGAAGGCGACCGGCTGGTCGGCTTCGACTCCGGCGTCGACGATTATGTCTGCAAGCCGTTCTCGCCGCGCGAGCTGCTGGCGCGGATCAAGGCGCTGCTGCGCCGCGCCGCGCCCGACGCCAGCGACGAGCCGATCGAGATCGACGGGCTGCGGCTCGAGCCGCAGACGTTCCGCGCGACCGGCAACGGCCAGCCGCTGCGGCTCGGACCGACCGAGTTCAAGCTGCTGCACTATTTCATGCGCCATCCCGACCGGGTATTGTCGCGTGCCCGCGTGCTCGACGGTGTCTGGGGCGACCATGTCTTCATCGAGGAGCGGACGGTCGACGTCCATATCCGCCGGCTGCGGCTCGCGCTGCAGCCGTCGGGGCACGACCGCCTGATCGAGACCGTCCGTGGCGGCGGCTACCGGATGCTGCCGAAGGTGCCGGCCTGAACAAGCTGCCCACCCTGCTCGCCGCTGCCGGCGCGATCGCCGTCGGCCTGCTGCTCGACAGCCTCGACGCGCCGCGCGCCGCATTGATCTGGCTGTCGCTGTGCCTGGTCGCGGTCTGCCTGTTCCATCTGTATCACCAGCGCAGCCTGGCGCGCTGGGCGGCGCTGCCGCGCCAGCGGCCGATGCCGGCGGCGCTCGGCGGCTGGCGCGAGCCGTTCGACCGGCTCGGCCGCTTCGTCCGCCAGGAAGCCGCCGAACGGCAGGCGACCAGCACCGAGATCGAGCGGCTGCACGCGGCGGTCGATCTGCTGCCCGATGCGCTGGTGGTGATGGACCGCTACAACCTGGTGCAGTGGTTCAACCGCGCCGCCGAGGAGCTGCACGGCATCGTCGGCACGCGCCGGCCGATCGACCATTTCATCCGCCAGCCCGAGTTCACCCGCTACCTCGAAGGCGGCGACTTCCGCACGCCGGTGCAGGTGCGGCTGCCGACCCGGCCGGGCCGGATCTTCTCGATCCGGCTGGTGTCGACGCCCGAATCGTACCGGCTGCTGATCACCCGCGACGTCACCGAAGCGCACCAGCTCGATGCGATGCGGCGCGATTTCGTCGCCAACGTCTCGCACGAGATCCGCACGCCGTTGACGGTGGTCAGCGGCACGATCGAGACCTTGATCGATCTCGACCTGGCGCGCGACGAAGCGCTGCCGCAGCTGCAGGCGGCGCGCAAGCAGGCGGTCACGATGCAGCGGCTGCTCGAGGACCTGCTGCGGCTGTCGTCGCTCGAGAACGCCGCCAACCGGCCGGCCGACCAGATCTTCGAGATCGAACCGCTGCTGCGCGGCCTGCTCGCCGATGCGCAGACGCTGTCGGGCGGCCGTCATGCAATCGAGCTCGACTGCCAGATGCCGAGCCAGCTGCGCGGCGTGCCGGCCGAGATCGAGAGCGCGGTCCGCAACCTGCTGACCAACGCGATCCGCTACACGCCGCAGGGCGGCCGGATCACGATGAGCTGGACGGTCCGTGCCGACGATGCGCTGCTGGCTGTCGCGGACACCGGCATCGGCATCGCCGCCGAACACCTGCCGCGACTGGCCGAGCGGTTCTACCGGGTCGACCGCGCGCGCTCGCGCGAGACCGGCGGCACCGGCCTCGGCCTGGCGATCGTCAAGCACATCGCGCAGCGCCACGGCGCGACGCTCGCGATCGACAGCATGCCCGGCCAAGGCAGCCGGTTCGCGCTGGTGCTGCCGCACGATCGGGTATTGCCGCCGCGCATGACGTCGGAAGCAGCGGTCGAAACGGCACGCGGCTGACAGACGGACGGGTGCTCGCCCGGTTGCGCACGCCGGTCCCGCGGTTGCGCAGGTCCGGCGGCCGGCGATCGCCGATCAGAGCTGGTTGCCGACCGCGTGCCCGGTCGCGGTCGCTGCGAGCATGTCGCGCGGTGATGCGCAGTCGCCGACGACGAGCACCTCGAGCCCGGCCGCTCGCAGCGGCTCGAGCAGCGCGTCGTCGCGCCCCCTCGGCGTCGCATAGGCAAGGAAGGCGACGTCGCCGATCGTGTCGCGCCGGCCGGAGTAGATGTTCTCGACGGTCAGCGCTCCGTCCTCCAGCCGGCCGTCCCAGACCGGCTCGGACAGCGTGACGACCTCGATCTGCTGATCGGCGAAACGCCGCAGCAGGCTCTGGCGCGTGACCAGCGACGCCTCGTTCGCGATCGAATCGCGGGCGGTGACCAGCACGGCGCGCTCGAACAGCGCGTTCAGGTGCAGCGTGCACGCATAGGTGCCCTCGGTCTGGTCCATGTCGTAGACGACGGCGACGCCGGGCTGCCGTGCCGAGACGCCGAGCAGGCCGTGCATCGCCGTGCGCAGATCGGACACCAGGCCGTCGGCGACGACATCGGGCGGCAGCCAGAGCGGCGGGATCATGGTCGCGCCGGTCGCGAGCACGACGGCGTCCGGCGCGAGCGCGAGAATGTCCTCGAGCGTCGCCGCGCGGCCGAGCACGAAGTGGATGCCGGCGCGCTGGGCCGCAACGGTCTGATAGTCGTAGATGCTGCTGACTTCCTCGCCGCCCGGGAAATGCGCGCGCAGCCAGGCCTTGCCGCCGATGCGCCCGGAACGGCCGAGGACCGTCACCCGATGCCCGCGCGCGGCGGCGACCCAGGCGGCTTCCATGCCGGCGATGCCGGCGCCGACGACCACGACGTGCCGCCGGCGCGGAGCAGGTGCCGGCCACCAGTCGACTTCGGCGGCGTCGCCGACGCGGGGATTGTTGACGCAGGCGAGCGGCAGATGATGCGAGATCAGCGTTTCCCAGCAGGTGTTGCACGACAGGCAATAGCGGATCTCGTTGCTCCGTCCGGCCGCCGCCTTGATCGGCCACGCCGGATCGACCAGCAACGGACGACCGAGGCCGATCAGCTCGGCCTCGCCGTGGGCGAGGATGCCTTCGGCCTCGGCCGGATCGGTGATGCGGCCGAGCGCGATCATCGGCACGCTGCCGATGGACGGCCGCAACCGCTTCATCAGCGCGCGGTACGGCAGGCGCGGGCCGAACCGGTCCGGGACATGCATGTCGAGCGATTTGCCGTGTGTACCCTGGGCGAAGACGACATAGCTGACCTGCCCCGACGCGGTCAGCCGCGACGCGATCACGGCGGCCTCGTCCGGGCCGATCGACCCGGCGATGCCGTCGTCGCCGGGCAGCTTGAGCCCGATGATGAAGTCGTTGCCGCAACTCTCGCGCAGCGCGGCGATCAGGTCACGGACGATGCGCAGCCGCCGGTCCCGGTCGCCCCCGTAGTCGTCGTCGCGATGGTTGCTGCGCGGCGACATGAACTGGTGGAACAGATGGCCGTGGCCGGCCGACAACTCGACCCCGGAGAAGCCGCAGCGCTGCAGCCGGCGCGCCGACGCGACGAAGTCGTCGCTGAGCTGGCGGATCCGTGCGACGGTCATCGCCAGCGGGCTCGAGCCGCTCAGATCGTCGGGCAGCACCGAAGGGCCGAACGAGCTGACGTAGCGGCCGCTGTAGTGGCGGGCACGGCCCGGGTCCTGGATCTGACCGAGCAGGCGACAGTCCTCGCCCTCGACGGCCGCCGCAAGACGTTGCAGGCTGGCCAGGTTGTCATCGTTCCAGACGCGGATCTTTCGCGGAATGTCCTGCAGCTGCGACATCGCCAACGGCGCCATCACGATCATCGCCGCGCCGCCGCGGGCGCGGCTGACCAGGTAGTTGAACTCGCGGTCGCTGAGCCTGGAATCGGTGGTCATCTGCGTCGTCATCGACGCATGGACGATCCGGTTCCGCAGGCGCTTGCCAGCCAGTACGAACGGCGTTTCGAGCAGGGTTGCAGCGTTCACGGCGCGCCGAAGCAAGAGGGATCGATCGAGCGAACTCGACCGATCGGATTCGATCGAGCAGCTTCGATCAATCGGGGTTCGATCACTCGGGTTCGATCAATCGGGTTTGATGTTACCGGCCCTGACGATCGCCCCCCAGCGCGCCGACTCTTCCTTGAAGAACGCATCGAACTGCGCCGCGCTGCCCGCTCGCGCCCGGGCGCCGACCGACTCCAGCCGGGCGGCGAACTCCGGCGTCGCGATCGCCTGGTTGACCAGCTCGTTCAGCCGCGCGACGGTCGGCGCCGGGATGCCGGCCGGCCCCATGACGCCCCACCAGACTTCGACCGAGAAGTCCGGCAGCCCGACCTCGGCGAAGGTCGGAATATCGGGCAGCTGCTTGCTGCGCTGCGGCGATGCGACCGCCAGCGCCTTGACGGTGCCGGCGCGCAGCGGCGGCAGCGCGTTGAGCTGGTTCGTGAAGAAGAGCAGCGTATGGCCGCCGATCAGATCGGTCATCGCGGGTGCGCCGCCCTTGTAGCCGACCAGCTGGACCTTGACCCCGAGCTTCTCCAGCAGCAACACCGCAGCCAGATGCTCGGTGGTTCCGGCGCCGCCGTGGGCGAAGTTCAGGCTCTGCGGTTTCTCCTTCGCCAAGGCCGCGAGCTGGCTCGCGTTCGCGACCGGCACCGACGGATGCATCAGCAGCAGCTGCGCCACGCTGCCGACCAGCGCGATCGGCAGCAGATCGCGATCAGGGTTGTAGTCCAGATTGGTGTACAGGCTGCCGTTGACGGCCATGCCGGTCGACGCCATCAGCAACGTGTAGCCGTCCGGCTCGGACTTCGCGACGAAGGAACCGGCGATGTTGCCGCCGGCGCCGGTGCGATTCTCGACGATCACCGGCTGTCCGGCGAGCTTGCCGATCTCGCTGCCGAGCGCGCGCGCGACGATGTCGACCGCGCCGCCGGCCCCGAACGGCACGACCAGCCGGATCGGCTTGCCCGGAAACGCCGGGCTCTGCGCCAGCGCGGGCAGCACGGCGATACAGGACAGCAATGCCGCGACCGCACTGCGACGAGCGGCCGATCGGCTCTTCGACATGGACCGGATCAACATGGTGTCTCCTCTCGTTCTGATCTTCCGGCGTCGCCGGAGACCGCGATTATCGGATCCGGCCGATGGTACTGTCCATGCGCGGCCGGCTGCCGAGGTCGCCGGCCGGATCCGGGATTTCCTGGGGCCTCATCGAAGGAACGGATCCACCAGCTGCAGGGTTCCCTCGATCGACCGGCGATGCTGCAGGGCCCCGGTGAACAGCACCGTGCAACGCCCGTCCAGCGCAGCCGCGATCATCTGGCAATCCCGGTAGCAGAACCGATAGCGCGATCGCAACGCCCATGCCCTGCGGACCGTGGCGGCGGCGACCGGCAGCGTGCGGCACATCGCCATCATCTCGTCGAGATTCCGGCGCACCTGCGCCGGTGGCATCCGGTTGCGGATCATGACCGCCGAGTATTCACCCAGAACCTGCGTGCTGATCACCGGCTCGAGCGCATCGCCCAGGAGGCGCCGCGCCTGCTCGGAACGCACGTCATCGACCCCATCGATATGGGCATAGACCCAGACATCGGTATCGATGAACTCGCTCACCGGCGCTCACCGATCCGGGCGCTTGCGCTGATCCGGGCCGGCGCGCGCATCCAGCGCCTCCCGCTTCGGCAACTCGA
The DNA here is from genome assembly GCA_050249335.1 of Lautropia sp. Taxonomy (GTDB): domain Bacteria; phylum Pseudomonadota; class Gammaproteobacteria; order Burkholderiales; family Burkholderiaceae_E; genus Lautropia. Next base: position 28,106 of record JBFWQR010000056.1, read on the forward strand.
ACTCCGTCACCTTGAACACGTGGAACCGGGGCCGCCCCCGCTTGGTCGCCGGCGCCGGCCCATCGGCCCGCGTCACGGTCACGGGCGCGAGCAGGATGCTGCCATCGGCCCTGACCTCCATCTGGAAATGGCGACCGGCGAGCCTCTTGCCGAGCGAGAGCTGTCCGCTGGCACCGACCGTCTTGAGCATGGCATCGCCCCCTGAATCATGCCATCATGCAGCATGATATCAGGGAGGGCCGCGCATTGGACGCCGTAGCAATCGTTCTGGCCATGTTCGTGGCCGTCGTCGCCAGCGGCCTGCTGGTCCGCGTGCTGCCGGTCCCGGTGCCGCTGCCGCTGGTGCAGATCGCGCTCGGCGCAGTGATCTCCGGCGTCTTCGAGCATGGCGTGCGGCTCGAGCCCGAGCTGTTCTTCCTGGTGTTCCTGCCGCCGCTGCTGTTCCTCGACGGCTGGCGCATCCCGAAGGAAGGCCTGCTGCGCGACAAGGTGACGATCATCGAGCTCGCGTTGGGCCTGGTGTTCTTCACCGTCGTCGGGCTGGGCTACCTGATCAATTGGATGATCCCGGCGATGCCGTTGCCGGTGGCCTTCGCGCTCGCGGCGATCGTCTCGCCCACCGACCCGGTGGCGGTCTCGGCGATCACCTCGCGGGTCGCGATCCCGAGCCGCGTGATGCACGTGCTCGAAGGCGAGTCGCTGCTCAACGACGCTTCGGGCCTGGTCGCTTTCCGCTTCGCCGTGGCCGCGGCGGTGACCGGCAGCTTCTCGCTGGCATCGGCCGCACAGTCGTTCCTGTGGGTCGCGGCCGTGGGGGTGGCTGCCGGCGCGCTGTTCACCTGGCTGGTGATGTGGGCCAAGACCGTATTCAGCATGCGTTACGGCGAGGAGCCGGGATCGCAGATCCTGCTGTCGCTGGTCGTGCCGTTCGGCGCCTATCAGATCGCCGAGCATCTGCACGCGTCGGGCATCCTCGCCGCGGTGGCCGCCGGCATCACGATGAGCTATGCCGAGCTGTGGGGCCGCGCGCTCGCGACCACGCGGGTGCAGCGCGCCGCGGTCTGGAACACGGTGCAGTTCGCGCTCAACGGCATCATGTTCGTGCTGCTCGGCGAGCAGCTGCCCGACATCCTGGAGGGTGCGGTGCGCGTCGTCTCCGAGACCGGGCACGCGAACCCGGGGTGGCTGCTGGTCTACGCGGTTGCGATCAACCTGGCGCTGATACTGCTGCGCTTCGGCTGGGTCTGGAGCTCGCTGCAGATCGGGCGCTGGATCGCGATCCGGCGCGGCCGCCCGGCGCCCGAGCCCGACATGCGGCTGACGCTGGCGGTCTCCGTCGCCGGCGTGCGCGGCGCGATCACGCTCGCCGGCGTGCTGACGCTGCCGCTGGCCCTTGCCGACGGATCGCCGTTCCCGGCGCGCGATCTCGCGATCTTCCTCGCGGCGACGGTGATCATCCTGTCGCTGGTCGGCGCCAGCCTGCTGCTGCCGCGGCTGCTGCAGGGGCTCGAAGTCCCGCCCGAGACCGAGCACCAGGCGCAGGAAGATCTGGCGCAGGAAGCCGTGCGTATGGTCGCACCGAAGGCGATCCAGCAATGCCTGCACGAGATGGTCGAGGCCAACCCCGGGACCGACCCGGCGCTCTACACCGAGGTCGCCGGCCGGCTGATGGAAAGCTACGAGCGCCGAGCGGTCGGCGGCCTGGAGCAGGAGGCCAACGCCGTGCTGGTGCGCCGCCAGGAGCAGATTGCGCGCACGATGCAACTCGCCGCGCTACGCGCCTCGCGCGACGAACTGTTCCGGCTGGCGCGGACGCAGAAAATCTCCGACCAGGTCTGCCGCGAGCTGGTGCGGCGGCTCGACCTGCAGGAAGCGCGCGGTTAGGAGGCTGCGGCGGCGACACACGGCTCGGCCGCTTTCATCACGAATCCGCCGCCGGCTCCCGGGCCTGCCTGCGATAGGCAGCCGGCGACTGCTTGATGATCCGCTTGAAGGCACGCCCGAAGGCGGCTTCGGAGTCGTAGCCGACCGCCTGCGCGATGCGGATCAGCGGCTGATTGCCGCCGGTCAGCTCCTGCGCGGCGACCTGCATCCGCCAGTTCGCCAGATACTGCATCGGCGCCGACCCGATCAACTGGGTAAAGCGCTCGGCCAGCGCGGACCGGGACAGCCCGACCTCCCGGCCGAGCTGGTCGACCGTCCAGGGCTCGGACAGCCGCGCATGCAGCAGCGCCAGCGCGCGCGACACGTAGGGATCCCGCAGGCCCGCGAACCAGCCGGTCTGGCCCTCGGGCAGCGTCTCGGCGTAGCGCCTGACGGCCTCGACGAACAGCAGCTCGGACAGCTTGGCCAGGGTCGCGGTCGAGCCCGCGCGCTGCGCCGTGATCTCGTCCGCCGCGAAGGCGAACGTGGTCCGGATCCAGTCGCTGGCGACACCCGGGCGCGAATCGAAGCGCAGCACCGCAGGCAGCGCGCCGAACACCGGATTGCCCGGCATCGGCCGCCCGGCGAGATAGCCGCAGACGAGCCGGGTGCGGGCGCCGCCGCCGCCCATCTCGATCGTATTGAGGCGGCCGTCGCTCCAGCGCCGGACCACTTCGCCGGCCTGAACCGGCGCGATCGCGAGGTCGCTGCCCATCAGGTGCAGGTCGTTGCCGGGCAGCAGCATCACCTCCCCGGTCTGGAACTCCCAGGGCGGACCGCCCGGCACCCGCGCCCGAAAGCTGCCGTCGAGCACGTAGTGATACGGGATCAGGCGTGAGCCGTCGTCGAGCCAGGGCGCGCAGTCGCTCGGCAGGATCCGGGTCGACACGCACCACGGCGCGGAGAGCTCGGCGCGCATGAACAGGCCGCCCGACAGCCGGGAGATTCGCAGGACATCGGACAGTGCATCCATCGCATCGCTTCACACGCGGCGTCTCGGCCGGAAATCGCGGCGGCTCGGTCATGGCAGGGCCGCGGCCGCCTGCCTAGATTACTCCTCTCGATTCCGAACCCGAACCGAAGCGGAGTGATCCATGGACGCGAATTTCACCCGGGCCCTGCCCGCCCTGCGCGATGCGCTCGAAGGACAGGTGCTGCTGCCCGCCGACCCCGGCTATCCGCAGGCCCGCCAGATCTGGAACGCGATGATCGATCGCCGGCCCGCGGTGATCGTGCATTGCGCGAGCGTCGACGACGTGCGGCCGGCGCTCCAGTTCGCGCGCCGGCACGACCTCGAGATCGCGGTGCGCGGCGCGGGCCACAACATCGCCGGCACCGCGCTCTGCGACGGCGGCTTGCTGATCGACCTGTCCGGCCTGCGCTCGGTCGAGACCGACCCGCAGGCACGGCGCGCGACGGTGCAGCCGGGCGCGACGCTGGCGGACTTCGATGCGTCGACGCAGCGTCACGGACTGGCCACGCCGGTCGGCGTCAACTCGACGACGGGCATCGCCGGTCTGACCCTCGGCGCCGGCTTCGGCTGGCTGACGCGCCAGCATGGCATGACGGTCGACAACCTGTGCTCGGCCGACGTCGTTACCGCGGACGGCGCCGTGCTGCGGGCCAGCGCCGACGAGAACGGCGATCTGTTCTGGGGACTGCGCGGCGGCGGCGGCAACTTCGGCATCGTCACGCGCTTCGAATTCGCGCTGCATCCGGTCGGGCCGGAGATCCTCGCCGGCCTGGTGGTCTATCCGCTCGAGCAAGGCCCGTCGGTGCTGCGCCGCTGGCGCGAGTTCGTCGCAGCGGCGCCGGAGTCGCTGACCGTGATGGTCGTGGTGCGCCATGCGCCGCCGCTGCCGTTCCTGGCCGCCGAAGCGCATGGCCGCAAGGTGGTCGTGGTCGCATTCGCCGGCACCGCGGCCGATGCCGAATCGCTGGCCCAGCCGCTGCTGGCATTGGGCGATCCGCTCGGTTCGCACATCGCCCGGCAGCCGTACCAGCAGTGGCAGCAGGCGTTCGACCCGCTGCTCACGCCGGGCGCGCGCAATTACTGGAAGTCGCACAACTTCACGCAGCTTGGCGACGAAATGCTCGACACCGTCGTCGAGTTCGGCAACCGCCTGCCGACGCAGGAATGCGAGATGTTCATCGCCCACATCGCCGGCGCGCCGAACCGCGTCGCGCCGGACGCGACCGCCTACGTCCAGCGCGATGCGCGCTTCGTGCTGAACGTCCACGGCCGCTGGCAGGCGCCGGGCGAGGATGCGGCCGGCATCGCCTGGGCGCGTGCCGTGTTCACCGCCTGCGCGCCGTTCGCCTCCGGCGGCGCCTACACCAACTTCATGACCGCCGACGAGGGCGCCAGGATCGAGTCGGCCTACGGAGCCAACTACCCGCGGCTGCAGCGGCTGAAGCGGCGCTACGACCCGGACAACGTCTTTCATCTGAACCAGAACGTGCGTCCGGCAGCGGTCTGATACGCTGCGCCTGCCTGCTGTTCGCGAACCGGATCTGCGCGCTGCGTGCCTTCTACGAATTCGACTGCGGACTGCCGGAGCCGGTAAGCGGACCGGGTGCCGAGGTCGTGCGTTTCGTGGCCGCGACCTTCTCGACCGAAGCCGAGCTGTTCTTCCACGACTGGGACGTGCTCGGCATGGACCGGCGCCTGCCCTGGACGACGGCACGGCTGCTCGACTGGTGGTTTCTCGACCGCGACTACGGCCGGCCGGAGATGGCCGGTCGCCCGGGCGCAGCGCGAGACGATCCTGCGGATGGCGGACGCCTTCGCCGGCTACGGGATGTGGCAGTTCGACCGGCTCGTCGCGGCGATGACCATCGATCGGTCGAAGTTCGCGTTCCTCGCGGATTGAGCGGACGGGCGCGTTAGGACGAGCCCGCGTGGTGGCGTCGATCGACGCCTTCGACCACGGTCACCACGTATTCGGCGATATTCTTCGCATGGTCGCCGACCCGTTCGATCGACTGCACCACCAGCACCATCTCCATCGCGATCGAGACCGTCGACGGGTCCGAAGCCATCTGCGACAGCAGCTGCGCGATCAGGCCGTCGCGCTGCCGGTCGAGGTTCAGGTCGCGGTCGCTGAGCGTCTGCGCGATCAGCGGGTCGTAGCGGACGAATGCGTCCAGCGCGAGCCGCAGCATGTCGCAGGCCTCGCCGGCCATCGCAGTGACCGGCGCCAGCGAGATCGGGATCGGCCGGCCTTCGAACCGGCGCACCTTCAGCACGATCTTCTTGGCTTCGTCGCCGATCCGCTCGAGGTCGTTGATCATATGCAGAATCGCGATGATCTCGCGCAGGTCGACCGCGATCGGCTGACGCTTGGCGATGACCTGATTGCACATCAGGTCGGTCTGCACATGCAGCCGATTGACGACGACCTCGTCCTGCAGCACCTCGGCGACGATGCCGAGGTCCATCAGGCGGATGCCTTCGACCGCACGCGCGACCTGGCGCTCGACCAGGCCCCCCATCTTCATCACGTTGCTGCGCAGCGCGTCGATATCCGCATCGAACGCCTGCGCCGTATGCCGGGCCGCCATCGAACCGCTTCTCGCCTCTGGAAGGCTGTCGGACCACCAGCGGACTAGTGTAGACCCGAACGGCACGGCGCGATGGCTGCCGCGCGATGCTGTCGTCCGGCTACACCAGATCGGACGGCGCGGCGCCGTCGGCCGGACCGGCTCCGGCAGTGCCCGCGTTCCCGGCACCATCCGCGTTCCCGGCACCAACCGCGTTGTCGACACCGCCCGTGTTGTCGGCACTGCCAAGGCCATTGGCGCCGCCGCCGGCGTCACGGCGGCAGAACGTCAACAGCGTGTCGCCGAACGGGCTGCGGTCGAGCGTCGTGCGCTCGCCGATCTCGACCAGGCCGTGCTGCGCCAGCAGGTCGCGCCAGTCGTCGGCGGCGCGGAAGGCGCGCGGATGGGACTGGCAATCCTCCCAGCGATCGCCGGCGCACAGGCTCGCGATGTTGACCGCCATCGACGCGTCGAGCGCGGTCTGGCCGTCATGGGCGTCGTGGTCCAGCAGCAGCAGCAGGCCGCCGGGCCGCAACGCGCTGCCGAGCGCGAACAGGCAGGCCGCCAGCCGATCCTCGGGCAATGCCGACAGGCCGCTGTAGATCGTGATCAGGTCGACGCTGGCCGCGGCGAGCGGCGGCTGCCCGGCGCCCTCGCCCCAGCCGAAGCCGTGGCCGGGCAGCGCGCGCGCCGGCAGCCGTGCGCCGACCCAGTCGGCAGCCGGCCGCGACACCGGTTGCCCGGCCAGATCGAGCGCACGGACGACGCCGGTGAACTTCAGATGGCGGCGCAGCGCCCGGCTCTGCCGGCCGCCGCTGCCGACGTCGAGGTAGCCGTCGACCCGTGGGCGGTCGCCGCGACGGCCGCGCCCACCGCTACCGGCACCGCCGGCCACGGCGCTGGCAGCCATGGCGCTGGCAGCCACGGCGCTGGCGGCAACGGCCAGGAACGGCCGGGCGCGCAAGCGGTCGCGGCCGAGCCGCGCCAGCCGCCGGTGCAGGTCGAGCTGCCAGTTGCTCGGCCGCATCAACAGCGGCGCCAGCGGCGCGGACTGCCACTTCAGCAGCGACGCGCGCAGGCTGCGATAGACCAGCTCGTCGTCTTCATTGCGCTGCACCATCCGGTCGAGCAGGCCGAACAGCCGCGGCGCGTAGCGCCGTGGGCCGCACTCGGCGAACAGCCGATAGACGGCATCGCGCGAATTGGCGCTGGCGAAGGCGGCACGGAACTCCGACACCGGCGCCGGCGCGGCCTCCTCGGCGCCGGCGGCGTCGAGATAGCGGGCCCAGAGCCCGTTGCCGAAACGATTGCCCGGGTCGTAGCGGCGCTTGGCCGCGAGCAACTCCTCGCGGCGGGCGAACGCGGCAGCGAACTGCTCGGCGGTCGCGTGCATCATGTAGGCTGGATTGAAGCGGCCGCCGCAGGCGAGCGCGGCGTCGACCAGTTCGCGGCTCCAGACCGCGTAGTCGGCCTTCAGGGTATCGGCCGGCCGCGACCGCACCGCCAACAGGAACGCGATCGAGTCGCGCGTGCCGAGACTCAGGTAAGACACCGGGCAGCAGCCGTAGTGGCGGATCGACAGATGCACGGCCGGCACCCGGTAGCGCGCGACCACCGCCTGCAGCTGCGCGAGGAACTGCGGCACCTGCGCGACGTCGACGACGTACTCCTGCAGTTCGAGCAGCGGGTCCTGGTGGATCTTGGCATCGAACTCGGCCAGATCCTGGCTCGCCTCGAAATTGCGCCAGTGCACCGCCTTGCGGGCATAGCGGATCGGCTCGATCACGAGCTCGTCGCGCAGCCGCGAGAACCAGCTCGGCGAACGCGACCAGTCGAACACCTTCGACAGCGGATCCTCGACGCTGCTCAGGTGCAGCGGCCGGTCGTCGGTGCACCGTTCTTCGGTGACCACCCAGGTATTGGCGCGCAGCTTGCGGAAGGTCGGCGGGTAGAACTCCGCCGCGTGCAGGATCGCCCCCGGATCGCTGGCGATCCGGGCCTTGAAATAATCGACGTAGTGGTCCGACGGCATGGTCACCGACTTGCGCATCAGCCGCCGGTTGTCGGTCAGTTGCAGCTCCACTTCGACGATCACGCCGACGCCGCCCATGCCGCCGATCAGCGCGGCGAACAGGTCCGGCTTCTCGTCCGCCGAGGTCTCGACGACGGTGCCGCCGGCGAGCACGACCCGCAGTGCCCGCACCGACTGCGAGATCGGGCCGGTGGCGACCGCGGAGCCATGGGCATTGCTGGCGACCGAGCCGCCGACGCTGAAATTGGCGAACAGCGGCATGACCCGGGGCGCGAAGCCGTGCGGCTGGATGAAGCGCAGCAGCTCGCTCCAGCGGATCCCGGCCTGGACGCGGATCACCCCGTCCATCGGCTCGAACCGGATCACCCGGTTCAGCCGCGACAGATCGATGTGCAGCGCGCCGGCGAGCGCGAACTGGCCGTCGGGACTGTAGCGGGCACTGCTGACCGACAATCGCCCGGTGCTGCGCCGGATCGCGACGGCAACCTCGTCGACGGTCTCGGGCGCGACCGTCGCCCAGACCGGAACCTGCACGGTCCGCGAGGCGTTGGTGACGTGGATTCCGGTTTTCTCAGGGGCCATGACCAGGCCGCGTCCGTCCGGAAGCGGTCCGAAGAAGCTCATGGGCGGCACTCTAGCCGCTTGCCGGCCGCCGCTCCTCGGTAACCGATGATCGGTCGACGCGGTCCGATCGTCTGCCCCGAGCAGCAGCCCATTCGACCCGCAATCGGCAATGCCCGACTCACACCGGCCGCTGCCCACCAAGCAATCGCCCCGGATCCGGCGCCACCGGCGCATTCCTTCGTCACAGCGCACGGGTGCCGCTCTCGCGCCTACACCGTCACTATGGGCCCCATTCACAGTGCCGCACACCAAGCAATCGCCGCGGATCCGGCTCCGCCGGTCCGCTGGCGATGCCCCCAGTGGTGGGGGCGGAGCGGGACACGAACAGTCCCTGCGGACTGTTCATGCCAGCGGAGCGACTTCGGCCTCCGGCCGAAGGCTCCCGCCCGCAGGGCGCCAACGGGGGGCGTCTAAATCAGCCCGAGAAATTCCCGCCGCAGGCTCGGATCGCGCAGGAACGAGCCGCGCATCACCGACGAGATCATCTTGCTGCGGTCCTTGACGCCGCGCCAGTGCATGCAGAAATGATCGGCCTTCATCACTACCGCGAGCCCGTCGGGCGCGAGCCGCTGCTCGAGCTCGTCGGCGAGCGTCTTGACCGCCTCTTCCTGGATCTGCGGGCGGCTCAGGATCCAATCGGCCAGCCGGGCGAATTTCGACAGGCCGATCAGGTTCGAATCGGCGTTCGGCAGCACGCCGACCCAGAGCTTGCCGATGATCGGGCACAGATGGTGCGAGCACGCCGAGCGGACGGTGATCGGCCCGACCACCATCAGTTCGTTGAGCTTCTCGACGTTGGGGAACTCGGTCATCTGCGGCGGCGGATCGTAGCGGCCGGCGAAGACTTCGGACAGGTACATCTTGGCGACGCGGCGCGCGGTATCCTGGGTGTTGTGGTCCGATTCGGTGTCGATCACCAACGACCGCAGCAAGGCCTCGATCCGCGACGACACCTCTTCCTTCAGCTGCCTGCGCTCGGCGGCGGAGTGGAAGAACTCCGCGATGTTGTCGTTGGCATGGAAGCGCCGGCCGGCGGCGCGGATCCGCTCGCGGATGATCTCGGACATCGGCCGCCCGGCCGCCGGCGGATCGGCCGGCGCCGGTGACGGATCCGCCGGCGCCGCGGCGGCGGGTTCAGCGCCGGCGGCCGGCGTCTGCTTGGTCTTCACGGAACCTCCTCGGTGGACTGCCGGTCAGGAGCCCGGCTGCTTCGGCGGCCGCGCTGCGGCGGCGCGCCGGTCGATCTCTTTCTTCAGCGCCGCGAAGTGACGTTCGAGCGAGCGCTTGACGACGTACGGGCCGAGCATCTGCGGCAGATCGAAGTCCGGGACGAAGCGGGACCGATACTCGATCCGGGTCAGCGGCGCGGCCTGGCCGTCGGCGGCAACCGGCGCGGCTCCTCGCGTGCCGCCGGCCAGCGCGACGACCGGCGCGAGCTCGTAGCTGCCGTCGAGCGATCTGAAGCTGCCGGACAGCGCGCGCAGCGTCAGATGCCGCGGTGGCGTCTCGACGATCGCCAGCCTGACGTCGAGCCGCTGCCTGAAGAACAGCACCGTCTCCTCGACGCGCTGCTCGACGATGACCTTGGCGCCGTCGCGCGCCAGCAGCCGTGAGTGCACCATGCCTGGCAGGAATTCGGCCATGCGGTCGTAGTCGGTCAGCACCGCGAACGCCTGCTCGGGCGTCGCGGCGACTTCGACTTCGACCCAGCTGATCATCTGCTCGCCCTGCCATTCGGCACCGGCGTCGATCACGCCGCGGGCCGGCGTCGCCGCCTGCGCCGCGCCGACCGCCTCACGCCCGTTGCCAGCGGCAGCGATGCCGGCCAGCAGCATGGTCAGCACGACGATTCGGCGCGACGTCATCCGGCTGACAGAACCCGTCCGCGTGACGGGTCAGAGCACCTGCCGCGCTGCAGCCAGCACGTCGATCAGATGCCCGGCGCGATCGCGCTTGGTGGTCAGATAGCGCTCGTTGTGACGGTTCACCGGCGCCGGGATCGGCAGCCGCTCGACCACGTCGAGCCCGGCCGCGCGCAGCGCGTCGATCTTGGCGGGATTGTTGGTCAGCAAGCGGACTCGAGTGATGCCGAGCGCATGCAGCATCTGCACCGCGACGCCGAAATTGCGCTCGTCGCCGCGAAAGCCGAGATAGCGGTCGGCGTCGATGGTGTCGAAGCCTTCGTCCTGGCGCGCATAGGCGCGCAGCTTGTTGGCGAGGCCGATGCCGCGCCCTTCCTGCGCCAGATAGAGCAGCACGCCGCCGCCCTCGCCGAGCCGTTCGATCGCCCCGCGCAGCTGGTCGCCGCAGTCGCAACGCAGGCTGCCGAACAGGTCGCCGGTCAGGCACGACGAGTGCATCCGGATCGTCACCGGCTGCCGCGGATCGGGGCGGCCGACGACGATCGCGACATGCTCGAAATCGGCGGCGGTTTCACGGAACAGCACGAAGCGGCAGTCTTCATGATCCGCCAGCGGCACCGCGGCTTCGCTGACCCGCAGCAACGTCGCGGCGCGATTCGCCGGAAACGACAGCAGATCGGCGACTTCGACCGCCAGCAGCTCGTCGTCGACCGGGCGTGCTGCGGCGGCGACATGGCCGGCCGGCCGCGCGACCAGTACCGCCGGCACCAGCCGGCTCAGCCGCGTCAGTTCGATCGCTGCGGCGACGACCGCAGCCGCGGCACCCGGCAGCACGCCTTGCGCCGCGCCACGCTCGGCCAACGTCGCTTCGCCGGCGGCCGGGTCGAGTCCGGCGAGCGCAGGCAGCCGCGCCAGGTCGAACTCGGGCGGCAGATGGACGATGAACGGCACGTCGCCGGCGCGTGCGCAGAAGCTGCCGGCACCGTTGCCGTTGACCACCGCGCCGGCCGTCGGCCGTGGCGGCGTCCGTGTCCAGCCGGCCGCATAGGCGCGTTCCGGCGACAATGCCAGGCTGATGCCGCCGACCGCGTTCACAATCGACTCACTCGCCGCAACACTGCGCAATGTTGACCAGGTCGCGGGTATCAAGGTCTCGACGGCAGCGACCAGCAGCACGCCGCCGTCGTCATCGACCAGCCGGACCGGCCGGCCGCGACGCAGCTCGGTCAGCGCGCGGTCGACCCGCACCGCGGCGCGCCGCGTCGCGGCGTCTCCAGCCGGGGGTTCGGGGACGGACGGTGTCGCGAGCCCGGTCGCGGCGCCGTCAGCGGAGGCGGTTCGTTGACTCATCGTTCAATAGCATACTCAATCTGTCGGCATCGGCGCTCGCAAACACGTGCCCGGCGGAACCAGCGCAGTCGATCCTGACAGTCCGGATCGGTCGTATGCTTGGCGACAGGACCGATTGTGACATCGGCCATCGCCACGTCGCCGACAGACGCCGGAGCCTGCAGTCAATGAAACCCGCCCGGGCCTTGCCGATGCGATCCGCCGATCCCGCCGGGACACCAGCCGATCCCGGCGGCACCCCGGCCGACCCCGCCGGGACACCGGCCGATCTCGACGGATCCGGTCTCGCCGCGGGTGATCTGGAGGCAGCCTGGCGGCTGTGCCTCGCCGTGGCCGCGGGCCGGCGCCGGGGTGCGCAGCCGGCCGCGTTCCTGGTCGACGGCGATGGCCGGGTCCGCGGCAGCGACGACCGTCGGCACGCCGCCGACACGCCGCCGCGGGCGCTGCGCCGCGACGGCGAAGGCTGGCGGCTCGCCGGCGCCTGGTCCGACGCCGCTCACGAACTGATCGCGCTGTACCGGCCGCTGCTCGACCTCGCGCCGGGCCAGCGCCATGCGCTCGGACATCTCGGCCAGAGTCTGGACGGCCGCATCGCGACCGTCAGCGGCGACTCCTGTTTCGTCAACGGCGCCGAAGACCTGACGCATCTGCATCGACTGCGCGCGCTCTGCGATGCGGTGATCGTCGGCGCCGGCACCGTCGCTGCCGACGATCCGCAACTGACCACCCGCCGGGTGCCCGGCGACGATCCGATCCGGGTCGTGATCGACCCGTCGGCGCGGCTGACACCGGCGCATCGCGTTTGTGCCGATCCGCGCGTGCCGACGCTGATCACCCGCTATGCCGACGATCCGTCGCTCGCCGGCGGCGGCCGCTGCGGCCACGCCGAGCTGGTCGCGATCGCACGCGGTCGCGCCGGTGGCGTCGACCTCGCGGCGCTGCTGACCACGCTGGCGACGCGCGGACTGGCAGCGGTGCTGATCGAAGGCGGCGGCATCACGGTCTCCCGCTTCATCGCTTCCGGTTGCCTCGACCGGCTGCAGATCGCCGTCGCGCCGCTGCTGATCGGCTCCGGCCGGCCGGGACTGACGCTGCCCGAAGTCAGCCGGCTGGCGGACTGTCCGCGGCCGCAGTGCCGCCGCTTCCCGATGGGCTCCGACGTGCTCTGGGATTTCGATCTGCGCGCGGCAGCGCCAGCAGATCGCGATGCCCGACCACCAGCGCCGAGCGTCCGGCCGTGATCGCGGCCAGCCGGCGGGCGAGCCAGCCGTCGAGCCGCCCGCGCGCGTCCGGAGCGGCCGGCGCCAGCGCGGCCACCGCGCCGGTCGCCAGCGCAGTCTGGATCGCGACATCGGCCGGCCCGAAGCGCCACGGCGTCGACGCGACCCGTACCAGATAGCCGGCGTCGAGCAGGCGCGCGCGCGCCGACTCGGCGGCCGCCGGACCGAGCGCCGGCCCGAATCCCTTGTCGCCGGTCTGATGGGCATTGAAAGCGGCCAGCACCCAGCCGTCGTCCGGCAGCGCCGGCGCCCATCGCATCATGCCGTCGTAGCTCAGCGCGAACAGCAGCGCAGGCCGCGCCGTCCGGACCGCGGCAACCAGCTGCGCGAGCCAGCGATCGGATACCAGGTCGAGCAACGCCGAGCCGGTGACCAGATCGACGTCGTCCCACGGCAGCGTCGCGAGGTCACGCGCGAGATCACAGGCGATCGGCGTGATCGCGACCGGAGCCGGCTCGCCGTCCGGCACCGGCACCGCCGGCAGCACCGCGGCGCCCAGCGCGGCGAGCAGCGCCGGATCGTGGTCGACCAGCCGCCAGTGCTGCGCGCGACCGAGCCGCGGCGCCAGATAGCGCAGATTCGAACCGCTGCCGCAGCCGAGGTCGAGCACGCGCAGCGGCATCAGCGGTGCTGCCGGCCGCGATCGCGCCGCCGGCGGCCGCTGCGCCAGCCGCATCGCCAGTTGCCGCGTCAGCGCGGCGGCGCGTGCCGCGTGGTCGTACGGCTCGCGCAGCGCCAGCCATTCGGCCGAGAAGCCGGCCGGCTTCTCGCCCGGCTCCTCGGCCGGCGGCCCGGCCGGCGACCCGGCCAGCGAGTCGACGCAGGCCGCCAGCCGGGCCGCGGCAGTATCCCAGCCGGGCAATCGCAGCGCGGCGGCTCGCGCTGCCGCAGCGAGCCCGGCCCGCAGCGCATGGTCGCCGATGACGCCGGTCAGCGCCGCGGCGAGCGCCGGGACATCGCCCGCCGGCACCAGCACGCCGGCGCCGGCCGGCACTGTCTGCCCGGTCGCACCGGCGCGGGTCGCGACGATCGGCAATCCGTGCGCGACCGCTTCGGCGAGCACCATGCCGTAGCCCTCGTGATGCGATGCGAGCACGAACGCATCGGCACCGCACCAGGCGCGCTCCAGCGTCGC
>JBFWQR010000057.1:0-41727 GCA_050249335.1 Lautropia sp.
GCTACGCCCGACGGCCACACGATCCTAATGCATTCGTCGCTGCTCGCGATCAGCCCGAGTCTGTACAGGTCGCTCCCGTTCAACCCGACGAAGGACTTGGTGCCGCTATCGCAGATCGCGGCCACCGAGATGGTCGTGCTGGTGCGTGGTGAATCACCGATCAGGACGCTGGCCGACCTGGCAGCCATGGGCAAGGCGCACCCGGGCAAGATGAATTTCGCCTCGGCCGGCAATGGAACGATCGTGCACCTCGCCGGCGAACTGCTGAAGCGCCGGACCGGCACCGACATGGTCCACGTGCCATACAAGGGCAGCGCACCGGGGCTGATCGCGCTGATGGGCGACGAAGTGCAGGTCTCGGTGGACGTCGTGCCGGTGGCGCTTCCGCACGTCCGCAGCGGCCGACTCCGCGCACTCGCCGTCGCCAGCGACACCCGCTCGGCCGCGCTGCCACAGGTACCGACGACCGCCGAGGCGGGTTTCCCGGGCTTCGAGATCGCGTCCTGGAACGGCTTCTTCGTTCCGGCGGGTACGCCGCCGGAGGTGATGCGCAAGCTGCACGAGGCAATCGCGCACGCAATGGCGCAACCACAGGTCAAGGATCGCATGGCGGAGATGGGTGCGGTGCCGATGGCCACGAGTCAGCGACAATTCCAGGCGTTCTTCGACGCCGAGGTGAGCCGGTTCGCGCAGATCGTCCAGGAAGCGAACGTCACGGCCGAATGAGCCGGCACGAAGAGGCGCGACCTGAAAACACCGGAGCACGCCGATGAAGGCGGACATGGACGGAACACTGCACCCGAGCTACCCGATGCTGAACCTAATGGTGAAGATCGGGCGCCCGATGGCGGCGATCGTCGCCGTCGTCGTCGCGCTGCTCGGTGTCGGCGCATTCGCGAACGGGCTCGGGCTCGCGTGGGGCATTGCGGGACTGGTCGGCGGCGGCATCGTGTTCGTCGTGCTGCGTACCTGCGTCGAAGTTCTCGAAGTCATCTCGGACATCCTGCTGCCGAAGTGAATCGGGAGTCCGATGCATGATCCGCAGGATGGACGATTCGCTGGCCGTCGAGGACTGGGACCTGGTGTGCATCGGCGGCGGCATGGCGGGGCTGGTCGCCGCCAACCGTGCGCTGCAACTCGGCATGAAGACGCTGCTCGTCGAGGTTGGGACCGCAGCTCGGTACCTCTGCAACACGCGCATGAGCGGCGGCGCGCTGCATCTGTGCATGAACGATCTGAGCAGTCCCGAGCCAGTCGTCCTCGAACGGATCCGGCGCGAGACCTGCGGCGCGGCCCGGACCGACCTCGCAACGGCGGCGGCGCGCGACGGCCGCCGCGCGGTGCAGTGGCTGCGGCGCGAAGGTATGCACTTCGTGCGCGTCGTGCAGACTGCGCAGAACCATGTCCTGGCGCCACCCCGTCCCAACTGCCCGGGCTGGAACTGGCAGGGACGCGGGCCGGACGTTCTGGTCTCCGGGCTCGGAACCCGACTGGTCGCGCGGGGCGGTGCGTTCGCGCGCGGCACACGAGCACGGGAACTGATCATGCGCAACGGCCGTTGCGTCGGTCTGGTCGTATCCTGCGACGGCGTCGAGCGACAGATCGCGAGCCGCGCGGTGATGATTGCCGACGGCGGCTACCAGGCCGACGCGTCGCTGATGCGGCGATTCACGTCGCCGGCTCCCGACAAGCTCGTCCAGCGTAACGCCGGCACCGGCCGCGGCGATGGTCTGCAGATGGCCGAAGCGGTAGGCGCTCGGCTAATCGGGCTCGATTCCGGCTTCTACGGGCACCTGCTCGACCGCCGCGCCGGCTCGGACCCGCGCCTGAACCCGTATCCGCTGCTCGACTCGCTCGGTACCGCCGGCATCCTGGTCACTGCCGCGGGAACACGCGTCGCGGACGAAGGTCTCGGTGGCGTCTTCCTCGCCAACGAGGTCGCCCGGCTGCCCGACCCGATGTCGACGTTCATCGTATTCGACAACGGGATCTGGAACGGCCCGGGAACGCAGAAGGTACTGCCGCCGAACCCCATCTTCGTGCTCTCCGGCGGCACGGTCACGATGTCCGATCGGATCGAGGAGCTGGCGATGAAGGCCGGCATCGATCCCGACGGGCTGTCCCGCACGGTCGACACGTACAACGGCCTCGTCTCCGCTGGACAGGGCGACAGGCTGTCGCCGCCGCGCACCGGCACGCGGGTCAAGCCGCTGCTGCTGCAACCACCGTTCGGTGCGATCGCCGTCGCGCCCGGCGTAACTTACACGATGGGCGGGATCGCGATCGACTCGGACGCGCGGGTACTCGACGTTCACGACCAGCCGATCCCGGGCCTGTATGCCGCCGGTGCCGCCACTGGCGGCCTCGACGGTGGCCCCCGTTCCGGATATGTCGGTGGCCTGTCCAAGGCCGCCATCTTCGGCCTGCGCGGCGCGGAACACGCCTGGACCTACGTCTGCCAGTCCTCGCAACGGCCTTCCTGCGACAAGGAGCCCGCATTCGCATGACCCCCACTGCAACCCAGGTCCTGGTTCCCTCCGGCGATGTGACGCTGTCGGTCCGTCGACTCGGTGCCGGCAGCGGCGTGCCGCTGTTGTTCCTGCACGGTCTGTCCTACTTCTCGTACGATTGGCTGCCGATCGCCGGCACCTTCGGCGGCACGCGCGAATGCGCGTGCATGGACATGCGTGGATTCGGCGACTCTCAGTCGAGCCCCGGCGCCGACTACGCCGTTTCGACGATGGCTCGCGACGTCGCTCACGTAGCCGACCGATTCGGCTGGGAACGGCTGGTCGTCGTCGGTCACTCGATGGGCGGGCGCAGCGCGGCCGCGTTCTGCGCCTTCAACCCGACACGTGCTGCTGGCCTGGTGCTGGTCGACTATTCGCCGGTCAACACGCCCGAGGGCTCGGGGCGCGTGGCTCGGACCGTCAGCGCGGTGCCGGATCGGTTCGCCAGTGTCGACGACGCGATGCAGTACTTCAGCGTCGATCCGCATTCCCCCAGCGGCTGCGACAAACGGCGGCGTTTCGAAGCCTATCTGCGCCCGGTGCCCGGTGGATTCGAGATCAAGCGCGATCCGTTCTTTCGCGATCAGTTCCGCCGTGCGCTCCAGACAGGCGAGCGACCGAAGCTCGACCTGGACATGTGGAAGGTCCTCGCCGACCTCCGCTGCCCGACGCTGGTCCTGCGCGGCACGCGGTCGGACATGTTCGCAGCCGAGACCGTGCCGCTCGTCCGATCCGCCAATCCGTGCATCCTGGTGCATGAAATCGAAGCTGGCCACGACATCGGCGGCGAGAACCCCCAGGGGCTGATTTCCGCCGTCGACTCGTTCCTGACCTCCCTGGAGAAATAGATGAGCCAGCGTTCCGTTCCGAACCCCGTTCCCGTGCGGGGGGTCGACCATCTCGCCTTCGTCACCGACGACCTTCCGAAGACGATGGACTTCTACACGCGCGTGATGGGGTTGCAGCTGGTGCACGTACGCCGGGTACCGTTCGAACGCGACCGCGGTCAGCCGCCGTACGAGAACCTGCGCCACTATTTCTTCAATATCGGCAACGACTCGCTGCTTGCGTTCTTCGAATATCCGAAAGGCCTGCCGCGCCAGAACCGCGATCTGCCGGGCGGCATGCAGCACATCGCCTTCCACGTTCCACCGGCCACGTTCGACACGGTCGTCGACAACGTGAAGAAGAGCGGCACTGCGGTGATCGGCCCGGTTGCGCTCGGCGGCCGCTTCTGGTCCGCGTATTTCTACGATCCGAACGGCATTCGGCTCGAACTGGCGACCGATCGCAGCGGCAGCGGTCGCAGCGTCGTCGAGTCGGTACTGCAGACCGAGGACGAGGCTCGCGCCGAACTGTCGACGCTGTTCGAGGACCCGGCACAGGTCGAGACCTGGCTAGCGAAGATGCCGCTGCTGCGCGACTGCGAAGCGGCCAGCCACTGACGCAGGGTGGACTTGGCAGGAGACGCGATGATCATCGACATACGGCTGCGGCCGCCTTACGGCTCGTTCCTGAAGATGGCAGC
Source organism: Lautropia sp. (assembly GCA_050249335.1). GTDB lineage: Bacteria > Pseudomonadota > Gammaproteobacteria > Burkholderiales > Burkholderiaceae_E > Lautropia. The sequence goes on from JBFWQR010000057.1 coordinate 4,039, forward strand.
GCCCTACGGCGAGCGCGGCCGGGCGATCGCGGCGAGAGCGCACCTGGAGATGCCGCCAGCCGCGCGCAAGGCTTCGATGCCGCTGCTGCTGAGCGAGATGGAAGCCGCCGGCGTCACCATCGGGCTCGTTTCCGGCAAGGCGATGGAACCCGGCGTTCCGAACGCCGAAGTCGCGCGGATCTGCCGCGAGTATCCGGGCCGATTCATCGGCGCCGCGAACATCGATCCGGACGGTGAACCGACAGCGTCGGCCGACGAACTTCGGCGCTGCGTGCAGGAACTCGGCATGCGCGGACTGGTGCTCGAGACGGGCTGGAGCAGGCAAGGGATAACGGTCGACTCACGGCGTCTTTACCCGGTCTACGAGGAGGCACGGCGGTTGCAGGTACCGGTGTTCTTCACGCTGAGCCTGTTCGTCGGAGCAGACATCGGCTATTGCCAGCAGAGCCTGATCGCACTCGATCGCGTGGCGGGTGATTTCCCCGATGTGGCGTTCGTCGTCTCTCATGGCGGCTGGCCGTACGTCGAAACCGCGATCGGGCTCGCGCTCAAGCGCGCCAACGTCTACCTGTCACCCGACTTCTACAGCATGGGCTTTCCGCTCGCGCAGCCCTACTTCGTCGCTGCGAACGGGTTCCTGCAGGACCAGTTCGTCTTCGGCAGCGCGTATCCGTTCTACCCGCTCGACGAGGCGGTGACGTACTATCGCGGCGCGATCGCGTCGGACGCGATTCGCAGCAAAGTCTTTTTCGCGACGGCCGCGAGGTTGTTGAAGCTCGATGTCGCAGGCCGTTGAACCTTCGGTACCGTTCGCGCGTGGCGCCGGCACCGACCCGGTCGCCATGAGCTGCGCAATGGCAGTGAGGCGCGGTCTGCCATCGCCCGCGACCGCACGCGCCGATGCGGACCGCTGGGCATGCCAGCTGCTGCGCACCGACCGCCCCGTGCCGAGGCTGGAAGTCCTGATCGGCGACAGACGGGAGAAAGGCTCCCCCGGGCCTGATCGCCGGACCGACCACTCTGGCGATCCGCTGTACCTGTACTTCCTCGCGTTGCCCGAACCGGACACGTTCGTCCCTGGTGACATCGCCGGTCACGCCAACCTGGAATCGTGGATCCTGCGCCGGACCTTTCTTCTCGACGTATCGTCGCCAGCCGCCGAGCCAGCGCGGTGGCTCCAGATCGTCATGATGAACGTCGTCCCCGCGGCCGAGCACGAGTTCGACGACTGGTACGAGCAAGAGCATGCCACCCGTATCGCCGCGGCAGCGCCGGCATTCTCGGCGGTGAGCCGTTTTCGAGCCGTCGCCGGCAACCCGCAGCATCTCGCGCTGTGGCGGTTGACCGATCCCACCGCACCCGAGCGCGATCCCTGGCTCGCAGCGTCGGAGACGCCGTGGACGCAACGCATCCGGCGCTTCATGCGCGATCGCCGCCGCCTGGTCTTCACGCCGCTGCCGGACCACGCCGTGTAAGCGGGCCGGCGGTGGAGCGGTCCGTCAGGCCATCGGCCGATTGCCGCTACGATAGCGGCGTGGCGGAGCCGAACCTCGACATCAATCTGCTGCTGGTCTTCGACGCCGTCTATGAGACCAGGAGCGTCACAGCGGCGGCGGCCCGGCTGAGGCTCTCCCAATCCGCGACCAGCCATGCGCTGGGCCGGCTTCGCGAGCGGCTCGGCGATCCGCTGTTCGTCCGCATCAAGGACGGGATGCAGCCGACGCCGTACGCCGAGCACCTTGCGCTGCCGGTCAGCGAGGCGTTGAACACGCTGCGCGCCAGCCTGCGTTCACCCGGCCGTTTCGACGCGCGAGCGAGCCGCCGGCGCTTCCATCTGTTCCTCAGCGACGTCGGCCAAATGGTGCTGCTGCCGCGGTTGCTGGCCTACCTGAAGGAGCACGCACCCCATGTGACACTGCAGGTCAGTCAGGTGCCGATGGCGGACCCGGGCGTCGCGCTGGAACGTGGCGAGGTGGACATGGCCGTGGGTCACTTCGTCACGCTCGTCAACGGCTTCCGGCAGCGTACGCTGTTTCAGGAGCGCTACCTGTGCGCGGTACGCAAAGGTCATCCCGCCTTCAGGTCCGGCATGACGCTGCGCGCGTTCGAGAAGGCCAACCACGCCATCGCCGACGCGAGCGGCATGGCGGACCAGCTGATGGAACATTGCCTGGCGAGCCAGGGCGTGCGCCGCACGATCCGGTTGACGGTACCGCAGTTCATGGCGCTGCCGATCATCGTCGCCACCTCCGACCTGCTGGTGATCATGCCGGGTAAACTGGCCGAGCAGTTCCGGTCGCTGCTGTCACTGCAGGTGATGGAGTTGCCTGTTCCGGTCGATAGCTACGACATCCGGATGTACTGGCACGAGCGCTTCCACCGCGACGCCGCGATCACGTGGCTGCGCAACGCGATGATCTCGCTGTTCGCCGACGCGGTGCCCAGCTGACGCCCTGGGGGCCCGCGGGCGCGGATTCTCGGCGCTGCCGGTCGGGCTTCTCGGCTTCGGCGCTCCGCCGATTTTCCGGCAGCCGCCCCGCCGTCATCGATCCGTCATCGCCACTTCATCACCGGTTCATCCGTCGTTCCTAGCATCGCGCCGCCATGGCCGATGGGTTCGGAACGCGACGTCGCATCCGCTCTCCGCGCGCCGGCGACCATCACGACGGAATGACCTTCTACGGCATGGACTCCGGCGGTACCTGGAACGCGCGAGCCGGGGATCGCGGTCTGCTGGTGATGAACCACGAGGCGATCACGCCGGCGTTCCTGCATCCGACCGGGCAGACGACCAGCGGGACCGGCGACGCCCAGGTGCGGACCGATGCCGGCGAGGTGCTGCGCGAGTTCTACCTGCACGGCGTCAGCGTCATCGAGATCGCCAGTAGCGGCGGCGCAGAGGTCCTGTCAGCGCGGCGTCCGAGGTGGCACGTCGCTTGCATGCCATCTTGTACACAAGACAGGATTCTTCAGGATGGTGCGACCACCCTCAGACCGAGCCGGCATGCCGGCTCGCGACCGGACCGCCGGGGCTGCCTGGATCACCCGCGCCGCAGCGCCGATCGTCACCGCCGACGCCCCGGGCGACGGCGAGCTCGTCGGGCTGCGCTTCGCGGTCAAGGACAACATCGCGGTCGCCGGACTGCCGACGACGGCCGCGTGTCCGAGGTTCGCGCGCACGCCGACGGCGCATGCGGAAGTGGTGCGCCGGCTGCTCGCCGCTGGTGCGGCCTGCGTCGGCAAGACTAACCTCGATCAGTTCGCCTGCGGCCTCAACGGCACCCGGTCGCCGTACGGCGCGGTGCCGAACAGCTTCGATCCGCGCTACGTCAGCGGCGGGTCCAGCTCGGGATCGGCCTACGCAGTCGCGACCGGTCAGGTCGATTTCGCGCTCGGCACCGATACCGCCGGCTCGGGCCGCGTACCGGCCGGACTGAACAACATCGTCGGCGTCAAGCCGTCGCGCGGGCTGATCAGCGCGAGCGGCGTCGTGCCGGCGGCGCAGAGCGTCGACTGCGTCTCGATCTTCGCGCCGACGATCGCGCTCGGCGCCCGGGTGCTGCGCGCCGCGATCGGCCATGACCCGGACGATCCGTTCTCGCGAACGCTGCCGCTCGCGCCGGCGACCTGGCCGGCGCGGTTTCGCTTCGGCGTGCCCGACGCGCCGGAGTTCTTCGGCGACCGCCAGGCGCAGGCCGGCTTCGCCGCGGCGGTCGCCCGGCTGGCCGCGCTCGGCGGCACGCCGGTCACGATCGACTACCAGCCGCTCGCCGATGCCGCCGGGCTGCTCTACGACAGCGCGCTGGTCGCCGAGCGCTACGCGGCGATCCGCGAGTTCTTCGACGCCGATCCGACCGCGCTGGTCGAACCGGTGCGCAGCGTCATCGCGCGCGGCCGCGACTATCGCGCCGCCGACTTCGTCGACGCGCAGGTCCGGCTGCGCGCGCTGGGACAACGCGCGGCGGCGATCTGGTCGGCGATCGACGTGCTGGTGGTGCCGACCGCGCCGACGCACTACACGATCGACGCGATGCGCGAATCGCCGGTCGAGCTGAACCGCCGGCTCGGCTTCTACACGAACTTCGTCAATCTGCTCGACTATGCGGCGCTGTCGGTGCCGAGCGACATCCGCGCCGACGGGCTGCCGTTCGGCATCACGATGATCGCCGGCAGCGGCAGCGACTTCGCGCTGCTCGCGCTCGGCAGCCGCTATCACCACGCGACCGGGCTCACGCGCGGCGCGACCGGCGAACCGCTCGGCCCGGCGGTGCCGCTGGTCGCGCCGCCGCCTTCGTCGCGAGCTGCAACGGCGCTCAGTGGAGCGGTCGTCACCGACGATGGTGTTGCCGTCGACGCCGCAGCTGCCGGCGTTGCGGCCACCGGCGCATGCGCCGGCGACGCCGCGCCGTCGACGGTCCGGGTCGCCGTCGTCGGCGCCCATCTGTCCGGCATGCCGTTGAACGGCCAGTTGCTCGGGCGCGGTGCGCGGCTGGTCGCCACCACGCGGACCGCACCGCTCTATCGGCTCTATGCGCTGGCCGGGACCGTGCCGCCGAAGCCCGGCCTGGTCCGCGTCGCGCCGGGCGATGGCGCCGCGATCGAAATCGAGGTCTGGCAGCTCGACGCGAGCCGCTACGGCTCGTTCGTCGCGGCGATCCCGCCGCCGCTCGGCATCGGCACGCTGCTGCTCGAGGACGGCAGCAGCGTGCAGGGCTTCGTCTGCGAAGGGCACGGCCTGGCCGGTGCCACCGACATCACCGGATACGGCGGCTGGCGCCGCTACCTGGCGCCGCGCTGACGCGTCGGTGCCATCGCTTTGGCAAACAGGATCGCAAGCAGGAGGATCGTTCGATGAAAGCAGAGGTTCGCAGGGTTGCTTCGGGCGGGCGCCGCCGCGTGCTCGCGGCCGGTGGTGCGGGGATCGCCACGCTGGCGCTGCCGATGGCGTCGCGAGCGCAGTCATCGAAACTGCGGGTCGGCTACTGGCCGATCGCGGCCGGCCTGCCGTTCTTCAGCGCGGTCGAGCGCGGCTTCTTCAAGCAGGCGGGCGTCGACGTCGAGGTCCAGCGCTACGCCGGCGCGCAGCAGATCATGGAGGCGATGCTGTCCGGTCGCTGCGACGGCAGCGCCAACGGGACCGGCTCGGCCAACATCGCGATCGGCGAGATCGCGCAGCCGGGCACGTTCAAGATCTTCTGCTCGAATCCGAGCAACGCCAAGCACGTGCTCGACCAGGTGCTGGTGCCGATCGCGAGCCCGGCCAAGACGATCGCCGAGCTGAAAGGCAAGCGGGTCGCTTCGGGCCCGGGCATCCAGAACGTGACGCTGGCCAAGACCGTGCTCGAGCGCGCCGGCGCGACCGGCGCGACGGTGATCGAGCTGCCGATCGGCCAGCACGTCGCGACGCTCGCTGCCGGCCAGGTCGACGGCTGCTATACGCTCGAGCCGACCGGCACGATCGGCCGGATGAACAACACGACGCGCGTGCTCGAAGCCGGCGTGATCGCCAGGTACGTGCTCGGCGACCCGATGGCGCCGTGGTTCGGCGGCTCGGCGTCGCTGACCTCGAGCGCGATCAAGGCGAACCCGACGCTCGCGAAGAACTTCATCGCCGCCTACGGCAAGGGCGTCGCCTACGTCCGCGAGCAGGCGGTCGATGCGCGCCAGTACCTGAAAGGCTATACCGCGATCGAAGGTGCGCTGACCGGCGAAGTGCCGCTCGCCGCGTACACGATGTACGACGAGTTCACGCCGGCCGACGTCGCGCACTTCCAGAAGTTCTTCGACCTGTTCTCGGAGAAAGGCATCTTCTCGGCGCGGTTGATGGTCGACACGATGCTGTACAAGGCGTAGGCCATTGATTCGATCGGCTTCATGTGACGCGGGTGCCGCGCAACGGCGAGGGAAATCGACATGACACAAGCCACTCCGGCGTCGCCGGCCGCGACGCCCTGGAAACCGCCGGCCGCCACGTCCGCCGCTGCCGCGGCGGCGAGCGCGGTGCCGCGGCCGCCCGTCTGGCTCAAGGCGCTGCCGTTCATCGGGCCGGCGATGCTGTTCGTGATCTGGGACGCGGCGGTCCGCAGCGGCCTGATCAAGGCGATCCTGCTGCCGCCGCCGGCCGATACGGTCGCGACGCTGCTGACCGGCCTGGCCGGCGGCGCGCTCGCCGGCGACTTCCTGGTGACCGTCTGGCGCACGCTGCAGGCGTTCCTGATCGCCGCCGCGGTCGGCATGCCGCTCGGCGTCGTGCTCGGCGCGAACGAGAAGGCTTACCGCAGCGTCGAGTTCCTGATCGATTTCTTCCGGTCGACGCCGTCCTCGGCGCTGATTCCACTGTTCCTGATGATCTTCGGCACGTCGGACGTCAACAAGATCGCGATCGCCGCGTTCGGCGCGTTCCTGATCGTCGTCTTCAACAGCGCCTACGGCGTGATGAACGCGCGCAAGCAGCGGGTGATGGCGGCGCGCGTGATGGGCGCTTCGCGCTGGCAGATCTTCCGCGACGTGCTGGTCTGGGAGAGCCTGCAGCCGTCGTTCGTCGGGCTGCGCTCGGCGGTGTCGATGGCGCTGGTCATCGTCATCGTCGCCGAGATGTTCATCGGATCCGACAGCGGGCTCGGCCACCGGATCATCAATTCGCAGCAGGTGATGAACGTCAAGGACATGTACGCGGCTATCCTCGCCGCCGGCGCGCTCGGCTACGCGCTGAACGTCCTGTTCCTCGTGATCGAGCGGCGGATCGTCCACTGGAGCGGAAGATGAGCGCGGTCACCAGTCCTGTCGCAGCGGCCGGCGTCGTCGTCAACGGGCCGGTCTTCGCCGAGATGCCGCGGCCGGCGTTCGAGCCGGGCCCGGCCGGCACCCACATTACGATCCGCCGGCTGACCAAATATTTCGCCGGCTGGCCGCTCTACGAGAACTTCGACCTCGACATCCCGAAGCGGGCGATCGTCTCGGTGTTCGGGCCGAACGGCTGCGGCAAGTCGACACTGATCAACATGATCGCCGGGCTGATCCCGATCGACGCCGGCGAGATCCTGTTCGACGGCAAGTCGCTGCAGGAAACCAAGATCGGCTACGTGTTCCAGAACTATCGCGAGGCGATGTTCCCGTGGATGCGGACGATCGACAACATCGCCTATCCGTTGAAGCTGGAAGGACGCAGCAAGGCCGAGGTCGACCGGCGGATGGCCGAGCTGGTCGCGTCGTTCGACGTCAAGTTCGACCTGAACCGCTACCCGTACGAGCTGTCGGGCGGCCAGCAGCAGACCGCATCGATCATGCGCGCGCTGGCGCCGAGCCCCGAAGTGCTGTTCCTCGACGAGCCGTTCTCGGCGCTCGACTTCGAGATGACGCTGTTCATCCGCGAGAAGCTGCAGGAGGTCTTCATGCAGACCGGCACGACGATGCTGCTGGTGTCGCACGACCTCGAGGAAGCGGTCTATCTGGCCGATCACGTGCTGCTGCTGACCAAGCGGCCGACCCGGATCGCCGAGATTCTGCCGTACCGCGACGCGCGGCCGCGCACCGTCGAGACGCTCAGCGAAGCGAGCTTCGTGACGACCAAGAAGCAGAGCCTCGAGATCTTCCAGCGCGAGGTGCGGCGGTGACCGCGCGCTCGCCCGACACCGGCACACCGACCGCCGCGCTCGCATCCGCGACGATCGGACCCGCGACGATCGGACCCGCGACGATCGGACCCGCGACGATCGGACCCCCGGCAATCGCACCCGAGGCAATCGCCGCCTACGTCGACGCCGCTGCCGCCGCGCTGCGTCTGCCGCTCGACCCGGCGCACCGGCCCGGCGTGCTGCGCTACTTCGAGCTGGCGGCGTCGTTCGCGGCACGGCTGGACGCCGTGCCGCTGACGCCGCACGACGAATCGGCCGTGCGCTTCGAGCCGGTGCCATCGCACGGAGAGCGGAATTGACCGCCGGTGATCTGCTGCTGCGCGACGGCGCGATGATGTCGCGTGCGGTCCGCGACGGCGAGATCGCGGCGACCGCGCTGGCGGCAGCGAGCCTCGACCGGATCGCCGCGACCGACGGCCGGATCAATGCGTTCACCGAGGTCACGTCGGCGCGCGCGCTGCGGCGCGCCGGCCAGATCGACGCGTCGCTGGCGTCGCCGGCCGCGGCGGCGACGCGGGCGCTGCCGCTGCTCGGCGTACCGTTCGCGGTCAAGAACCTGTTCGACATCGCCGGGCTGCCGACGCTGGCGGGCTCCAAGATCGAACGCGACGCGCCACCCGCGGTCGAGGACTGCCCGCTGATCCGCCGGCTCGAACGCGCCGGCGCGGTGCTGGTCGGCGCGCTGAACATGGACGAATACGCGTACGGCTTCACCACCGAGAATTCGCACGTCGGGCCGGCCCGCAATCCGCATGACCTGCAACGGATCGCCGGCGGCTCTTCCGGTGGGTCCGGCGCCGCGGTCGCGGCCGGCCAGGTGCCGGTCACGCTCGGCTCGGATACCAACGGCTCGATCCGCGTGCCGGCATCGCTGAACGGCGTGTTCGGACTCAAGCCGACGTTCGGCCGGCTGCCGCGCACCGGCAGCTATCCGTTCGTCTCGAGCCTGGATCACCTCGGCCCGTTCGCCCGGACCACGCGCGACCTGGCCGCCGTCTACGACGCATTGCAGGGTCCGGAAGAGACGCCGCGCGACCCGGGCTGCGCGCAGCGCGCGGCCGAACCGGTGCTGCCGATGCTCGACACCGGGATCCGCGGCATCCGGGTCGGCGTGCTCGCCGGCCACTTCCAGCACCATGCCAGCGCGGAGGCGCAGGCGGCGGTCGCGATCGTCGCGCGGGCGCTCGGTGCGGCCCAGGCGGTCGAGCTGCCGCTGGTCGAGGCCGGCCGTGCCGCGGCGTTCCTGATCAGCAATGCCGAAGGCGGCGCGCTGCACCTGCCGGACCTGCGCCGGCGCGCGCACGACTTCGAGCCGCTGTCGCGCGACCGGTTCCTCGCCGGCGCGCTGCTGCCCGCCGCCTGGGTCGCGCGGGCGCAGCGGGTCCGGCGCCGCTATGCCGAGGCGGTCGCGGCGGTGTTCGAGCACTTCGACCTGCTGCTCGCGCCGGCGACGCCGTGCGCGGCGACGCCGATCGGCGCCGAGTGGTTCGAGCTCGACGGTCAGCGGCTGCCGCTGCGGCCGAACCTCGGGTTGCTGACGCAGCCGATCTCGTGCATCGGCCTGCCGGTCTGCGCGGTGCCGGTCTGGAACGCCGATCCGGCGCTGCCGATCGGCGTGCAGCTGATCGCGCCGCCGTGGCGCGAGGACGTCGCGCTGCGCGCGGCGGCAGTGCTGGAGGCGGCCGCCGTAGTCCGGGCGCCGGTCGCCGCGCTCGACGTCGCGAACCGCGAGGCCGGCAACTGATGGAAATCAACCGGCCGGAAGTCAACCTGCCGGCGGTCGTCGCCGAGGTGACCGCGCAGTTCCATCGCTACGAGGCGGCGCTGGTCGGCAACGACGTCGCCGAGCTCGACGCGCTGTTCTGGGACAGTCCGCTGACGCTGCGCTACGGCGCGACCGAGAACCTCTACGGCTACGACGCGATCGCGCGCTTTCGCGCGGCGCGGCCGGCGGCCGGACTGGCGCGGACGCTGCTGCGCGTCGAGATCACCACGTTCGGCCACGACTTCGCGGTCGCGAACTGCGAATTCCGGCGCTCTGGTGCCGACCGCACCGGCCGCCAGAGCCAGACCTGGATCCGCACCGTGGACGGCTGGCGCGTCGTGGCGGCGCACGTCAGCCTGCTCGCCTGAGAAGCTGCCGACGGCTTCCGACCGGGTAATATCGGACCGTGACCCAGCCGGCGCGCACACGAGACCTCGACCCGGGAGACCTCGACCCAGCGGCCGACGGCCCCGGCTTCCGCTCGCGCGCCGACGCGGTCTATCGACAATTGAAGCGAGACGTCGCCGACTTCAAGCTGGTGCCGGGCGACCGCTTCACCGAGAACGAGATCGGCGAACGGCTCGGCGTCTCGCGCACGCCGGTCCGGCAGGCGCTGTTCCGGCTGCAGCAGGAAGGGCTGGTCGAAGTGCTGTTCCGCAGCGGCTGGCGCGTGCTGCCGTTCGACTTCGATCGCTTCGAGCAGCTCTACGACCTGCGCATGGTGCTCGAGACGACCGCGGTGCGGCGGCTCTGCGAGAGCGGCCAGCGCGTCGATCGCCGGCTGCTCGACGATCTGGCGTCCGTCTGGCTGGTACCGGCGGCGCAACGCTGCGCCGATCCGGCCCAGGTCGCGCAGTGGGACGAGCGCTTTCATTGCGCGCTGGTCGAGGCGGCCGGCAACGGCGAGATGGCACGGGTGCACCGCGACGTGACCGAACGGATCCGGATCATCCGCCGGCTCGACTTCACCAAGCCGCCGCGGATCGACGCGACCTACGACGAGCACGGCAAGATCCTGAAATCGGTGCGCGCGCACCGAGCCGACCAGGCCGCGATGCTGCTGCGCGCGCATATCGAGACCAGCCAGGCCGAGGTTCGCAAGATCACGCTGCATCAGGTGCATCTGGCGCGGGTCGCTGCTGCCGCGGCCAGGCATGACTGAAGATCGAGTGAAACTCGACAAGCACTGAGCCGGTACGCGACCGGCGGCCGCCCCGCCGTCATCGATCCGTCATCGCCGCTTCATCACCCGTTCATTCGCCGTTCCTAGCATCGCGCCGCCATGGCTCGATGGGTTCGGAGCGCGACGCCGCGTCCATTCCCGCGTGCCGTCGCCTTCAACCACACAGGACGACGAAGAAAGTGAACTCCGACCGCCTCCCGACGCAGCCGCCGATCGATCCGGACGACATCGGCCACAATGACAGCGCCAACGACACGCTCGCTGACCTGCTGACCCGCCGCATCAGCCGCCGCAGCCTGCTTTCGCTCGGCATCGCCAGCGGTGCCGTTGCGCTGCTGACCGCCTGTGGCGGCGACGACGATTCGCCGACGGCCGAGCCGGCATCGGGCTCCGCACCGACCTCGCCGACGCCGCCGGTACCGGCGCCGAGCAGCCCTGCGCTGACGTTCGGCGCAGTCGCCAAGAGTCTGGCGGATGTCGTCACGGTGCCCGCCGGCTATACCGCCACCGTCCTCTATCGGCTCGGCGATCCGATCGCGGCCGGCGTCGATGCCTATCAGAATACCGGCACCGACGACCCCGCGACCTACGATCGCCGCGCCGGCGACCACCACGACGGGATGACCTTCTACGGCATGGACGCCAGCGGCGCCTGGAACGCCCGGGCCGGAGATCGCGGTCTGCTGGTGATGAACCACGAGGCGATCACGCCGGCATTCCTGCATCCGACCGGGCAGACGACCACCGGCAGCGGTGACGCCCAGGTGCGGACCGATGCCGGTGAAGTGCTGCGCGAGTTCTACCTGCACGGCGTCAGCGTCATCGAGATCGCGAGCAGCGGCGGCAGCTGGAGCTACAAGCAGAATTCGACCTTCAATCGCCGTATCCATACGCTGACCGAGATGACCCTGTCGGGCCCGGCGGCCGGCGCCGACGCGATGAAGACCAAGTACTCGACCGCCGGCACCGCGACGCGCGGCACCGTCAACAACTGTGCGAACGGTACGACGCCGTGGGGCACGTACCTGACCTGCGAGGAGAACTGGGCAGGCTACTTCCGCCGCATCGCGGCGACCGACGATGCGCAGCGGACCGCGAAGGAATTGAAGAGCCTGCAGCGCTACGGCGTTGCCGGCACCGGCCGCGAGCTGTGGGCAACCGTGACGCCGGAGACCGGCGACGACTTGTACGGCCGCTGGAATGCCGAGGTGCTCGGCGCGACCGCATCCGACGACTATCGGAACGGAGCGAATACCTACGGCTGGGTCGTCGAGATCGATCCGTTCGAGCCGGCGTCGACGCCGAAGAAGCGCACCGCGCTCGGCCGTCTCGGCCACGAAGGCGCCGGGCTCGGGCCGGTCGCGGCGGGCAAGCCGTTGGTCTGGTACATGGGCGACGATTCGCGCAACGAGTACATCTACAAATACGTGTCCACGGCGAACTGGGACCCGGCCGACGCCGGCGGCGGCCTCGCGGCCGGCGACAAGTACCTCGACGACGGACGGCTGTACGTCGCGAAGTTCGCCGCCGACGGCACGGGCCAGTGGCTCGAGCTGAAGCTCGGCGTCAACGGCATCACCGGCAGCAATCCGGACTATGCATTCGCCGACGCCGCGGACGTGCTGATCAATGCGCGACTGGCAGCCGATGCGGCCGGCGCCACCAAGATGGACCGGCCGGAATGGGCCGAGGTCAACCCGAGCAACGGCGACGTCTATGTGACGCTGACCAACACCAATGCTTCGTCGCGGCCGATCACGGCGACCGATGCGGCGAACCCCCGCTTCTACAACGATCCGAAGGGCAGCGCGGCGACCGCACAGCGCGGCAATCCGAACGGTCACATCGTCCGGCTCGCCGAAGCCGGCCGCGATCCGGCTGCCACCACGTTCACCTGGGACGTCTACCTGTTCGGGGCGCGCGCGACCGCGCCGGCCGACGTCAACCTGTCGGGCCTGACCGCGGACAACGATTTCTCGAGCCCGGACGGCCTCTGGTTCAGCGAGGCGACACCGGGCCTGCTCTGGCTCGAGACCGACGACGGCGCCTACACCGACGTGACCAACTGTATGCTGCTCGCCGCCTATCCGGGCCAGGTCGGCGACGGCGCACGGCGCACGATCACCAATATCGACGGCGCGACGACTCGGCCCCAGGATACGATCGTCGGCAAGCCGCCCGGCGACACGACCCTGCGGCGCTTCCTGGTCGGCCCGGTCCAGTGCGAACTCACCGGCATCGCCGAATCCGGCGACGGCAAGGCGCTGTTCGTCAACATCCAGCACCCGGGCGAGGAGACACCGATCGCCGACATCGGCGATCCGACGAAGTTCAGCAGCCACTGGCCGCAAGGTGGGGCCGCGCGGCCACGGTCGGCAACGCTCGTGATCACGAAGAACGACGGCGGCGTGGTCGGCGTTTGACGAGCCGGGCCGGATCTCCGACGAGCCGGAAATCGTGACGAGCCGGGCTGGATCCGACCAGCCCGGCGGCCATCTGAAAAAGACGCGCGATCGAGAGAAGCGCACGATCGTTGCCGGGTTTCGATCCGTGCGCTAACTTATCGGGGCCGGGCCCCTCGATCGGATCGAGGGGCCGCATGCCCCGCAATGTCCACCCGACCCAGCTTCATCGACCATCTGCTCGACCTGTCGGCACTCGGCCCACGGCTCACCACCCGCCGGATGTTCGGCGAGTACGCGCTCTACGTCGACGGCAAGGTCGTCGCGTTCGCCTGCGACGACCGGCTGTTCGTCAAGTACGTCGAGCCGACGCGGCCGCTGACGGACCCGCTGCCGAGCGGGCAGGCCTATCCAGGCTCCAAGCCGTACGCGATCGCCGACGAGTTGCTCGACGACGCGCCGGCGCTGCGGCAGCTGCTGGTCGCTACCGCCGATGCGCTGCCGCTGCCGCGGCCGAAGCCCGCGCCGCGCCGCAAGCGGGTGGCAGGCACGAAGGCATAAGGCCTGTTTACCCTAGTCCGGAGACACGACTCGTGCCACCCGTCCGCCCCGACATTCCGCCGCCCAGCTTCTTCACCGCCCGCGACGGCACCCGCCTCGCCTGGCGTGAAGTCGGCAGCGGCCGCCCGATCGTCCTGATCCACGGCTTCTTCTCGACCGCCGTGGTCAACTGGATCAAATACGGGCATGCCGCGACGCTCGCGGCGCGCGGCTTTCGGGTGATCATGCCGGACCTGCGCGGGCACGGCGACAGCGCCAAGCCGCACGATCCGGCCGCCTACCCGCCCGACGTGCTCGCCGGCGACGGCCTCGCGCTGCTCGATGCGCTCGGCCTGGCCGGCGCCGACTACGACCTCGGCGGCTACTCGCTCGGCGGCCGCACCGTGATCCGGATGATGGTCCGCGGTGCCGCGCCGCGGCGCGCGATCGTCGCCGGCATGGGGCTCGACGCGATCGTCGACACCGCCGGCCGCGGCGCGTTCTTCCGCCGCGTGCTGACCAATCCCGGCAGCTTCGCGGTCGGCACGCCGGAATGGCGTTCCGAGGCGTTCCTGAAGACCGTCGGCGGCGATCCGGTCGCGCTGCTGCAGGTGTTGGAATCGTCGGTCGATACCAGTCCGGCCGAGCTCGCCGCGATCCAGGTTCCGACGCGCGTGCTGGTCGGCGCCGGCGACGAAGAGCATGCCAGCGCCGAGCCGCTCGCTCGGGAGCTCGGCAACGCGACATTCGAGACGCTGCCGGGCAATCACATGAGCGCGGTCGCGAACGCGGCGCTCGGCCGGGCGATCGCGGCATTCGTCGCCGACTAGGGCCTGTTCACGCGGCGGCGTCCGTAGCGCGAACAGGCCCTGGCGTCGCCCGACGGATCTTGCCGCGGAGCAGCCGAACGTCGAGCACCGCTTCGACGACCGGCTCAGGAGACCGGCCGTGCCGCTTCGTCGATCGGATGCTGGCTGCGCAGGCCGACGGCGAGCCGGTTCCAGACGTTGATCGTGCCGATCGCGACGGTCAGGTTGGTGATCTGCTCCTCGCTGAAGTGCGCACGCAGCGCATCGAAGTCGGCGTCCGGCGCCCGGGTCTGCGCGATCAGCGTGATCGCATCGGTCCAGGCGAGCAGCGCGCGCTCGGCCGCGGTATAGACCCGCGCTTCATGCCAGGTCGATACCAGCGCGATCCATTGTTCGGGCAGCCCGTCCTTGCGCGCTTCCTTGGTGTGCATGTCGACGCAATAGGCGCAGCCGTTGATGATCGACGCGCGCAGCTTGATCAGGTGGATCAGCCGCCGCGGAATGCCGCTTTGCTCGTGCAGGAAATGTTCGAGCGACGCGACCGCCTGGTAGGCCTTCGGCGATGCGGTGGCGAAATTGAAGCGAGCTTTCATATGGACTCCTTGGTTGCCTGCCGGCGCGCATGCACGGTCAGGAAGCCGCCGACCCGGGCGGCGATCGCGCGGCCGAGCGCCGGATCGCTCGGCCGCGACAGGTCGGCGACGGTGACGCGACGCAGCTCTTCGCGATACGCCTTCTCCGCGCGCAGCATCGCGGCGTTGATCGCGCAGGGTTTGCGGAAACACGCGGCCGGCAGCGGCGACGGACCGCGCTGGCGGATTTCGGTGCAGCGGAATGCCGGCTCGCCGCCCTCCACGGCCAGCACGATGTCCAGCAGCGTGATCCGCTCGGCCGGCCGACCCAGCCGATAGCCCCCTCGGGGGCCGGGCAGCGACTGCAGCAGCCCGCTCCCGGCGAGCGCCTGCAGATGCTTCAACAGGTAGCTCGGCGACACGCCGTGGAACTCGGCGAGCGCCGTCGCCGACAACACCGCGTCCGGCGCGAGCCCGGCGAGCATCAGCACGCAGTGGATCGCCTGCTCGACACCGTCGCCAAGCTTCATTGCGGTTGCCGTTGCATACGGCCGATACTTATCATGGATAAATTATATCCATGATAGGTGCCGCTGCAAGCGCGACGGCGAAACGTGCTCGCGGTCCGGTGGCCAGCAGCGATCCGTCAGCCGGCAGCGATCCGTCAGCCGGCAGTGATCCGCCCGTCGACAGCGATCAACCGGCCTTCCCGCTGCGTGGCGCCGCCGGCGTCGCCAGCACCGATCCGCCGCCGGCCGGCGCATGGCCCGCATCGCCGTGCTCGACCGGCGCCGGCAGGATCTCGGCGTACTTCTGGCAGGCGAGCAGCACGCCGCCGAACAGCAGGTAGCTGACCGCGACCGACAGGCTCTGGCCGAAGCCGATATGCTCGCCGTGCATGAAGCCGAAGAAGGTCAGCGCGGCGCCGGCGAACGCGAACGCGGCGGCCTTGGTCAGCTGCCGGTCGATGATGAAGACGGTGATCGCGCCGAGCACGAGACCGCCGAGGATCGCGCCGCCGCCGAGCACCTCCAGACCCTTGTACAGCACGCCGGTCTGGCCGAGCTTGTCGAGTCCGACCGCGGCCGCGCTGGTGCCGGCGGCGCCGAGCGCATTGTCGATCTGCAGCTTGCCCCAGGCCGCCAGGTGCGGCATGAATGCGAGCACGACCGCCGGCGCGTGACTGCGCGGCGTTTCCTGGAACGCCTGCGCGCCGATCAGCATGCCGATGTACAGCAGGATCGGTGCGATCGCGACGACCGGGATCAGCGACGTCATCACGCTGATGATGCCGAACCAGCACATCAGCAGCACGACGATGCCGGTCACCGCCGAATAGCCGATCCGCCCGCCCATCGCCTTCCAGCCCGGATGACCGATGTAGACGGCGTTGATGAACGGGTTGCCCATCAGGCAGCCGATCAGGCTGACGACGCCGTCGGCGGTCAGCACGCGCGTCGTCGGAAAGCTGTCGCCGCCGGCAGCCGCGCTCTCGACGTTGTCCATCGCCTCGACCAGGTCGTAGATGCCGAACGGGATCGCGGTGACCAGGATGATGCCGAGGAACTGGAAGCCGGAGAACACATGGCCGACCGCCGGCAGCGGCACCGAGAAGCCGAAGTTGGCGAACGATGCGCCGAGGTTCGCGAGGCTCATGCCGCCGACCGGCAAGCCGATCGCGGTCGATCCCCAGGCGATCAGGCAGCCGACCGCGATCGCGACCAGGCCGGCCGGCACGCCGCGGAACCAGCGGACGCCGCCGAACCAGCTGACCAGGATGATCGCGAAGCAGACGACGCCGAGCAGCGGCGTCATGAACATCTCGAGCGCCGGCCGCAGCGCGATGAACGCGATCGAGACGCCGGCGAGCGTGCCGAGCAGCGCGGCGCGCGGCGTGATTCTGCGGATCCACGGCGCGACGAAGCCGCCGATCATCAGCACGAAGCTCTGCACGAAGACCCAGGTGAGCCCCGCCTCCCAGCCTTTGACCGGATCGCCGGTGGACAACGCGATCGGCAGCATGATCACGAAGACGACGACGAACATGTGCGGCACGCTGATGCCCGACGGCAGCGCGCAGACGTCGTTGCGGCCGGTCTTCCTGGCCAGTTGCCATGCCAGGTACGCGTAGTACAGCGTCGACAGGCACATCATCAGGCCGGCGGCCGGCAGGATGCGGCCGAACACGATCGCGTCCGGCATCTTCAGCACGAAACGCAGCAGCCCGGTCAGCACCAGCAGGTTGACCAGGATGTTGGTGCCGAAGCCGAAGAACGCGTTCCAGTCGCCCGGTGCCCACAGCGTCGGGCCGGAGACCGGCGCGCCGGTGCCGGCGGCCATCGAACGGAAGGAAGTCGTCATGATGGGCTCCTGCCGCGGTTCGCTGCGGTCGCGAGGGATGCGGCGCCCTCGCCGGCCGATCGGAAGAATTCGCTCGGGTGGTTCAGTTCGCCAGCGCGGCGCGGACGCGGGCGGCGTCCGACACCCAGCCGAAGATGCCGCCCTGCGCTGCGATCATCTCGAGCGCCACGACGTGGAAGTTCGGGAAGTACGAAGCGCAGCAGTCGCCGGGCACGATGCAGCGGTAGCCGCGGTCGTTCGCCTCGCGCACCGTCGTATGGACGCAGACCTCGGTGGTCACGCCGCATACGATCAGGTCCTGGATGCCGCGGTACTGCAGCATCGGACCGAGTTCGGTCGCATAGAACGCGCCCTTGCCCGGCTTGTCGATCACCGGCTCGCCCGGCTGCGGGTACAGTTCCGGGATGATGTCGTGTCCCGGCTCGCCGCGGATCAGGATCCGTCCCATCGGCCCCGGTGCGCCGATGCGCAGGCTTGGTGCGCCGCGCTCGATCTTTGCGCGCGGCGCATCGCTGAGATCCGGCCGGTGGCCTTCGCGCGTATGGATCACCAGCAGCCCAGCGGCCCGTGCCGCGGCGAGCAGCAGCGCGCACGGCTCGATCGCCGCGCGCAGCAGCGAGACATCGTTGCCGAGCGTCTCGCCGAAACCTCCGGGTTCGATGAAATCGCGCTGCATGTCGATCACGATCACCGCGGTACGTTGCGGATCGATCGCGATCGGTTCGGGCAAGGCATCGATCGTCGCGTGCGCCATCGGCGTCCTTCCAGAGCCACGCCGCGCCGAAGCGGCGCGGCCCGACCGGCACGGGCCGGATGCCTGGACCTTTGCAAGACGCGGGCCGCCCTGAAAGCGGGCGATGCGTACCGAATTCCGTACAAGTGCGTATGGGAATCCGTACAAGATCGCAGTCGCTCCCAGGCTGTCTATCATCGTGGCGAGCCGGGGATCGCGGCACGGCCGGAGCCAGGCGGTGCCCGAGAGGCTGTCGGAGGACGCAGCGATGGCTGAGAACAAGACCAGACCGACCGACGCCAGCATCGACGGCTATATCGCATCGAGAGCCAGCGAAGAGCAGCGCGCGGACTGCAAGTCGCTGATGGCTCTGCTCGCGCGCCTGACGAAGCAGAGTCCGACGATGTGGGGGCCCAGCATCGTCGGGTACGGCTCGTACCAGTACAAGTACGAGTCCGGGAGGACGGGCACCGCTCCTCTCGTCGGCTTCGCGATACGCGGCCGGGAACTGGTCCTCTATCTGGCGCCGTACCCGGAGGGCGCACAGCCTCTGCTGGAGCAGCTGGGCAGGCACCGGATGGGCAAGGGTTGCCTGTACTTCAAGCGGCTCGCCGACCTCGATGGCAAGGTGCTCGAGCGGCTGATCGTGGATTCCATGGCGGCGTTGCAACGCCGGCACGGCTCGGCCGCGTCGGCGTAGCCGGCGTACCGGCCGATCCGGTCAGGCCGCCTCGATCGGATTCGACAACGTGCCGATGCCGCCGATCTCGACCTCGATCCGGTCGCCCGGCTTCATCCACAGCGGCGGCTTGCGCCCCAGCCCGACGCCGGACGGCGTGCCGGTCGCGATCAGGTCGCCGGGGCGCAGCTGCGTGACGCGCGACAGGTAGCTGATGATGAACGGGATGCCGTAGATCAGCAGATCGGTCGTCGCGTGCTGCATGGTCTCGCCGTTGAGCCGCGTCGTCAGTTCCAGCCGGGTCGGGTCCGGGATCTCGTCGGCAGTCACGACCCAGGGCCCGCACGAGCCGCTGTCGTCGAAGTTCTTGCCGACGGTCAGCGAGTGCTTCTGGTAGTCGCGGATGCTGCCGTCGTTGAAGCAGGTGTAGCCGCCGATGCAGCCGAGCGCGTCGGATTCGGCGATCGAGCGGACCGGCGAGCCGATCACCAGCGCCAGCTCGCCTTCGAAGTCGTAGTGCGTCGACGCCTGCGGCCGCCGCATCGGCGCACCGGGCGCGACGACGCTCTGGTGCGTGCGCGTGAACACCGACGGCTGCGCCGGCATCTCGCGGCCGGCCTCGCTGACGTGGTCGCGATAGTTGAGCCCGATGCAGATGATCCGCGCGCCGGTGGCGATCGGCGCTGCGAGCCGGACCGATGCGAGCGGCACCGCGCGCGCGGCGGCGCCGCTCTCGAGCTGCGCCGCCGCGCGGCGCCGGCCGTCGGCAGTGACTGCCGCGGCGAAATCGTCGAACGACGGGCCGAGGTCGACGACGCCTCGATCGGTCAGCGCAGCGGTGGCAATCCCGCGGTCGGCCTGGAAGCGCAGCAACTTCACGATGTCTCCGGCAGCGAACAGTTCGGCCTGACTATACCGGATCCGGTTCGAGCCGGCGTCGTGATGACGACAGCTTCGAGCTCACTTCTGCGTCGCCTTCATCTCGGCCGGTGGGACCCCGGCCGGTGGCACCCCGGCTAGCGACGCCCCGGCCGGCGACGCCCCGGCTGGCGGCACCCCGGCTGGCGCCGCCGCGGGCGCGCCGCCGGGCAGCAGTCCGGCGATCGCGACCCGGCCGAAGCCGGGCAGGCGCAGCGCCGCGTCGTCGACATCGAAGCCGACCGACAGCCCGAGCAGGTTGAGCTCGATCCCCTCGTCGCGGGCCAGCGCGATGCCGAGCAGGCCGCCGAGCGAGAGCTGCCAGCCGGTGCCGCTCGGCGTCGGCGCCAGCATCGAGCCCAGCCCGAGGAAGTCCTTGCCGATCGCGTTGGCCGGCAGATCGAGCCGCAACTCCGGCACCTGGCGTGCGACGTAGGCGACGAAGGTATTGCTGTTCGGGCCGGGCCAGACACGATAGCTGTCGGGCCACGGATAGCGCGCGACCGCGGCCTCGATCCGGTCGATCAGTGCATCGACGCCCGGGCCGCGACGCTCGGCGAGCAGCGCCGGCAGCGCGCCGAACCAGCGGCCGTCCGGCACCATCGTCTCGCGCGATTCGACGGCGCGGCCGCCGCGATAGGCGCGCCAGCCGAGCACCTGGTAGGTCGTGAACCGGGCTTCGCCGCTGCGCTTGACCGCGATCCACGGATGGATGCCGAACGCGCCGCGCCAGCTGACGGTCCGTGCGCCGTAGACCTGCACGATCGCTTCGCGATCGGCCGCCGGGTCGGGAGCGAGCCCGGCGCTGTCGCGGCTCGCGCCCCACCACGAGCGGTCGAGCGAGACCTGCCCGGACGCGAGCACCCCGAGCGGGCCGAGCAGCAGCACCGCGACGACCGCGACGAAGGCGGCGGGCCAGACCCACCAGCGCAACCAGCGGCGGCGCGGCGCAATCGCGATCGGCATGTTCGATGGCATGAAGAATCGGCGTCGAGACGACCAGCCAACGCGCGAGCGGCCGCAACGGTTGAACATCCCCCGGCCGGCGCCGGCGCAGTCCCGGCGGGCGCCTCGGCGGATCGGGCTGTGCCTGTCACCCGATTCTGCCAGCATGCGGCCGGTCAGGCCAAAAACGGATTCTCGACGCGCAGCCGCTCGATGCGCAGGCCGTGTTGCAGATCCTCGCTGCGGAGGAGCCGGTCGGCGCCCGCCTCGAACGCCGCGGCGACGATCAACGCGTCGTAGAAGCTCAGCGAGTAAGTACGCTGCAGGTCCAACGCGCGTTGATACAGCGCCGGACTCGGCATGACGCGCCACAGCGGCGTGAGCACGTCGGTCATGAAGCGACGCGCGTCGTCCGCCGACAGGGGGGGCTGCAGCTTCCGGGTCAGTACGTTCAACGTCTCCTGCACGACCTGGAAGCTGATGCAGGCGCGGCCAGTCCGGATACCGTCCTCGACGAGCCGCTTCGCGGTCTCGCGCTTGCGGCCATCGGTCTCGTCGAACAGGTAGACGAAGATGTCGCTGTCGAGGAAGTCGACGCTCATCAGTCAGCGCTCATCGAGCAGTCAGCGCTCGTTCATCTCGTCGCGCGAGAAACGGCGCCCGCCGGTGCCCGAGCGGACCTGCAACGCCTCGATCGTCGCAACGGCTGTTGCGGCCCGGCTGTGATGCCGGACGTAATCCGCCAGCCAGACCCGGAACTGCTCGTTCAACGTCGTGTGCTCTTCGCGCGCGCGTGCGCGGGCAGCTTCGATCAACGATTCATCGGCGCTCAGCGTGATGTTCTTCAACTCACACTCACGAATTCAGTGCACACTACAATAGTGTACACGAACTCCGGCTAACCAGGGGTATCAACGGTAGGTCAAGCAGCGCTCAGAGTTTCTCGGTCTCCCCGGCCTTCGGCTGCCACTTCATCAGCCGCCGCTCGACCACGCCGACCGCCCAGTCGAGCAGCAGCGCGAACCCGGTCAGCACCAGGATGCCGGCCATCACGGTGTTGATGTCGAAGCTGCCCTCGGCCTGCAGGATCAGATAGCCGACGCCGGCCGCCGAGCCGAGGTACTCGCCGACGACCGCGCCGACGAACGCGAGCCCGACCGAGGTATGCAGCGAGCTGAACACCCAGCTGGTCGCGCTCGGCAGGTAGACGCTCCTCAGCAGCTGGCGCCGGCTGGCGCCGAGCATCCGGGCGTTGGCGAGGATCACCGGGCTGACTTCGCGGACGCCCTGATAGACGTTGAAGAAGACGATGAAGAACACCAGCGTGAAGCCGAGCGCGACCTTGCTGGCGATGCCGAGCCCGAACCAGACCGCGAAGATCGGCGCCAGGATCACCCGCGGCATCGCGTTCAGCGCCTTGATGTAGGGGTCGACGATCGCCGCGGCAACCGGCGACAACGCGAGCCAGAGGCCCATCGCGAGGCCGGCGACGGTGCCGATCGCGAAGGCCAGCACGGTCTCGATCAGCGTGATCCACAGATGACGGTAGATGTCGGCCGAGACGAAGAACCAGTTCCAGATCCGGCTGAAGATCACCAGCGGCTCGCCGAAGAAGAACGCGGCCTGGCGATCGTTGTCGAACAGGAACGGCGGGACGATTCCCGGCGCGGTCAGCAGGTGCCAGACGACGAACACCAGCGCCAGCACGCCGATCTGCCACCAGCGGATGTTGTGACTGCCGGGCCGGATCGCCTGCCAGACGCTCACGCCGAAGCCCTCGTCGTTTCCGAAGTCTTCGTCATTGCGCTCGTCGTTTCCGTAGCGCTCGTCGTTTCCGTAGCACTCGCCGCTTCCGTGGTGCTCGTCATTTCCGTAGTACCCGTCATTTCAACTGCTGCCGATAGCCTTTCAGCACTTCCTCGCGCAGCACGTCCCAGATCGCGCCGTGCAGCTCCAGGAAGCGTGGCGTGGTGCGGATCTCGGTGACGTCGCGCGGGCGCGCCAGGTCGATGACGAATTCGCCGATGACCCGCGCCGCCGGCCCGGCGCTCATCACCAGCACCCGGTCGCTCATCGCGATCGCCTCGTCGAGGTCGTGGGTGATGAACAGCACCGCCTTGCGCCGCGCCGCCCACAGCTGCAGCACCTCGTTCTCCATCAGCTGGCGGGTCTGGATGTCGAGCGCCGAGAACGGTTCGTCCATCAGGATGATGTCGGGATCGAGCGCCAGCGTCTGCGCGAGCGACGTGCGCTTGCGCATGCCGCCGGACAGCTGATGCGGATAGCGGTCGCCGAACGCCGCCAGCCCGACCCGCGCGAGCCAGGCGTCGGCCTGGCGCCGCGCTTCGGCCGCCGGCACGCCGCGGAACTCGAGCCCGGCCATCACGTTGCCGCGGGCGGTGCGCCACGGCATCAGGCTCTCGGCCTGGAACATGTAGCCGGCGCGGGCGTTGATGCCTTCATCGAACTCGGCGAGCGGCCTGCCGAAGACGTGGACCGAACCGCTGCTCGGTGCGAGCAGGCCGGCTGCGACGTTGAGCAGCGTGCTCTTGCCGCAGCCGGTCGGCCCGACCACCGAGACGAACTCGCCGGCCGCGACGGTGACGCTGGCATCGGCAACCGCGGTATAGCGGGCGCCCGGGTCATCGGCGGCGACGAAGGTGCAGCTGACCCCGTCGAGCTGCAGTGCCGGTGCGTCCATCGGGGTCTTCGGGTATGTCAGGTCTCGGCTCCGTCAGGTCTCGAGGCGCGTCAGGTCTTCGGATACTTCTGGACCGCCTTGCGGACGAACTCGTTGGTGTAGACCGCGTTGAGGTCGACCTTGGCCTTGGCGATCTCCGGGTCGACGCTCGCGAGCGCGCGCAGCGCCGTCTCGGCCCCCTTCTCCGGGATCATGCCGTCCGGCGACAGCGCCCCTTTGCTCTTCATGAATGCGTCGATGTAGACGGCGCGGTCGTTCAGCAGGAAGCCCTCCGGCACCACCCGGATGATCTCGCCCGGCCCGGCCGCCTGGATCCAGCGATCGGCTCGGACGATCGCGTTGGTCAGCGCCTGGACCGTGTTCGGGTTGCGGCTGATGAAGGTCTGCGGCGCGTACAGGCACGCCGCCGGCATCGGCCCGCCGAACACCCGGTCGGCCTCCGCGACGATCCGGGTGTCGGTGACGATCTGCACGTCGCCGGAGCGCTCGAGGATCGTCACGACCGGGTCGAGGTGCGACAGCGCGTCGATCTGCCCCTGGCGGATCGCGGCGATCGCGGCGTTGGTGGCGCCGACGCCGACGAAACTGACGTCGCTCGGCTTGAGCCCGGCCTTGGCGAGCACGAAGTTCGCCATCACGTTGGTCGAGGAGCCCGGCGCGGTGACGCCGATCTTCTTGCCCTTCAGCTCGGCGACCGACTTGAAGTTCGGCATCGTCTTCTTGCTGACCGCCAGCACGATCTGCGGCGCCCGCCCCTGCAGCACGAACGCACGCAGGTTCTGGCCCTTGGTCTGCATGTTGACGGTGTGCTCGAACGCGCCGGAGACGACGTCGGCGCTGCCGCCGACCACCGCCCGCAGCGCTTGCGAGCCGCCGGCGAAGTCGACGATCTGCGGATCGAGCCCTTCGTCCTTGAAGTAGCCGAGCGACTCGGCGACCGTCAGCGGCAGGTAGTAGAGCAGGTTCTTGCCGCCGACCGCGATCGTGACTTTCGGTTTCTCCGCGGTCTGGGCCTGGCCGAGCCGGGGCGCCAGCGCGGCTCCGGCGCCGGCGGCAGCGGCGGTCAGCAGGGTTCGACGCCGCGAAAAGGACGCGTTCATGGTCATCTCCATTCTGGTCATTCGGTGTTGCCCGGCCGACGCCGGCCCGGCCGCGCGGCCGTGCGGCGCCGCGATCTGACCGGAAGTGTACTTGGAAGGCGCGCGGTGGCCGGCTGCCGCACATACGATTCATGCTATCGTCAAAGAAGCCGTTTTACGGACAGTCGATCGAAGGATCTCCATGAATACCGTCACCGTCTCTCCCAAGTTCCAGGTCGTCATCCCGCAGGCGGTGCGCCAGGCCCTGGGCCTGGTGCCCGGCCTGAAGATGCAGGTCGTGCAGTACGAGAACCGGGTCGAATTCATTCCGCAGCGGCCCGCGCGCCAGCTGCGCGGCTCGCTGCGGGGCATCGATACCAGCGTGATGCGTGAGTCCGACGACCGCGCATGAACGTCGTCGATTCCTCGGCCTGGCTCGAATATTTCGCTGACGGGCCGAACGCCGACGCGTTCGCCGCGGCCATCGAGGTGCCCGAGAAACTGCTGGTGCCCTCCATCACACTGCTCGAAGTCTTCAAGCGCGTAGTCCAACAGCGCGACGAGGGCGCGGCCCTTCAGTGCGTGGCGGTCATGCAGCAGGGTGCAGTCGTCGGTCTGGATGCCGCGCTGGCGCTGCGCGCCGCCGCGCTGGGCTTGCGCCATAAGCTGCCGCTGGCCGACAGCATCGTCTACGCCACCGCGCAGGCTGCCTCCGCCATCGTCTGGACGCAGGATGCCGACTTCGAAGACCTGCCCGGCGTGCAGTTCCGGGCCAAGCGGTCCTCCTGAAGTATCGGCATGCCGGAACTTCCAGACGTCGTCGTCTACCGCGAATGCCTGGAGCAACGGCTCGTCGGCCGGGTGCTGCGCGCGGTCACGGTCGCGACGCCGTTCGTGCTGCGCACCGCGGTGCCGCCGCTCGCCGCGGTTGCGGGCCGCCGGATCGTCTCGATCGGGCGGATCGGCAAGCGGCTGGTTCTCGAACTCGAGCCCACTGCAGCCGCTGACCCGCGTACCGGAACCGCATCGGGTACGGGAACCGCATCGGGTACCGGCGCCGAACCGCTGTTCATCGTGCTGCACCTGATGATTGCCGGCCGGTTGCAGTGGCGACCGGCGTCCGAGCCCACGGCAGCGGCCATGCCGGCCGTGAAGCCGCCGAAAGTCAAACCACTGCGCAACGTCATCGCCCGCTTCGACCTCGACGGCGAGGCGCCGGGCGACGGCGGCACGCTCTACTTCACCGAGGCCGGCACCCGCAAGCGCGCGTCGATCCATGTCGTCGCCGGACGCGCCGCGCTGGCGGCGCTCGACCCCGGCGGCATCGAGCCGCTGGCAACCGATCTGGCCGCGTTCACCGCGCGGCTCACCGCCGAGAACCACACGCTGAAACGCGCGCTGACCGACCCGCGCCTCTTCAGCGGCATCGGCAATGCCTACTCGGACGAGATCCTGCACCGCGCGCGGCTGTCGCCGTTCGCGCTGTCACGCAAGCTCGCGCCGGAAGCGGTCGAACGGCTGTGGCGGGCAACGCAGCAGACGCTGACCGAATGGACCGACGCGCTGCGCGCCGAAGCACGCGGCGCGCCGTTCGGCTTTCCGGACACGGTCACGGCGTTCCATCCGAAGATGGCGGTGCACGGGCGCTTTCGCGAGCCGTGCCCGGTCTGCGGCGCACCGGTGCAGCGGATCGTCTATGCCGAGAACGAGACCAACTACTGCGCGCGCTGCCAGACCGACGGCGTCGTGCTCGCCGACCGCTCGCTGTCGCGGCTGCTGAAGGCGAGCTGGCCGCGATCGATCGACGAGCTCTGACGGCAGCGGACCGGCATGGCCGATCCGTCACGCCCCGCGCGGCTGATTGCCTCTCATGCGCTCAGTGCCCGCCGAAATACGCGAACTTGATCAGGAACACGATCGCGATCAGCCAGACCATCCAGTGCACTTCGCGGACGCGGCCGGTGAACAGCTTGATGGCCGCGTAGGTGATGAAGCCGAACGCCAGGCCGTTGGCGATCGAGTAGGTGAACGGCATCATCAGCGCGGTGACCGTGGCCGGGATCACTTCGGTCGTTTCGCTCCAGTCGACCTCGGTCAGGTCGCGCATCATCAGCATCGCGACGAAGAACAGCGCCGGCGCGGTCGCGTAGGCCGGCACTGATCCGGCCAGCGGCGCGATGAACAGGCAGGCGAGGAACAGCACCGCGACTGTCAGCGACACCAGGCCGGTGCGGCCGCCCGCCTGGACGCCCGACGCGCTCTCGATGTAGGCGGTCGCGCTCGAGGTGCCGAGCAGCGACCCGGCGAAGATCGCGCCGCTGTCGGCGATCAGCGCCTTGTTGAGCCGCTCCATCTTGTTCTCGACCAGCAGGCCGGCGCGCTTGGCCACGCCCATCAGCGTGCCGGTCGCGTCGAACAGCTCGACCAGGAACAGCACCATGATAACGTTGAGCAGCCCGCCCGACAGCGCCGCCTTGATGTCGAGCTGCAGGAAGGTCGGCGCGATCGACGGCGGCGCCGAGAACACGCCGGCGAACTGGTTGCCGCCGAAGAAGAACGACAGCACCGTCACCGCCAGGATGCCGATCAGGATCGCGCCCTTGACCCCGAGCCGGTCGAGCACGACGATCAGGAAGAAGCCGATCGCCGCGAGGATCACCGCCGGCGAATGCAGGTCGCCGAGCCCGACCGCGGTCGCCTGCGAAGCGACCACGATGCCGGCGCTCTTCAGCGCGATCAGCGCGAGGAACAGCCCGATGCCGACCGTGATGCCGAGCCGCAGCGACTGCGGGATGCCGGCGATGATCAGCTCGCGCAGCCGGAACAGCGTGACCAGCAGGAACAGGCAGCCCGAGATGAACACCGCGCCGAGCGCGGCCTGCCAGGTGAAGCCCATCGCCCCGACCACCACGTAAGCGAAATAGGCGTTGAGCCCCATGCCCGGCGCGATCGCGATCGGGTAGTTGGCGTAGAGCGCCATGATCGCGGTGCCGATCGCGGCGATCAGGCAGGTGGCGACGAACACCGCGCCCTTCGGCATGCCGGCGTCGGCGAGGATCGATGGATTGACGAAGATGATGTAGGCCATCGTCAGGAAGGTGGTCACGCCCGCCATGATCTCGGTGCGGACGTTGGTACCGTGTTCCTGCAGCTTGAAGTAGCGCTCGAGGAGTTCCATGGGGCATCCGTTGTTGTTCGGTTGGCGGGTCGGTGGAAGCGAAGCGATCGGGAGCGTTTCGGGGGGCGTCGGGCGATGGCAAGGCGTCCGACGATGGCAAGGAGTCGCGTGGCGGCGCGGCCGGCTCGCCCGCTAGTCGGGCGGTTCGGCGCGCAGACGCTCGACGCCGGCGATGCGCGCCGACAGCAGGTTGCGTTCGTCGGCGAGCGTCATCCAGGCGAACACGCGCTCATGCAGATCGCGTGCCATCGCCAGCCGGTGCCGCGCCAGCGGGCCGGCAGCCCAGCTCCAGACGCAGACGTCGGCGAGCAGACCGGGCTCGAGCGAGCCGATCTCGCCGCCGAGCCCGAGCGCCTCGGCATTGCCGCGGGTCGCCGCATGCAGCGCGTACCACGCGGTCAGCCGCTCGCCGGCCAACGCCTGCACCTTGTAGGCCTCGGCCATGGTGCGGATCATCGACAGGCTGGTGCCGCCGCCGACGTCGGTCGCGAGCGAGACCGGTGCGCCGGCTGCGATCATCCGGCGCCAGTCGAACAGGCCGCTGCCGAGGAACAGGTTCGACGACGGGCTGTGCGCGATCTGCGCGCCGCGCTCGTGCAGCAGCCGGCGATCGTCGTCGTCGAGCCAGATGCCGTGCGCCAGCACGCTCCGGCCGTGCAGCAGGCCGACCCGGTCGTAGACGTCGAGGTAGCTGCGCGCCTCCGGAAACAGCTCGCGGACCCAGGCGACCTCCTGGCGGTTCTCGGCGACGTGCGTGTGCATGTAGAGATCGGGCCGCGCGCGGCACAGGCTGCCGGCCATCGCCAGCTGCTCGGGCGTGCTGGTCGGCGCGAACCGCACCGTGACCGCGTAGGCGATCCGGTCGCGCCGGTGCCAGCGCTCGATCAGGTCGACACAGTCGCGTTCGGCGCCGGCGACGTCGTCGCGCAGGCCGTCTGGCGCATTGCGGTCCATCAGCACCTTGCCGGCGATGAGCCGCATCCGGCGCCGCGCCGCCGATTCGAACAATCGCTCGGCGCTGACCTTGTGCACCGTCGGGAACACCACTGCCGCGGTGGTGCCGTGGCCGATCAGCAGCTCGACGAACCGCTCGGCGCCGGCCGCGGCCACGCCGTCGTCGGCGTAGCGGCGCTCCGACGGGAACGTGTAGGTATTCAGCCAGTCGAGCAGCTGCTCGCCGTAGCTGCCGATCACGTCGAGCTGCGGGCAATGGACATGGGTGTCGATGAAGCCCGGCAGGATCAGCCGGCCGCGCTGATCCGAAACCTGCCAGTCGTCGCCCGGCGACCAGTCCGGCCCGGCGACGCCAGCGATCCGGTCGCCTTCGAGCTGCAGCCAGTGATCCGGCCGGAAGCGCACGGCGGCCGGCTCGGTGTCGCCCCAGCCCGGCGTGCCGGTGAAGTCGAGCAGGTCACCGCGCAGCGCGAGGCGCTGGCCGGGCGGCGACGGCCGGGCGGCGCTCACTCCGCGCCCTTGATCGCGCGCCGGTACGGCGATGGCGGCGGCACCAGCGCCCGCGCCACCTCGCGGGTCTGTTCGCGCAGCCAGCGCAGCGGCGGCGACGCATGCGTCAGGTCGTGCCAGAGCTGGTAATAGCGCAGCACCGGAAATGCGACCGGACAGCGGATGATCCGCACCCCGGCCGTGCCGATGGCGCGATTGCAGTACAGCCGGCCGGTGGTCAGCACCATCCGGCTGCGCTCGACCATCGCCGGGATCAGGCTGAAGTAGGCGCAGCGCACCGCCAGCTCGCGCCGCAGCCCGAGCGTCTCGAGATGATCGTCGACGAAGCCTTCGCCGCCCGGGTGGAACCGCGCCGGCGCGATGTGCTCGGATGCCAGGTAGCGGGCGACCGACCATTGCCGGGTCGCTGCGATCTTCAACAGCGGATGCGTCGCCGCGACCAGGCAGACCACTTCGTCGGAGACCAGCCGGCCGAGATGCAGCTCTGCCGGCGGCTTCAGCCAATTGCCAATGACCAGGTCGATCGCGCCGTCGGCGAGCGCACGCCGATAGTCGAAGTCGCTCGACAGCGGCAGCAGCTCGAGCCGCACGCCCGGTGCGGCCCGCTTGACGTGCTCGACCAGCGCCGGCAGGAACTGCGGGTCGAGGTAGTCGCTGGCGGCAATCCGGAACAGCGCATCGCTGGTCGCCGGCTCGAACGCACCGGGGCGCGCCTGCGGGTTGAAGATCGTGTCGGCCGCCTGCAGCGCCTGCCGGGCGTAGGTCACCATCTCGAGCGCCGCGGCGGTCGGCATCATGCCGTTGCCGGCCCGCACCAGCAGCGGGTCGCCGGTCAGCGCGCGCAACCGCTTCAGCTGGGCGCTGACGGCGGGTTGCGTCGACTGCAACCGTACCGCCGTGCGGGAGACGTTGCGCTCGGTGATCAAAGTGTGTAGAACTCGAATCAGGTGCAAGTCGATTCTGTCGAAGCTGGTGCGCTGCGTCATACCGGCGGAGTGATACAACTTATGGCCGGCCACGTATGCAGGGCCGGCGAGTACGCGCTAAGTTTCTCCCCAGCCCAGGGATTCGTCCACTGCTCCGGCGACATCCATGACCACGCAACCGATCCGTTTCTATCACCAGGGCCGAATCGTCTCGGTCGACGGCGTGCACCCGACCCGGACGGTGCTCGACTGGTTGCGCGAGGATGCCCGCTGCACCGGCACCAAGGAAGGGTGCAACGAGGGCGATTGCGGTGCCTGCACCGTTGTCATCGGCGAACTGGGGCCGCCGGCGGGCACGACCGCCGTGCCGTCGCTGCGACTGCAGACCGTCAACGCCTGCATCCGCTTCCTGCCGACGCTCGCCGGCAAGGCGCTGTTCACGGTCGAGGACCTGCGCCCCATCGCCGGCGGCGCGCTGCATCCGGCCCAGCAGGCAATGGTCGACTGCCACGGCTCGCAGTGCGGCTTCTGTACGCCGGGCTTCGTGATGTCGCTGTGGGCCGCCTACGAGCGCCACGGCGACGCGGCGACCCGGCCGACGCGGCAGCAGCTCGCCGACGAGCTGTCGGGCAACCTGTGCCGCTGCACCGGCTATCGCCCGATCCTCGACGCCGGGCAGCGGATGTTCGACCTGCCGGCGGCGCGGCTCGGGCGTGCGCCCGTCGTCGCCGCGCTGCAATCGCTTGCGGCACCGGCAGCGTCCGCCGGCGCGACGCCCGCGACTGCAACGCCTGCGGATGCGACCTCCGCAGACGCGCTGTCCACCGGCGCGGCCTCGGCGCAGCCCACCTTCGAGTATGCGGCGCCGGCCCGCCACCTGCCCGGCGCCGCCGACCGCCGCGACCGCTTCTTCGCGCCCCGGACGCTCGCCGCGCTGGCGGCGCTGCGCGCGCGCTTGCCCGGCGCGCGGCTGCTCGCCGGCGCGACCGACATCGGCCTCTGGGTCAACAAGCAGTTCAAGGACGTCGGCGACCTGATCTACGTCGGCGACGTCGCCGAGTTGAAGCGGATCGCGACAGTCGACGGCACGCTGGTGATCGGCGCCGGCGCCTCGCTCGAGCAGGCCTGGGCCGCGCTGTCGGCTCGTTTCGAGGGTCTGGTCGATGTCTGGTACCGCTTCGCGTCGCCGCCGGTAAGGCATGCCGGCACGATGGGCGGCAACGTCGCCAACGGCTCGCCGATCGGCGACGCGCCGCCGGTCCTGCTGGCGCTCGACGCATCGCTGGTGCTGCGCACCGGCAACGCCCGGCGCTCGCTGCCGCTCGCCGAGTTCTACCTGGACTACATGAAGAACCGGCTCGCGCCCGGCGAGTTCATCGAGGCGATCCAGGTACCACTGCCGCCGGACGGCGCGCCGCGGCCCGCGGTCCGCGCCTACAAGATCAGCAAGCGTTTCGACTGCGACATCTCGGCGCTGCTCGGCGCCTTCGCGCTGACGCGCGACGCCGGCGGGATCGTGACCTCGGTGCGGCTCGCGTTCGGCGGCATGGCCGCGATCTGCAAGCGCGCCGCCGCGGCCGAGGCGGCGCTGCTCGGCCAGCCGTGGGGGCCGGCGAGCCTCGCCGCCGCCAAGGCCGCGCTCGCGACCGATTTCAAGCCGCTCTCCGACATGCGCGCGAGCGACGGCCACCGGCTGCTGGTCGCGGGCAACCTGCTGGAACGCTTCTGGCTCGAGACGCGCACCACCGATCCGCTGCCGGCCGACGCGGTCAGCGTGTTCGCGGTGATGCCGCACGACGCCTGAGCGGCGAGATTCCCATGACCCTGCGTCGTCGCGCCGGTATCGAGAATTCGCGATGAACAAGCCGATCGACGACCAACTGCTCGAACCGGCGCCCGGTGCGCAGCCCGACGCACAGCCAGGCTCCCAGCCTGACGCACGGCCCGGTGCGCCCGATGCGATGCCGGGTACGCTGCCCGATGCGCTGCGCCGCTCGCTGCGCTCGCTCGTCGATTACGACCGCCACGCGGCAACGCGGCACGACGGGCCGGCCGAAGCCGCCGCCGAGCGCACCGGGCGGCGGGTCGGCATCAGCCGGCCGCATGAAAGCGCGCATCTGCATGTCGCCGGCGAAGCTGCCTACGTCGACGATCTGCCGGAGCTGGCCGGCACCCTGCACGTCGCGCTCGGGCTGTCGCCGGTGGCGCGCGGCCGCGTCACCGCGTTCGATCGCGAGCGGATCCTGGCGATGCCGGGCGTCGTCGACGTCCTGACCGCCGGCGACATCCCCGGCCACAACGACTGGGGTTCGATCGTCCATGACGACCCGATCCTGGCACCGCTCGATCAGGAGCTGCACTACCTCGGGCAGCCGGTGTTCGCGGTGGTCGCGCAGCATCGCGACGCCGCCCGCCGCGCCGCTGCCCGTGCCAGGGACGCGCTGACGGTCGAGCCGCTGCCGCCGATCCTGACGCCGCAGGCCGCGCATGCCGCCGGCGCCTACGTGCTGCCGCCGATGCATCTGATCCGCGAACGGGCGCCGGGCTCGACCCGCGCCGCGATCGCCACTGCGCCGCACCGGCTGACCGGCACGCTGGAGGTCGGCGGCCAGGAGCAGTTCTACCTGGAAGGCCAGATCAGCTACGCGATCCCGCGCGAAGACGGCGGCATGCTGCTGCACTGCTCCACCCAGCATCCGACCGAGATGCAGCATCTGGTCGCGCATGCGCTCGGCCGCCACGCGCACCACGTCCAGGTCGAGTGCCGCCGGATGGGCGGCGGCTTCGGCGGCAAGGAATCACAGTCGGCGCTGTTCGCCTGCGTCGCCGCGGTCGCGGCGCGGCGGCTGAACCGCCCGGTCAAGCTGCGCGTCGACCGCGACGACGACTTCCTGATCACCGGCCGGCGCCACTGCTTCTGGTACGAGTACGACGTCGGCTTCGACGACGAAGGCCGGATCCTCGGCGCCGAGGTCACGATGGTCTCGCGCGCCGGCCATTCGGCCGACCTGTCGGGTCCGGTGATGACCCGCGCGCTCTGCCACTTCGACAATGCCTACTGGCTGCCGGAGGTCGTGATGCACGGCTATTCCGGCCGCACCAACACGCAGTCGAACACCGCGTTCCGCGGCTTCGGCGGGCCGCAGGGTGCGATCGCGATCGAATACCTGCTCGACACGATCGCGCGCCGGCTCGGCCGCGACCCGCTCGACGTCCGCCGCCGCAACTTCTACGGCCGCGACCGCGACAACGTCACCCCGTACGAGCAGACCGTCACCGACAACATCATCCATGAGCTGGTCGCGCAGCTGGAAGACACCAGCGACTACCGCCGGCGGCGCGACGCCATCGCCGATTTCAATGCCGGCAGCCCGGTGCTCAAGCGCGGGCTGGCGCTGACGCCGGTCAAGTTCGGCATCTCGTTCAACGTCAAGCACTTCAACCAGGCCGGCGCGCTGGTCCACATCTATTCCGACGGTTCGATCCTGGTCAATCACGGCGGCACCGAGATGGGCCAGGGCCTGAACACCAAGGTCGCGCAGGTGGTCGCGGACGAGCTCGGCGTCGGCTTCGAGCGGGTCCGGGTCAGCGCGACCGACACCCAGAAGGTCGCCAACACCTCGGCGACCGCCGCCTCGACCGGCGCCGACCTCAACGGCAAGGCGGCGCAGGATGCCGCGCGCCAGCTGCGCGAGCGGCTGGCCGCCTGCGCCGCGGCGCGCCACGGCGGCAGCGCCGGCGCGGTCCGCTTCGCCAACGACCGCGTCACGCTCGGCGACGGCCGCAGCATCGGCTTCGAGGAGCTGGTCGCCGCCGCCTACGTCGAGCGGGTCCAGCTCTGGTCCGACGGCTTCTACGCGACCCCCGGCCTGTCGTGGGACAAGGACACGATGAAGGGCCGCCCGTTCTACTACTTCGCCTACGGCGCGGCGGTCAGCGAAGTCGTCGTCGATACGCTGACCGGCGAATGGAAGCTGCTGCGGGCCGACGTGCTGCACGACGTCGGCACCTCGCTGAACCCGGCGGTCGACATCGGCCAGGTCGAAGGCGCGTTCATCCAGGGCATGGGCTGGCTGACGATGGAAGAGCTGGTCTGGCATCCGAAGACCGGCCTCCTGACCACCCACGCGCCGTCGACCTACAAGATCCCGACCGCCAACGACTGCCCGCCGCATTTCGACGTCCGGCTCTGGCACGGCCCGAACTTCGAGGACAGCATCCACCGCAGCAAGGCCGCCGGCGAACCGCCGCTGCTGCTGCCGTTCTCGGTATTCTTCGCGATCCGCGATGCGATCTCCGCGGTCGGCGGGCACAAGGTCGATCCGCCGCTGATGGCGCCAGCGACCGGGGAGGCGATCATGAAGGCGGTGACTGCGGTGACGACGGCGAGCCAGGGTGGATAGCGCCAGGCCGCGGAGGAGCGAGGGAGGGGGAGCGAGGAAGCGAGCCAGCTGGAGCGGCAGCGTGGCATTGGCTTTCGGACTCACGCGCTTCATCTGCAAGCGCTGGGTGCGGCCGCCTCGATCGTCGGGGCGCTGAGCGCGGTCGAGGGCTTGCCGGTGCTGCCGATCGCGATGTTCACCACGAGACAGCCGTAGCCACTGCGTCGCCCGACTCCTGCGCCCGCCGGTAGTGCCGCACCAGCGTCTCGACATGCTGGGCGGTGCCGTGCAGCGCGATCATCAGCAGCGTGGCTTCGGTCTCAGGAGTGGCCACCCGGGTCAGCGCCCGGACCTTGGAGTCGCTGAGTGCGCCGCGGGCCATTGCCGCGGCGATTTGCGGCAGCCCTTCGAGCGCGCGGGCCACGCGGACCTTCTCGCGGGCGGCGCCGCGGTCGATGCCGCACTTCCAGCTGAGCCAGTGGGCGCACGACGGCGTGGTGCCGTCGGCCCAGCCCTGGCGCCGGTCGATCGAATCGAGACCAACCAACTATGCTTATAAACCTTTGATTAATATATTGACAAATAATATTGTCAATGACAGGATGCAAGGCATGATCGAAGTCGAAGTCATCACAAGTCCGGCTGCTGCGGCGAGTGCCTTGGATCCGATTCGGAGCCAGCTTCTAGCCGAGCTGACTCAGCCCGCTTCGGCGGCCGCGCTGGCCTCGCGGCTCGGTCTTGCGCGGCAGAAAGTGAACTATCACCTTCGTGCGCTCGAAGAACACCAGCTCGTATCGGTTGCCGAGGAAAGGCAATGGGGGGGTCTAACCGAGCGCCTGCTGGTTGCGAGCGCGGCGTCCTATGTCGTGTCACCGAGCGCGTTGGGAGGCGTCGCGGCTGATCCTGGCCGCACCACGGATCGGCTCTCGGCGAGCTACCTCATTGCGCTCGCTGCGAGAGTCGTCCGCGAAGTCGGTGAGCTATGGCACGCGGCGCGCAAGGCCAACAAGCGCCTGGCGACACTGTCGCTGGATGCGACGATCCGCTTCCGATCGCCGGAGGATCGCGCAGCCTTTACACACGAGCTGACCGAAGCGATGACATCGCTCGCAGCCCGCTATCACGACGACACCACCCCGGGTGGTCGTCCTCATCGTCTGGTCCTGGCGTCGTACCCACTGCCGGCGGCCGATAACCGCAAAGGAGAAACGAAATGCCAGTGAAGAAAGACGGTACTGGAAAGCGCTGGGTCGAGATGGAACTGATCGTGCCCGGCACACCCGAGCAGGTCTGGCAGGCAATCGCCACCGGTCCCGGCTACACCGCCTGGTTTACGCCAGCCAAGATCGACGAGCGCGTCGGCGGCGCAATCCGTTTCAACATGGGCGAGAACGGAGAATCCAAAGGCGAAGTCACAGTCTGGGAGCCGCCCTTGCGATTTGGTTATGTCGAACGCGACTGGGGCGAGGGTGCGCCCCCTCTCGCGACTGAAATCACCGTGACGGCTAGATCGGGCGACCGATGCGTCGTCCGCATGGTCCATTCGCTGTTTGCCTCGACCGACGACTGGGACGACCAGATGGAAGGCTTCGAGAGCGGCTGGCCCGGCTTCTTCGAAGTGCTGCGCCGCTACCTTTCGCATTTCGCCGGCATGAAGGCGGCCGTGGCCTTCGCCATCACAAGCATCGAGGCGCCCCAACTGAATGTCTGGAAGCGGCTGACCGAAGGGCTCGGCCTCGCTGGCGCCAACGCCGGCGAGGAAAGAACGGCGCAGCAAACGCCGGAGCCGCTATCGGGTACTGTCGAGCGCGTCGAGCAGGACGACAGGCAGCGCTATGTCATGCTGCGGCTGACTCAGCCCTCTCCCGGCATTGCATTGATCGGGACCTATGGCGTCGGCAACGCCACTAACGTCAGCATGACCTTCTATCTCTATGGCGATGCCGCCGAGCAGCGCGCTGCATCGAGTGAACCCAAGTGGCGAGACTGGTTCAACGAGGCTTTCAAGTAGTCCCAGGGCGTGACTCCAGGTTGGGAATGCTGCTGCTGGCCGTTCCCGTTTGGCATGATCCGCTGGTGGTGGTATTCACCGACTTCCGGGCCCCTGCGGCGACTCCCTGCGGCGCTTGCCTATCGAAGGCCCGAGTGAGCTCCGCCTCCCGCGGCGATCATCACCCGGCGATCAGCGAACCGGCTCCATCCGCTGCCAGGTCGCCCCACCGCCGGCCCCCACGTTCGGATTGAACGTCGAATCGTTCGAACTCCGATAGTTGCCTTGGCCGTCGGTCCAGTGATAGCGCTGGTTGTACGAACGCTCGGATTCGCCCCAGTACGGATCCTTCATCCGCTCGGTGCCGCGCAGGTAGCCGGAGAAGCCGTCGTTCGGCGAGGATGCGGCGGCCCGCTGGTCGGCGGCGCGGCGCGCGGCGTCGCGCTGGGCCTGGGCGGCGCGCTGCGCCTGCATCGACGCCAGCATCGCGTCGTTGTTGGCGCTGATCGAGCGCGACAGCGCGGCCGCTGCCTGGATCTGCGAATAGCCGGCCGCGATCTGGTGATTGAACTCGGCGCTGATCCGCCGCTCGAGCTCGGCACGATGCGCGTCCCAGGTCGGATCGAGCTGCACCGAGGTGGCGATCGCAACCAGCAGCGGATAGAGTGCGCCGAGACGGCCATCGGTCGCACCGATCGCATGCGGCAAGATCAGCAGCCGATGCGATTCGTGCCAGGTGCCCTGCGGACCGGTGTACGGGATCCGGTTGCGGGCCGTCAGCAGGCCGAAGACGTCCTCGTCGACGGTCCGGCCGCCGGCCTGGTATTGCAACCGCCACATCTGGGCATCGCTGCCGGCCGGGGCCGACGCCTGGAATGCCGCCGCGAGGCCCGCCGGGTCGATCGATTGCGCCGAGACGACGCGCAGGCCCGGCGCCTTGCCACGATAGGCACCGACGATGAAGCGCTGCATCGCCTGCTCCACGGTGACGCCCGGCAGGTGAACCATGCCGAGGCTGCGGCCGCCGACGTTGACCGGGGAGCGCACCGGTTCGAGCCAATAGAACAGCTCGCGCGCAAAGAACTCGACCCAGGCCGAGCCGTCGGGCGCTTCGGCGCGCAGCGCCACCCGCACCGGCATGCTGACGTCGCCGTAGCGCCATTCGACCGTGCTGTCGACGCGCCAACCCGCCGGCACGGCGATCGTACCGACCGTCAGGCCGCCCTGCTGTCGATCGATGATCGGCTGCGGCATCAGCCGCGCCGACGACTGCGGCTGCGGCGCCGATGGCTGCAGCGCCGATGGCTGTGGCTGCGGCGCTGACGACCGCTGCAGCGCGGCCGCCGGATCCTGCGCCGCCGCGCTGCCGGCCGGCAGCGCGAGCATCGCGACCACCGGCAGCACC
Source organism: Lautropia sp. (assembly GCA_050249335.1). Taxonomy (GTDB): domain Bacteria; phylum Pseudomonadota; class Gammaproteobacteria; order Burkholderiales; family Burkholderiaceae_E; genus Lautropia. The sequence goes on from JBFWQR010000057.1 coordinate 41,705, forward strand.
GCCGCGATCTGGCGGGCGAACGA
>JBFWQR010000058.1:0-41661 GCA_050249335.1 Lautropia sp.
CGACTGCCCAGGTTGTTCAGGTAGCGCCCGATCGCGGGCTGGATGTAGCCGCTGACCACCGCGGTGCTGGTACGCTCGAACTCGCGCAGCGCCGGCAGAATATCGGAGCTGATGATCACGTAGTCGTTCGGCCAGACCTCCTTCAGCACGTCCCGGGCCGCCTGCTCGTTGTCCGCGTTGGCGTACGAGTGCAGGAAGCAGACGACCGCGACCTGCGCCCCTTCCGCGAGCAGCGCCGTCGCGGCCTCGCGGACCTGGAGCGGATCGACCGGCCGGAGGATCTGCCCGTTCGCGTCGGTCCGCTCGTCGACTTCGACCCTGAGCCGCCGCTCGACGAGCGGACGCAGCTGGCCGATCAGGCCGTAGGTCTGCGGCCGATCCCGCCGCCGCAGCTCGAGGACGTCGCGGAAGCCGCGGGTCGTGATCAGCCCGCAGACCGCGCCTTTGCGCTCGATGACCGCGTTGGTCGCGACCGTCGTGCCGTGGATCAGCAGGTCGATGCCTGCCAGTCCGACGCCGAGGGCCTCGATCCCTTCGAGCAGGCCCCGGGATTGATCGGCGCTCGTGGTGGGCACTTTCGCGACCTGCAGCCGCCCTTCCGATTCGTCGATGAGCACGAGATCCGTGTACGTGCCCCCGATGTCCACTCCGACGATCCTACCCATCGTGCTGCTCCGCGGCGCGACGCCGCCTGAATGTAGGGGCGCCCTTCGACCTGCCCAGGTACGCGGCGACGACCTCGGGATTCGAGGTGATCTCGTCGGGATTTCCCGTGGCGATCACCTGTCCGAAGTTCAGCACGGTGATCTCGCTGCAGAGGCTCATCACGAAACGCATGTCGTGCTCGACCAGCACCACGGTGACGCCTTCCGCGACGATGCCGCGGATCAGCTGCGCGACCTGCTTCGTCTCGATCGGATTCAGCCCGGCAGTGACCTCGTCGAGCAGCAGCAGCCGCGGCTCGGCGGCCAGCGCGCGGGCGATCTCGAGCACGCGGCGATGTCCGTACGAGAGATTGCGCGCGAGCGTCTCCGATTCGCGCCCCAGGCCTACGCGGTCCAGCAGCGCCATGGCGCGGTGGTGCGCGTCCCGTTCCTCGGCATTCTTCGCACCGAACCTGAGCATGCTGCCGAGGAAGCCGATCCGGCCGTGGATATGCCGGCCCGTCATCACCGTCTCGATCGCCGACATGTCCTCGAACAGCCGGGGCGTCTGGAAAGTCCGGCAGATGCCCTTGCGCACCCGGACATGGGCGGGATCGTGAGTGATGTCGAGGTCTTCGAGGAAGATCGCGCCCTGCGAAGCGGGCATCAGGCCGGATATCAGGTTGAAGGCGGTCGTCTTGCCCGCGCCGTTGGGACCGATCAGGCCGTGGATGGATCCGCGTGCGACCTGCAGGTCGACGCCGTCGACGGCGCGAACCCCGCCGAACGCGCGCGACAGGCCCTGCAATCGCAGCAGCGCCATCAGTGCTCCCGGCCGGGTTTCGACATCCCGGCTCGCCAGCGGCCGTAGATCGACGCGATCGCCCCGGCCACGCCGCGCGGAAGCGTGACCAGGCAGACGATCAGCAGGATGCCGTAGACGAGCATCTTGTATTCCGCGAAGTCGCGGAGATACTCCGGAATGATCACCAGCAACGCCGCGCCGATCACGGCCCCCGGCACGCTGCCCAGGCCGCCGACGGTGATCATGATCAGCAGCACCAGCGATTCCAGCCAGCCGAAGGACTCGGGGTTGAGAAACCTGTACAGATGGGGAATCAGCGAGCCGGCAAGGCCGGCGACCGCCGACCCGATCACGATGACGGCCATCTTGTAGGCGGTGACCGGAATGCCGATGCTGCGCGCGGCGTCCTCGTTCTGCCCCAGCGCCTTCAGCGCACGGCCGATCCGGCCGTGCGTCAGGCGCAGGATCAGCGCGTAGACGGCCGTCAGGTAGAGCATCGCGAGCACGAACAGCTCGGTGGTCGTGCTCAGCTTGAAACCGAAGAGGTCGATGTCCGGCACGTTGGTGATGCCGGTATGGCCGCCGGTCACCTCGATCCAGTTGCTGAAGATCTGGTAGGCGATGATGCCGAAGCCGAAGGTGGCGATCTTGAAGTAGATCCCGGACAGGCGGACCAGCTGCGCCATCAGCAGCCCGGCGATTCCCGCGCACAGCGCGCCGGCCAGCGTGGCCACGACGAACGGAACGCCGAGATTCTTCTGCAGCAGAAGGCATGCATAGGCCCCTACGCCGAGGAACGCCGCATGCCCGAGCGACAGCTGTCCGGCCAGGCCGACCATCACCTGCAGTCCCAGCGCCGCGATCGCCTGGATCGCCACCGTGGCGCCGAGGAACACCAGGAACCCGCCGCCCGCGAACGGGACGATCCACATCAGGCCCAGGACGAGGGCGAAGACGAACCATGCGGTCCGGCGCTGTTCGGCTGCGATCGGCGGCGCGGGCGTGCTCACTTGGCGATCGACCGTCCGAGCAGTCCGTTGGGCCGCAGCAGCAGGACGAGGATCATGACGGCGAAGGCGATACTGTCCTGGTACTCGGTCGACAGCAGCTGCGAGCCGACGATCTCGGACAACCCGATCGTGAGGCCTCCGACGACCGCCCCGGCGATGCTGCCGAAGCCTCCGACGACCGCGGCCGCGAACGCCTTGATGCCGATCAGCCCCATATCGAAGGAAACGTAGATGATCGGCGCGTACAGCACGCCGGCGGCCGCTCCGATGGCCGACGCGATGCCGAACGACACCGACGCCGCCGAGCCGGTATCGACCCCCATCAGCTGCGCGGTTGCGCGATCGTCGCAGACCGCGCGCAGCGCGATGCCCGTCCAGGAGCGGGTGAAGAACCAGTGCAGCACGACGAGCAGCAGCAGCATGAACCCGGCGATGTAGAGGTAGACCGCCGGCAGCGGATATCCGGCAATGTCGATGACCCGGTGGACCAGCGGAATCGGATAGACCACCGGATTGGCCCCCCAGATCAGGCGCGCGCCGTTGCTCAGCACGATGCCGAAGCCCAGCGTCAGCAGCACCAGATAGATCTGGCTGGGATTGCGCCTGAGCGCCGGCCGGAACGCGATGCGCTCCAGCAGCATGCCGAACGCGCCGGTCAGGATCATCGACCCCAGCAGGACCGCGGCAAATGGCGCGTCGGGCATCACCTTGAAGAACGTGTACCCGATGAACGCGCCCAGCATCACGATATCTCCCTGGGCGAAATTCACCAGCCCGATCGCGCGGTAGATCATCGCGAAGCCCAGGGCAACGAGCCCGTAGATCGAGCCCATCGCCACGCCGCTGATGATCTGGGCAAGAAGCAGCATCGTGAAGCCGCGCCGCGGGGATCCGATCCCTACTTGGCAAGGAAGTCGAATTCGAGCTTGCGGTCCTTCAGCCGGAAGAACGGCACCGGACGCTCGACATCGCCGTTCGGGCGGATGCTGATGCGGCCCGTGCCGCCCTCGAAGTCCTTGATCGCATAGATCGCGTCACGGAGGCCCTCGCGATCGAGCTTGCCCGCCTTGTCGGCGTTGCGCATCGCTTCGGCCAGCACGTACATCGCGTCGTAGCCCATGCCCTCGTACTGGCTCGGGTCACGCTTGAACTTCGCCCGCCAGCCTTCCTGGAACCGCTTGCCGGCCGCGGTGTCGATCGATCCGGCGAAGTAGTACGCGGTGCCGTAGGCACCGTTGGCCGCCGGTCCGGCGATGTCGGCGAACTGCGGGATCGCGGCCGCGGTGCCGGTGTAGATCGGAAACTTGATCTGCAGCTCCCCGATCTGCTTCACGACCAGACCGAGATCGGTGTAGAACCCGTTCAGGACGATGAAGTCGGGGTTGGCGTTGCGAAGCTTGACCAGCATCGGCTTGAAGTCCTTGTTCGACGGCTCGTAGTAGATGGTGTCGAGGACGTTGACCTGCTTGTCCTTGAAGTACCTGACCATGCCTTCGGTCAACGAGCGACCGTAGTTGTCGTTCCGCGCCAGGATGTAGACGGACTTCGCCTTGTGCTTGCCGGCGATCCAGCCCACGGCGTATTCGGCCCAGCGGTCGGCATCGAGCGAGATCCGGGAGAACCACTTGTTGCCCTGCTTCGTCAGCGACGCATCCTGCGCGCCCGGAGAAAGATGCGGCACGCCGGCCGCCCGCGTGACCTCGATCATCGCCTGCGTCTCCGCGCTGGTCATGCTGCCAAGGATCGCCAGCACGTTGTCGCTTTCGATCATGCGGCGTGCGGCCTGAGCGGCCTGACCGGGGTTGCCAGCGGAATCCGCCGGCACGAGCGTGACCCGGTGCGAGCCGAGCAGCCCGCTCTTGTGGATTTCCTCCAGCGCGAACTTCGCGCCCTCGAGCGGCTCGATCCCGTAGACGGCCGCACCGCCGGAAAGCGGCCCGACGATTCCGACCTTGAACTCCGCCGCATGGGCCAGCCCGGCAGCGACGGCCAACGAGCCGGCGGCCATCCAGAGATGCACACGGAAGGCAATCATGATGGGACTCCTGTTTGGCGTTGTGGTGATCGATTCGCTGCCGGCCCGGCGCAGCCGTCAGTCGTGGCCGATCCCGAGGTAGGCGGACTGCACCTTGGGATCGAAGTAGAGAGATTCCGCATCGCCGCTCAACTCGATTCGCCCCCGTTCCATGATGTAGGCACGATGGGCCAGCTGCAGCGCCGCCTCCGCGTTCTGCTCGACCAGCAGGACGGTCGTGCCCGCGTCGGCCAGCCGCCTGATCGTCTCGAACACCATGTCGACCAGCATCGGCGCCAGACCCATCGATGGCTCGTCGAGCAGCAGCAGCTTGGGACGGGCCATCAGCGCGCGGCTGATCGCGACCATCTGCTGCTGGCCGCCCGACAGGGTGCCGGCCGGCTGCGCCTGACAGCTCTGCAGCTGCGGGAACAGGTCCCAGACCTGGGCGAGCTCGCGCTCGGGCCGGAACTCGGAGCGGCGCCAGTACGCGCCCATCCTGATGTTCTCCAGCACGCTCAGCGTCGGGAAGACGCAGCGCCCCTCGGGTACGGTGGCGATGCCCGCGGCGACGATTGCCGTGGACGGGGAGCGCGTGATATCGATGCCGTCGAACTCGAGCATGCCGCCGACGGGCCGCAGCTGGCCGTTGAGCGCCCGGATCGTCGTGGTCTTCCCGGCCCCGTTGCTGCCCAGCAGGCACACCACTTCGCCGGCACAGATCTCGAGGCTGATGCCGCGAATGATCTCGGCCTGGCCGTAGCCGCCACGCAGCGAATCCACCCGCAACAACGGACGCTCCATCGAAGCCCTTTCCCGCCGAGACATGGCGACGGGACCCGAAGGTTTGACGACTGAATGGACCGGGGCAAGGTAACACGCAAGGAATATGCTGTCCACAGTCTGGCAAAATGGATCAAATGTTCCATCGACACTACCGATCGACAGCGCTGCCCGGACCGCTCCTTTCAGCCGCGTGCAAGCCGATCAGGGGGGCGCTCGAACCTAATGCATCCGGCTGCAGACGAGCGCGATGGAATGCCCGAACCGCGTCGCGCCGGGGGCATCTCGCCGGCGCCTGCTACTGTGCGGTGATCGGCCCTGCGCGGCCAGCCGCGGCCGGCGGCCGCGGGCGATTGGCCGCCCCGATCGCCGCCGAACGTTCGTAGGCGATGCCCACGCGATGCAGCGCGCGGGCGATGTGGCCGTCGGCCGGCATGTCGAGGCTTTCCTGCTGGCCGATCACCCCGAGCGCGGCGACGAGCTGACCTTGCGGCGCCAGCAGCGGGCCGGCGACTGCGTTGACGCCGCGCAGCACCTCGCCGTTGGAAACGGACAGACGCGCCCGGCGAATGTCCGCCAGCGCCGGCTCGATGTCGTCGTAGCGGATCGTGTCGCGACGACTGTAGAGAGCGGAGGAGAAATTCGCCACCTGCAGGTAGCTCTCGATGATTCGCCGTGGCATGAACGCCGCGAATACTCGGCCGGCGGCCGATTGCATCAGCGGCAGAGTGGCGCCGACCTTCATGGTCATGATGACCGGATCGCTGCTCTCCTCGACGCGCAGCACGGTCGGTCCGTGCGCGCCCCAGACCGTCAGCACGACGGTCTCGTCGAGCTCGTCACGCAGCCGGATCTGGACATCGATCGCGTGGCGGAGATGGTCCGAGCTGCCGATCGCAGCAAGGCCCATGTCGAACGCGAACGGGCCGAGCCGGTAGTCACGGGTGGCCGGATCCTGCTCCACCAGGCCGGTCTTCAGGAAGCTCGCGAGATAGCGGTGCGCCTTGCTCGGGCTCATGCCCGAGGAACGCGCGAGGTCGCACAGCGGGAGACTGCTACGCGCGGCCGTCAGTGCCGAGAGCAGGCGGAAGCCCACTTCGATCGACTTGATGCCCTGCAGGGAAGCCTTCGAATCCGCCATGGGTGGATGATGCGCCGGAAGCCTCGCCGCCGGCAAGCTGACCGGCGTCTGCGGGCAAGCCCGCATCGGCGAACCGGGCCGACGCCAGCGTGCGGCGGTTCACCCGCAGGTCGAAGATGTCGAACCGGTTGTAAGCGCCGGTGATGTCCTGGTATTGCTTCGGCTCGATGCAGCGCTCCGGATCGATCTCGGCGACGACGATGCCTTCCTCGTCGATCAGCGGCTCGGTGACCAGCCGGCCGTCCGGGCCGAAGATCCCGGAGAACGCGTTCGGCCGGCCGCTCATCAGCCGCCGCTGCTCGTCCGTGGTGCACAGCATCTCGACGATCTGGTCGGACATCGCCGAGCACGAGACCAGCGTAAAGATCTTGCCCTCGAAGGCATGGGCGCCGGCGCGGATGCGAATCGCTTCCGGCATGTCGTAGTTTTCGGTGAACGGGAAGGCGATGTAGTTCGCGATGTGGATCCGCTCGCCCTGCGAGAGCAGCGTGAAGCGCGCCAGCGTGTTGGTATTCTCTCCGCAAGCCAGCGTTCCGATCGCGCCGTAGGGCGTCTCGTAGGTGCGCAGGCTGCTGCCGTCGCCGCTCGCCCAGGTCAGCTTCTCGGCAAAGGTCGGCACGAGCTTGCGGTGCCGCCCGAGCAGCGATCCGTCCGGTCCGAAAATCAAGTTGGTGTTGTAGATCGTGCCGAGGCTGTTCGGGCTGCGCTCGTTCACGCCGATGACGACGAAGGCACCCGCGCTGCGTGCGGCTCGCGCCAGCATGCTCGTCTCGGGGCCCGGCACGAGGATCGATGCCTTGTAGAGCGCCCGGAACCACTTGCTGCCCTCGAGCGGACTCATCATCCAGCTCCAGTACGGGTAGCCCGGGATGAACACTTCCGGCAGCGCGATCACGCGCGCGCCCAGCTCTGCGGCCGATGCGATCAGGCGACAGGCCTTCTCGGTCGTGGCGGCCGGATCGAGGAAGACGGGCGCCGCCTGGACGGCGGCGACCCGGGTCGGCTCGAGGTGCCACATGCCTATTTCCCTCGGGTCCTCTCGACTGCCTGCTTGAGTATCTCGAACATCTTCCTGTCGGTGGGCTTCTCGCCCAGGACCTGCTCGGCGACCTGCGCCAGCTGCTGCATCATCTCCTTGCGATCGGCCTCGGACAGCCGGATGATCTCGCCGCCCTTTTCCGTCCAGATCTTCTCCGCCTCGATCTGCTGGCGGCTCGTCCAGTCGAACAGGTGCCGCTCCATGCCGGCCGCCTCCTCGACGATGATCTTCTTGATGTCGTCCGGCTGGCGGTCGAACCAGGTCTTCGAGACCATCATGACCTCGGGGATCATCGCCTCGTGCGTGGTGGTGGCGTACTTCACCACGTCGTAGACCTTGATCGAGGTAAATACGGACAGGCCGGTCCGCATGCCATCGACCGTGCCCTGCTGCAGGGCCGATACGACCTCGCTGAAGTCGATCGGCACGGCGGTCGCGCCGAGCCGGCCGATCGACTCGCGCTCGAGCCTGGAGGCGAGCACGCGCAGCTTCTTGCCGCGGAAGTCCGACAGCTTGCGGATCGGGTCGCGGGTGGCGATGGAGGTCGGGCTGTAGACGAACAAACTGATGCCCTTGACACCCTTCGGCTCGCCGAGCGCGAGGAAGACATCGCGGAAGGCCTTGTCCTGCGTCACCCGGAAGAAGTGCTCCATGTCGTCATACAGTCCGGGTGCATCCATCACCTGGAAGCGCGAATCGAGGCCGACCATGTAGGCCGGCGGTCCGACATACACTTCCACGGTGCCGAGTTGCAGCCCTTCGATCATCCGCGGATTGGAGCCGAGCTGGGCGCCCGGATAGTACTGGGCCTTGATGCGGCCATTGCTGCGCGCCTCCACCCGGGCACCGAAATGCCGGATCGCCTCGACCTGCACGTCGTTGACGGTCGCCGTGGCCAGCTTCATCGTCGTCTGAGCGGCGGCCGGACCGGACAGGCTCACCATGCCCACCAAGGCGGCAGCGCAGCCGAGCAGTAGCGAGCGACGAACACAGCGCATCATGATCTCCTCTATCGGATCGGACACGGGTCTCGAATCGAGTATAGGGTCACGACCCGGCGGCGCGCGACCGGAGAAAACGGAACGCTTGTCACCATGCTGAATCACTGCTTCCGGACCAGATCGGCCAGGGCCAGGGAGACGCTCGGCACGTAGGTCACGATCACCAGCGCGACCAACTGCAGCACGATGAACGGAACGAGCCCTCGATAGATCGTCGGCAACGGCGCCTTGAACAAGGCCTGCGACACGAAGATATTGAGACCGAAGGGCGGCGTGAACATGCCGATGCTGAGATTGACGGTCAGCACGATCCCGAAATGCACCAGATCGACGCCGAGGCTCTGCATCAGCGGCACCAGCAGCGGCGTCAGGATGATGATCGCCGACACGGGATCGACGAAGCAGCCGACGATCAGCAGGAAGACGTTGGCCAGCAGCAGCATCATCCAGGTGGTCTGCGTGCTTCCGCCCAGGATCTGGACCAGCGTCTGCGGAATGCCGCTGACGGTCAGCAGCCAGGAAAACACCCCCGACGCCGCGACGATGATCAGGATCTGGCTGGTCAGCAATGCCGAATTCAGCGTGATGCGCCAAAGCCCGGCCAGGTCGACTTCGCGGTAGATCGCCATCGTGACGAAGATGCCGTAGATTCCGGCGACCCCCGCTGCCTCGGTCGGGGAGAAGATGCCGAGATAGATGCCGCCCAGAATCAGGACCGGGGTGCCGAGTGCCCAGATCGCGTCGCGCGTCGCCTGCCACGGCCGCGGCAGCGCCAGCGTGTCCGCGTCGGCCGTCGTCTTCCCGCGGGCGGTCCACGCGATATAGCCGACAGTGATGGCGCCGATCAGCAGCGCCGGCACCACGCCGCCCGCGAACAGGGCCGCGACCGACTGCTCGGAGGCGGCGCCATAGAGGATCATCACGATGCTGGGCGGCATCACGCTGGCGATCGCACCAGACGAGGTGATCAGCCCGAGCGAGAAGTGGTCGGAATAGCCGCCGCGACGCAGGGCCGGATACATCAGCTTGCCGATCGCGGCAACGGTCGCCGGGCTCGAGCCCGAGACCGCACCGAAGAATTCGCTGGCACCGATGGTGGCGAAGGCAAGCCCGCCGCGCAGCCTGCCCACCATGCTCAGCAGCCACTGCACGATCCGGCGGGAGATTCCGCCCTCGCTCATGATCTCGCCGGCGAAGATGAAGAACGGCACCGCCAGCAGCGTGAACTTGTCCAGGCTGCCGAACATCACCTGCGGCACCAGCGTGAGCGGGATGTCCATGGTGATCAGCGCGATGACGCTGGTCGACGCCAGCAGCACGACGTAGATCGGAAACCCGAGAACCAGCAGCAGCAGCGGGACGACCGCGATCAGCCACGTCATGGCGGTAGCGGGCCCGGGTCCGGGGGCGGCTCGTTGCCGCCGAGCAGGTCGACGATGCGCACCAGCGAAGCCAGGGCGAGCAGCGCGCTGCCGATCAGCACCGCGCCATAGGGCACCGCCATCGGGATCTCGCCGACGATGCTCGTCTGTTGCACCCGCAGGACCAGCGCGACGAGGGCCCAGGCCTGCCAGGCGACGAAAGCCATCAGCGCGATCGTCAGCAGGTGGCCGAAGATCGCCAGCGCGCGCCGCGCCTTGGCCGGCAACACCCATTCGAGGATTTCGACACGCAGGTGATTGCCGCGCAGGGCAACCAGCGCGGCACCAAGGAATACGGCCCAGGCGAAGGTGAAGATCATCGCTTCCTCCGCCCAGTAGATCGGCGCGCGGAAGACGTAACGCCCGATGACGTTGCTGAAGTTGAGAGCCAACGCGAACAGAAAAGCACCGCCGACCAGTGTCCCCAGCAGACGTTCGAGGGCGTTCAACACCACCCGCATGTCGCACCCCGCGGGAAAGGCAACGGGACCGACTATAGCCGCCGGCCCATCGGCCGGCCAACGCGATCGCGTGAACCCGTTGCACAATGGGGAACGGCGGTATTCACGGCCGTCCAGCCCGACCGTGGCGTGGAAATACCGACGCGTCTGCTCCGGCTTGATGCGGGCCTACCCGGCCACCCGCTTCCAGCATGCTTCGCGGGCGTGGTGGACATCGCGTTTCCGCAACAGGGTTGGCCGATCGAATTGATCGAACTTGCATCATTCTTGCATCGTTACCGTGGCCGCGGCCTACGAATCCGGGCGCTCCATCGGGGTGCGGGTCCGCAGGCTGTCGGCGGCGGCGCTGTCAGCAGCGGCCGGAGCGCCAGGAGGACTGACCGATGAACACCAATGCAGCTTCGCCGCCAGTCGCGATCGCCCCGCTCGTGCCGGCGATCGCCGCGGTCCGCGACCGGATCGAGGCCCGCTCCGCCGCCGGCCGCGCCGCCTACCTGGCACGGGTCGATCGCGCACGGCCGGCCGATCGCACCGCGGTCGGCTGCGCCAACCTGGCGCATGCGACCGCGGTCATGCCGAAGCCGGCACGCCAGGTGATCAGCCTGCAGCGGCTGCCGCACCTCGGCATCATCACCGCGTTCAACGACATGCTGTCGGCGCATCAGCCGTTCGCCGACTATCCGCAGCGGATCGCCGAAGCGGCCCGCGCCGCCGGCGCGACGGTGCAGGTCGCCGGCGGCGTGCCGGCGATGTGCGACGGCGTGACCCAGGGCCGCGAGGGCATGGAGCTGTCGCTGTTCTCGCGCGACGTGATCGCGCTGGCGACCTGCGTCGGACTGTCGCACGACGTGTTCGACGCGGCGATCCTGCTCGGCGTCTGCGACAAGATCGCGCCCGGGCTGCTGCTCGGCGCGCTGGCCTTCGGCCACCTGCCATTCGTCTTCGTGCCGGCCGGGCCGATGCCGAGCGGCCTGTCGAACAAGAGCAAGGCCAAGGTCCGCGAGCGGGCGGCGCAGGGCCTTGCCGACCGTGCCGAACTGCTCGGTGCCGAAGAGGCGGCCTACCACGCGCCCGGCACCTGTACTTTCTACGGCACCGCCAACTCGAACCAGATGCTGCTCGACCTGATGGGCCTGCAGTTCCCCGGCGGTGCATTCGTGCTGCCGGGCACGCCGCTGCGGCAGGCGCTGATCGATGAATCGGTGCGCGCGATCGTCGCCGCGGCCGGCCGCCCGCCGCTCGCGATCGGCCGGCTGGTCGATGCGCGCTGCCTGGTCAACGCGCTGATCGCGCTGCTCGCCACCGGCGGCTCGACCAATCATGCGATCCACTGGATCGCGGTCGCCCGCGCGGCCGGCTATACGATCGACTGGAGCGACCTCGACGCGCTGTCGCGCGCGACGCCGTTGATCGCGCGGGTTTATCCGAACGGCGAAGCCGACGTCAACGCGCTGCACGAGGCCGGCGGCACCGCGGCGGTCGGCCGGCTGCTGATCGAGGCCGGGTTGCTCGACGGCAGCGCGCCGACGGTCTGGGGCACGCCGCTCGCGCAGGCCCTGGCCGAGCCGGCGCTGGCCGACGGCCGCTTCGCGCCGCGGCCGCCGGCAGCCGCGAGCCGCGACTTGTCGGTGCTGCGCCCGCCGGCGGCGCCATTCAGCGCCGAGGGCGGCTTGCGGCTGCTCGACGGCAACCTCGGCCGCAGCATCGCCAAGGTCTCGGCGGTCGCTGCCGACCAGCAGGTGATAGAGGCGCCGTGCCGGATCTTCGAAGACCAGGCCGAAGTGCAGCAGGCGTTCGGCTCCGGCGAGCTCGACCGCGACGTCGTCGTCGTCGTACGCTTCCAGGGGCCGGCTGCCAACGGCATGCCGGAGCTGCACAAGCTGACGCCACCGCTGTCGATCCTGCAGGACCGCGGCTGGCGCGTCGCGCTGGTCACCGACGGCCGGATGAGCGGCGCATCGGGTAAGGTGCTCGCCGCGATCCATCTGACGCCGGAGGCCGCTGCCGGCGGTCCGATCGCGCGGCTGCGCGACGGTGACGTCGTGCGGGTCGACGCCCGCGACGGCACGCTGTCGACCGCCGCGCCGCTGGCGACCCGGCCGCTCGCGACGCTGCCGGTCTCGGCCGCCGAAGCGACAGCGACCCACGGCCGCGGCTACTTCGACGCGTTCCGCCAGGCCGTAACTGGCGCCGAGGCCGGTGCCAGCGTACTCTTCGGGGCACCGGCCGCGCCGGTCGCGCCGGAACTGCTCGGCGCCGACGGCAGCACGCGGCCGCAGGAGCCTGCCGAAGGAGTTCCCGCATGACGAGCCCGAGCAACCCGATCAACCCGCGCGACTGGCTGGTCGCGCCGGTGCTGCCGGTAGTCGTCATCAACGACGTCGAGTCGGGGCTGTTCATCGCCGACGCGTTCCTCGAAGCCGGCCTCGGCCAGATCGAGGTCACGCTGCGCTCGGCGGCGTCGCTGGCCGCGCTCGCCGCGGTCGCCAGGCGCTTCCCCCAGCTGAAGGTCTCGGCCGGAACCGTGCTGGTGCCGGAACAGGTCGCACAGATCCGCGACGCCGGCGCCACGCTCGCGGTCTCGCCCGGCTTTACGCCGGCGCTCGCCGACGCGATGCGCACCGCCGGCATGCCGTGGATCCCGGGCGTCGCGACCGCCGGCGAAGTGATGCGCGCCAACGATGCCGGCTACTCGCTGATGAAATTCTTTCCGGCGATGGCGGCCGGCGGGCCGCCGGCGCTCGCCGGCATCGCCAGCGCGATCAAGCCGGCGCGCGGCGGCGATCTGCACTTCATCCCGACCGGCGGCGTCACCCAGGCGAACCTGCCGGACTGGAAGGCGACCGGCGCGGTGATCGCGGTCGGCGGCACCTGGCTGACCCGCGACGCCGTCGTCGCCGCGCGCGACCGGGCCGCGGTCGTGACCGCGGTGCGCGACGCGATCGGTGCCTGGAACGCGGCCTGACCGTATGGTGCCAGCCACCCGCCCATGGGCGCCCGGTAGAAGAAAAGCAGCCTAGGACGGACGGACCGCATACATGTCCAGCCACCATCCCGCCGCGGTGAGCGGCAGCTCGCCCATGCTCCTGCGAACCGCGAACTGGTAGACCGGCTGGAACAGGATGAAGTGGTGGGCCTGGTCGACGACCCGCTCCTGCCATTGCACCCAGAGCTCGGCCTGCTGCTTCGGATCCTGTTCCTCCGAGGCCCGCCGACCGAGATCGACGATGTCGGCCGGCGGCGACCAGTGCACGCGCTTGGCGATACGCTCGACCACGGCCGAGGCCCACTGCTCGTTCTCGACGGCAGGCGGATTCCAGAACGTCAGTACGCCGCCGCGGGCCTTGCCGGTCGTGTAGGTCGTGCGCAGATTGACCTGATCCATCGGGCTGAGTCTGGCCTTGATACCGACCCTCGCCAGGTCGGACTGGATCTTCTGGGCCAGCATCTGGTAGGTGACCCCGGCAACCGGCGCGTTGCCGTAGGCGATCTCGAACTCGAAGCCGTCCGGATAGCCGGCTGCGGCGAGCAGCTTGCGGGCCCGGTCCAGATCTTCGCGGAAGCGGATCCGCTGCGCCACTTCCTCGGTCGAGCCGCTGACACCGATCGGCAGGAAATGCGCCGGCCGCACCGCTGCGCCGCCGAGCATCGAATCGCGGATCCCGTCGTAGTCGATCGCATAGCCGATCGCCTGGCGTGCTTCCTTGATCGCCAGCGCCTTGTTGAACTCGGGCTCCTCGGTCACGGCCATGTAGACGAAGTCGAGGCTGGTCAGGCGCTTGACGACCACGTCCTTGTCGTTGCCGAGCGTCGCGACGTGCTCGGGGATCAGGTTGAACGCCGCGTCCGCGTCGCCGCGGCGGACCGCCTGGAGCTGGCTCGCGCTGTCGCTGAGATGGCGGACGACTACGCGCTCGAACGGTACCGTGCCGCGCCAGAAGTTCCTGTTGCGAACGAACTGGATCTGGACATTGCGCTCCCAGCGCGTCAGCACGTAGGGGCCGGAGCCGGCCGAATTGCTGTTGAGCCAGGGCGTGGCCTTGTCGTCGTCCTTGGCATTGCTGCCGGCATTGCCGCCGTGCTGCTCGAGCAGCTTGCGGTCCATGACGCCGAAGTTCGGCGCCGCGATCACGGTGAGCAGAGGCGCCGCAGGCCGCTTGAGAATGATGTCGACGGTCCGCGCGTCGACGACTTCGACGCGGTCGACCACCTGGACGTACTGGCTCGGCTGATCGCGCAGATTGATGACCCGGTCGAACGACCACTTGACGTCCTCGGCGGTCATCGCCGTGCCGCTGGCGAACCTGACGCCGTCCCTGAGCGTGAAGCGCCAGCCCTTGCCATCGGGCGTGCGGGCCCAGCGCGTGGCGATCGCCGGCTTGACGTTGATGTAGTCGCCTGGCGTCATCGTCACCAGCGTGTCGTAGGCCGCATTGAGCGTCAGCGGCGGCGTGTAGGCCGCGACCCGGGCGGGATCGAGCGTGATCGTGTCGCTGATGTCCACCGCCAGCAGCAGTGTGTTGCGGCGCGCCTGGGCCAGCACGCGCGTCGGCAGGCCGGCAGCCAGCGCCGTGCCGCCGGCACCGATGAGCTTCAGCAGGTCGCGGCGGGCGAGCCAAGTCCAGGCATCCTGTGTCATTGTCTTCCTCCGGTGATCGATGTCGTGGGTGTCGAGGGGCACGGGCAGTCAGTCAGGCAACACCTCCATGACCGGCTGGGGCAGCCGGTAGGTCCGCACCGCATTGCGCCGGTACAGTTTGTCGAGATCGTCTTCGCCGGCGTCCCCGAGGAACGCCTCGAGCATGTCCAGCCATTGCACGCAGGTCACGGCGATGAAGTTCACCGGGAAGTTGCTGCCGTAGAGGACGCGGTCATAGCCGAACTGCTCGACGATGTGGCGCACCAGCGTCCCCATCGTCTCGGCGGGATAGGGCCGATCGTCGGGTTCGACCAAGGGCACCGACAGTTTGCAGACGACGTTGGGCAGCCGCGCGAGCCGCGCGATCCCGGCGTTCCAGTCGGGTTGCGGTTCCGCGGTCAGCCGCGGCTTGCCCATGTGACCCAGCACGAAGGTGGTTTCGGGCGCCATCGCGGCGAGCTCGTACACCCGGTCGTGCTGCCAGGGCCTTGCGGACAGCTCGTAGACCATGCCGTGGCGCGCCAGCGCCCGCAGCGTGCGCCGGCAGGCTCGCTGATCGAAGCTGCCGTCGCCGTCCGCCTGGCTCGGGCTGTAGCGTACGCCGGCGACGATCGCATGGTCGGCCAGCTGTTCGACGATCGCTGCAGCATCGGGCCGGTCGATCGGCAGGTAGCTGATGTAGCGTCCGATCAGCGGCTCCGGCGGCAGCCGCTCGATGTACGCGAGCTCGTCCATGCCGGTGCCGACATCGGCCGCCTGCAGCACGACGCCGGCGATGATCTGGGCCGAGCCCATCGCCGCGCGGTGGTCGGCGGGCGTGAAGTCGCGCTGCACCACCTTCGCCGACATCAGCTTGTACTGCGGAATGTCCGCGCGCCGAAACAGATGGAAGTGGGTATCGACGATCGGGCCGGCGTACATGGGACAACGTCTCCTGGTCGGATCGCCATGCGGAGCCAGACGCTATTTCGTTGCCGTCGGCGGTGTCAACCGGCTTGCAAAAATGATCAGCGGTCTGTGCAAAAAAAGCGGATCGCTTTACCAGGCCGCCCCCTGCGGCGTATGGTGCGCCCCTTGCCGTCGTGCCGTCCCGGGCGGATCACTGCGTGCACGAAGCAGGCGCACGGCGTCGCGAACGTGGAGACGATGCGAATGAAGGATTCATCTGCGGCTTCGGCCCCGGCCGGCTCGGCGGCCGTCATCACGCCGCTCGGACCGGTGATGGGAGCCGAGATCGCCGGCGCGGATCTTTCCAGGCCGCTCGCAGCGGCGGAGTTGCAGCGCTATCGGGTGGCGTTGAATCGGCACAAGGTGCTGGTCTATCGGGACCAGGCGCTGACCAAGGCCCAGCTCGTCGCCTTCAGCAGGCAGTGGGGCACCCTCGGCGAGCACATCATGCCGGGCGCGGCCGCCGAGGACTACGAGGAAATCAATGTGATGTCGAATCGGGGCAAGGATGGCAGACCGACCGGCCGGCATCCGGATCCGTCGGCCAAGCGCTGGCATACCGACCGTTCCTATATGCCGCGGCCGGCACTGACGACGATCCTCTATGGCGAGGAAGTGCCCAAGGTCGGCGGCGACACGCTGTTCGCCGACGGCGCCGCGGCCTACGAGGCGCTGCCACAGGCCGTGAAGGACCGGATCGACGGCCTGTATGCGATCCACTCGGTCGAGTACACGCGTCGCACCGGCGGCGTCGCCGCGGCGACCGAGGACGAGATCCGGAAGGCGCCGCCGGTCCGGCATCCGCTCGCCCGGCTGCATCCTGAGACCCGACGCAAGTCGATCTACTGCGGCTGTCACGCCTGGCGCGTCGAGGGGCTCGGCGACGACGAGGGGCGCGAGCTGCTGGACTACCTGATCGGCTTCGCGGTGCAGGACCGTTTCATCTACCGGCACAAATGGCGTCGCCATGACGTGCTGCAGTGGGACAACCGCTGCGTCTTCCATGCGGCGACCGATTTCGACACTGCGACCGAGCTGCGCGTCATGTACCGGACGGTGGTCGAAGGCGAGCCTTCCGAACCGGCTCGCGGCTAACGTCGCAGCGGCCATGTGCATCACGATGCTTTCGACGCTGCCGCGGCGATGATCCGCTATCTGGCGAACCGTCTGGTGCTCTCGGTGCTGCTCGCGCTGTTCGCGACGCTGGTCGTGTTCCTGATCGCGAGCGTGGTTCCGGGCGATCCGGTGCTGTCCATGCTCGGCGACCTGGCGGCGTCGCGGCCGGAGGTGGTCGCCGAGTATCGCGCGCGCTGGGGACTCGACCTGCCGCTGTGGCAGCAGTACGGCATCTTCATGAACCGGCTCGCGCACGGCGACCTCGGCGTCTCGATCAGCACCGGGCGCCCGGTGATCGAGGACATCCTGCAGTATGCGCCGGCGACGATCGAGCTCGGCACGATCGCCTTCGTGCTGTCGATGCTGATCGGCGTGCCGTTCGGCATGGCGGCCGCGGTCTGGCGCGACAGCTGGGTCGATCACTGTGCCCGCTTCGTGTCGCTGATCGGCGTCTCGTCGCCGGTGTTCTGGCTGGCCTTCCTGGCGCTGACCGTGTTCTACGGCTGGCTGCAGATCGCACCAGGCCCGGGGCGGCTCGGGCCGATCGACTTTCCGCCGGACTCCGTGACCGGCCTATACCTGATCGATTCGCTGCTCGCCGGGGATTGGGAGATCTTCCGGACGGCGGTCAGGCACCTGACGCTGCCCGCGCTGGTGCTCTGCGCCGCGACGCTCGGGCTGATCACGCGGATGACTCGCGCCAGCATGCTCGAGGCGCTCGGCCAGGACTATATCCGGGTCGCCCGCGCGAAGGGCCTCAAGGAGCACCTGGTGATCATCCGCCATGCGCTGCCGAATGCGCTGATCCCGGTGATCACGCTGGCCGGACTCGCCTATGCCAATCTGCTGACCGGAACCGTGATGACCGAGACCGTCTTCTCGTGGCCCGGGCTCGGCCGCTACACGTTCCGCAGCGCCGCCGCGCTCGACCTGCCGGCGATCATGGGCATGACGCTGCTGTTCGCGATCGTCTATCTGGCGATCAACCTGCTGGTGGATCTGTCCTATGCGCTGGTCGATCCGCGGGTGCTGAAGCGATGAGCGGCTCGGTCGTCGCACCGCTCCGGATCCACGCCGCCTCTGCTCCCGGTGCCGTCGCCGCTGCGCCGTCGGGCGGCCGGATCCGGCGCTGGTTCCGCCGCTACGGGCTCGCCGCGGTCGGATCGGCGATCGTCCTCGGCTGGATCCTGGTGGCCGTGCTGGCACCGTGGATCGCGCCGTATCCGCCGGACCTGGTCGACGTCTCGCGGCGGCTGCTGCCGCCGTCCGCTGCCCACTGGATCGGCACCGATCCGCTCGGCCGCGACGTGCTGTCCCGCCTGATCCACGGCGCGCGGGTCTCGCTGCTCGTCAGCATCGTGGTGGTGCTGGTCGGGGCGATGATCGGCGCCGTCGTCGGCGGCGTGGCAGCCTATGCCGGCCGCTGGGTCGAGCAGTTGCTGATGCGCTTCACCGATCTCGTACTCTGCTTCCCGCCGATCATCCTGGCGATGGCGATCGCGGCCTCGCTCGGGATCGGCACCTTCAACACGATGATCGCGATGCTGGTGGTCTGGTGGCCGAAGTTCGCCAGGCTGGCGCAGAGCCTGGTGCTGCTGCAACGCAATCAGGAGTATGTCGAGGCGGCGCACGTGATCGGCTACGGGCCGGGGCGGGTGCTGCTCAAGCACATCCTGCCGAATTCGGTCGGGCCGATGATCGTGCTGATCACGCTCGACATCGGCAACGCGATCATCGTCTTCGCCGGCCTCTCCTTCCTCGGTCTCGGCGTCGTGCCGCCGACCGCGGAGTGGGGCGCGATGGTTTCCGAAGGCCGTGAACTGATCGATCAATGGTGGTGCGCGACCTTCGCCGGGCTCGCGATCTTCACGGTCGTGATGGGCTTCAACTTCCTGGGTGACGGCATCCGTGACTGGCTCGACCCGCGTGCACGGCGTCGCTGAACGCCCGGACGACGGCCGGACGCCGGGCCCGCTGCTCGAGGTCCGCGATCTCCGCACCTACTTCGACACCGATGCCGGTACCGTCCGCGCGGTCGACGGCGTCAGCTTCCAGGTCGATCCGGGCGAGACGCTCGGCATCGTCGGCGAATCGGGTTCCGGCAAGAGCGTCACGGCGCTGTCGATCATGCGGCTGCTGCAGGGCGGCAGCCGCATCGCCGACGGCCAGATCCTGTTCGGCGGCCGCGACGTGGTCGCGATGGACCGTGAGGCGTTGCGCGCGTTGCGCGGCCGGCAGATCGCGATGGTGTTCCAGGATCCGATGACGTCCCTGAACCCGGTGCGGCGCATCTCGGATCAGCTGGTCGAGGCGATGACCGCCCACGTCAGCCATAACCGGAGCGCGGCGCTCCGGCGGGTGATCACGCTGCTGGCGCGGATGGGCATCAGCGCGCCGGAGCGCGCGGTGGCCGGCTTTCCGCACCAGTTCTCCGGCGGCATGCGCCAGCGCGTGATGCTGGCGATGGGCTTCGTCAATCAACCGCGACTGCTGCTGGCCGACGAGCCGACCACCGCGCTCGATGTCACCATCCAGGCGCAGATCCTCGATCTGCTGCGCGAGTTGAGCAGCGATCTCGGCACGGCGGTGATCCTGATCAGCCACGATCTCGGGGTGATCGCCAACGTCTGCAGCCGGGTCGTCGTCATGTACGGCGGCGAGGTAGTCGAGGAAGGGCCGACCGAGGCGTTGCTCGCCGATCCGCGGCACCCCTACACGCAGGCGCTGCTCGAGGCGGCCCCCCGGCTCGACCGCGCCGTCCGCGCCGATCGCCGGCTGGTCACGATCGACGGCACGCCCCCCGATCCGATGAACTGGCCGCAGGGCTGCCGGTTCGCCGAGCGCTGCCCGTTCCGCATGCCGGTCTGCGACGATCATCCGGAGTTGCGGCCGGTCAGCGCGGGGCGGTCGAGCCGCTGCTGGCTGCCGCAGGCCGGGCAGGCCCTGCCGCGCGCCCCGCAGACGGCCTCGCCGGCGTTGCAACCGGATGCGGCGGCGGATCATGCCGTCGCGGACGGCGGCGCCAGCTCGCGCGCGGCGCCACTGCTGCAGATCGACGGGCTGTTCAAGCATTTCCGGATTCCCAAGGACGGGATCTTCGGCCCGCGTCGCCGGGTTCATGCGGTCGACGGCATCGATCTGTCGGTCTACCGCGGCGAGACGGTCGGCCTGGTCGGCGAATCCGGCTGCGGCAAGTCGACGCTGGCGCGGCTGATCGCGCGGATCCTGGAGCCCGATGCCGGGTCGATCCGCTTCGAGGGGCGGGAGATCGGCCATGCCTCGGCGGCCGAGCTGCGCCCGCTGCGGCGTCGGATGCAGATGATCTTCCAGGATCCGTACGCGTCGCTGAATCCGCGGATGACGGTCGCGGAGATCCTCGGCGAGCCGATCGGCTTCCATCGGCTCGCTGCGGATCCGGCCGCGCTGCGCGCGCGGGTCGCGGAGCTGCTCGGCCTGGTCGGCCTGCCGGCCAGCGCCGCTTCCAAGTATCCGCACGAGTTCTCGGGCGGGCAGCGGCAGCGCATCTCGATCGCCCGCGCGCTCGCCGTGGATCCGGACTTCATCGTCGCCGACGAGCCGATCTCGGCGCTCGACGTCAACATCCAGGCCCAGATCATCAACCTGCTGATCGATCTGCAGCGCCGGCTCGGGCTCACCTACGTCGTCATCGCCCACGACCTCGCGGTCGTGAAACACATGGCGAACCGGATCGTGGTCCTCTATCTCGGCAAGGTGATGGAGGTCGCCGCGGCGGAGGCGCTGTTCGCGTCGCCGCTGCATCCGTATACTCGATCGCTGATCGCCGCCGTGCCGGTGCCGGTCGTTCAGCGGGAACGGCTCCGGCTGCCGTTGAACGGCGAGCCGCCCGACGCCCTGAACCCGCCTTCGGGCTGCCGTTTCCGCACCCGCTGCGTGCAGGCTCGCGAGATCTGCTCCCGGGAAGTCCCGCCGCTGCGCGAGCATCGCCCGGGCCGGTGGGCCGCCTGTCATTTCGCCGGGCAGCCCGAGCCGCCGATGGCGGCGCGGCTCCCAGAGTCGGCGCGGGCGCACGGCCGGGCGTACTGTCGACCCTCTCACCATGGATACCCAGATGCCGATCGATGAAATGCGTTCCCGATTCCGCGGTCTCCTTTCCGGCAGCCACTGCGTGATCCTGGCAACCGTGTTCGATCCGCTCTCGGCGCGAGTGGCCGAGGACCTCGGCTACGAGGCCGGCCTGATGGGTGGCTCGATCGCGTCGCATGCGGTGCTCGCGGCGCCGGATGTCGTGCTGTTGACGCTGACCGAATTGGTCGAACAGGTCCGCCGCGCGGTCAGGGTCTCGGCCGTGCCGTTGCTGGTCGATGCGGATCACGGCTACGGCAATGCGCTGAACGTCATGCGGACCATCTCGGAACTGGCGCATGCGGGCGCCGCCGCGGCGATGATCGAGGACACCCTGCTGCCGGCGGCGTTCGGCCCGGGTCGCGAACCGAAGCTATTGTCGTTCGAGGAATCGGTCGCCAAGATCAAGGCGGCCGTATCCGCCGGCAGACGCAGCGGCATGATCGTGCTCGGACGCACCAGCGCGGCGGCGATCACCGGAGTCGAAGATGCCATCGCACGGCTGCGGGCCTTCGAGGTGGCCGGCGTCGAGGCGCTGTTCGTGCCCGGCCTGCGGTCGCGCGACGAACTCGACCGGATCGCGGCCGCGGTGAAGCTGCCGCTCGTGGTCGGCGGCGCCGCCGAAGCGCTCTGTGATCCCGGCTATCTGGCAAGCCGCCGGGTGCGCCTGTGGTCGGGCGGCCACCAGCCGCTGATCGTCGCCGTCCAGGCCTTGCACGATGCGATGAAGCGGGTACTGGAGGGCGCTCTGCCGGCGCACTTGCCCGCAGCCGGCTCCGTGCCGCTGTTCGACCGGCTCATCCACGCGAAGCAGGTCGACGACTGGACGCGGGAGTTCCTCTCGTGATCCGCCGCTTGCGACCGGCCCGCGGGCCTCGGCCGGCCCGGGAGCTGCCGACGCGCAGGTGACCGGATCACCGGCGCACCGCGCCGGGCCGGGCCCGGACCGGGTCCGACTGGGACCGCGCCGGAAACCGGACGACAGTATGATCGAACTGTCCGGAGGGCCGTCCCGGCCCCAAGGGAGACCGGGTGATGTTGACTCGCCGCATACCGCCGCTGAATTCGCTGCGCGCCTTCGAAGCGGTCGCGAGGCATCAGAGCCTGTCACGGGCTGCCGAGGAACTGTCGGTGACCCATAGTTCGGTCAGCCGCCAGATCGCCAGGCTGGAGGAGTTCCTCAACGTCAAACTATTCTCCAGGCGGAACCAGCAGTTGGTGCTGACCATGCGCGCCGCCGCCTATGCCGCGCGCCTGCAGACGGTGTTCGACCAGATCCACGAGGCGACCGTCTCGCATTTCTCCATCGAGGTGGAGCGCGCGCGGCTGCGGATCGGCGTGCTGCCGACGTTCGCGATGCGGTTCCTGATCCCCCGGCTCGCGCGTTTCAGGCATCGCTATCCGGAAGTGGGCCTGCAGGTCGACAGCCGCCACGATCCGGATCCGTTCAATCCCGACCTCGACGTGGTCATCTGGCTCGGCCGGGGCGATTGGCCCGGCGTGGTCGCGGTGCGGCTGTTCTCGGAGCAGCTGGTGCCGGTGGGAAGCCCTGATCTGCTGGCCGGCCACCGGATTCAGCATGCGGACGATCTCAAGCCGTTCCTGCTGCTGCATGCGGCCAAACGGGAAGGGGACTGGCAGCGGTGGCTCACGATGATGGGCGCATCCAGCGTCGACGGCAGGAACGGCCTGCTGCTCGAGTTCTCGGGACTGGTATATCAGGGTGCCGTCGACGGACTCGGCCTGGCGATGGCCCAGACAATGTTCGTCCAGGACGATCTTCGGCAGCATCGGCTGGTGCCGGTCATGGACAAGCCGCTGCGAACCGGCCGCTCGTACTACCTCGTGCATGCCAAGGGCAGGAGCAGCCCCGGGATCGAACGGTTCACCGAATGGCTGATCGCCGAAAGCAGCCAGGGCGGGAATCCGGACTGATCGGATCCGCCTTCGGTGCGAGCGTGCCCGGCGTCCGGCCGCGCACGCCGCTCGCGATCAGGCGCGTTCGGCGGGCGAGCAGGTCGAGCGCGCCGCCGAAGCTCGCTGGCAGGCCGGCGGCGGGATGGTCAACGCTCATGGACGGCCTCTCCTAGACTTCCACCGCGCCGATGCGGCCGGCCAGGATCAGCAGCGATTCGAACAGGTAGTACGAACCGAAGATCAGCTCGGCGTTCTCGGCCGAGTCCTGCGAGCGCGAGTCCTCGCGCCGGTTGAAGCAGCCGCCGACCAACCGGCCGGCCGGCGTCAGCTGGCCTTCGGCCAGCGCCCGGGCGGTGCGCTCGGCGGCCTCGCGGTAGCGGCTCCGACGCGCCGCGTCGGGCACCAGGACCGACAGCTTCAGCAGGGCCGCGCAGGCGATCGACGTCGCGGCGGTGTCGATCGGCGCCGCCGGGATCGCGGGATCGTCGAAATCCCAGTACGCGATCATCGACGGCGGCACGTGCGCGAGCCACCAGTCGGCGGCTCCGGTCGCATGCTGCAGCCAACCGGCCTGCCGTGGGTCGAACGCGAACGCCAGCGCCGCGTAGAGCATTCCCCAGGCCTGCGCGCGGCCCCAGACGCTGAGGTCGCTGATGCCCTTGTGGGTGAAATGCCTGATCAGCCCGCCGTCGGCCGGATCGAGCTGGCTCGACTGGATGATCGAGCCGTCGGCGCGGCAGTGGATGTCGAGCACGCGCGTCGCGTGGCGCGCGGCTTTGTCGGCATATGCCGGATCGCCAGTCTGCCGGCTCGCCCACTGCAGCAGCGGCACGGCCTGCAACGAGTCGATGCTGCTGAATGCGGCGCCGACGGCGCCGGCCTCCTCCGCGTCGCGTCCGAGCGGAATCAGGTCGAGCCGCTCGTCGAACTGGCCCGCCAGCGACTCGGCCGCCGACAGCGCGAGCTCCGCGGCCGCCGGGTCCGCCCCCAGCAGCTGGCCGAGTGCGGCGCCGTAGTAGAAGCCGAAGCCCTTGAACGCGGTCTGCAGTTTCGCTCGAGGCTGCAACCGGGCGCTCCACAGCCGGGCGAGTGCGCCGAGCCCAGCGCGGCCGGTCAGATGGTGGCCCAGCCAGAGCATTCCGGGCAGCGCGCCGCCGGTCCAGTCGCCATCCAGTGTCGTCGTCCAGCGGCCGGTCGCGCCGTCGGCCCAGTGCGGGAAGCCGGTGGACAGCGACGTCGCCGTCGCCTCGGCGCGGTCGAGCATGCGGCGGGCGGCCTGCTCCCAGTACGCGGCGGGAGCCGATCCGGAGCCGGGGGCCGGGGCGGTCGCAGCGGCGCCAGCGCCCGCGCCCGCAGCCCCTGCATCCGCAGCCCCGCCGGCCGAGCTGCCGCGGGCTTCGAGGAACCGTCGCATCACCTGCTGCGGCACGCCGTTCGCGTAGCACTCGAGCTGGGACCGGATGCCGACGATACAGGCCTCCTCGAAGCCGGCCTGCGTCATTGCGCGAAAGCGCTGCTTGGACAGCCGGATCGGTACCGGCGGCAGGGCAGCCAGCTGGCGCGCGCGCGCCAGCGCCGCCGCGAGCGGATCGGACTCGACGAGCTCGGTGACCAGGCCGATCTGGTACGCGCGGCTCGCGTCGACGAGCTCTCCGGACAGCGACATCTGGACGTTGTGGGTATGGCCGACGTGCAGCGTCATCAGGTACGAACCGACGATGCTGGCGAGCCCGGCCGCGACCTCGGGCTGGCCGATCCGGGTGCCGGCGACCGCGATCCGCCAGTCGGCGCACAGCGAGATCTGGAAGCCGGCGCCGGCAGCGACGCCGTGGATCGCGGCGATGCAGGGCTTGTCCAGATCGCGGACCGCCTGGTACATCGCCTGGGTTTCGCGCTGCCACGGCACGAGGCCGCGCCAGTCGATCCCGGCCGCTTCCTCGAGATCCTGGCCGGCGCAGAAGGCGCGTCCGGCACCGGTGATGACGACCGCACGGATCGCGTCGTCGGCGTTGGCGCGCGCCAGCGCAGCGATCAGGCCGCGGCGGACGTCGGCGTTGACGGCGTTGAGCCGGTCGGGACGATTCAGCGTGACGATCGTCACGTCGCAGTCGACGTCGACGCGAACGGCGGCGGTCATGAAGGGAATCTCCGGATCAGCGTTTGAACTCGATCACGGCGTCGACCGCGACGACGGCACCGTCGGCGGTCACGATGATCGGATTGATGTCGATCGAGCCGAGCGTGTCGCGGTACCGGTCGGCGGCGTCGCCGAGCGCAACGGCGGCTTTCGCGATCGCCGCCGCATCGATCGGCGGGTCGCCGCGGTAGCCGCCGAACAACGGCGCGATCCGCAGCTGCGCGAGTGCTTCCCGCACGGTCCGCTCGTCCACCGGCGCGAGCAGCGTGACCAGATCCGAGCGGATCTCGACCAGCTTGCCGCCGTCGCCGATCATCACGACGGCGCCGAGCGCCGGATCGACCTGCACGCCCAGCATCAGTTCATGCAGGCCGCGCACCTGCACCGAAACGATGACACGACGGGTCTTGCAGCCGATCGCGGCCAGCCGTTCCAGGCAATCGGCGGCGGCGGCGCGGACCGCGTCGCGATCGGCGAGACCGAGGCGGACCAGGCCGTGCTCGCTCTTGTGCGTCACTTCCGGCGAGCAGCCCTTGACCACCACCGTGGCGCCGTCCGATCCGGCGAGCTCGTCGAACGCACGCGCCGCCGCGTCGGCGTCGGCGCAGACGCGATGCGCCACGACCGGCACGCCCTGGCGCTGCAGCCACTGCAGGCTGTCGGCTTCGTCGAGCACGCCGGCCGCCGGCGCTGCAGCGGCCGCAGCCGACGCGGCCCCCGCGGCGCCGGCGGCGAGCGCGGCCGGCGCCGGCCGGCGCGCGGCGATCCGTTCCCGGATCGCGGCCGCCGCCTCGTTCAGCCGGGCATGCGCCCACAACTGGCGCAGCGCGCCGAGCGCGTCGGTCTCGTTGCGGTACACCGCCATGGTGCGCTCGCGAAAAGCCTCGCGGACATACGCCTGCGGCGCGCTGACGACGAACGGCTTGCGCTCGCGCGCCGCGAAGGCGGCGGCGGTGGTGGCGAGCTCAGGTACGTCGTAGCCGGGACCGGCGACCGGGATGCCGAGCAGGTACATGTCTGCCTGCGGGTCGCGGCCGACCGCCTCGAGCGCATCGGCCATCATCGTCTTGTTGCCGAGCATCGCCGCCGTCAGATCGAGCGGATTGGTGGCCGTGGCGAAGCTCGGCAGCTGCCGGTCGAGTTCGATCCGCGTCGGCTCGGCGAGCTCGGCCAGCGGCAGCTTCAGCCGGTCGGCGATGTCCGCGCACATGACGCCGAGGCCGCCGCTGTGGCTCATCACGATGGTGCGCCCGGCGCCCGGGCCGTAGCCGGTCAGGTAGGCAGGCGCGCCATTGACTAGCTCGTGCATGTCGTGCACGCGCCAGATGCCGTGGCGCTTCAGGAACGCGTCGAACGCCGCGTCGCTGCCCGCGATCGCGCCGGTGTGGGTCGCGGCGGCGACCGCGCCGCGGGCACTGGCGCCCCCCTTGAGCAGCACGATGCTCGCCCCACGCCGGCGGGCGACCTCGGCCGCCTCGGCGAGCAGTTCCGGACGGCGGATCGATTCGAGGTAGCACAGGATCAGCCGGATCTCCGCATCGTCGGCGACCATCCGGACCATTTCGGCGACGCACAGATCGGCATCGTTGCCGGTACCGATCAGATAGCGGGCGCCCAGACCCATCTCGCGCAGGAACGCGTACGGCATCACGCACGATGCGCCGCTCTGGCCGACCAACGCGATCGGTCCGTCCGCCGGCGCGACCTCGGTGTACATCGTGCTGAAGCTCAGGATGGCGCCGGTAGCGAAGTTGGCGAGCCCAAGCGAGTTCGGACCCATCACCCGCGTACCGCGCGCGTTCGCGATCTCGACCATCCGGCGCTGCGCCTGCAGGCCCTCCGCCCCGAGTTCCGAGAAGCCCGCGGTGATGACGATGACGTTCGGAATGCCACGGCGCGCGCAATCGTCCACCGCCGTGGCGGCCAGGGCGCCTTCGACCGCGACGATGGCCGCGTCGGGGACTTCCGGCAGGTCGTCGACCGACGCGAAGCACGGCAGCCCCTGCACGGCGACGCGCTTCGGATTGACCGGGTAGATCCGCCCGGCGAACCCGTGTTTCGCCATGAAGTGGATCGGCCGGCCGCCGACCTTGTGCGGGTTGTCGGAGGCGCCGACGATGGCGACCGAACGCGGGTCCAGCAGCTTGCGATGCTGCGGCGGCAGGCTCGCGGGGCGGCCATCGTTCATCGGCGCTCGTCCGGATCAGGGCGTACGGATACGGATCTCATTCGACGGTAGCCCCCGACGTCTTGACGAGCTTGCCCCATTTGTCGACTTCGGACTGGATCAGTTGGTCGAACGCTTCGCGGCTGCCCGGAATCGGCACCGCGCCGAGCGCGAGCAGCTTGCTGCGGACTTCGCTTTGCCCGAGGATGTCGGCGAGCCCCTGGTGCAGCCGCACGCGCACGTCCGCCGGCGTCCCCTTCGGCACGACCAGGCCGAAGAACGTGCTGACGTCGAAGTCCGGGATGCCCGCTTCGATCATCGTCGGGATGCCGGGCAGCGCCTCCGAGCGCTGCCGTGCGGTCTGAGCCAGCGCGCGGACGCGTCCCGACTGGATGTTCTGGACCTGTGCCGGCAGCGTGTCGAACATCATCGAGATCTGGCCGCCGATCAGATCCGTGAAGGCGCCGGCGGACCCCTTGTACGGGATGTGCTGGATGTTGACGCCGGTGATGATTTTCAGCAGTTCGCCCGACAGATGGTTGGTGCTGCCGTTGCCCGCCGAACCGAAGGTCAGTTTGCCGGGCTCCTTGCGGGCGAGCTGGACCAGCTCGTTCAGGTCCTTCGCCGGGAACGCCGGCGGTACGATCAGCACGTTCCACGACGACGCGATCGCGCCGACCGCATCGAAGGCCTTGACCGGATCCAGCGTCATCGTCCGGTACAGCACTGGATTGACCGCCATCGTGCCGGTCGTGGCGAAGAAGACGGTATAGCCGTCCGCCGGTGCCGCAGCGGCGGCCTCGGTCGCGATGCGTCCGCCGGCACCGCCACGGTTGTCGATCAGGATGTTCTGGCCGAGGCTCTTCGTCAGGTACTCGCCGACGACACGTGCAACGGCATCGGTCGGACCGCCGGCCGAGAACGGGACCAGCAGCCGGATCGGCCGGTCGGGATAGGCGGCGTTCGCGGTGCTCGGCAACAGCGCCGTGACGGCAGCGGCGAGGCCGGCAGCGAGCGCGAGTCGCAACGTTCCTGTAAGCGTCATGATCGTCTCCTCTCGGATCTGCTTTGATGGATGCCGGGCGCGACGGCTCGAGAGCCCGTGGCGCCGGTCAGGTCTGGGACGTGCAGTCTAGCGAGCGGAAAAACACATCCGGAAGAGTAAAATCCGGCATACCGCATATCGCTGAAAGTGATGGGACGGCCGTGAATCTGAAGCAGCTGGAAGCGTTCACGATGGTCGTGGAGCTCGGTTCGCTGACGCGGACATCGAAAGTGGCCGGTATTCCGCAGTCGCTGTTGAGCCGCCATATCGCCAGCCTCGAGCGTGAATGGAACGACCGGCTGTTGCTGCGGACCGGCCGCGGCGTGGTCCTGACGGAATTCGGCCGGCGCATGCAGCCGGAAGTGGCGCATCTGCTGCAGCAGATGCGCCACCTCGAAAGCGTCGCCAAGGACGCGGCCGGCGCCGTCTCGGGCATCGTGCACATCGGCCTCTTCCCGTCGGTCTCGCGCCGGCTGCTGCCGGTGCTGCTCGCGGACCTGCGGGTCCGGGCGCCGGCGGTCCGGCTGCACGTCACCGAGGGATTCAGCGGCAGCCTCGACGAGCAGCTGGCCTCGGGCCGGATCGACCTGATGGTGATGAACCGCTACGGCTGGACCGGCGGTAGGGACGAGGACGTGCTGAGCTCCGCCGACACCTATCTGGTCGGCCGGCCGGGGCATCCGCTGCTGGCCGATGCGAGCGTGCCGTTCCGCCGCCTCGACGGCGTGCCGCTGGTTCTGCCGCCCCTGCCCAACGGCCTGCGCTCGATCTTCGACCGCCATGCCCGCCGGCTCGACATCACGATCGACGTCGTGCTGGAGGTCGAAACGCTGGCGACGATGAAGACGATCGCGGCCGCCGGCGAGGCGCTGACGGTGCTGCCGCTGATCGCGATCGAGGACGAGGTCGCCGGCGGCCAGCTGGCGGCCTCGAAGATCGTGCGGCCCGGCATCGAGCGGACGATCACGCTGAGCCTCAGCCGGCAGAGACCCCTGTCGCGCGCGGCGCGCCTGGTAGCCTCGCGCGTCCGCGAAGCCACGATGCAGTTGCTGGCGCCGGCCCGACGGACCGGCGCGGACTCGCTTCCGGTTTCTCGATAGCTGGTTTCGCCGATCGTCGTCTTACCCGTCGCGACCGGCGTCGCTAGACTTTCGCAACCACGAACCGGAAGGAAACGAGATGGACGAGCAACTCCCGATCGGCACGGCAGCGACGCACGTCTGGCCGATCACCGAGAGCCTTACGGTCCGCGCGCACGGCAGCATGGATCTGCCGGTGCTGGCGACCCCGCACCTGATCTTCATGCTCGAGGACACCTGCGTGATGGCAGTGGCGCCGCGGCTCGCCGCCGGCACGCTCACGGTCGGCACCGCCGTGCACGTCGATCACCTGGCGGCGGCGAAGGCCGGCGACGAGTTGACGACCCGGGCAGAGCTGGTCGCCGTCCGCGGCCGCCGTCTGGTCTTCCGCGTCGAGGGCCGCTGCGGCAGGACGCTGGTGTCGCGCGGACTGCACGAGCGTGCGATCGTCGACGCGAAGGCGTTCGTCGAGTCGCTCGGCGCGCCGGCCCGTTAGCCCGTGGCGTGATTCCGCCGATCGCCCGAGACTTTCAAACCACGTGCGCCGTGGCCGCCGCGCACATCCCTCGCACCCCGGTGCTGCCGGAAACTCGTTGTCGGAGCTCGCTGGCGCCGGAGTGCTGCTGTAGGCCGAGCGCCTTTGGCGCACCGGTTCGGGTTTCGACATCCGCGAGGCCTGGGTCGCGGCAGCGGCTTTGACGGGCCCGGAGCCGTCACGCCCCGCGGCCGGTTATGCTTGCTCCCGAGGAGACCCTCACGCCGGGCACGTACCAGGCCCCGGATCGACGATGACCACCGACTACAACGCCGCGCGAACCGCGTTCCGCTGGACCGTACCGGCCCGCTTCAACATCGCGGCCGCGGCCTGCGATCGCTGGGCCGACGGCAGCGGCCGGCTCGCGCTGATCTTCGAAGACGAGAATGGCTCGGCGACCCGGCTCGATTTCGACCGGCTGAAAGCCGCGTCGAGCCGGCTGGCCAACGTCTTCAGCCGGCTCGGCCTCGCCCGCGGCGACCGGATCGCGGTGCTGCTCGCGCAGAGCCCGGAGACCGGCATCGCCCATCTGGCGGCCTACCGGGCGGGCGCGATCGCGGTGCCGCTGTTCGCGCTGTTCGGACCGGACGCGCTGCAGTACCGGCTGGCCGATTCCGGCGCGCGGATCCTGGTGACCGACGCGGCCGGCTACGACAAGATCGCGCCGCTGCTGGCCGAGCTGCCGGCGCTCGCGGCGGTGCTGATTCGCGGACCGATGCCGCCGGGGCCCGCGCCGGAGCCCACGCCGCCGGCCGCACCCGGCCGGCACGGCGTCCTGCTCGCGGATCTGGCCGCCGCGATGGCCGCCGAATCGCCGGACTTCACCCCGGTCGACACCGCTGCCGACGACCCGGCGCTGATCATCTACACCTCCGGCACCACCGGCAAGCCGAAGGGCGTGCTGCATGCGCACCGCGTGCTGCTCGGCCACCTGCCCGGCGTCGAGATGTCGCACGGCCGCTTCCCGCTGCCGGGCGACCTGATCTGGACGCCGGCCGATTGGGCCTGGATCGGCGGTCTGCTCGACGTGCTGCTGCCGGCCTGGTATCACGGCGTGCCGGTGCTGGCCCGCCGCTTCGCCAAGTTCGATGCCGAAGCCGCGTTCGACCTGATGTCCCGGCACCGCGTCACCTGCACCTTCCTGCCGCCGACCGCGCTGCGGATGCTGCGGCTGATCGAGCAGCCGCGCGACCGCTGGCCGCTCGCGCTGCGCTCGATCGCGAGCGGCGGCGAACCGCTCGGCGCGGCGCTGCTCGCCTGGGGCGAGCAGGCCCTGGGCCTGACGCTGCACGAGTTCTACGGCCAGACCGAATGCAACATGATCGTGTCGGCCTGCGCACCGCTGTTTTCGACGCCGCCCGGCGCGATCGGGCGGGCGGTGCCGGGCCACGACGTCCGCATCGTCGACGAAGGCGGTACCGAATGCCCGCGCGGCACGATCGGCCAGATCGCCGTCCGGACCCGCGTAGCCGACGGCACGCCGGACGGTGCGCCCGATCCGGTGATGTTCCTGAACTACTGGAACAAGCCGGAGGCGACCCGCGAGAAATTCATCGGCGACCCGACCGGCAACATCGACGATCCGGTCGGCAGCGCCGCCGGACGAGCCGCCGGCGCGTGGCTCGTCACCGGCGACACCGGCACGATGGACGCCGACGGCGCGATCCGCTTCGTCGGCCGCGACGACGACGTGATCACCAGCGCCGGCTACCGGATCGGTCCGGGGCCGATCGAGGACTGCCTGCTGACCCATCCGGCGGTCCGCGAAGCCGCCGTGATCGGCGTGCCGGATCCCGAGCGGACCGAGGTCGTCAAGGCCTTCGTCGTGCTCAGGCCCGGCTTCACGGCCGGCGATGCGCTGGTGCGGGAACTGCAGGACCACGTGCGGACCCGGCTCGCGGCGCACGAGTATCCGCGGAGGGTCGCCTTCATCGACGCGCTGCCGGTGACGACGACCGGGAAGATCGTCCGCAAAGCGTTGCGGGATCGGTGAGGAAGCAAGCGTCGATGGAGTTCTTCGCCCACTCGACGTCCAATCCCGACAGGTCGGATTGGCAACCGCTTCGCGAGCACTTGTTGGCGTCGGCAGAACGCTGCGCACGTCATGCTGCCCTATTCGGTGGCGAGTCGCTGGCCTGGCCCCTCGGGGCTCTGCACGATCTGGGCAAATACACTGAAAGATTCCAGGATCGGTTGCGTGGCGATCCCACCCGCGTCGACCATGCGACCTGGGGCGCCCGGATTGCGCGGGAACGTTACGGTCCGCTTGGTCTCCTGCTCGCCTACGGGATCGCGGGACACCACGCGGGGTTGGCCAATGGTGATGACGGCGAGCGCCGTTCGTCGCTACGGGAACGGCTGTCCGAGACCTATCGCGACCAGGCGCTTCCACCGCTGCTGCCGGACTGGGAGGCCGAGATCGCATTGCCTCGGTCGGTTGACCTTCCACAAGGATTCCGGGCGGCATCGGACCCGGAGCTACGCAACTTCCAGCTCGCGCTGCTGACCCGGATGCTGTTCTCCTGCCTGGTCGACGCGGACTTCATCGACACGGACAACTACTACCGGCGCATCGAGAAGGCTCCCTTGCGCGAGGAAGGCATGGGCCCATCGCTCACCCTTCTTCACGAACGGCTCGATGCCCATCTGGCCACACTGCCCAACAGTGACGGCATCAACCCGCTGCGCGCCGATATCCTGCACCATGTCCGCAACCAATCCGGCATGTCACCGGGCTTGTTCTCGCTGACCGTACCGACCGGCGGTGGAAAGACGCTGGCTTCGCTCGCATTCGCGCTTGATCACGCGATCACGCACGGACTGCGACGGGTGATCTACGTCATCCCGTTCACGAGCATCGTCGAACAGAATGCCCAGGTGTTCCGGGACGCCTTCGGCGAACTCGGCGAAAGCGCCGTCCTGGAACACCACAGCGCCTTCTTCGAGGACCCGAAGTCGGGACTTCAGGCCATCCGGAAGCGTCGGCTCGCGATGGAAAACTGGGACGCTCCAGTCGTCGTCACGACCGCAGTCCAGTTCTTCGAAAGCCTGTTCGCAGACCGCCCGTCACGCTGCCGGAAACTGCACAACATCCCCGGGAGCGTGGTGATACTGGACGAAGCGCAGACCATGCCGCTTCCATTGCTTCGGCCCTGCGTCGCGTTGCTGCAGGAGCTTGCCCGCAACTATCGAATGAGCATTGTCACCTGCACGGCCACCCAGCCAGCATTGCGGGAGGACCAAGGTTTCAGGAACGGACTGTCCGGCGTGCGGGAGCTCGCGAAGGATCCTCCCGCGTTGTACCAACGTCTGCGACGCGTTCACGTCCGGCACGTCGGCCAGGTGGATGACGCGGCGCTCGCCGATCTGATTCGCCGGCGTCATCAAGCGCTCTGCATCGTCAACAACCGGCGGCACGCCCGCGCACTTTTCGAGTCGATCGACGATGACCCCGGGAGCTTTCATCTGACGACGCTGATGTTCGCGCGCCACCGCAGTCAGGTCCTGGCAGAAATCCGACGCCTCCTTCGGGAGGGCGCGACTTGTCGGCTGATTTCGACGAGCCTGATCGAAGCCGGCGTGGACGTCGACTTTCCGATGGTTCTACGCGCCGAAGCGGGTCTGGACTCGATCGCCCAGGCGGCAGGCCGATGCAATCGGAACGGTGAACGGTCGCCGACGGACAGTGAGGTGCTGGTATTCGAACCCGCCAATCCAGCCTGGGCACCACCGCGGGAACTGCGTCTATACGCCGAGGTGTTTCGCGAAATCCAAAGTCTGCATGCCCACGACCTGCTCGCACCACAAGCCATTCACGACTACTTCAAGCATCTGTACTGGCGGCTTGGCGACGACCGGCTCGATGGCAAGGATCTGCTCGGGCTTCTGCGCAAAGCCAAACCCGACAGCCTGCCGCTGGAATCCATTGCCGCACACTTCAGGATGATCCAGACCGTCATGCGGCCAGTGATCGTGCCTTTCATCCCCGGCACTGAGGATCTCGACCCAGTCGTTGCCGATGCGCTGAAGGAGCTGGAATATGCACCCGCAGTGGCCCGACGAATCCAACCCTACATCGTCCAGGTACCGCAGCAGGCTTACGATGCACTACTGCGCTCGAACGCCATCCAGGCCGTCGCATTTGACATCTATGGCGACCAGTTCATGCGCCTGGCGAACCCCCGGCTCTATCACCCGCGATACGGCCTGCACTGGGATGATCCGCAGTTTCTCGCATCGGAGTCGCTGGTGATCTGAATCGTCGCGGTCAGCGCCCCTCGCGCGAGACTAGCGGAAACGCCTGCGGA
This sequence comes from Lautropia sp., assembly GCA_050249335.1. Lineage (GTDB taxonomy): Bacteria > Pseudomonadota > Gammaproteobacteria > Burkholderiales > Burkholderiaceae_E > Lautropia. The sequence goes on from JBFWQR010000058.1 coordinate 34,314, forward strand.
TCCCGGATCGACGCCACTGAGAGGTCGATGTCGAGACGTGGCCAATACAAATGATCGGCCGATGGCCGCTCGACATCGCAGAGCTGCTCGATCGTGGCCGCCTTGAACCAAGGGAACAGCTCGAACGGCAACAGCAACTCCTCGTCACCGAGCAGGATCCAGAGCCCGTGCTTCGAGACGTGGGTGACTTCAGGCGCCGAAGTGACGGTTCCAGGCACGTTCGATCTCCATCCGGTGCTTCTCGACTATACCCTGAGCCTCGCGAATCTGTCGCCCCGACAGACCGGTTGATGTCGCGAGCGAAACCGTTGGCGTCAGCCAGAACTTCGCCTCTCCATCGGGATGGGCAACGTGCACGTGAATTCGAGGCTCCTCGCGCGAGAAGAAGAACAGGCGGAACGTTCCGTCACGTATGATCGTAGGTGCCATCGAGAGCCTCCCGGCGAACCGAGAAAACTTTACTGATATTTGAGCCCGAAGGGAACCCTGTTAGCTGTCTTGACATCTCAGGCCTCCTCTGAAAAACTGCGACCGATACGCTGGATTCCTGCGGGAGGCGGCTGGTATCCCGTCGCCCACTCAAGGCGTGGATTGCAACACTGAGATTCGGGCCCGCAGGGTTCTGTATCTGTCGTTCCGCCCGTGCCGGCTCTCGGCACGGGCCTGTTAGAAGAAGAACGATGACTGCATAGCGAGAAGGCCATGACCTACGGGATACGGCTTCACGTCTGGGGTGATCGCGCCCTGTTCTCCAGGCCGGAGATGAAAGTCGAACGAGTCTCCTTCGACGTCATCACGCCATCCGCCGCACGCGGAATTCTCGAGGCCATTCATTGGAAACCAGCTATCCGCTGGGTCATTGATGGAATCCAGGTCCTGAAGCCGATTCGCTTCGAATCGATCCGCCGAAACGAAGTCGGCAGCAAGCTCTCGGCAGCGAGCATCAGCAAGGCCATGAAGACGGGTCGAACCGATGGACTGGTCTGCTATGTCGAGGACGAACGCCAACAGCGCGCCGCAACGGTTTTACGCAGCGTCGGCTACGTCATCCATGCGCACTTTGCCCTGACCGATAAAGCCGGCACTGACGACACGGTCGGCAAGCATCTGGACGTCTTCAACCGGCGCGCCCGGCGTGGTCAGTTTTTCCATGCGCCCTGCCTCGGTGTACGGGAGTTCCCAGCCAGCTTTTCGCTCGTCGAGAGCGATACGAATCCGCCCGTGGTCGATCCATCGCTACGTGGCTGCCGCGACCTGGGCTGGATGCTCCACGACATCGACTTCGCCAACGATGCAACGCCCTGCTTCTTCCGGGCGACGATGGTCGATGGCTTCGTCAAGGTGCCGCCATTGCACGCCGACGAGGTCCGCTCATGATCCTCGCCGCGCTCCATGACCACTACCAGCGTCTACTGGACGATCCTGCTTCGGGGATTTCCCCACCGGGCTACAGCTTGGAAAAGATCAGTTTCGCCATCGTGCTGTCTGCTGACGGCGATATCGTCGATGCCAGCGACCTACGCGGGCAGGACGGCAAGAAGGCCAGGCCGCGGCCGCTACGCGTCCCGCAACCGCCCAAACGTTCGAGCGGCATCAAAGCCGGATATCTTTGGGACAAGAGCAGCTACGTTCTCGGTGTCAGCTTGACCAGCAAGCGCTGCGACCAAGAGCACCAAGCGTTCCGGAGTTTACAAGAATCGGCACTAGTAAATGCTACCGATCCTGGCCTGAAGGCATTGCTCGCCTTTCTCGCGCAATGGACCCCCGAACAGTTTCACGGCCACCCGCATCTCGGCCGATTCGGCGACGACCTGCTCGACACCAACCTGGTCTTCCGTCTGCGCGGCGAGAACGCCTTTCTGCACGAACATGCGGAGGCCAGGACTGCGTGGCAGCGGCTTCAGGGAGCCGGGCCCGACAGCGCTCGGGGGATATGCCTGGTTACCGGCGGAACTGATGTTCTGGCACGGCTACACCCCTCCATCAAGGGCGTCGATGGCGCACAAAGCTCCGGCGCCTCGATCGTTTCCTTCAACCAGGACGCCTTCGAATCCTATGGCAAGGCCCAGGGAGCCAATGCACCTATCGGCGAAACAACCGCCTTCGCCTATACAACGGCGCTGAATCATCTGCTGCGGCGCGATGTCACCAACCGGCAACGGCTGACGATCGGTGACACCACGGTGATCTTCTGGGCGCAGTCGAGCCGGCCAGCCGAGGCCGCGAGCGCCGAAGATCTGATAGCTGCATTCTTCGGAGCGGGGGAAACCGACGAGCAGGCAACGCATCGGCTGGCCAGTGTGCTTCAACAGGTCCGGCAAGCCCGGCCGATGCGAGATCTCGATGAGCGGTTGAACGACGACACCCGCATCTTCGTTCTGGGTCTGGCCCCGAATGCCTCCCGGCTGTCGATCCGGTTCTGGGAAAGCCAGACGCTGGTGACCTTCGCCCGGCGCCTGGTCGACCACTACGATGACCTATCCCTGATCCCGGCCGCATGGCCGCGTGCACCGACCCCGCGGTTTCTGGCGTTGCAGACCGCACCGATGTACAGCGGAAAGGCAAAGGCCGAAGACGTCAGCCCCTTGCTCGCCGGTGAGTTGACCCGTGCGATCCTGACCGGCATGCGATATCCGCAAAGCCTGCTGAGTGCGATCGTCCTGCGCTTCCGTTCCGATGGGGAACTGAACCCGATACGTGTCGCCCTGTGCAAAGGGGTGCTCGCTCGCGATGCACGTCTACGTGCCGCCCAGAGCGGTTCAACCGAGGAAAGGAGTGTTTCCGTGAGCCTGGACCCGAACAACAAGGACCCTGGCTACCTGCTGGGACGGCTGTTCTCCACGCTGGAGAACGTGCAACGAGCCGCGCTGGGCGCTCAGATCAATGCGACGATCCGCGACCGGTACTACGGCGCAGCATCGGCAACCCCGGCCAGCGTTTTTCCCGTCTTGCTGCGCAGCGCGCAGAACCATCTCGGCAAGTTGCGCAAGGAGAAACCGGGTCTTGCTGTCAAGCTCGAGAAAGAGATCGGCCAGACGATCGAACTGCTCGACGCCGCGTTCCCACGAAGTCTGATGATCGAGGCCCAGGGCCGGTTCGCCATCGGTTACTACCACCAGACCCAAGCCCGTTTCGCTCGCCCGGATGGATCGGATGCCGAAGACCACGCCCCCGAAGGAGAATCTGCATGACCGCCATCAGCCATCGCTACGAGTTCGTCTATCTGTTCGATGTCATCAACGGCAACCCGAACGGAGACCCTGACGCCGGCAACCTTCCGCGCCTGGATCCGGAAACGAACCGGGGCCTCGTCACGGATGTCGCGCTGAAGCGCAAGATCCGCAACTATGTTGCCCTTGCCAGGGAGGGCCAGGCCGGCTATGCAATCTACATGCAGGAGAAATCCGTCCTGAACAACCAGCACAAGCAAGCCTATGCTGCTCTTGGCATCGAGCATGAAGCCAAGAAGCTGCCCAAAGACGAAGGTAAGGCTCGCGAGCTAACAGCCTGGATGTGCAGGAATTTTTTCGACGTGCGCGCCTTCGGTGCCGTAATGACGACCGAGGTCAACGCCGGCCAGGTCCGCGGCCCGGTCCAGATCGCATTCGCCAGCTCGGTCGAGCCGGTTCTGCCAATGGAGGTTTCCATCACGCGGGTCGCGGTGACCAATGAAAAAGACCTCGAAAAAGAGCGGACCATGGGCCGCAAGCACATCTTGCCCTACGGGCTCTACCGTGCTCATGGCTTCGTCTCGGCCAAACTGGCTGAACGTACCGGATTCTCGGAGGATGATCTTCAGCTTCTTTGGCAGTCGCTGGTCAATCTGTTCGAACACGACCGCTCCGCCGCCCGAGGCGAAATGGCAGCCCGCAAACTGATCGTCTTCGAACATGAGCACCCGATGGGAAACGCTCCAGCTCACGCGCTGTTCGACCGGATCAGCGTCAAACGAGTGACCGGCGACACAAGCGAACCGGCGCGCCACTTCTCGGACTATCGGATCGATATCGATTCGAATCTTCCTCAGGGTGTCAAGGTGCTCGAGACCCTGTAGCGGTTCGGACGTGGACGACGATCTGCTTCCTCTCTCCGCGCTGCAGCATTTCCTGTACTGCCCCCGGCAGTGCGCGTTGATCCACCTGGAGAGGCAGTGGGCCGACAATCGGCTCACTGCCGAGGGTAGCTTGCTGCACCAGCGGGTAGACCATCCCCAGACCGAACGCCGACATGGCGTCCGCACGGCGACCGCTGTTCCCCTGCTGAATCTGGAACTGGGCATCACTGGCAAGGCAGATGTCATCGAGTTTCACCACGACGGGGGCGAAGAGCATGTCACTCCAATCGAGTACAAACGCGGCCGCCCAAAGGCTCACCGAGCGGACGAGGTTCAGCTCTGTGCCCAGGCGCTTTGCCTCGAATCGATGATGAGCATCCGGGTTGATTCCGGCGCATTGTTCTATGGACAGACCCGACGCCGTCTGGATGTCTCCTTTGATCCGGCGTTGCGCGAGCTCACCCGAGATACAGTCTCCGCCACGAAGGCGATGCTCGCATCGGGCCAGACGCCGACCGCGACCTACGACAGGAAGCGCTGTGACACCTGCTCGATGCTGGACGTCTGCCAGCCTCGCCTGCTTGGGCATCGTAGAGTCGATGACTGGCTCCGTCGTCATCTTGACGACAAGGACGGCGAGCCATGCGGCGGCAACTGAACACGCTCTACGTCACAACCGAGGGGTCATGGCTGCGAAAGGATGGCGCCAACGTCGTTCTCGAGGTCGATCGCCAAGAGCGTGCTCGCCTGCCCGTGCATATGCTCGAGAGCCTGGTCTGCATCGGACGAGTTGGAGTGTCCCCGCAACTGCTGGGATTCTGTGCAGAGCAGGGCATCAGTATTTGCTACCTCACTACGCAGGGTCGCTTCCTGGCACGCGTGGAGGGTCCGGTCGCCGGGAATGTATTGCTCCGGAGAGAGCAGTATCGGCGTAGTGATGACCCGACGCGTTGCGCGGCAATCGTTCGGAATCTGGTGGCAGGCAAGATCCACAACCAGCGCGCCGTGCTCGCTCGCGGATGGCGCGACTACGGTGAGCGGATAGCTGATCCAGACGGTTTCCGCCACGCGCTGGAGAGACTCAAGCGAATACCTCTGCGCGTACTCGAGTCACCCGATGTCGATCTGATTCGAGGCCTGGAGGGAGAAGCGGCACAGGCCTATTTCGGCGTCTTCGGTCAGCTCGTTCGCGTCGAATCATTGGCTTTGCAGTTCAATAGCCGAAGTCGCCGCCCTCCTCGCGATGCCTTCAATGCACTTCTCTCATTTCTCTACACGCTCCTGATACATGATTGCCGATCGGCTCTGGAAACGGTTGGCCTCGATCCTGCCGTCGGCTTTCTCCATCGAGACAGGCCAGGCCGTCCGAGTCTGGCGCTGGATCTTGCGGAAGAACTTCGCCCATTGCTTGGCGATCGCATCGCCCTATCAATGATCAACCGTCGACAACTCAGTGATCGAGACTTTCAGATGTTCGACAATGGCGCGGTGCAACTTAAGGAGGATCCACGCAAGACCGTGCTGGTAGCCTATCAGGAAAGAAAACGCGAACAGCTTCGACACGCCTTCCTCGACGAACAGGTCGACATCGGCCTCCTGCCGTTCATCCAGGCGCAGTTGTTGGCCCGACATCTCCGCGGCGATATCGACGGGTATCCGCCCTACCTCTGGAAGTGACTATGCCGGAGCTGTTGCCATGATGATTCTGGTCAGCTACGACGTCAGCACGACATCACCTGGCGGGAGCAGACGTCTGCGTCAGGTCGCCAAAGCCTGTCGCGACCTCGGTCAACGGGTCCAGTACTCGGTTTTCGAAATCGAGATCGAACCGGCACAATGGGTCCGACTCCGCCAGAAGCTCTGTGATCTGATCGACCCCACCCTCGACAGTCTCCGCTTCTACCACCTCGGCGCGAGGTGGGAAGGACGAGTCGAACATGTCGGCGCAAAGCCGGCGCTGGACCTGAAAGGGCCACTTGTCCTCTGACGCGAACCTGAAGCTCCCGAATAGTTCCCGGGACGTTCGCGATATCACAACCATTTGATTCATAAAGATAAACCGCGACCAGCCGATCAACTCATTTGATACGGCGATCTCGGAGGGGCGTTTCGCGAAAGCCTTTCGCTTCGCGCAACGTGGGCAACGACTTATCCTCGGGGGGTCGCGCCCTTCACGGGCGCGTGGGTTGAAACCAACATTTTATGCGCATCCGGATAGCAAAGCAATGTCGCGCCCTTCACGGGCGCGTGGGTTGAAACTGTTCCATCCCGGCCGCTTCCATCTCGGCCTGCGGTCGCGCCCTTCACGGGCGCGTGGGTTGAAACGATCTTTCTGCGGACCGCCTTCTGCGTATAGCCGGGTCGCGCCCTTCACGGGCGCGTGGGTTGAAACAACAGAGCGATCAAGATCGGCGCCCCGCTCTACTGTCGCGCCCTTCACGGGCGCGTGGGTTGAAACCGGTGCAGACCCAGGGAAGAACACCACAGCCTCGAGTCGCGCCCTTCACGGGCGCGTGGGTTGAAACGAGTAGATCCGCCGGCGGCGCATCAAAGGCTTGGCGTCGCGCCCTTCACGGGCGCGTGGGTTGAAACCTGACGTGGAGCGCGGTCGTCAGTTCGCGGTCGGTCGCGCCCTTCACGGGCGCGTGGGTTGAAACCGGCTCTCCGGCGCGACCAGCGTCCGGGCCCGCTGAGTCGCGCCCTTCACGGGCGCGTGGGTTGAAACAAGTCACCAGGTTGGTTGTCGTGCTATACGCCCAGGTCGCGCCCTTCACGGGCGCGTGGGTTGAAACGCCTACTACGAGGCGGCGCAGCCGAGCCTTGCCCGTCGCGCCCTTCACGGGCGCGTGGGTTGAAACGGGATTATCACCTCGGTAGCGTCCGGCGGTGGCGGTCGCGCCCTTCACGGGCGCGTGGGTTGAAACCCGTGGAAACGGAGGAACCTGACTGCGCATCCAGTCGCGCCCTTCACGGGCGCGTGGGTTGAAACGAGATGGGCGAGGTTCGCACGTACCCGCCCGGTGGTCGCGCCCTTCACGGGCGCGTGGGTTGAAACCTCGCCTGGCTGCAAGAGCACGAGGCCTGGCTGTAGTCGCGCCCTTCACGGGCGCGTGGGTTGGAACTAGAACGGAATGCTGTCGGGGTCGAGATCGGGCGGGTCGCGCCCTTCACGGGCGCGTTGGTTGTAACGAGGCGGTGCCGATAGACGAGTCGGCTCCACCCAGTCGCGCCCTTCACGGGCGCGTGGGGTGAAACTTCCTCAGCGTCTTGGTGCTGATCGCTTCGCCGGTCGCG
>JBFWQR010000059.1:0-41258 GCA_050249335.1 Lautropia sp.
GGGACTATAGATACCCGCGACTTCTCCGTTCTCGCTGAATCGAAACTCCAATGACACGCTGGTACCGTTGTCGGTCAGCGTGGCCATTGCGGTGCGATCATCGATCGGACTCCATACCACGCCTGACTGGGGCAGGAGTGCGGTGGGATACCAGACTGCCTCGGCCAGATACCTGTGCAATGCGCCCGAATCGAGTTCCGGCGTACTAGCTTCCGACGCAACCGCAAAGGCCGACAAGAGGCTCACGCGGCCGCTACCTGCACCGGCAATGTAGCTATCCTCTACCCGTACGTGCGTCGCCAACGGCATTTCGACCTTGGCACTCCAGACGAAGCCGGTCGAATGCGGCGCAACGAGATGCGTTGCCGTGAACGATGACCATCTGTATGTCGCCGTACTGGTCCTCAGCACGCCAGATTGGCGCATCTGCGCCGTTCTGATGAGTTCTTGACCATCCGTGAGAACGTGCCTGAAGTAGCGAGCGACGGGAGGCGGCAGTTCCTCGAACGAGGCGAAGTCGACAATCCCGATACCCGTATGCAATGGGCTTTGGAGGAGCGATGCCGCCGTCCGCGCAGTCCTGGACGTTTCGCGCGCATGTCCGATCAACACGGCGACGACAGCGGCTATGACAACGACACCGAACGCGCCGAGAATCCACTTCCCTACCATCGATTGCTCCGTGCCGTGTACGCCCGACGTCCGAGCTCAGCGGCACTTGGCGTGGCCGTACGACCGCGGCCGCATCCGCGAAGATACGCCGGCTGCGAAGCAGCACGTACCGTTTACGGGTTACGAACTCTACTGGCCCAGGCGACTTGGCGAACTTCGCTAGATCTTGATCTTCGGATCCAGCCAGTCGCGCAGTGAGTCGCCGAACAGGTTGAACGCGAACACGGCCAGGCTGATCGCGAGGCCGGGGAACACGATCATCCACGGCGCCTGCTGGTAGAAGTCGATCGCCGAGCCCGACAGCATCAGCCCCCATGCCGCGGTCGGCTCGGTGACGCCCAGCCCGAGGAACGACAGCGACGCCTCGAGCAGGATCGCCTGGCCGACGAACGCGGTCAGCATGATCAGGTACGGCGCGACGACATTCGGCACGATGTGCCGGAAGATGATCCGCGTATGAGAGAAGCCGGCCGTGCGGGCGGCGTCGATGTACGGCATCTCGCGCACCGCGAGCGCCGACGAGCGCACGACGCGCGCGACCTTCGGCACCATCGGCAGGCCGATCGCGATGATCAGGTTCCAGTCGATGCCGAACACGACGTTCTTGCCGAGCACCGCGACGACGGCGAGCGCGAGCACGATGATCGGGAACGCGAGGATGATGTCCATCAGGCGCTGGATGATCATGTCGACGCGGCCGCCGAAGTAGGCGGACGCGACGCCGATGATCGCGCCGAGCGTCGAGCCGATCAGCGACGACAGAAAGCCGACCGCGAGCGCGGTCTGCGCGCCGAAAACGATCCGCGAGAACACGTCGCGCCCGAAGTTGTCGGTGCCCATCGGGTGGTCCCACGACGGCGGCGCGAGCAGTCCGCCGTAGTCGATCGCGAGCGGATCGTGCGGCGCGACCCAGCGCGCGAACGCCGCGGCGAGGATCATCAGCACGATGACGGCCATTCCCGCCGCGCCGAGCGGCTGCTGCAGCACGAACGCGACCGCCGGATGCCGGCGGCGCGGCACGCGGTAGGTGATCTCGGGAATCGACGGGGCGGCGCTCATCGTTGTCCGTCAGCGATAGCGGATCCGCGGATCGAGCCATGCGTACAGCAGGTCGATCACGAAGTTGATGATGATGAAGAACGTCGCCACGAGCAGCACGAGCGCCTGCACCATCGTCAGATCGCTGCGCGCGACGGCCTGCACGAACAGCCGGCCGATGCCGTTCAGGTTGAACACCTGCTCGGTCACGACGAGCCCGCCGATCAGGAATGCGAACTCGAGCCCGATGACGGTGACGACCGGCAGCATCGCGTTGCCGAGCGCGTGCCGGATCACGACCAGCCGCTCGAACACGCCCTTCGCGCGCGCGGTGCGGATATAGTCCTCCTGCAACACTTCGAGCAGCGTCGAGCGCATCATCCGCGTCGCGACCGCCGAGTAGCGGTAGCCGACCGCGAGCGCCGGCCAGATGAGCTGCGACAGGTTCTCGCGCGGATTCTCGAAGAACGGCGTGAATGTGATCGGCGGATGCCACTGGAAGAACGACAGCAGCAGCAGGATGATGATCATGCCGAGCCAGAACGACGGCACCGCGAGGCCGGCAATCGACACGACGCGGATCGCGTGGTCGATCCACGTGTCCTTGTATAGCGCCGACAGCGTACCGAGCGGGATCGAGATCAGCACCGCGAGCACCGTCGCCATGACGGCGACCTGCAGCGACAGCTGGAGGCGCGACGCGATCTCATACGCGACCGGCCGGCCGGTCCACATCGAGACGCCGAAGTCGCCGGTCAGCATGCCGCCCAGCCACTTGCCGAACTGCACGTAGAGCGGCCGATCGAGGCCGAGCCGCACGCGCTCGGCCTCGATGACCGCCTGCGACACGTTCGCGCCCTCGCCGCGCAGCATCACCTCGACCGGATCGCCGCCCATGAGCCGCAGCATCAGGAAGACGAGGATCGCGACCCCGAGCAGCGTCGGGATCATCAGCAGCAGGCGCTGGGTGACGTAGCGAAGCATCAGAGCGCCGAAGGCGCTCGGGGGGTTGGCCTCACCGATCCAGCCAGACGTCGGTCAGGTCCTGCCCCACGTAGTGGCTCGGCGTGATGTGCCAGCCCTTGAGCTGCCGGTGCGTGACGATAATCCGGTGCCACCAGATCGTCGGGATCACGTAGGCCTCATCGAGCAGATGGGTCTCGAACTCGCGCAGCAGCGCGATGCGCTTGCCGCGGTCGAGCTCGGCGGACTGCCGGTCGAACAGCTCGTCGAGCTTGCGGTCGACGTGGCCCGAGTAGTTCAGCGGAGAACGGTCGGCCGACAGGTACTTGATCAACTGCAGGTTCGGCTCGTCCATGAAGTCGCAGTTGAAGTCGAGCGCCGCGTCATAGGTCGGGTTGCCGCGCTGCTGCGCCGCCAGGTAGAGCCGCGTCTCGAGCTGCTCGTGCTGCACGTTCAGGCCGATCTGGCGCCACTGGTCGATCAGGAAGACGCCGACCGGCGTGTACGGCATCGCGACGTTGCGATTCGTGAGCTTGAACGTCAGGTTCTCGGCGCCGGCCTCCTTCAGCAGCCGGCGCGCCTCGGCCCGCGACGCCTGGATGTCGCGCGAGAAGCCCGGCAGCTTCAGGAGATCCGCCTCCGGCGTCGCCAGGTCGTAGCCCGGACGCAGCAGGCCGCCGACGTGGCGCACGAGCGCGATCTTCTGCAGCGCCTCGGCGCCTGTCCAGCGGTCGATCGCGAGCGACAGCGCGCGCCGCACGCGCGGATCATCGAACGGCTTCTTCGCAACGTTGAAGCTGACGACGAGGCTGCAGACCCAGGGCGACTCCACGACGACCGCGCGCTCGCCGAGCGCCTTCACGAGACGGTCGCGGTCGGCCGGCGAATGGCCGCGGAACTCGGCGAGAACCTGGCCGGCGGCGAGCGCGTTCACCATCGCGGCGCCGCCCATGAACACCGCGCGGTAGCCGTCCAGATAGGGCCGGTCCTTCTCGAAGTAGTCGGCGAACTTGCGGCCCACCCAGTGCGAGCCCGCCTGGTGCTCGACGAAGGTGAACGGGCCGGTGCCGAGGATGTTGCGCTCGGGGAACTTCGGATCCTGCTTGAGCTTCGCGGCGCTGTAGACACAGTCCCACGGCGACGCGAACGTCGTCAGCATGGACGCATTCGGCCGCGCCAGCTTGAACACGACCGTGTTCGGGTCGGGCGTCTCGATCGACGCGATGTCCTTGTAGATCTCGGCGCGCAACGAGCGCACGCCCTCGGGCGGATTGCGCAGCCGGTCGTAGGTGGCCTTGATGTCCTCGGACGAGAACGCCGAGCCGTCATGGAACTTGACGTTCTGGCGCAGCTTGAAGGTGAACGTGAGGCCGTCGGGCGAGACCGTCCACGATTCGGCCAGGTCGCCGGTGACCTTCGGGTAGTTGGCGCCGTCGAACTTCAGCAGCGTCGAGTAGTGCGGCCGTACCGGATGGATGAACGCGAACGAGCTCTGCGCGTGGCAGTCGTAGTTCGGCGGTTCGGCGCTGACCGCGAAGCTGAGCGTGCCGCCCGGCTTCGGCGACTGCGCGAGCGCCGGCGACGCCGAAAGTACGAGCGCCACTGCCAGCACGGCATGGGGCGTTTTCATCGGTATGTCTCCTCTGGAAGGTCTCGACGGAGGGCCCCGAGGCTTGTTCTTCTTCCCGATCAGCCTGCGGCGGCCGACGTGCCGCTCCGATGTCCGAAGCTATGCCTTGATGCAGGCAGCATAGTGCATTGGCCTTATTTCCCGCAATTCGGGAATACCAGCCCGGCATTCGCCGCTGGCCCGCGGACAGCGCGTATGGAATACGCAGCCCTCGGGCGGGTTCAGCGGACTGGGTACCTCGCCGCCGAGCACGGCGCGGGCGCGTTCGCGCTCGAGTCGCGGATCGGGGATCGGCACCGCGTCGAGCAGCGCGTGAGTGTAGGGATGCAGCGGATCGCTGTAAAGGCTGTCGCGATCGGCGATCTCCATCACGCGCCCCAGGTACATGACGACGACGCGATCGGAGATGTGGCGCACGACCGCGAGATCATGCGCGATGAACAGGTAGGTGAGGCCGAGCGCCTTCTGCAGGTCCTCGAGCAGATTGATGATCTGCGCCTGGATCGACACATCGAGCGCGGACACCGGCTCGTCGCAGACGATGAACTTCGGCTCGAGCGCGAGCGCGCGCGCGATGCCGACGCGCTGGCGCTGGCCGCCGGAGAGCTCGTGCGGATAGCGCTCGGCCATGTAGTCGAACAGGCCGACCTGGCCGAGCAGCTCGCGCACGCGCCGCCCGGCGGCCGCGCGGTCGCGGACCAGGCCATGCACCAGCGTGGGCTCGGCGATGATCTGCCCGACGGTCATGCGCGGGTTCAGCGACGAGTACGGATCCTGGAAGATGACCTGGATCGAGCGGCGGTAGCGGCCGATCTGGCGCGCGCCGGCGCGCGTGACGTCGACGCCGTCGTAGACGATGCGGCCGGCGTGCTCGCGCTCGAGCCGCAGCAACGTGCGGCCCACCGTGGTCTTGCCGCAGCCGGACTCGCCGACCAAGCCGAGCGTCTCGCCGGCGCGGACCTCGAACGAGACGTCGTCGACCGCACGCACGATACTGCGGCCGCCGCCCGGGGCGCGGCCTGCGTCGAACCAGGTCCTGAGCCCCTCGACCTTCAGCAGCGGCGGACCGAGGCGCTTGGCCGGCGCGGCCGCGGCCGACTCGACGGTGACGGGGCCGAGCATCTGCAGCCCGCGCGTCGCGAGCTCGCCGGCACGCAGGCATGCCGACAGATGATCGGGCTCGATCGGCTCCAGCTCCGGCAGCGTCCGCTCGCAGGCGTCCTGCCGCGCGGCGCAGCGGGCGGCGAAGCGGCAGCCCGCCGGCGGGGCGAGCAGGCTGGGCGGCAGGCCGTCGATCGTCTCGAGCCGGCTGCCGCGCGGCCGGTCCAGCCGCGGGACCGAGCGCAGCAGGCCAGCCGTGTACGGATGCAGCGGCTGGCCGAAGACGCCGGCGGCGCTGCCCTGCTCGGCCATGCGCGCGGCGTACATCACGTTGACCCGGTCGGCGTAGCGCGCAACGATGCCGAGGTTGTGCGTGATGACGACCATCGCGATGCCGAGCTTCCCGGACAGCGCCTTCATCAGGTGCAGGATCTGCGCCTGAATCGTCACGTCGAGCGCCGTCGTCGGCTCGTCGGCGATGATCAGCTTCGGATTGCACGCGAGGCCGATCGCGATCATCACGCGCTGGCGCATACCGCCGGAGAACTGATGAGGATACTGCGCGAGCCGGCGCTGTGGATCCGGGATGCCGACCATGCCGAGCAGCTCGATCGCGCGCTCGCGCGCCTGGGTATGACTCATCCGCTTGTGGATCAGCAGCGGCTCCATGATCTGCAGGCCGATGCTCAGCACCGGGTTCAGCGACGTCATCGGCTCCTGGAAGATCATCGAGATGTCGCGCCCGCGCACGGCGCGCATCTCGTCCTCGGTGAGCGCGAGCAGGTCCGAGCCTTCGAACCGGATGCGGCCGTGCACGATGCGGCCGGCGGGCCGCGCGAGCAGGCGCATGACCGCGAGCGCGGAAACCGACTTGCCGCAGCCCGACTCGCCGACGAGCGCGACCATCTCCCCGGGCCGCACCCGCCAGGTCGCGCCCTCGACGGCGCGCACGACGCCCCGCGACGTCACGAAGTGCACGTGCAGATCCTCGACCGACAGCAGCGGCGCATCCACGGCGCGGGAGGGGCGAGCGACGACGGGGGTGGCGACGGCCTGGGTCATGTCCTGGGGCGGAGCGGGTCTTGTGCAGTGTGCCAACGCACTGCGGCCGTGTCCGCTCGGGTTTTCCCCCTGTCGGCGCCGCAACGCCGGGGCAGCTGCACCGCGCTCAGGAACCAAAGGGCTCGAGCAACTGATTCAGGAAGATCGGCAGCGCGCGCGGCTCGACGATGATCGTCGAGACGACGCCGAACAGCGCACCGCCGAGATGGGCGCTGTGGTTGATGTCGTCACGGCCGCGCCGCTCGGCCCAGATCGAGTAGGCGGTGTACATCACGGCGAACACGATGGCCGGCATGGGGATGACGAAGACATAGATCGTCGCCCAGGGCGCGAACAGGATGAAGCTGAACAGTACGGCAGCCACCCCGCCGGAAGCCCCCAGACTGCGGTAGTTCGCGTCGCCACGGTGGCGCCACCAGGACGGCAGGATCGCCGCCACGATCGCCGCCAGATAGAACAGGGCGAAGCCGGGTTTGCCGACGCGGGGCTCGAAGATCTGTTCGATCAGCCGTCCGAAGAAGAACAGCGTGATCATGTTGAAGATGAGGTGAGGCAGGTCGGCATGGATGAAGCCATGCGCGACGAAGCGATCGTACTGCCGCCCGCGGGAGATGGCCGGCGGCCAGAAGATCAGTCGATCGGCCAGCTTCGGGCTCTTGAACGCGAGCCAGGACGCCAGGCAGGTGACGGCGATGATCGTGTAGGTGACGATGGGAATGGAATCAGCCATGGCGCGATAGTAACCAGCCGCGTACCCGACAGCAGACGTCTGGCGACGGGTGGGCTGCGCACCGCGTAAGATGAGGACATTACATCGACCCGGGAGCGTACCAGTGACCTCGGCAGACGACATCAAGCGCAAGATCAAGGTCGTGATGTTCGACCAGTACGGCACCGTGGTCGACATGCAGAAGGGCCTGACCGAGATCGCCGCCCCGTTCCTGAAGGCAAAGGGCTGGACGGGAAATCCCGGCTCGTTCGTCACCTGGTGGCGCCGCACGCACTTCGAGAACTCGATGATCGATGCGTTGCTGCACAAGGAACACACGCCGTACCGCGAGATCGGGCAGCGCGCCGTGGCTTATACGCTCGAGCGCGCCGGCATCCCCCACACGCACGAGGAGGTCCGCTATCTGGTAGGCTGCATCGAGAAGCTCGAGTGCTTCCCCGACGTGCCGGAGGCGCTCGCCAGGCTGCAGACCCGCTACAAGATCGTCGTCCTGTCCAATGGAGACCCGGACATGCTCGAGGCGGCAAAGGCCTACCACCGGATCCCCTTCGATCGGGTGATCTCGGTTGCCGAGGCGGGCTCATTCAAGCCGCACGTGGCCACCTATACCAAGGCGGCCGAGATCATGGGCGTACCGATGGACGCGGTGCTCTTCGTCGCGAACCACGCCTTCGACTGCATCGGCGCGAAAGCCGCCGGCATGCACAGTGCCTTCATCGATCGCCGGAAGCGACCGTTCGGAGGCACGCCACACCAGCCCGATCTGTGGGTCGACGACATGAAGTCGCTCGCCGATCTCATGGTGTGACAGGGGGCCGCTTGCCGGCGTCCGCATCCTCGATCCGAGCCGCGTCGTCTCCGGTCCCTTCTGCAGCATGCTGCTGGGCGAGGCTTCGGGCTGCCGTAGCGCGTCCGTTGCAACGTCCAGTCAGGTCGGGTCGCCACAAGAGACCTGCACGCGCAAAGCGTTCTTTGATGCTACTGGCGGGTCGCTTCATAGGTCACGCCGACGCCCCGGATGTCCGTACTCTTCGCCCGCAATCGTTCTGCCGTGAGTTCGACGATCTCGAACTCTTGCGACGCACCTCGCGGTGTGGTTTGCTCAAGGCCTGAGGCGAGGTGCGGGGCAATCCGAAGCAACCTGCTCAGGTCATGCCTTGCATTTCCCGCCTCGTGAATCGTCCTTAGGACGGTCTTGACCTCCGATGCAGTGAGCACGAATCTGTTTCCGTTCGCCTTCCAGGTTCCGGCCGCGAGTGCGCCGAGCTTGACCACTAGCTGATTCGGCAACCGAACTTCCATGTCGCCGCTGAAGTTGTAGTGTCCGGTGCTCAATAGCCTCGTGTAGCCAGCGATAAGCATGTCTCCATCAGAAGACTTGTAGGTTGTAGTGCCTTGCCAGGTGCCAACGAGCGCTTGTTCCGTGCCAGGAGGCAGCAAGCTCGCAACGAGGCCCTTGCCCGCATCAGGGAAGAGCCAGAAGACAAGACTGGCTCCAAGCCCGACGAAGACCGAGACAAACGCAAACTTGCTTGGGTAGCTCCATCGACGGAACTGCTTGCGAGTCGGGAACATGGTGGGCAACCTAACTCCGGAGCTCAGCGGCAGTTGACACGGACGACCGCGTGCGGCAGCGCGCGGGCGGCCGGGTCAATTGTCCGTTGCACTATCCTGTCCGTTGCAACGAAAAGCTAGGCATCATTTCTGCGGCACGAGCTTGACCTGCAGCTCGCAGCCAACCGCCTCGGCATACCGCCTGAGTGTGCCGAGCGACGGCGTATGCTTGCCGGCGGACTCCAAGCGAGAGATCGCACTCTTGGTCGTGCCCATACGCTCGGCGATAGCATCTTGAGTGAGACCTGCCTTTGTGCGCGCCTTGAGAAGCTGACTGACCACTTGGTATTCGAGCTCGAGCGCCTCATAAGCCTCAGCGAAGCCCTCACGAGCGCCCGCTTTCGCCAAGAAAGCCTTGTGATCATGTTTGACAGGGGTGAACTTGAGGTTAGCCATTCAACAACTCCTTGACGCGCTTGCGCGCGAACTTCAAGTCTCGTTCCGGTGTCTGAGGAGTCTTCTTGATGAATGCGTGCACGACGACTATCCGTTTGCCCACGAGGAAGCAGTACATCGCCCGGCCAATGCCCGAGCGGCCGTGAGGGCGAAGCTCGAAGAGCCCGTCACTCATGCTGCGAGAATGCGGCAGACGCAGATTGGGGCCGTGCTCGATCAAGAGCTCGACAAGGCGTGCGTAGTCGGCGACTACGTCGACCGGCCAGGACTCGATCTCGGACAGAACTCGAGGGTGAAAGTACTCGACTGTGTAAGCCACGAGGAGATGTTAGCACATTTGCTAACATATGTACATGTACTGCCTAATGTCAACGTTCAGCGGCACTTGATGCGGCCGTGCGACCGCGGCAGCGGGCGTACGGACGGGTCAAGTGTCCGTTGGACCTACGATCACGCATGTACCGCCGGTCAACATAGGAATCACCTCTGGTGCCCTTGCACGGCATGATGCCTGAGTTCGGCACTTGGCAAGGTGAGTTGGCTTGACCAGCCCGTAAAGTAGGTCTTTGTCAGGTTCGATGAACGACTTCAGGTTGTCCGCGAGGCGGACGATAAACTGGTTCTGCGGTCCACCTGCGTAGATCTCCCAACCCGCTTGCCGCTTCGGTAGCAAGTAGGCTACGACCTCCTCGGTCGAAAGCGTCGCAGCCGGATACTGTGGCAATGATTCCATGATCAGCAGCAATCGTTGGTAGGGTGTTCTGACTCCGGAGCTCAGCGGCAGTTGACGCGGACGGCAGCGCGCGGGTGGCCGGGTCAACTGTCCGTGTAGAGTCGAGATGATGCGCGGTGGCCGCAGGATCGGTTTGTCTGTTGCCGCCCCTTTCGTCTGGCGGTGCCCGAGTAACTTCCCCATAACTCCGTCTCATCATCCCGCTCATCGAACCGGACTAGCGGTTTTCCCGCATCCGGCTCTCGGACAAGCCTCCATGCTGTCGCCCACGGGAAGCCGTGGGTACGAGGGCCAGCCGAACCAACCCCAGATCCTTGTGCAGATCGTCGTCGGAGAATCGCGTCACTCCCCCAAGACGCTCCACTCCGACTATGTACAAGAGCGCCTCGAAGTACACGCCTGCAAAGACGATTGCGACGAGGCTCTGCTTGAAGGCTCGTTGCTCCGGATCGATCGTGACGATGAATCCAGTCTCGCCGTTCGGTTTCGGCCTTCGGGCAGCAGCGTCGAGGCGCTCTGACTCTGCGAGCGCATCGGTAGCGATCGAAAGGTACGTCCTGGCGTTCGAGAGCATCGCCTCGTGTCCTAAACGTAAAGCTAACCGGCCTGCACGGCCTTTTGCGCAGGTCCGGTTGAGCGCAGTGTTAGCCCGAGGCGTTCCAGAACACGCACCCAGCGCCCACGACGAAACGCGCACCGCGGAAAAGCGGATCGTCAATTCAGGCCGTTGGCACCGTGCCACCGTCGATGACGTATTCAGCACCGGTGATGGAGCCGGCGCGGGACGAGACGAGGAAAGCGATGAGATCCGCCACTTCCTTTGGTTTTGCCGGGCGCCCAAGCGGAATGCCACCCAGCGTCTTCATTATGATCTGTTTGCCCCCTTCGTAGTCCGTGCCAGATTGCTGCGCGAGGCGTTCCGCCAAGGCGACCGAAGCTTCGGTCTCCACCCAGCCCGGCGAGACGCGCACCACGCGGATACCCTTCGGCGTGACTTCTTTCGACAGGCTCTTGCTATAGGTCGACAGTGCCGCCTTCGCCGCGGCATAGGCGGTCGTCGCTTCAGGGAGCGGCAGTTCGCGTTGAATTGAAGTGACGTGAATGATGACGCCGGAACCCTGTTCGATCATCGACGGCAAGAGCGCCCGGTCGATGCGAACCGCCGCCATCAGATTCTGGTTCAACGCCTGTGACCATTCCTCATCGTCGAGCACGGCAAAGCCACCCGCCGGCGCGCTGGAGCCACCCATGACATTCACGATGATGTCGATTCCACCAAGCTGCTTCACAGCCGCGTTGGCAAGCGCAGCACAACCATCCTCCGTCGCAAGGTCTGCCTCGACGAAGCGCACCCCTGCGAAAAACGCTTCGGGAACCGAACGTGCGCTCGTCATGACCTTGACACCGGCATCACGGAGCACTGCCACGACCGCAGCGCCAATGCCCTTCGTGCCACCGGTGACAAGTGCCCGACGGCCAGTGAGTTCCAGGCTGAAGCTCATGGAATGATTTCCAGCGATGCAATTTTGTTGCCTGCGAGACCGAAGCAGAATCGAAGATCAACGGGGCTGCCGGGGAAGTTGCCGGTCAACCGGCTGGTGACGATGGTCTTGCCGTCCTTTTCTTCAAAAGCGAAAGGCTCGCTCGTGTAGGTGTACTTTTTCGACGAATCTGTCTTCCATTGCTGGATAGCAGCCAAGCCGTTGTAGGCGTGGCCTTCGTCCTTCACGACGGCGCTGTCAGTGAAGCACCGGGCGACGGCCGCGCTATCACCCCGGTCTGCGGTGAAATAGACGGCGATGGGTTTGGGTAGATTGAGAGACATGCGGTCTGCTCCTTTGCAATTGATCAATGCGCAGGATGGGGGTAGGCTCCCCAAATGGCAAGAACGCACTAAAAAGTAAGGTACTTACCGGAAAGTATGGGAAAGGCATGGACACCTACCTCGGCGGCCGATGGCGTCGAGCAGGCGCTGAAGATTCTCGAAGGACGATGGAAGCTTGTGATCTTGTTCCACCTGTTCGGAGGCAAGCTGTTACGGTTCTCCGATCTCGAACGCGCGATCCCGGCGATCTCGCAAAAGATGCTGATCCAGCAACTGCGTCAGATGGAGAAAGACGGCGTCGTCCTGCGGATCGTTCATCACCAGGTTCCGCCAAAGGTGGAATATGGGTTGACCGATTGGGGGCAGGCGCTTTGCCCGGCACTCGATGCGCTGCTCAAATGGGCGACCCTGCGCGAAAACGGCGTCGATACCGACTGACACGACTTGGCCCAAAGTGCATCAGCGTTCTCGCGGGCTAACGTCAAAGCTCAGCGGCATTTGACGCAGACGACCGCGTGCGGCAGCGCGCGGACGGCTGGGTCAAATGTCCGTTGCAGCGAAATGTTAGACGTCACCTCTCGCTGACAGCAAGCTTGGCACCGAGGCCAGCAAAGGCCGCCGCAAAGCTGTAACGAAGCCAGCGCTGCACCAAGACGGATTCAATGACGTACCTGCGAAAGGCATGTGCGACGAAGCCATAGGTGACAAAGACAACAAACGTCATGCCCATGAATACGCCACTTAGCGTGAGTAGTTGAGCCAGAGGCTGCACAGCACCAGGCTCGATGAACTGCGGCAGGAACGCCAGGAAGAAGATGGTCAACTTCGGATTCAGGATGTTCAGCAGGAACGCCTTGATGACTATGCTTGACGCGCCGGTTCGAGAGATGCTGCCATCGACCGAAAAAGCTGACTTGTCGCGCCACGTGGCGTAGGCGATGTAGAAAAGGTAGGCCACCCCTGCGTACTTGAGCATCTGGAAGGCCAGCGCGCTTGTGTGCATGACGGCAGCCAGGCCAAGAATGGTGGCCGCCAAGTGTGGGACGATTCCCGCCGTGCAGCCCAGACTCGCGTAAATGCTTGCCGCTCTGCCCTGCACCAACCCCGTGGACACCGTGTAGATCACACCGGTACCGGGAATCAGCACGACAACAAGTGAAGTGATGAGGAACTCGACGCTGATCATGCTGACTCCTGCAATGATGTAAACGGATGGGATTGTGACGACTAACGTCTGAGCTCAGCGGCAATTGACGCGGACGGCCGCGTGCGGCAGCGCGCGGGCGGCCGGGTCAATTGTCCGTTGCAGCGAAATGTTAGACATCACTCTGCGAATGATGGCGACTTGCTCGGCGCGATCTTGTACTCGACGGTCAATTCGTCGACGCCTCCATCCGCTCCGCGCACGGTGATCGCAACTACCTGAGTCGCAAGGAAGTACCCTGCGGTGTTCTGCCACACGACGATTTCCCCAAGGAACGGGTTTCGCACCCTCGACGATGTGTCGTACTGTCGCGCGTCGGTCAGATCCTCGATCTTCTTGATTCCAGTCGCCAGCGCAACGCTACGGATGCTTGGTGGATCAGTGTAGGCGTGGATACTTGATGCGCCGGCTCGGGACCAAGCCGTCTCGAATGCCATGTCCCCCGCTCCGAAGATAAACCTGCCGTTGTTGTTGGAATAGTCGAACGAGACCCTCCCCCTCAGCGGAGGCGCAACGTAGCGTTCAGGGCCGAAAGAGACAATCGGAGGTTTTGCAGGAGCAGCCGCTTCAAACGGGTTAGAACCCAAGGGAGGCCGGGGCGAGATCTTCTGCCCGTGGAGATCCCTGATCAGTTCGCCGTACTTTCCTTCGAAGGCCAGGTCATCTCGAAAGTCAATGTAGACGCGAGAAGACAAGAAGGTTGGAACCGGCGGCGTTGCGACCCCTGAGCGCACTACAGCAACAATGCGGTCCGACGAGACGTCCTGTATGAGCTGTGCGGTGAGGATCATCTTTTCATAGCCGACTCCGCCTTTCCCGCGGTTTGCCTTCTCGACGTACGCCTCGGTGCATATTGCGAGCACGCGCTCAGCCTGTGTCAGACCACCCTCCATGAACCGGGGTAGATCGGATCCGAGTGTGAGGTCCCATTGGTCGAGAACGACGTCTACGCCGTTTGCAACCAGCCGAGTTGCAAGAGTAAGCACCCAGTCTTTGTGGCTCTGGCTGTCGTGCGAGTACGAGATAAAGAGTTTTGGTGGAGGAGTAGCCATACATGCTGCCAGTGATGTCTAACGTCTTAGTTCAGCGGCGCTTGAGGCAGACGGCCGTGTGCGGCAGCACGCGGACGGCTGGGTCAAGCGTCCGTTGCAACGCAAAGTTAGCCGTCAAGCGCGGCAATGTATCGGGTTTCATTTAGCGATTTACCACCCATGGCAATTTCCTTGGTGCTTGAT
The DNA here is from genome assembly GCA_050249335.1 of Lautropia sp. Classification (GTDB taxonomy): domain Bacteria; phylum Pseudomonadota; class Gammaproteobacteria; order Burkholderiales; family Burkholderiaceae_E; genus Lautropia. The sequence continues at coordinate 14,204 of JBFWQR010000059.1, forward strand.
GGCTCAGGTTGAAAACCTGCCGCACGGTAAAACCTGATGGCACGCTGGTTGTCATCGAGAACCCAGAGACTTGCCGTGCGATAGCCTTGCTCGACGAGGGAGTTACGTGCGCGTAACCAGAGTGCTTGACCTACACCGCGAGACCAACTCCGCGGAGAAATATAGATCGCCCATAGCTCGCCTGCATCGCCCGGCGCGCCGTCGTCTCGGCATGCGCCAAAGGCCACCCATCCCACCACGGTATTGGCAGAGCGAGCAACCAACACCTGAGTATTGCCCTCCGCGAGGGCGGTGCGCCAGTACTCCTCCCGGCGCTCAACTGAAAGAGCTGCAAGAACCACGTCCGGGACGATGCCCTGATAGGCGGACTGCCATGCCTCAACATGAATCTCTGCAATGGCCGGAGCATGCTCCGGTAAGCCGGGGACGATTTCCATGATGGCTAACTTTGTTTTGAACGGACGCCTTCACCCCGTTCAACGTCCGTTCAAACCCCTTCCACGCCTCACAACGCCCTGCTCGGACTAGACGGTTCGTGGGATATCGACCGGGAAACAGGTTGCGCTGCGTGTAGTCCACATCGGCGTCCGCCCCGCCATCATGCCAACCGCCGCTGCCGACACCGGCACCGGGAAACTCAAGCGATCGGCTCGAGCTTCGCGATCGAAAGTGCCAGCCATTTCGACCCGTGGCCGGCAAACTTGATCTGGATCCGCGCGTCGTCGCCGATCCCTTCGATGCCGGTCACGACGCCTTCGCCGAAGCGCGCATGGGCGACACCCTGGCCGATCCGGAACCGCGCGTCACGCAACGATCCGGCCGACTTGCCGGCATAGCCCTCCGCCGGCCGCGCCGGTCCGCCGAGCGCCCCGGCCTGGCCGCGGCCATAGCTGCCGCCGCCATAGCCGCCGCTGGAGCGCATGCCGCCGCGGCTGCCGTAGCCGCCGCTGGCGCCATCGCCGTACGACCCGCGGCCGCCCGACCACCCCGACCCGCCGCCGGCCCAGCCGCCGGCGCCGTAGCGCGCTTCGCCGCGGCTGCGCGCGGTCAGCCATTTCAGGTCGGTCTCCGGCAGTTCGTCGAAGAAGCGCGACCGGATGTTGTAACGCGTCTGGCCGTGCAGCTGGCGCGACTGGCTGAACGACAGATAGAGCCGCTGGCGCGCCCGCGTGATCGCGACGTACATCAGACGCCGCTCCTCCTCGAGCCCGTCGAACACGTTGGCCGAATTCTCGTGCGGGAACAAGCCCTCTTCGAGGCCGGTGACGAAGACGGCGTTGAACTCGAGCCCCTTGGCCGAATGCACCGTCATCATCTGGACCGCGTCGGTGCCCTCTCCGGCCTGTCCGTCGCCCGATTCGAGCGAAGCGAACGCCAGGAAACCGGCGAGCGGCGACAGCGCGATCGTCACGATGTTGCCGGCGTCGATCGCCGGCGAATCATCGGCCATCGTTGCTGCGGGCGGCGCGGCGTCGATCAGCACGCTATCGATCGGTGCGCTGTCGGCCAGCGCGCTGTCGGCCAGCGCGCTGTCGACCGGCGTAGCGTCGACCGGTGCGACACCGGGTCCGGTCACCGCCGCCGCGAGCCCGACGCTCGCCGGCACGTCGGCCGCGATCCCGGCCTCGGCCAGATAGGCGGCGCCCGCGTTGACCAGCTCGCGCAGGTTCTCGATCCGCTCCTGCCCTTCGCGCTCGGTCTGGTAGTGCGCGAGCAGCCCGGAGCGCTCGACCACCTCGTCGATCGCGTCGGTCAGCGGCAGCCGCTGGGCGCGCGTCCGCAGCTGCTCGATCAGCGCGACGAACTGCAGCAGCTTGGCGCTGGCGCCGCCGGCGACCGTCGGCACCGCGCGGTACAGGCTGACGCCGTGGGCCGCGGCCCGGTCCTGCAGCAGTTCCAGCGTGCGCGCGCCGATGCCGCGCGCCGGGAAGTTGACGACCCGCAGGAACGCGGTATCGTCGTCCGGGTTCTCGAGCAGCCGCAGATAGGCGAGCGCGTGCTTGACCTCGGCGCGCTCGAAGAAGCGCAGGCCGCCGTAGACCCGGTACGGCACGCCGGCCGAGAACAGCGCATGCTCGACCACGCGCGATTGCGCATTCGAGCGATAGAGCACCGCGATCTCCGAGCGGCCGCTGCCGGCGGCGATCAGCGCACGGATCTCCTCGAGCAGCCATTGCGCCTCTTCGCCGTCGGTCAGCGCCTCGTAGACGCGCACCGGCTCGCCCTCGCCGGCGTCGGTCCAGAGATCCTTGCCGAGGCGCCGGGAGTTCTGCCGGATCAGGCCGTTGGCGGCGTTCAGGATATGCGCATGCGAGCGGTAGTTCTGCTCGAGCTTGATCAGGTTGCCGCCGGCGAACTCGCGCTCGAAGGCGGCCATGTTGCCGACGTTGGCGCCGCGGAACGCATAGATCGACTGATCGTCGTCGCCGACCGCGAACAGCGAGGTCTGCGGCCCAGCGAGCAGCTTGAGCCAGCGGTACTGCAGGTCGTTGGTGTCCTGGAACTCGTCGATCAGGATATGACGGAAACGCTCGCTGTAGTGTTCGCGCAGCAGCTGATTGCGTTGCAGCAGCTCGTACGAGCGCAGCAGCAGCTCGGCGAAATCGACCACGCCTTCGCGCTGGCACTGATCGTCGTAGCCGCGGTAGAACGCGATCATCTGCGCGGTGTGATCGTCGCTGGCGGCGAGCGCGTCCGGCCGGTCGCCGTTCTCCTTGGCGCTGTTGATGAACTGCTGGACGCTCTTCGGCGGGTGCTTCTGGTCGTCGATGTTCAGCGTGCGCAGCAGCCGCTTGACCGCGCCGAGCTGATCCTGGCTGTCCAGGATCTGGAACGACGGCGGCAGCGCGGCGTCACGGTGATGGGCGCGCAGCAGCCGGTTGCACAGGCCGTGGAACGTGCCGATCCACATGCCGCGCGGATTGATCGGCAGCATTGCCGAGATCCGCGCCAGCATCTCGCGCGCCGCCTTGTTGGTGAAGGTCACCGCGAGGATCGCGCCCGGACTCGCCTGCCCGGTGGCGATCAGCCACGCGACCCGGGTCGTCAGCACGCGGGTCTTGCCGCTGCCGGCACCGGCGAGGATCAGCGTGTGACGGCCGGTCGGTGCGGTGACGGCGGCGAGCTGCTGCGGGTTGAGCTGCGCGAGGAGATCGGCCATTCCTGTGATTTTACACAGTGCGGCCGGTGCCCTCCGGGCCGGGCATCGACTCCGGCCCCGAGGCCAGGCCCGGTACCGGCTCGTGACCCGGCGCAGGGCCGCGTCCCGCGGCCTTCGCGGTGCGCTCCTGGACGATCGCCTCCCACATCACGATCGTCGGCGGCCCGCCCGGCCCCCAGGCGTCGTCCGGCCGGTTGACCGCCGTCATCGCCGGCGCGGCCGGCTGGGCCGGCCGCCAGCGGGCCCAGCGCAGCCGCCGGAACGAATCCTCGGTATAGCGCCGGCTGCCCCAGCCGAGCGCCGGGATCCGGTTGCCCGGGTGGTTCATGCCCGGCCCCCATTTGGCCTGATAGCCGTCGATCGCCCGTCCCTGCCGCTCCCAGACCAGCGCGATGATCAGCAGCACTTCCCACCAGCCGGCGAACCCGAGCAGGATCCAGCGCGGCACGTTGGCGTGCCAGAGGCCGCTGACGGTCGCGGCCGCGAACACCAGCAGCAGGCAGTAGCCGAGCGTCTTGTGGGTACGCTCGAACCAGCGCCGCCGCGCGCTCATGTCGTAGTGGTCTCCCGGCCGTTCGTGCATGTGCGTCAGCGCGCCGCGCTCGGAGCGGCCGGGCCCGCCTTCGCTGCCACGCAGCAGCCCGTTGACCACGAGCGCCAGCATCATCACGACCGCGAGCCAGCCGAGCCAGCCATGGGTTTCGCTCAGATGCAGCAGCACGTTCATGTGGCTGAATACCAGCGCGCAGCCGACCGCCACGCCGGCGAGCGTGACCGCTGCGAGCCAGCGATGCGCACCCCACCAGAACGGATGATCGAGCACCCGCGGCCAGTCCTGGCGCGGCACGACCTTCCAGTAGCGCGCCAGCAGCACCGCCAGCGGCGCGGCGATGCCGGTTGCGACCGCCATCGCCAGTGCATGCCACCAGGCGGCGGCATCGAGCGGTACGGCCGGACCGACCCGGATCGGCGCGGTGAGCCAATGGACCAGTTCGTTCGGACTCATGCCTGACAGGCGATTCGATCGAGGCTATTCGGTCGACTTGCGGCGACCGACCAGGAATGCGGTCACCAGCCCGAGCAGGATCGCCCATTCCAGCGAGATCGCGATCGTGGCGATTCCGGTCACGACCAGCGTCACCCGTTCGCCACGGTCGCCGCCGGGGCCGGCCCAGAGTTTGCGCAGATCGGCGAAATCGATCAGCCGCCATGCGACGACCAGCAGCAGGCCGGCGATGACCGGCAGCGCCAGGTAGGTGGCGAGCGGCTTGACCAGCACCAGGATCAGGACCAGCCACACCGCCGCCGAGATCGCCGACAGCGGGGTGCGCGCGCCGCTCGCCAGGTTGACGCCCGAGCGGTTGAACGAGCCGCTGGCCGGATACGACGAGAAGAAGCTGCCGGCGATGTTGGCGAGCCCCTGGCCGATGAACTCCTGATTGCCGTCGACCGTCTCGCCGCGGCGCAGCGCCAGCGAGCGCGAGATCGCCGAGGCCTCGGTCAGCGCCAGCAGCGTCATCACCAGCGTCGCCGCGAACAGCGCGCGGACGTGGTCGAGCGACAACGGCGGCACCGCGAACGCCGGCAACGCCGACGGCAGCGGCGGCACGGTCGCGATCGCGCCGGCCGCCGGCCAGCCGCGGGTGATGGCCCAGGCGAGCAGCGAACCGGCGACGACGCCGATCAGCATCGCCGGGATCGTCCGGTTGATGCGCTCCCAGCCGATGATTACCGCGACGGTGAACGCGCCGAGACCGACCGCCAGCCAGTCGATCGCAGCGCCGGCCCGCCAGATCGCGGCCAGCGTCGCCGGGATCGACGCGCCGCGCGGAACCTCGACGCCGGTCAGCACCGGCAGCTGGGCGTTGATGATCAGCAGCGCGACGCCGGTCGTGAAACCGACGATCACCGAATGCGGCACCTTGTCGATCCAGCGGCCGACCCGGCCGAGACCGAGCAGCAGCTGCATGACCCCGACCAGGAACGACAGCGCCAGCACCAGGCCGACGTAGGCGGCGCCGAACGGCGCGGCGAGCGGCGTGATCAGCTGCGCGGTGGTCAGCGAGATCGCGTTGGCCGGGCCGGTGACCATCACCCGCGACGAGCCGAACAGCGCCGCGACGATGCAGGGCACCATCGCCGCATAGAGGCCGTACTGCGGCGGCATGCCGGCCAGCGTCGCGAACGCGACCCCCTGCGGCAGCACGACGACGGCGCCGGTCAGCCCGGCGAGCAGGTCGGCGCGGATCGCGCCGGGCTGGCGCCATTCGGCGCGCCAGCGCAGGATCGGGAGCAGAGCGTCGAGGCGGCTCAAGACGAAGCGACGAGTTGGCAGAAGCGCGCCAGGTCGACATTGCCGCCGCTCAGGATCACGCCGACACGCAGCCCTCGGACCGGCACCGCGGCGTCGAGCACGGCGGCGACACCGAGACAGCCGGTCGGCTCGACCAGCAGTTTCATCCGCGACGCGAGCAGCGCCATCGCCCGTACCAGTTGCGCGTCTTCGACGGTGACGATCCGGTGCACCAGCCGGCGCATCAGCGCGAACGTGATCTGGCCGAGCGCGGTGGTCTGCACGCCGTCGGCGATGGTCTGCGGGATGCCGATCCGGACGATCTCGCCGCGCTCGAGCGACTGCTGGGCATCGTTGCCGGCCACCGGCTCGACGCCGATCACCCGGCACGCCGGCGCCAGCGCCGCAGCCGCCAGCGCCAGGCCCGAGATCAGCCCGCCGCCGCCGACCGGCGCCAGCAGCAGGTCGAGTTCCCCGACCTCCTCGAACAGCTCCTTGGCCGCCGTGCCCTGCCCGGCGATCACGTCCGGATGGTCGAACGGCGGAATCACGGTCAGGCCGTCGGAATCGGCGAGCCGGCGGCCGATCGCCTCGCGGTCTTCGGTGTAGCGGTCGTAGAGCACGACCCGCCCGCCGTAGCCGCGGGTCGCGTCGAGCTTCTGCTGCGGGGCGTCGGCCGGCATCACCAGGGTGGTCGGCACCGACAGCAGCCGGCCGGCCAGCGCGATCGCCTGCGCGTGATTGCCGGACGAGAACGCGACCACGCCGGCCCGGCGCTGCGCGGCATCCAGCTGCGCGATCGCGTTGTAGGCACCGCGGAACTTGAAAGCGCCGATCCGCTGCAGGTTCTCGCACTTGAAGAACACCGACGCGCCGGTCAGCTGGTCGACCGTGGTCGAGCGCAGCACCGGCGTCCGGTGCGCGACGCCGGCCAACCGCGCCGCGGCGGCCACCACCGCGGCGTAATCGGGGAGCTCTGCGGGCCGGTTCACCAGTCGAACGTCGCGGAAAGTGCCCGGGCGGCGGACTGCATCGCCGGCAGGCCGTCCATCATCTGGCTGACGCTGGCGCGGGCGCCGGGTGCGCTGATCGCGATCGCGGCGACGACCTTGTTGCCGGCATTGCGCACCGGCACCGCGATGCACGAGACGCCGCTCAGGAATTCGCCGTTGTCGACCGCGTAGCCGTTGCTGCGGACCGCGCTGACCTCGTCGGCGATCTGCCTGGGGTCGGTCAGCGTGGCCGCGGTATGCGCGATCAGCGGAGCCTGGGTCAGGAAGCGGTCGCGGCTGCGCTTGTTCATGAAGCCTAGGAAGATCTTGCCGCTCGCCGACGCATGCAGCGGCACCCGGGTACCGGGCCCGAAGCGGACCGGATGCGGCCACGGCACTTCGACGCGGTCGAGGTACTGGGCGTAGGCCCCGGCCGGAACCGCCAGATTGCAGGTCTCGCCGACCTGTTCGACCAGCTCTTCGAGGATCGCGTGCCGCGGCGAGCGGACCGGCGAGTTGAGCAGCACCTTGCCGGCGAAGCCGTTGATCCGGTCGGCGAAAGTGTAGCGCTTGCCGACCGGTTCGCGGGCGATCAGTCCGGCATACTCGAGCGTGGCGAGGATCCGCAGCACGGTCGGCTTGGGCAACGCGACCGCCGCGGCGATCTGCGCCAGCTGCGGCGGCTCGTCGAAGCCGGCGAGCGTCTCCAGGATCCGGAACGCCCGCAGGATCGCCGACCCCGCGGGCACCGCGATCGGGTCCACCGTCAAGCCGTCGTCCACGCACGCGCTCGCCATATCCCGCCCCACCCCGGAGGCTCGCCATTGATCCGGACCGGATTATGAGCGAAAAAGCACGACGGCGGCGCGGCCGCGGTGCGCAGGTGGCCGGGCCCCAGGGCGTTGCTTGATTAGAATTCGGAGTTTCGGCCGGAACCGTGATGGACGAGCGCTACCAACCCCAGGCAATCGAGCGGGCCGCCCAGCAGCACTGGGCCGCCAGCGACGTGTACCGCGCGATCGAGAACGATCCGCGCTTCCCGAAGGGCAAGTACTACGCGTGCTCGATGCTGCCGTACCCGTCCGGCATCCTGCACATGGGGCACGTCCGCAACTACACGATCAACGACGTGATGTACCGCTATCTGCGGATGAGCGGCTACAACGTGCTGATGCCGATGGGCTGGGACGCGTTCGGCCTGCCGGCCGAGAACGCCGCGATGAAGAACGGCGTCGCGCCGGCGAAGTGGACCTACGACAACATCGCCTACATGAAGCGGCAGATGCAGCCGCTCGGCCTGGCGATCGACTGGTCGCGCGAGCTCGCCACCTGCAAGCCCGACTACTACAAGTGGAACCAGTGGCTGTTCCTCAAGATGCGCGAACGCGGCATCGCCTACCGCAAGCTGGGCGCGGTCAACTGGGACCCGGTCGACCAGACCGTGCTCGCCAACGAACAGGTGATCGACGGCCGCGGCTGGCGCTCGGGCGCGCTGGTCGAAAAGCGCGAGATCCCGATGTATTACCTGCGCATCACCGACTACGCGCAGGAGCTGCTCGACCAGGTCGTCGGCCATCTCGACGGCTGGCCGGACCGGGTCCGGCTGATGCAGGCCAACTGGATCGGGCGTTCCGAGGGCGTCCGCTTCGCGTTCACCCATGCGATCCGCGATGCCGCCGGCAACCTGGTCCAGGACGGTCGGCTGCACGTCTTCACGACCCGCGCCGACACGATCATGGGTGTCACCTTCGTCGCGGTCGCGCCCGAGCATCCGCTGGCGGCGGTCGCGGCAGCGCGTGATCCGGCGGTCGCCGCGTTCGTCGAACGCGCCCGCACCGGCACCGCGATGGAAGCCGACCTCGCGACGATGGAGAAGGAAGGCGTGCCGACCGGCCTCGTGGCCCGCCATCCGCTGTCGGGCGCCGACGTGCCGGTCTGGGTCGGCAACTACGTGCTGATGAGCTACGGCGACGGCGCGGTGATGGGGGTGCCGGCGCACGACGAGCGCGACTTCGCGTTCGCGCTCAAGTACGCGCTGCCGATCCGGCAGGTAATCGCGGTCGACGGCGAGACCTTCTCCGACCGGGCATGGCAGCCATGGTACGAGGACAAGACCCGCGGCCGCTGCATCGACTCGGGCCGCTACGACGGCCTCGGTCACCAGGCCGCGGTCGACGCGGTCGCGCGCGACCTGGCCGCGGCCGGCGGCGAGCCCGGCGGGCTCGGCGGGAAACAGACCCAGTGGCGGCTGCGCGATTGGGGCATCTCGCGGCAGCGCTACTGGGGCACGCCGATCCCGATCATCCATTGCGACGCCTGCGGCGAAGTTCCGGTTCCCGAGGCCGACCTGCCGGTGGTGCTGCCCGAAGACCTGGTGCCCGACGGCAGCGGCAATCCGCTGCTCAAGTGCGAGGCGTTCCTGCGCTGCACCTGCCCGGCATGCGGCAAGCCGGCCCGGCGCGAGACCGACACGATGGATACCTTCATCGATTCGGCCTGGTACTACATGCGCTACTGCTCGCCGGGCAACGACCGTGCGATGGTCGACGCCCGCAACGACTACTGGATGCCGATGGACCAGTACATCGGCGGCATCGAGCACGCGGTGCTGCACCTGCTCTATGCGCGCTTCTGGACCAAGGTGATGCGCGACCTCGGCCTGGTCGGGTTCGGCGAGCCGTTCACCCGGCTGCTGTGCCAGGGGATGGTGCTCAACCACATCTACCAGCGGCGCGATGCCAGGGGCGGCATCGAGTACTTCTGGCCCGACGACGTCGAGAACGTCTTCGGCGACGGCGGCCGGATCACCGGCGCCAGGCTGAAGTCCGACGGCTCGGCGATCGAATACGCCGGCGTCGGCACGATGAGCAAGAGCAAGAACAACGGCGTCGACCCGCAAGCGCTGATCGACCGCTACGGCGCCGATACCGCGCGGCTGTTCGTGATGTTCGCGAGCCCGCCGGAGCAGACGCTCGAATGGTCGGACTCCGGCGTCGAGGGCGCGAGCCGCTTCCTGCGCCGGCTCTGGGCGTTCTGCCACGGCCACCGGCGGCGGCTCTGCGAAGCGCCGGACCGGATCGAGGCTGCCGCGCTGTCGCGGGCAGCGCGCGGACTGCGCTTCGAGATCCATTCGGTGCTCCGGCAGGTCCAGTACGACTTCGAACGCAAGCAGTACAACACCGTCGTCTCGGGCGCGATGAAGATGCTGAACGCGATCGAGGCGGCGGCACCGGCGATCGAAGCGGCGCCGGTCACGAGTGCCGATGCGGCCGCGCTGCGCGAAGCGATCTCGATCCTGCTGCGCAGCCTCTATCCGGTGGTGCCGCACATCACTCATCGGCTGTGGGACGAGCTCGGCTGCGGCCGCGGCGTCGCGGCCGCGAGCGGCAACGGCGCCGCCGCCGGCGAGATCATCGACGCGCCGTGGCCCGCGGTCGACGCCGCGGCGCTGGTCCGCGACACGCTCGAGCTGGTGCTGCAGGTCAACGGCAAGGTCCGCGGCGCGCTGCACGTGGCGGCCGACGCGGACCGCGCGGCGATCGAGGCGGCGGCGGCCGCCGCCCCGGAAGTGGCGAAGATCGCCGCCGGCCAGCCGGTCCGGCGGATCGTCGTCGTGCCCGGGCGGCTGGTCAACGTCGTGATCTAGCATGAAACGCCCCCCGTTTCATGCGACGCGGGTGCTGCGTGGCGGCATGGGGAAACTGATATGACGCGGCCGCTCCGAGCGCCGGGCCGTCGTCGCCTGTTGCGGGCGGCGGGCGCGGCACCGTTCGCCGCGGCGGCAACGCTGGCCGGCTGCGGCTTCCGGCTGCGCGGCAACGCCGATCTGCCGTTCCAGACGCTCTACACGACCTTCTCGCGCACTTCGGCGCTCGGCGAGGAGTTCCGCCGCGAGCTCGAGCGGCGGACCTCGACCCGGATCGTCGACCAGCCCGACAAGGCGCAGGTTCGCCTGCTGGTGATCGGCGAGACCCGCGAGCGCGACATCGTCGCCTACTCCGTGATCGGCCGGCCGCGCGAGTTCCAGCTGCGGCTGCGGCTGCAGTTCCGCGCCGACGACGGCGGCGAGCATGAATTCATCGCGCCGTCGGAGATCATCCTGCGGCGCGACATCAGCGCCGCCGACAACCAGCTGACCGCGCGCGTCGACGAAGAGGCGCTGCTCTATCGCGACATGCAGAAGGACATGGTGCAGCAGCTGCTGCGCCGGCTCGCGGCGATCCGGATGACGCCGGCGACCGCGCCGGCGCCGGCACCCGGTTGAGCCAGCCGGCCAGGTAGCGATACAGGTATGGCCACGGTCAAGTCGGCCGACGCATTCGAGCGCGCGCTCGCGCGGGCGCTGCCGCCGCTCGTCTGGGTCAGCGGCGACGAGCCGCTGCTGGTGATCGAGGCCGGCGACGCGGTGCGGGCGCGGGCGCGCGCCGCCGGCTTCGCCGAACGCAGCGTAGTCGAGGTCGGCGTCCGCTTCGACGCGTCGCTGCTGATCGAGGCGGCCCGCTCGCTGTCGCTGTTCGGCGAACGCAAGCTGGTCGATCTGCGGCTCGCGGTCAAGCCGAGCCGCGACTTCGGCGATGCGCTCGCCGGCGTGCTCGCCGGCCTCGGCGACGACTGCCGGCTGCTGGTCTCGAGCGACCGGCTCGAACGCGCGACCGTCGGCACCGCCTGGTTCGGCGCGCTGGCGCCGTCGCTGCTCTGGTACGAGGTGCCGCGGATCGAGCGCGACGCGCTGCCCGACTGGCTGGCGGCGCGGCTGGCGCGCCAGCAACAGCGTGCCAGCCGCCCGGTGCTGGCGTTGATCGCCGATCGCACCGAAGGCAATCTGCTCGCCGCGCACCAGGCGTTGCAGCGGCTCGGCCTGCTGCTGCCGCCCGGCGAGCTCGATCCCGACCAGGTCGCCGAGGTCGTGCTCGACTCGGCGCGCTACGCGGTGTTCGGGCTGGTCGACGTCGCGCTCGCCGGCGATCCGGCGCGGGCGCTGCGGGTCGTCGACGGCCTACGCGCCGAGGACGCCGCGCTGCCGCTGGTCGCCGGCGTGCTCGCCGACGGCCTGCGTCGGCTCGCCCGTGCGCAGCTCGCGGTCGCCGGCGGCCAGCCGGTGGCGAGCGCGCTGCGCTCGGCCGGCGTGTTCGGCCGGCGCGAAGCGGTCATGCAACGGGCGCTGCCGCGGCTGTCGCAGGCGACCGTCCGGGGGCTGCTGCGGGAGGCGGCGCATCTCGATAGAATCGGCAAAGGGGTCGGCGGGCCGGCCGGCTCGGTCGACGGTTCCGGCGGCGTCGCTCCGGCGCCCGGTGCGGCGGTGGTCGTCACCAGCGAGGCAACCCAGGATCCGTGGGCGGTGGTCGAACGGATCGTCATCGGCCTCGCCGGCGCACCGGTGCTCTGACCTCCTTTCCCGGCGCGGCGCGCCGGTGCTCTGACCCACTTCCTGCCCTTCCTGCCGTGATCCCTTACCTCTACTCCGACGGACTCCGGGTGCCCGCGACGAAATGAAAGCGATCGATACCGCGGTCTACATCGCCGATCTCGGGCAGCGGGCCCGCGCCGCGAGCCGCGCGATGGCGCGCGCCGGTACCGCGGCCAAGAACGCCGCGCTCGAGGCGATCGCCGCGCGGCTCACCGCGGGTGCCGCCGAGCTGGTCGAAGCCAATGCCGCCGACCTCCAGGCGGCACGTGCGGCCGGCCTCGACCCGGCGTTCGTCGACCGGCTCGCGGTCACGCCGAAGACGGTCGCCGCGATGGCCGAAGGCCTGGCCGAGGTGGTCCGCCTGCCGGACCCGATCGGCGAGATCAGCGAGCTGCGGCTGCGTCCGAGCGGCATCCAGGTCGGCCGGATGCGGGTGCCGCTCGGGGTCGTCGGCATCATCTACGAATCGCGGCCGAACGTGACGATCGACGCCGCGGCGCTCTGCATCAAGTCCGGCAACGCGACGATCCTGCGCGGCGGCTCCGAGGCGATCCATTCGAACCGCGCGCTGGCCGCGCTGATCCAGCAGGGGCTCGCCGCGGCCGGGCTGCCGGCCGACGCGGTGCAGCTGGTCGCGACCACCGATCGCGCCGCGGTCGGCAACCTGATCGCCAGCCCGCAGTGGGTCGACGTGATCGTGCCGCGCGGCGGCAAGTCGCTGATCGAGCGGATCAGCCGCGAGGCCAAGGTGCCGGTGATCAAGCATCTGGACGGCATCTGCCACGTCTACATCGATGCCGGCGCCGATCCGGCGATGGCGATCCGCGTCGCCGACAACGCCAAGACCCAGCGCTACTCGCCGTGCAACGCGATGGAGACGCTGCTGGTCGCCGAAGCCGCCGCGGCCGCGGTGCTGCCGCCGCTCTGCACGATCTGGCGCGACAAGGGCGTCGAACTGCGCGGCGACCCGGCGACCCAGGCGCTGCTGGCCCGCCACGGCATCGACAGCAGGCCGGCGACCGAGGAAGACTGGCGCACCGAGTACCTGGCGCCGATCGTCTCGATCCGGATCGTCGACGGGCTCGATGCGGCGATTGCCCACATCAACGGCTACAGCTCGGCCCATACCGACGCGATCGTCACCAACGACCACGCCCATGCGATGCGGTTCCTGCGCGAGGTCGATTCGGCGTCGGTGATGATCAACGCGTCGACGCGCTTCGCCGACGGCTTCGAGTTCGGCCTCGGCGCCGAGATCGGCATCTCGACCGACAAGCTGCATGCCCGCGGCCCGGTCGGGCTCGAAGGGCTCACGTCGCAGAAGTTCGTCGTGTTCGGCTCGGGCCAGATCCGCGGCTGACGGCTGGCCTGCCGACTGCCCGTCTGCCGACGCCCTGCCTCGCCGCCGTCCGACATTGGCCTACCTCGCCGTCAAGACGCTGCATCTGATCTTCGTGATCAGCTATTTCGCCGGGATCTTCTACCTGCCGCGCATCTTCGTGAACCTGGCGATGGTGCCGGCCGGCTCGACCGCCGAACGCGACCGGCTGCTCGGCATGGCACGCCGGCTGCTGCGCTTCATGATGCCGCTGGCGGTGATCGTGCTGGCGAGCGGCCTGTGGCTGTGGCTGGCGGTCGGCATCGGCAAGGGTCCGGGCAGCGGCTGGCTGCATGCCAAGCTGGCGCTGGTCGTGCTGCTGTTCGGCTACCACCACGGCTGTGCGCGGCTGCTGCGCCGCTTCGAGGCCGGCGGCAACACCCGCAGCGATCGCTGGTACCGGGTGTTCAATGAAGTGCCGGTCCTGCTGCTGGCGCTGATCGTCGTGCTGGTCGTGTTCAAGCCGTTCTGACCGGCTCGGATCGCCTTCAGACTGCTGCAGTCTCCACCGTCCGGGGCGCTCCGGCCGGCGCCGGCTCGCCCGCGGCGCCCGAGCGCAGCGCCGCGAGGAACCCCGGAACCTCCGCGAGCGGCATCGGTCGGGCGAAGTAGTAGCCCTGCATCGCCCGGCAACCGAGTTCGCGGACGATCTCGGTCTGGCGAGCCGTCTCGGTCCCCTCGACGACGCAGGCGATGTTCAGGTTCGAGCACAGATCGATGACCGTCTTCAGGATGTCGCGGCTCGATGACCGCGATTCGAGATCGACGATGAAGCTGCGATCGACCTTGATCTTGTCGAGCGGCAGCCGGTGGACGTGGCTCAGGCTGGAGTAGCCGGTGCCGAAGTCGTCCAGCGAGATCCGCGCCCCGAGATCGCGCAGTGTCCGCACCGACGCGAGCGCCTGGGTGAAATCGGCCATCAGCGACGATTCGGTGATCTCGAACTCGATCCGCCGCGGGTCCAGCCCGCTCGAGCGGACGATCGCCTGGATCGCGGCGATCGAGTCGGCCGACGCGATGTCGCGCATCGACAGGTTGAACGAGACCCGGATCGGCTCGGGCCAGGTGCGGGCCGCTGCCAGCGCCTTGCGCAGCAGCGTATGAGTGATCCGGAAGATCAGGTCGGTGCGCTCGGCGACCGGAATGAAGACGTTCGGCGGCACCACACCGAGCTCCGGGCTCTTCCAGCGGGCCAGCGCCTCGAAGGCGGTCGGCTCGCCGCGGTCGACGTCGAACAGCGGCTGGAAGTTCAGGCTCAGCTCCCGCTCCAGGTCGGCGTTGCGCAGCGCCTGCTCGACGGTGCTCTGATCGCGGATGTCGGACTCGTGCGCCTCGGAGAAGATGACCGGCTGGCCGCGCTTGTGGCTCTTGGCGAAGTAGAGCGCGTAGTCGGCACGCTCGTAGAGCAGCTCGGCCGACTCGCCGGCGATCGGATAGACCGCGAAGCCGACCGATGCGGAAACGTTGGCCGTGGCGCCCGGCAAATTGAACGGCTGGGCGATCGCCGCGCACACCTGCTCGCCAAACTTCAGCAGCGCGGCCGGATCGCGGGCCTCGTTGACGATGATGGCGAATTCGTCGCCGCCGAGGCGATGGACGACCGCGCTGGTACCGCACACCCTCCGCAGCCGCTGGCCGGCCTCGACCAGCAGCCGGTCGCCGGTGACATGGCCGTGCAGGTCGTTGATCGCCTTGAAGCCGTCGACGTCCAGCACGGCCACGGCGAACGGACGCCGCGCCAGCCCCGCGGCACGCAGCGCGTCGCCGACGCGCTCGAAGAAGGCGCGGCGGTTCGGCAGCTCCGTCAGGCTGTCCAGATTCGCGAGCCGGGCATTCTCGCTGGCGAGCTGGATCATCCGGTCGAAGTCGCGCGAGGCAACCGTCAGCACGTAGACCGCCGCGAGCAGCACCAGTATCTGATTCACGCCGATGATCGCGAGCCGGCTGTCCCCGGAGAACAGCAGCACCGCGCACAACGGCACGCTGCCGCACCCGACCATGATCATCGCCGGCTTCAGGTGCATCAGGCAGATCATGCAGGAGACGATCGTCACCGCGAGCGAATAGCCGACGTGGATCTTCAGCACCGGCGTGTCGACGACCAGGAACAGGCCGAGGAACCAGGTCAAGGTGAGCACGGTGATCGCGCCGCCGATGCTGATCACGCCGCGCAGGCGCCGGCAGGCCTGCTCGTCGGACAGGACCTTGTGCCGGTCGCGCAGCCAGACCGCGGTACGCAGGACGCTGACCGCCACGACGAATCCGGGCAGGTAGACGCCGAGCCAGGCCGGCGCGTGCTGCTGGAAGCTGACGATGCTCAGCACCGCATTGATGATGAGCACCGAGTACAGCAAGGGGATCTGCTTGCCGAAGGCCGCAAGCTGGGCCCGGACCAGATTGATGTCGCTGGTGTCGATCGAGAGGAATGCGGCCTTGGCCATGGTCCCGAGGAAGTGGTCGCGCCGTCGTCGCGCAGAAGTCGATCGGCCCGCTCCTGCCTGGGTCCCCGACGCCTGCTCGTCGGCCTGGACCATTCTCCACGCACCGCGAAACCAGGCGCCATCGCGGTGCGCCGGGCGGTCACCGGCCCGCTCTCAGCGGTCGGATACCGAAGTCAGCCGACCCGCAGCGGCCCGCGCAGGCCGACGAACGCGCCGGCGAGCAGCGCCGTGATCGCGGCCAGCGAGCCGAGCGCGAGCGTCGAGACGCCCGAGAGCCCCTGGCCGATCGAGCAGCCGAGCGCCATCACGCCGCCGATCCCCATCAGCGTGCCGCCGGCCATGTAGCGCAGCATCGTCCGCGGCGTCGCGAAGCCTTCGAGCTGCATGCCGCCGTTGGCGAGCGCGGCAGCGAAGGCGCCGACCAGCACGCCGGTGACCACCGGCGTGCCGATGCCGGCGGCGACGCCGCCGGTCGACAGCATCAGGCCGAGCACGGCTTCGGCGAGCGGCGCGACGAAACTGAGCGAGGCGACCGGCGCCGGCTCGAAGTCGTCGGCGCCGAGCAGGCCCGACGCCAGCCAGCCGGCCGGGATCAGCAACCCGATCAGCAGTCCGCCGAGCCAGTGGCGCGGCGAGGCTCGCAGCGGCGCGTGGGCCAGCGCAAAGCCGGCCAGCAGGAGCGCCGCCACCGCCGCGGCCCAGGCGGCGCCGGCGGCGGCGAAGCCGGTGGCGCCGACCGCGTCGGCCAGCGTCACCAGCTTCACCTGCAGTGCCGTCGCCTGCTGCGCTGCCTGGCGCACCGGCGCGAGCACGCCCTTCAGGGTCGCCTGCGCCGCGATCACCAGACAGACGATCACGACGAACGAACGCAGGTTGCCGCGGCCAAGCAGCACCAGCGCACGCGCGCCGCAACCGTTGGCCAGCACCATGCCGTAGCCGAACAGCAGGCCGCCGGCGATCAGCACCGGATACGAGACGCTGGCGGTGCGATAGATCGACTTGCCGAGGTCGACCCAGCCGGCGGCGGCGATCGCGGCGGTACCAGCGACCGCGACCGCGACCGCCAGCGCGAACGCGCGGATGCCGCGGCCGTCGCCTTCGCACCACCAGCCGCGCAGACCGTTCATCAGGCAGAAGCCGCTGATCTGGCCGACCGCGCCGAACGCGACGCCGATCACGAACGCGGCCGCCAGCATCCATTCGAGAGCCGCCACCCGTATTCCTCCCTGATCGAGCCGCCGGTGCCGTGACGGCACGCGGGCGGGGGTCGCAGTATGCCAGCGGCAGCACCCGGACGACCAGTTTCCCTGTTCCGGCGCCCGCAGCCGGATCGGGCCCTGAGACAGGGCCTAAAATCGGTTGATGAAGCCGACCGACTGCCGCTGCCGATCCTGAACAGCTATTACTGCCCCTGCCCGCGCGGGCTGGAGCCGGCGCTCGCGGCCGAGCTCGCCGCGCTCGGCGCCGTCGACGTCGTCGCGACCGGCGGCGGTGCGGCCTGCCGCGGCCCGCTCGCGCTCGCCTACCGGCTGAACCTGGAGGCCCGCCTGCCGAGCCGGGTGCTGCTGCGGCTCGGTGCCGCGCCATACCGCACCACCGACGACCTCTATCGGCTGGCCCACGACTTCGAATGGGAAGACTGGTTCGGACCCGAGCGGACGCTGCGGGTCGACATCACCGCGGTCCGCTCGCCGCTCGCCAGCATCGCGTTCGCGACGCTGCGGATCAAGGACGGCATCGTCGACCGGCTGCGCGCCAGGACCGGCCGCCGCCCGTCGATCGACACCGCCGCACCCGACGTCCGCGTCGTCGTCTACCTGCACGGCGAGGAATCGACGGTCTATCTCGATCTGTCCGGCGAGCCGCTGTTCAAGCGCGGCTGGCGGGCTGGACGCGACACGCACGGCGCGGCGCCGCTGAAGGAGAACCTCGCGGCCGGCCTGCTGGCGCTGGCCGGCTGGCAGCCGCAGATGCCGCTGCTCGACCTGTTCTGCGGTGCCGGCACCATCGTGATCGAAGCGGCGCAGCTCGCGCTCGGCCGGCCACCGGGCGGCAACCGCGGCTTCGGCATCGAACGGCTGGCGCTGCACGACCCGGCGCTGGCGCGCGACACCGCCGAGGCGGCGCGCCAGGTCGAGCAGCAACGGACCGCGGCGCAGCGTGAAACGCCGCTGCAGATCGGCGCCAGCGACATCGACGGCGGCGCGGTCGCGCTGGCGCGCGCCAACCTGGAACGCGCCGGCGTGCCGGCGGCAGCGGTCCGGTTCGAGATCGTCGACGCGATCGCGGCCCGGCCGCCGTGGCCCGAAGCCGGCCTGATCGTCTCGAACCCGCCCTACGACGAGCGGGTGCCGATCGAGGTCTCGACCTGGCGCGCGTTCGGCGCGACGCTGCGCGGGCACTTCGGCGGCTGGAACGCATTCCTGCTGGCCGGCGACCGCGGACTGCCGGGGCGGCTCGGCCTGCGCGAATCGCGCAAGACGCCGTTGTTCAACGGCGCGATCGAGTGCCGGCTGTTCGAGTTCCGGATGCGCAAGCGCGAGCCGGACTGAGGGTAGACTCGCCCGACCCGATTCAATCTCCGCTGCGCCGTGCCCGTAGCCCTCTACCAACGCATCGCCTCCGAACTGACCCGACGGATCACGGACGGCGAGTTCCCGGCAGGCAGCCGGCTACCGACCGAGTTCCAGCTGATGTCGCTGTACGGTGCGAGCCGCAACACGGTCCGCTCCGCGCTGGCCCAGCTCGAGGAGCACGGTCTGGTGTCGCGGCGGCGCAATCGCGGCACGACCGTCGAAGCGCCGCCCGAAGGAACGACCTTCAGCCAGCCCCTCGGCTCGCTGAACGACCTGATCAATCTCGCGAGTACGGCGCGCCGCCTCGTGCACGCGAGCTCGGAGCAGGTTCTCGATGCCGCGCTGGCACGCGAACTCGGCTGCGCGCCGGGCTCGCGCTGGCTCTGCATCGCGATGACGCGTTCGGCGCCGAACGGTCGCCTGCCGCTGAGCTGGACCGACGCCTACGTGGATCCCTGCTACGGCGACCTCCCCGCGCTCGCCCGCAAGGCCCCCGATCGGCTGCTGTCGGATCTGATGGAGGCGAACTACGGCCGCAGGATCGTCAAGGTCGAGCAGGTGGTCACGTCCTGCGTGATCGATGGCCGTCTGCACGAGCAGTTGAAACTGCCGGCTGCCACGCATGGGCTGAAAGTCATTCGCCGCTACCGCGATGCGTCGGCGGCGATCGCGCTCGCGACCCGGTCGATCTATCCCGGCAGCCGCTACGCGATCACGACGACGCTGGTCCGGACCTGAGCGCCGCCCGATCGCCCCGGCCCCTCGCGGTCGAACCGCGGGCCCCTCACTCGACCTTCACGCCGGCCTTGCGGACGACGTCGGCCCACATCACCGAGTCGTCGCGGATCTTCTCGGCGAACGACGCACGGCTGCCGCCCAGCGGTTCGACGCCGAGCGTCTCGAAGCGTTCCTGCACTGCCTTGCTCTTGACGATCCGGTCCAGCTCCGCGTTCAAACGGCTCAGGATCGGTTCGGGCGTGCCGGCGGGTGCGACGATGCCGTACCAGGAGCTGACCGCATAGCCCGGGTAGGTTTCCGCCAGCGCCGGCACGTCCTTCAACGCGCCGACGCGCTTGGCCGGCGTGACCGCAAGTGCGCGAACCTTGCCATTGGCGAGCAGCCCTTCCACCGTCGGCAGCGCGGTCACGAGCATCTGGATCTGGCCGGCCAGCAGGTCCTGCAACGCCGCCGCTCCGCCCTTGTACGAGACATGGGTCATCTTGATACCGGCGCGCGCCGCGAACAGCTCCCCGGCCAGATGGCCGGTGCTGCCGATGCCGGCGGAGCCATAGAAAATTCCGCCGGGATCCTTCCGCACCAGCTCGACGAACTCGGCGACCGTCGCGGCCTTCACGCCCGGATGCATGACCATCACCAGCGCGGCCTGCCCGGCATTGATCACCGGCGCCAGATCCTTCTGCGGATCGAACGGCAGCTTGGCGTAGGTGTGCGGGTTGATCGCCATCGTGCCGTCGAAGGTCATCAACAGGCTGTAGCCGTCGGCCGGTGCCTTCGCAACGACGTCGGTACCGATGTTCCCGTTGGCGCCGGCACGGTTCTCGACGACGACCTGCTGGCCGAGGCCGTTGGACAGATTCGCGGCCAGCAGACGGCCCAGCACGTCGGACGTGCCGCCCGGCGCGAACGGCACGACGAGCCGGATGGGCCGATCGGGCCACCCGCTCGTGGCCTGCGCAACGGCGGCCGCCGGCATCAGGCAAGTCGCTGCGACCGCCAGCAGGACCTTGCGCCGGGTCGCCTGGGCAGAGCGGTCGATCGAAGTCGGTTGCGCGCGTCGCCGGGTCATGTCGGTTGTCTCCCGTGGTTCGGGCAGCGCACCGCCAAAACCACTATCCGTTTTTGTCCAACTGCGTTTTGTTGGTACATACTAATCTTTCCAGACCAGCCTAGGCAAGCGTGGAAGCCCTGCATGCGCCTCACTGAAATCCGCGAGATCGCGGTCCCGCTGACCGGTGACATCGCCAACGCCGTCGTCAACTTCTCGGCCCATACGATCTCGCTGGTCGCCGTGACCAGCGACGTCATCCGCGACGGGCGCCCGGTGACCGGTCTGGCATTCAACTCGATCGGGCGCTACGCCCAGGGCGGCCTGATGCGCGAACGCTTCATCCCGCGCCTGCTCGCCGCAGCGCCGGAGACCCTGCTCGACGCCGACGGCCGGTGCTTCGATCCCGCGGCCGTGTTCCGGATCGCGATGAGGAACGAGAAGCCCGGCGGGCACGGCGACCGGGCCGCCGCGGTCGCAGCCATCGAACTGGCGATCTGGGATCTGAACGCGCGCCTGCGCGACGAGCCGGCCTGCGTGACGATCGCCCGGGCGACCGGGCGGCCGCGGCCGACGGAGCCGCTCCCGGTCTATGCCGCGGGCGGCTACTACTACCCCGGCGACTCGATCGCCCGGCTTGCGGCCGAGATCGCCGGCTACCGGGATGCCGGATTCCGGGACTTCAAGATCAAGATCGGCGGCGCGCCGCTCGACGAGGATCTGCGCCGCATCGAGGCGATCCTGCCGCTCGCCGGCGGCGGCCAGCATCTGGCCGTCGACGTCAATGGCCGGTTCGATCTCGAACAGGCGCTGACCTACGGCAAGGCGATCGCTCCGCTGGGGCTGCGCTGGTACGAGGAAGTCGGCGACCCGCTCGACTACGGCCTGAACGCGGCGCTTGCCCGCGAGTATGCCGGCGCCATCGCCACCGGTGAGAATCTCTTCTCGAGCCAGGATGTGCTGAACCTGGTCCGATTCGGCGGCATGCGCCCGGGCCTCGACATCTTCCAGATGGAAGCCGGCCTCAGCTACGGGCTGACCGACTATCTGAAGACGGTCGCGCTCCTAGAGTCGCATGGCTTCTCGCGCCAGCAAGTACTGCCGCACGGCGGCCATCTGATCAACCTGCACATCGCGACCGCACTGGGCCTCGGCGGCTGCGAAGTCTATCCGGGCGTGTTCCAGCCGTTCGGCGGCTACCCCGATGCCTGCATGCGGCCCGGCGGCCGCGCGTTTCCGACCGATGCAGCGGGCTTCGGCCTCGAACAGAAGGCCGAGCTGCGCCCCTGGATCGAGCGACTGGGCGTGCAGCTGCCCCATGGAGTCGCCGCATGAACATCGCGATCATCGGCGGCGGTGCCATGGGGTCGGTCTACGCCACGCTGCTGAGCAGCGCCGGCCATGCCGTCACGATCATCGACCGCAACTCGGAGCACATCGCGGCGATCGAGCGGCACGGCCTCAGGCTCGAAGGGCCGCTGGGCAACCGGACCGTGCGACTCACCGCCACGCGCGAAGCGCCGCATGCCGTGCAAGATCTGGTCGTCCTCGCGGTGAAGGCGGCGGACGTCGGCCCCGCGGCCGCCCTGGCCCGGCCGATGCTCGGTGGACAGACCATCGTGCTCGCCATGCAGAACGGCCTCGGCTCGGCCGAGGTGGCGGCAGCCGAAGTCGGCGCGGATCGGCTCGCCGTCGGCATCGCCAGCGGGTTCGGCGCATCGATCAAGGCCCCGGGCCATGCCCATCACAACGCGATGCAGGCGATCCGGATGGGGCCCCATGCCGGTCTCGCACCGGATGCGCTCGCCCGGGTCGCCGGCGCCTGGCGGGCCGCCGGGTTCGATGCCCAGGCGGTGGACGACATCGCCGCGATGCAATGGCGCAAGCTGATCTGCAATGTCGCCTACAGCGCGCCCTGCGCGCTGACCGGCCTGACCGTCGGCGAAGTGATGGACGATGCCGATATCGGCCCGATCAGCCGCGCCGCCGCCCGCGAAGCCTGGGAAGTCGCGGTCGCGCTCGGCATCGGGATCGCCATCGACGACCCGGTCGCCCATGTCCGGGCCTTCGGCGCCTCGGTGCCCGGCGCGAAGCCATCGGCGCTGCAGGACCTCGAGGCCGGCCGGCCGAGCGAGATCGACGTGATCAACGGCGCCGTCCCCCGGTATGGCCGGCAGGTCGGCGTCGCGACCCCGGTCAACGATACATTGGTGGCGCTGGTCCGCCAGCGGGAACGGCACCTCGGCCCGCGGCCATGATGCAGGCACTCGCCGTTCATCGCGGCATCCGCTTCAAGGTCCCTGCGGCCGGTCGACAATGTTCATGAGCACCTCCCCGCGCATCAGACGCCTGATGTTCTCGGCGATGAATTCGTACCGGCGATGAATGAGGCCAGTTGACCAGCCGGAGATGTGAGGGGTAGCCCTGACGTTGTCCAGATCCCAGAAGCGCCGCGTCGACGGGCCGGCGTGAGGATCGGAGGACGAGGGGTATGCGTACCAAACGTCCAGTACGGCCCGTCCGATACGGCGACTGGTCAATGCCTCGTACAACGCATCTTCATCGACCAGCTGGGCGCGGCTGACGTTGATGAAGAGCGCCGAGCCTTTCATCAGCGCGAGTTGCCGGCGTCCGATCAGCCCTCGCGTCGATTCCTTCAGCGGCAGGGAAAGGACCACGACATCTGCCGATCTCAATGCGACATCCAGCGAATCGACACGGTGCACCTCGTCCGCGAACCGCCCGGCTTCGGCATGCGGGTCTATCGCAACGATTCGCATGCCGAAAGCCTTGAGCCGGGATGCCACCTCCTGCCCGATCTTGCCAAGCCCCACGATGAGTGCATTCTGTCCCCTAGCCTCACCGTGCAGCGGACGCCCGACATACGTGGCCAGCCAGTCGGCCTGCTCGAACGAGAATTTCGCCCCCGCAGGGAAGATGCAGTAGTCCAGCACGGCATGCGCCACATACTCGGCAATCGGAATTTCGTGCATTCCGACGTTGCAGACCACGCAACCTGGCGGCAGTGCGGAGAACGGGATGGCGTCCAGCCCGATGCCCGGAACGTGGAGCAGTCTGGCGCGAATCGAAGACGCTTCGTCAGGCGTCAGGCGGGACGTAACGAGAACGTCCGTTTCGAGAGGGCCTTTCAGGCTCGGCATGCCCGCCACGTCGAAGTCCGCGCTCCCGAGATGCTTCTGCAGCAAAGGGGCATACGGATAGTGCTGCCCGAGTATCGTGACCTTCATGAACTTCCGCCTGGCTTCCGGCCCCGGCCGCACGCTGAGGCGCCCCCAGGGCCGGCATCGCCCCGTTCCAGCGCCTCCGCCTGACCGCACACGGCATCGGATTCACTCCGACGATGCGGCGCCGCTACTCGCCCTTGATCTCTCCCTGCCGGACTACGTCGCCCCAACGAACGTACTCGCTGGCAATGAACTTCTCGAAGGCGTCGGCGCTGCCGCCGATCTGCTGCATGCCGAGCTTGGCCATGCTTTGACGAATGGCGTCCATTGCCAGCGCACGATTCACGGCGGAATTGATCTGGTCACGCAGCGCTCGGGGCAAGCCGGCCGGGCCGACCAGGCCCAGCCATCCGAGCACTTCGACCTCCGGATACCCGCTTTCGATGAGCGTGGGGACATCGGGCAGGGCCGGGTCGCGCTGTGCGGTCGAGATCCCCAGCACCCGTGCCTGACCGGACTGTACGAACGGTACGGTCGACGGCAACGAATCGACCAGAATATCGATCTGCCCTCCGAGCAGATCCGTGTATGCCGGGCCGGAACCCTTGTAAGGCACGTGGACGAGCCGCATGCCGGCGCGCTGACTGAAGAATTCCATCGTCAGATGTTGCGTCGAGCCGTTGCCGCCGGAGCCGTAGTCGAGCGTTGCCGGCGCGGCCTTGGCAGCGGAGACCAGATCGGCGATTGTCCGCAACCTGGAGTCCGACCGGACGACGATCGCCTGAGCGACACCGGCGACGTTGATGATCGGCGTAAAGTCCTTTCGGGGATCGTAGCCGGCACTCTTGATGACGTGCGGACCGATCACCATCGGACCGCTCGAGGCGTGCAGCAGCGTGTATCCGTCGGGCTGGGCGCGCATCACCAGCCGAGCGCCGAGGGTGCCACCGGCACCCGGACGATTGTCGATGACGAACGGCCGGCCCCAGTCCTTGCTCAGTTGCTCACCGAGCATCCGCCACATCGTGTCCCCCGAATTGCCGGGCGGAAACGGCAGGACGATGGTGACTGTGCGGACGGGAAAGGTCTCGCTCTGGGCCCGGACCCCGAAGGGCATGGACCAGGCTGCAGACGCTCCGGCGAGCATCGACAGTGCCTGACGTCGCTTGATACTCATATGTCGCCTCCATGATCTTGTTGCGCGCGGATCCGGGATGCCGGCGCGGTGCCGGCGACCGACTCAGCCGCGCAGTGTCTGCCAGACGCCGGCCTCGCCCGACTGACGCGTGCCGAATCGATGCACTGCCTCGGCCGAAAACTCGAAACCGAGTCCAGGCGCCTTCGGTAGCAGCAGGAACCCGTCCTTCGCCTCGAGCTGCCGGTCGATCAGGCTGCGGAAGTTGACGATGTGATCATCCGGCATGAACTCGACGTAGCTGCCGTTGGGAACGGCCGCCACCAGATGCACGTGAACGTCGTGCCAGGCATGCGGCGCCACCTTGACACCGAAACTGGCCGCGGTCGCGGCAACTCGCCGCCATTCGGACACGCCGCCACAGACGGTCGCGTCGGTCTGCAGTAATGTCGTCGCGTCCCGCGCGAGCAGGTCCTTGAATCGCCAGCGGCCGGCTTCGATCTCCCCGGTCGCGACCGGCACGGAAGTGGCGCGCGCGAGCCTGGCGTGGTTGTCGATGTCGTCGGGCGAGAATGGCTCCTCGATCCAGTACGGATCGTGCGGTTCCAGTTGCCGCATGTACTCGAGCGCGGTGGGCAGGTCCGCCCAGGCGTTGTTCGCATCCAGCGCGATCCGGATGTCGGGGCCGACTGCCGCCCGAACGGCGCCGAGCCGAGCGCCCTCTTCGCGCGGCGGCAACCGACCGGTCTTCATCTTCAGCACGCGGAATCCGGCGGCGACATATCCGTTCATCTCCGCGACCAGATCCGCGTCGGTCTTGCCGGGCCAGTAGTAGCCGCCACTCGCATAGGCCGGCACGCGGTCGGTCAGGAACGAGCCCAGATAGAGATGCAGCGGCAGGCCGGCGCTGCGCGCGTTCAGGTCCCACAACGCGATATCGAGCGCCGACAGCGCACGCATCACGGCACCGGCGCGTCCCTGCAGCAGCGCCTCCTGGTACATCAGCTGCCACAGCCGCTCCACTTCGAGCGACTCCTGCGCGACCAGCACCGGCCCCAGCAGGTCGGTGACCGCCACCGACAGCAGTCTGCCCGAGGTATTGACCGCGTAGCAGTAGCCGAGCCCTTCGTGCCCGGCGGTCGAGCGGATCTTCACCAGGCAGTACTCGCGTGCCCGCACCGTGCGCGTCGAGAATGAGACGGGATTGTCGAGCGGCACCCGGGCGATGCAGACGGATACGGATTCGATCTGGGGCATGGTGATGAAACCCTGGTTGATCGTCGATCGCTCGCCGTCGACCGGCGAAAGTGTCCCGCCGGTCTTCGCGCGCCGGCTGTGCGAGCAGATTGCGATCGATCAGGGGGACATCCCGAAGAAGGCGGCAATGAGCAGCAGTGCAAACAGCTGTTTCATCGGTCTCCTTGTCGCCGGCCAGCTACGCTGCGCCTGGCTTCGGCCGCCTTGGCTTGGTGGACCTGCATCGCGATCGCGGTGGCATGCTGCGCGATCGCGGCCTCATCGAACGGCATGCGCGGTCGCGCCTCCGGCTCGAAGTGGCCGTACTCGTCGATGCCGCGGACCAGCATGGCGCTGTCGCGTACGCCGAGCACCTGCTGGACATGCGTCGGGATGTAGCGGATCGCGATACCAACCCGCCGACGATCGGACCGGTTCGGCTCCGACCCGTGGATAATCAGCACGTTGTGAATCGAGAATTGCCCGGGTTCCAGAAGCACGGGCAACGCCTGCTCGGGGGCCACGTCGACCGCGATTTCCTGGCCGCGCGACAGCATGTTGTCGGGCCGGAACGTGTCGCGATGCTCGATCTGCGCCTTGTGACTGCCGGGCACGACCTGCATGCAGCCATTGTCGATGCTGCTGTCGGTCAGTGCCACCCAGGCCGTCAACACGTCCGATGTCGACAAGCCCCAGTAGGTCGCATCCTGATGCCACGAGATGAAGCCTGGATCGCGAGCGTTCTTGGCGAAGAACGATGACGTCCAGCACAGGATGTTCGGCCCGATCAGGTCTTCGACCGCGTCGAGAATGCGCGGCGTGCGGATCAGCTCATCGAGCCATGGCATCAGCAGATGCGGCTTGCGGTTGCTGCTGCTCGTCAGCTTGCCGCCCTCCTGCCGTTCCTGATCCTGCAGCTTCTGCAAGTAGGCTGCCGCAACACCCGGCTCGAATGCGGTGAGCGGAAAGACGATCCCGTCGTCGCGATACCGTCGGACCTGCTCATCGTCGAGGCGCTTCTGCATCGTGTCTCCGAAGCCCGGCAAGACGCCCTGCCCGGAAAACGATATCAGCGGCCCGCTGCGGGGAACAAGCGCAAGATTTGCCGGATTGGTCGATCAAACAGACCAATCCGGCGAACCGCGCAGCCGGATCAGCCGTTCGTCAGCCGCGATCTGATCAGCTGCTGCAACTTGCTGGCCGCCGGTGAAAGGCGCCGGTTGCGCAGCGCGATGATGCCGATGTCGCGCGAAAGCGGCGGATCGGCGATCGTGAGGATCCGGGTTCGCTGCAGCGCGCTCCGCTGCAGGCTCGATCTGGATACTGCCGCCCACCCCAGCCCTGCCTCCGCCATCGCGACCAGCGTGTGTGCATGACTCCCCTCGTACTTCGAGCGGAGCGCGATTCCCCGCTCCCGTGCCGCTGCCTCGAGCAACTGCCGCGTCAGCCCTGCCGGCAGGAGCAGC
>JBFWQR010000060.1:0-41123 GCA_050249335.1 Lautropia sp.
GCGCGTTCGGTAGCAGTTGCTGCTGTCGCGGCTCATAGGGCAAATAGCTTGTGCTCATGCCCTATGGTCACATCGTCTTCTACCGAACGCTACCCCAGTCGGTCGCTTCTGCGGCCCAGCCTCCTAGGCGCCGAAGCGTTGGCGCACTGCAGCGCGGGTGTCGACGGCTTCGCGGAATAGTGCGGCGATCGGTTCCAGGTCGCAGTCGTCGATCGCCTGGAACGGCCGCCGGCGCCAGACCGCGCTGGGATCGTCGGCATCAGCCGCCGTATGGCTGCGCGCGGCCGGCGCCAGGTCGAGACGGCGGCCCGATTCGTTCGCGGTCGGGGCCGGCGGGCGTGGTACTGCCGGTCCAGCGGTCGCCGCTTCCGGTCCGTCGGCGAGCCGGGGCGGATTCGGATCGGATTCGCCGTCGGTCGCCGCTACGGTCACCGTCTCTGCCGTCACCGTCTTCAACTCGACCGGCACGACGCGCAACTCGGGAGAGCCCGGCGATCGCATCTGCGTCAGGAACTGCTGCACCCGCGCGATCTCGTTCGGCGTCAGGGACTTGATCCTGCGCATCAGTCGGTTCAGGTCTCGGTCACGGCTCATCGATACTTCCCGTATGCCGCTCCGTGGATCGTCGCGACGCCAAGTAGGCTATATGCCATAGCCGTTCGGGCGGCGGCGCGATCGGCCGATGGAAGGTCGCTGCCGCTGCGTTGGCGGTTGCAGCGGCGGGCGCTGCCGACGCCGGCTCGGCAGCGGCTCGGGCCGGCTGCCGCAGCGTCGGGCTCCGGCGTCAGGCTCCGACCTTGGGGTCAGGCCACGGAGTCAGACTGCGGCGTCAGGCAGCGGCGTCAGGCAGCGGGGGTGTAGCGGGTCAGTTCCCAGCGAACCCAGTCCTCGCGCCGGCGGCCGGCGAACCGATCGTCGAGCGAAGTTTCGCTGAGGTAGTCGCCGGTCCATTCGCGTCGTGCCCAGCGGTTGATTGCCGGCGCATACCAGATCTGGTCGACCCGGGACGAATTCAGGCGGAACGGATCGGGAGACTCGAAGTAGATCTCGCGGCGGACCACCAGGCAATCGAAGCTGCCGGCCGGCGTCGCGATCCGCTCGGCTCCGATCGCGCGCAGCCGCTGATCCCAGCGGTAGCGGCGCGAATAGCCGCTGACGGTAAACGACGTGACGTTGCGCTGGGTAGCGCCGACCTGCAGCGCCGCGGGCAATAGCGGCATCGGCTCGGCGAAATCGAGCGTCAGATCGTAGGTCGGTTCATGGAGCACCGTCCACGCCGTGGCGTAGCGCTCTTCGTCCGACGCGCCGTGGCGCTGGACCGCACCGGCGGTGGTCTCGGTGGGCCGGCGCTCGACGCGGCACGCGAGCGGCTGGGCACCGGTGACGATGATATCGACGTCGGCGACCGCCGTCTGATTGTAGCGATTGATCTCGCGATAGGCCCAGCGATCGCCGGGGCGGACCCGGGGCGCCGAGAACGCCGGCGAGTCCACCGGTGGCGCGGCGGTCGCGCAGCCGGTGAGGCCGGCGGCGCCGACGACCGGCCCGGCGAGCGCCGCCGGCAGCAGCGTCAGCAGCCGGCGGCGGGTCGGCAGCTGGCGCCCGGTCGGCTGCCGGACGGAACCGACCGAATGAACGGAACGGACGGAATGGACGGCAGCGCTGCCGGCTTGGCCGTCGAGCTGGTCGACGGCAGCGGGGCCTCGGGTCGCGGTGTTCATCGATCGCTCCGGGTGGGCCGGCGGGCGCCGGCGATTTTCCACAGACTACACCCGGACGGCGCCCGTCACACCGGCATGGGCTTGCGGTCGTTCAGGTAAATCAGGCCCTTGATCATCCGGTACAGGAACCAGACGAAAGGCAGCAGGAACAGGAAGGACAACAGGCCGAGCGAGATCAGCGACAACAGGAAGAACGGGATCGCCAGCACGACGACCCAGAAAGCCGTCCACCAGAAGGTGCGGATCTGCCAGGTGAAATGGCTTTCGTAGATCGTGCCGGCCGCACGTGGCCGCTGAACGTAGTTGATGATCAGCGGCACGATGCACAACAGCCCCAGCGAAAACACCAGGCAGGCGATGTGCAGCGCGTAATCGAACAGCGCGGTCTTGGCCAGCGACGATTCCCGGCTGGTGTCGATGTTCTGGATCGTAGGGTTCATCAAATTCTCCAGTGGCGGTCGGCCGTCGAATTCGATCGGACCGGCCGATAGGTGCTGCCGGTTCCCGGCATTTCAAGGGGTTGCGATGAACGCCTTGATGCCCGAGGCGATGAACTGGACGCCGACGCAGATCAGCAGGAAGCCCGACAGCCGGGTGACGACCTCGATGCCGGTCGGGCCGAGGCGGGCACTGACGGTCCGGGCGCTGCGCAGCAGCAGCAGTTCCAGCAGGCAGACCGCTCCCATGGCGAGCAGCGTGCCCGCGTAGGCGACGATCTCGCCGCGCAGCGTCGCCTGTTCCTGGATCTGGGTCGCGATCCCGATCGTCACCGCGATCGTGCCGGGACCGGTGATGCCGGGCAGCGCCAGCGGGAAGAATGCCGGATTGGCGTAGCGGACGTCGGGTACCTCCGAGACCTCGGCGCGGCCGTACAGCATGCCGTGGCCGAGGATCGCCAGCACCATGCCGCCCGAAACCCGCAGCGCCGCATAGGAGATGCCGAACAGCTGCATGATCAGGCTGCCGGCGAACAGGCTGACGACCATGATCGCCAGGCAGTACAGCGAAGCCCGCGTCGCGATCCGTTCGGCCTCGTCGGATTTCATGCCGCTGGTCAGCGATGTGTAGATCGGCAGCGTCGCCGGCGGGTTCACGATCGTCACCAGGCTCAGGAAGCCACCGAACAGAAATGCCCCGAAACCACTGAAACCATCCATTCAGCCTCCGTCCGTTGCGCTGCGATGTCGCTCTCGGACCTGCGCCGGCGCTGTCGACAATGCCGAGAAGACACTCACCCGGCAGTCGCCGCGGATCCGGCTCCACCGGGCCGCTGACAGCGCCCCCGTTGGCGCCCGCAGGGCAGCCAACGGGGGCATCCTGCTAGATCGACTTGACCATGTCCTCGACGACCTTCTTGGCGTCGCCGAAGACCATCAGCGTCTTGTCCATGTAGAACAGCTCGTTGTCGAGGCCGGCATAGCCGGACGCCATCGAACGCTTGTTGACGATGATCTGGTGGGCCTTGAATGCTTCGAGGATCGGCATGCCGGCGATCGGCGACTTCGGATCCTTGGCGGCCGGGTTGACGACGTCGTTGGCGCCGAGCACCAGCACCACGTCGGTGTCGCTGAACTCGGAGTTGATGTCCTCCATCTCGAACACCTGGTCGTACGGCACCTCGGCCTCGGCGAGCAGCACGTTCATGTGCCCGGGCATGCGGCCGGCGACCGGATGGATCGCGTAGCGGACCCGCACGCCTTTCTCGATCAGTTTGTCGGTCAGCTCCTTGAGCGGGTGCTGGGCACGCGCGACCGCCAGGCCGTAGCCGGGCACGATGATCACGCTGTCGGCATTGCCGAGCAGGAACGCCGCGTCGTCGGCGGAGCCCGATTTGACCGGCCGCTGTTCCTGGCCGCCGCCGCTGGCCGCCGCGGTCTCGCCGCCGAAGCCGCCGAGAATGACGTTGAAGAACGAGCGGTTCATCGCCCGGCACATGATGTAGGAGAGGATCGCGCCGCTCGATCCGACCAGCGAGCCGGCGATGATCAGCATCGGGTTGTTCAGCGAGAAGCCGATGCCGGCGGCGGCCCAGCCCGAGTAGCTGTTCAGCATCGAGACCACCACCGGCATGTCGGCGCCGCCGATCGGGATGATGATCAGGACGCCGAGCACGAACGCGATCGCGGTCATCAGCCAGAACGGCGTCCATTGCTGAGTGACGCAGAACCACGCGCCGCAGCCGATCATCACGATCGCCAGCAGCAGATTCAGCAGGTGCTGGCCGGTGAACACCACCGGCGCGCCCCGGAACAGCCGGAACTTGTACTTGCCCGACAGCTTGCCGAACGCGATCACCGAGCCGGAGAACGTGATCGCGCCGACGAAGGTGCCGATGAACAGCTCGAGCCGGTTGCCGAGCGGGATCGGCTGGCCCTTGGTGACGATGCTGAACGCCCATGGTTCGGCAACTGCCGCGATCGCGATGAACACCGCGGCCAGACCGATCATCGAGTGCATGAACGCGACCAGCTCGGGCATCTTGGTCATCTCGACCCGCTTGGCCATCACCGTGCCAGCGCTGCCGCCGACGACGATGCCGGCGAGCACCCAGGCGAGCCCGCCGGCGCCGTGTTCGCCTTGCAGCTTCAGGATCAGCGCGATCGTGGTGAGCACCGCGATCGCCATGCCGACCATGCCGAAGGTGTTGCCGATGCGCGAGGTGGTCGGGTGCGACAGCCCCTTCAGAGCCTGGATGAAGAAGACCGAGGCGACCAGGTACAGCAGGACGACGAGGTTCAGGCTCACCGAGTGTCTCCGGGGGAAGGGGGGCTGCCGGCGGACGGCGCGCCGGGATCGTGTGCAGGGGGATCGGCCGGCGCGGCGGCGACCGGGGCCGCGGCCTCGCGGGTCGCTGCGGCCTCGGCCTTGCGCGCCTCGGCGGCGGCTTTGCGTGCTTCGGCGGCCTTGCGCGCTTCGGCGGCCTTGCGGGCTTCACCGGACGGGCTCCAGTCGCCCTTGATCCAGCCGCGATGCTCGGCCCAGCGCGCTGCCGGGAACACGACGAAGCCGGCCAGCACCGCGATCACGATGCCGCGCGCGAAGCCGGGGTCGATCAGCCGCTCGGCGATGTAAGCGCCGGCGACCACCGCGACGATCGTGACGACGAACAGGAACAGAAAAGCCTTCAGCGTCACTTGGCGATGCCCGGCTTGCGCTCTTTCTTCCTGAACATCTCGAGCATCCGGCGCGTGACCAGGAAGCCGCCGAAGACGTTGACCGCGGCGAGCGCGACCGCCAGCACCCCCATGGTCTTGCCGAGCCCGCCCTCGGTCAGCGCCGCGGCGAGCATCGCGCCGACGATGATGATCGCCGAGATCGCGTTGGTCACCGCCATCAGCGGCGTGTGCAGCGCCGGCGTGACGTTCCAGACGACGTGGTAGCCGACGTAGATCGCCAGCACGAAGATGATCAGGTTGATGACGGTGTGGCTGATCGCTTCCAAGTTCCGTTCCTCCGTTTCCGACGCGCTACCCGCTCAGGTGCGCAGCACCTTGCCGTCGGCGGCGACCAGGCAGGCCTTGACGATGTCGTCCTCGAGATCGATCCTGAGCTTCTGCTCCTTGTCGAACAGCAGCTTCAGGAAGTCGAAGACGTTGCGCGCATAGAGCGCCGAGGCGTCGGCACCGACCAGCGCCGGCAGGTTGGTGACGCCGGCGATCGTGACGCCATGGCGCGTGACGACCGCGTCGACCTCGGACAGCGGGCAGTTGCCGCCCTGTTCGACCGCCATGTCGATGATCACCGAGCCGGCGCGCATGGTCTTGACCATCTCCTCCGTGACCAGCACCGGCGCCCGGCGGCCCGGGATCAGCGCGGTGGTGATGACGATGTCGGCAAGCTTGATCCGCTCGGCGACGGCCGCCGCCTGCCGTTTCAGCCAGGACTCCGGCATCGGCCGGGCATAACCGCCGACGCCTTCGGCGGCGGCCCGCTCCTCATCGGTCTCGTACGGTACGTCGATGAACTTGGCGCCGAGCGATTCGATCTGCTCCTTGACCGCCGGCCGGACGTCCGACGCCTCGATCACCGCGCCGAGCCGCTTGGCGGTGGCGATCGCCTGCAGTCCGGCGACCCCGGCGCCGAGGATCACGACGCGGGCCGCCTTGGCGGTGCCGGCGGCGGTCATCATCATCGGGAAGAACCGCTGATAGAGATTGGCGGCGAGCAGCACCGCCTTGTAGCCGCCGATGTTCGCCTGCGACGACAGCACGTCCATGCTCTGGGCGCGGGTGGTGCGCGGCGCGGCCTCGAGCGCGAACGCCGCGACACCGGTCGCGGCGATCTTGGCGAGACCGGCCGCGTCGTACGGATTCAGCATGCCGACCAGCACGGCACCGGGCTTCAGCGTCGCCAGTTCGTCGGCGAGCGGGGCCCGGACCTTGATGATCATCTCGTTCTGGAACGCGTCGCGCGCCGAGAC
Source organism: Lautropia sp. (assembly GCA_050249335.1). Classification (GTDB taxonomy): domain Bacteria; phylum Pseudomonadota; class Gammaproteobacteria; order Burkholderiales; family Burkholderiaceae_E; genus Lautropia. The sequence continues at coordinate 6,142 of JBFWQR010000060.1, forward strand.
GATCCGGGCGCCGGCGGCTTCGAACGCGGCATCTGGCACGCTGGCGCCGGCGCCGGCCTCGGCCTCGACCGCGACCTCGTGGCCGGCGGCGACCAGCTTCTTGACGGTCTCCGGCGTTGCCGCGACCCGGGTCTCGCCGGCACGTCGCTCCCTGGGAACCCCGATTCTCATGTGTGTTCTACCTGCTGCGTTCTTCAGGACGACCGGCGCGGGCCGGTCCGGGCCGATCGCGGCCCGGCGGCTGCCGCACCTGGGATTCGAGTGCGTCCGGTCCGAGTGCATCCCGCTCGAGAGGCCACAGTCTAACAACCGTACGCAACGCCGGAAAGCCGGCCGGATCGCGCTGGGGAACTCGTAGAATCTCCGGATGCCCGCCGCCGTCCACCGCTTCGCGCACCCCGGCCGCATCGTCGTCGGCCTCTCCGGCGGCGTCGATTCGGCGGTGGCGGCCTGGCTGCTGAAGCAGCAGGGCTGGCGGGTCGTCGGCCTGTTCATGAAGAACTGGGAAGACGACGACGACGACCAATACTGCTCGACCCGGCAGGACTGGCTCGACGCGGCCAGCGTCGCCGACGTCATCGGCATCGACGTCGAGGCGGTCAATTTTGCCGCCGAGTACCGCGATCGCGTCTTCGCCGAGTTCCTGCGCGAGTACTCGGCCGGCCGGACCCCGAATCCGGATGTGCTGTGCAACGCCGAGATCAAGTTCAAGGCGTTCCTCGACCATGCGTCGCGGCTCGGCGCCGAGCGGATCGCGACCGGCCACTATGCCGGCGTGCGGCGCGGCGGCGACGGGTGCTACGAGCTGCTGCGCGGGGTCGATCCGGGCAAGGATCAGAGCTATTTCCTGCACCGGCTCGACCAGTCGCAGCTGGCGCGCGTGCAGTTCCCGCTGGCCGGGCTGCACAAGTCCGAGGTGCGGGCGCTGGCCCGGCGAATCGGATTGCCCAACGCCGCCAAACGCGACTCGACCGGCATCTGCTTCATCGGCGAGCGGCCGTTCCGCGCGTTCCTGACGCGGTATCTGCCGACGCGGCCGGGGCCGATCGTCGACGACCGCGGCGTCGTCGTCGGCGAGCATATCGGCCTGTCGTTCTACACGCTCGGCCAGCGCAAGGGCATCGGCCTCGGCGGCCGGCGCGACGGCAGCGGCGCGCCGTGGTACGTCGCGCGCAAGGATCTGGCGACCAACACCCTGACCGTCGTGCGCGGCCACGATCATCCGCTGTTGCTCGCGCGGGCGCTCGGCTGCGTCGAGACCCACTGGATCGGCCGGCCGCCGGCGGCCGGTACCGGCTACGGCGTCAAGACGCGCTACCGCCAGGCCGACGCGCCGGCGCGACTGGCCGCTGCCGGCGCCGGTGCCCGCGTCGAGTTCGATCAGCCGCAGTGGGCGGTGACCCCGGGCCAGTCGATGGTCGTCTACGACGGTGAGGTCTGTCTCGGCGGCGGGGTCATCTCGACGGTCGATGTCGCCGAGTCGCAGCTGGTGCTTTCCTAGCGCCCGTGCACCCTGACGGACGCCGCCGCATGATCAGGCCCCGCCGCGCGATCGTGCGCAAGTCCGGGACCGCGCCGTGATCGGGCCGGCACGCCGGGTCCCGCGGCGGGCCTGCGGCCGGCGATCGCGAGCGGCCGCGGCTCTGCTGGCCGCGCTGCTGGTGACCTCCGGATCGCTGCTGCCGTCGCCGCCGTCGCTGGCGCAGCCGGGCGTCGCGCAGCCGGGCGGAGCACAATCGGTCGGGGCACAATCGGGCGGGCAACGGCCGGCGGCGGCGAGCCGGACGCGGGAAGCGGCCGCCCCGGCGTTCGATCGGCGCCGTTCGCGCCAGGTGGCCGACACGCTCGGCCAGCTCGCGCTGCTGCTGCGCCTCTATGCGCAGAGCGCGACCGGTCTCGATCCGGCTGACTCGGCGACCGAGGGCGAGCGGTTGCGCGGCGAAACCGACCGGGCGATCGCTCAGCTGCGGCAGCAGGCGGCGCGGACGCTCGGGCCGGCCGGCAGCCGCCAGCTCGGCGACCGCTGGGGCTCGATCCGCGACGCGCTGCAGACCCGGCCGTCGCCCGAGATCGCCCGGCTGATGGACCAGATCGCCGACGGCCTGGCGCTGCAGCTGCGCGGGCTCGCCGGCCCGCCGCCGGCCGCCGGGTCCGGTGCCGATCCGGCGCTCGAGCGCGCCTGGCAGCGCAGCGGTCTGCAGCAGCTCGCGCGCGCCGGCGTATTCGGCTGCTGGCATGCCTCGCTGGCGCGGCCGGATCTGATCGCCGCCCGGCAACGCGATTTCGACGACTGGCTGCGCCGTCAGCAGTCGTCGCTCGGTGCGGTCATCTGGGTGCAATACAACGCGCAGTGGAATCTGCTCAAATCGGCGCTGCCGCGGCCCGGCGCCGGTTGCATGCAGGCAGCTTCGCGTACGATCGTCGACGCGACGGATCGCCTGACCGTGCTGCTGGGCAGATGACCGGGCGGCGAACGCAGCTGCTGACGAGGCACTCCAACGATGTCGAATTCCAGCGAACCCTTGCCGCTGCTCGGCGCCAGCCGGTTCGTGACGCTGGCGCTGGTGCTGCTGGCAGCCGTGCTGCTGGTCGCGGCCTGGGCGCTCGGCGCGGTCCACGGCGGCTGGGCGCTCGCCGGCATCGCGCTCGCCGCGCTCGGCAGCCACGACGCGATGCAGTCGCGGCACTCGATCCTGCGCAACTATCCGTTGCTCGGCCATCTGCGCTTCCTGTTCGAGTACGTCCGGCCGGAGCTGCGCCAGTATCTGTTCGAGTCCGACACCGACGGCGTGCCGTTCACCCGGCAGCAGCGGGCGATCGTCTACCAGCGGGCCAAGAAGGCGCTCGACAAGCGGCCGTTCGGCACCCAGCACGACGTCTACGGCTCCGGCTACGAGTGGATCAATCATTCGCTGGCGCCGACCCAGGTGGTCAGCCACGACTTCCGGGTGATGGTCGGCGGCGCCGCCTGCAGCGCGGCCTACAGCATGTCGGTGTTCAACATCTCCGCGATGAGCTTCGGCTCGCTGTCCGGCAACGCGATCCAGGCGCTGAACCGCGGCGCCCGGCTCGGCGGCTTCGCGCACGACACCGGCGAGGGCTCGATCTCACGCTATCACCGCGTGCACGGCGGCGATCTGATCTGGGAGATCGGCTCCGGCTACTTCGGCTGCCGCAACGACGACGGCAGCTTCTCCGAGGCCCGTTTCGTCGACAACGCGCGGCAGCCGCAGGTCAAGATGATCGAGATCAAGCTGTCGCAAGGCGCCAAGCCGGGCCATGGCGGCATGCTGCCGGGCGCCAAGGTGACGCCGGAGATCGCCGAGGCACGCGGCATTCCGATCGGCGTCGACTGCGTGTCGCCGGCGTCGCACTCGGCCTTCACGACGCCGATCGGGCTGCTCGAGTTCGTCGCGCGGCTGCGCGAGCAGTCCGGCGGCAAGCCGACCGGCTTCAAGCTCGCGATCGGCCACCCGTGGGAGTGGTTCGCGATCGCCAAGGCGATGCACGCGACCGGTATCACGCCGGACTTCATCGTCATCGACGGCAAGGAAGGCGGCACCGGCGCCGCGCCGGCCGAGTTCATGGACCGGATCGGCACGCCGATGCACGAGGCGCTGCTGCTGGTGCACAACACGCTGGTCGGGCTCGACCTGCGCGACCAGGTCCGGATCGGCGCCGCCGGCAAGATCGTCACCGCGTTCGACATCGTCCGGGCGATGGCGATCGGCGCCGACTGGTGCAACGCGGCCCGCGGCTTCATGTTCGCGCTCGGCTGCATCCAGTCGATGTCGTGCCACACCGACAAGTGTCCGACCGGGGTCGCGACCCAGGATCCGCTGCGCAGCCGCGCGCTGGTGGTCGGCGACAAGGCCGAGCGTGTCGCCAACTTCCATCGCAACACGCTCGCCGCGCTCGCCGAGCTGGTCGCCGCGGCCGGCTTCACCCATCCGTCGCAGATCGGGCCCGAGCACATCGTCCGGCGCGTCAGCGGCGAGCGGATTCAGCTGTTCTCGAACATCTACCCGCAGCTGCAGCGCGGCGAGCTGCTCGACGGCGAGGCCGAGCCGGCGGTTTTCAAGTACTACTGGCCGAAAGCGCGCGTCGATTCGTTCGCGCCGATCTGACCCGTGCCGATCTGACGCCGCCGGGCCGCGCGGCCCGCGGCCGTCACCCGGCGTCGATCAGACGGTCGGCCGGAGAGCTACGCTTTCGCGTCCCTCCTACCTCGAGAAGCGCCGTTCCAGAAGGTCTCCAGTCTTTTCGGCCGTGGTGGCTGCGTAATACTTGCCGTCCAGGGCATAGATATACTGGCAAGGCTCGCCGCCTCGAGCGCCAGCCGTCATCAAGTTGCTGCAAATCTGATTCTTTTCGTTGACTGTCCAGTTGCCGTCGAACCTGAATCCGGACCGAGTGACGACGCCGCTGAACTTCCCGTCCGGTGTGTATGCCGCGCGGAACGAGTTGCCGCTTTCGTTGCTTTGACCCTCGACGGTCGCGCCCGAGAAAAGGGATTTCACTTCGGAGGCTGTAAGCTGCCTGGCGCCTTTGCTGAGAGCGTCCCCGACGGTCAAGCCCTGAGAGCCGGTTGTTGCACACCCCGCAGCGACAGAGAAGGAAAGCAAGGCGAGTATCAGGTATCGATTCATGTCCATCCTCGGAAGTGGGCTCCTGCCGAATGCATGCGACTGACAACGGCAGTACCGCCACAGTCATTCGGGCGTTTCGCGTTCGCGAAGAAGCATAGACGGTGAATACCTGGAATTCCAGAGACCGAGGACAATTGTTAAAGATTCATTTCCGTAGCGGAGCCTCGGGTGGCGGGGATTCTATGTGCTGGCCGGAGATTTCTCATGGAAAACGGACCGGACTCCGGATTTCAGGCCCGTAGCGGCTGTTAGCATTCCCCGATGGCCGAACCCCTCAACGCGCTCTCGCCGCTCGACGGCCGCTATGCCGACAAGGTCGCGGCGCTGCGGCCGCTCTGGTCGGAGGCGGGGTTCATGCGCCACCGCGTCCGGGTCGAGATCGAATGGCTGATCGCGCTGTCGGACGCCGGCCTGCCGGAACTGAAGCCGTTCTCGCCGCGCGCCCGCTCGCTGTTGCAGGGGCTGGTCGATCACTTCGGCGACGCCGATGCCCAGGCGATCAAGGCGTTCGAGCGGACCACCAATCACGACGTCAAGGCGGTCGAATATTTCCTGAAGGAGCGGGCGGGCAGCGACCCCGAGATCGCCGCGGCGAGCGAGTTCATCCACTTCGCCTGCACCTCCGAGGACATCAACAATACCTCGCACGGCCTGATGCTGCGCGCCGCGCGCGACGAGGTCCTGCTGCCGGCGATCGACCGGATCGTCGAGGCGCTGCGCGCGCTCGCGCATCGCCATGCCGAGCTGCCGATGCTGGCGCGCACTCACGGCCAGCCGGCGACGCCGACGACGCTCGGCAAGGAGCTCGCCAATGTCGTGGTCCGGCTGCAGGCGGCACGGCGCCGCGCCGCATCGGTCGCGATCCTCGCCAAGATGAACGGCGCGGTCGGCAACTACAACGCGCACCTGGCCGCCTATCCGGACATCGACTGGCCGGCGTTCGCGCGCGGCGTCGTCGAGGAGCGGCTCGGCCTCGTGTTCAATCCGCTGACGACGCAGATCGAGCCGCACGACTACATGGCCGACCTGTTCCATGCGCTGATCGGCGTCAACACGATCCTGCTCGACCTGGACCGCGACCTCTGGGGCTACATCTCGCTCGGCTACTTTCGGCAGCGGCTCAAGGAAGGGGAGGTCGGCTCGTCGACGATGCCGCACAAGGTCAACCCGATCGACTTCGAGAACTCGGAAGGCAACCTCGGGCTCGCCAACGCGCTGCTGTCGCACCTGGCGCAGAAGCTGCCGGTCAGCCGCTGGCAGCGTGACTTGACCGATTCGACCGTGCTGCGCAACGTCGGCGTCGCGCTCGGCTATTCGCTGCTCGCCTACGATGCCTGCCTGCGCGGCCTCGGCAAGCTCGAGGCCGATCCGGCGCGGCTCGCCGCCGACCTCGACGCGAACTGGGAAGTTCTGGCCGAGCCGGTGCAGACCGTGATGCGGCGCTACGGCGTCGAGCAGCCGTACGAGAAGCTGAAGGCGCTGACCCGCGGCCGCGCGATCGACGCGGTGCAGCTGGCGGCTTTCATCGATACGCTCGAGATTCCGGAGGCCGCGCGGCAGCAGCTGCGGGAATTGTCGCCGGCGACCTATATCGGGCGGGCGGCTGCGCTCGCGCGCAGCGTCTAGGGGGGCCTGTTCACTACGAACGCCGCAGCAGCACGATCGCCGCCAGCAGCACGATCGCGAAGCTGCCGGGGCACCGGCAGCGCGCCGACGGCGGCGAGCGTCGAGTGATCGACCGGCGCTGATCGCGGGTGCCGCGGCGCCGGGTGCCCGCCCCCTCGTCGGAGGAGACACCGATCAACCTTCGCCAGCTGCGCTACTTCATCCGGATCGTCGAGACCGGCAACATGACGCGCGCGGCCGAGCAGTTGTTCGTCGCGCAGCCGGCGCTCGGCGCGCAGGTGCGCCAGCTCGAAGCGGCGCTCGGCGTGAGCCTGCTCAGCCGTCATTCGCGCGGCGTCTCGCCGACGCCCGCCGGCCGCATTCTCTACCAGCGCGCCTGCGAGATCGTTCGGCTGGTCGATGAAACCGAGCGACAGGTCGCCGCCGCCGGCCGGCCGCAGCGCGAGCGCATCCGCCTGGGGCTGACCAACGGCCTGATCAATCTGCTGAGCCGCGACCTCACGCTGCGGGCGCGGCAGTCCCTGCCCGACGTCGACCTGCAGCTGATCGAGGAGATGAGCTCCGAGCTGGCTGACGCGGTCGAGCGCAACGAGCTGGATCTGGCGCTTGCCTACGAGATCGCGCAGCGCCAGGGGCTGCTGCGCGTGCCGCTGATCGAGGAGGAGCTGCTGTTCATCAGCGCTGCCGGCGCGGGCGACGTGCCGGATACGATCGCGTTCTCGGAGCTGGCGAGCCGCCCGCTGGCGCTGCCGGTGCGGCATGACGGCACGCATCAGCTGATTCGCAGTGCCGCCGTGCGCATGGGCCTGGAGCTGAACGTCGCGCTCGAAGTGTCGTCGGTCACCGCCACGCGCGACCTGGTTGCCCACGGCGACGTCGACAGCGTGATGCCGTTCGCCAGCGCGGTCCAGGAGCTGCGTCAGGGGAGGCTGATCGCGCGGCGGATCGTGAATCCGGCGCTCAGGCGCACGCTGTACCTGCTGCGATCCGAACGGCGGGCGCTGTTCGTACACGAGGACGCGCTGGTCGATCTGCTCGGCACGATGGTGATCGGCTTCGTCGAGCAGCTCGACCCGCTGGCCGTGCCGCTCGACGGTTTGCGGGGCCGGCTGTCGGTCATCGCCGCCCGGCACGCGAAGCGGCCGACGGGCTGACGGCCGGCACGCTCCGGGAGTACGCCCCAAGAGAAAGCGACAGTCAGACCGAAGCATATCGTCCTGGACATCGGCGGCTGCCCCCGTTAAATATCGCGGCTTGCTTCGTCGCGGCACCGGCCGCAGTCCGCGACGCAGCGGACGACGAAAGGGGAGGTGCCGGGCTCGCCGGGCCGGTTCGATGAATTCGCAGATCCATGCTTCGCTGGAGCGTTTCGTTCGCCGGGAAACCGACGCCGGGGTGCTGCTCGGATCGGTCGCGGCCGACGCCGGCCGCGAGGCGCCGACCGTCGTGTCGTTCAAGGGCATTCCGTTCGCCGCGCCGCCGACCGGCAGGCGCCGCTGGCGGGCGCCCGAGCCGGCGGCGCGCTGGACCGGCGAGCGGCCGGCGCTCGCCTTCGGGCGCGACTGCCCACAGGCGCCCGATCCGCAGTCGCGCGCGCCCGGCATGTCGGAGGACTGCCTGTTCCTGAACATCTGGGCGCCCGCCGACGCGCGGCCCGGCTCGCTGCCGGTCATGGTCTGGGTCCACGGCGGCAGCTTCGTCTCGGGCTCGGGCTCGGACCGGCAGTGCGACGGCGCCGCACTCGCCGGCCGCGGGGTCGTGGTCGTCACCTTCAACTACCGCGTCGGCATCTTCGGCTTCCTCGCGCATCCGGCGCTGAGCGATGAATCGCCGCACGCGGTCTCGGGCAACTACGGACTGCTCGACCAGATCGCGGCGCTCGAATGGATCCAACGCAACATCTCGGGCTTCGGCGGCGATCCGTCGGCGGTCACGCTGTTCGGCGTGTCGGCCGGCGCATCGTCGATCCTGCTGCTGCTCGGCACGCCGCTGACGGACGGGCTGTTCCAGCGCGTGATCCTGCAGAGCCCCGGCTGCGGTCGATCGCTGGCGAGCCTGCGCGACGCCGAGTCGGCGGGCAGCACCGTCGCGCCCGACCTGGGCAGCCTGCGTGCGGGCTCGAGCCGCGAGCTGCTGGCGCTGACCGCCCGGCTCGTGCCGAAGCGGCGCAGCCTGACCGGCGCGCGCGTGCTGCGGCCGATCCGCGACGGCTGGCTGATCACCGAGAACGAACGCAGCACGCTGAGGGCCGGCAACCTGCGCGCGCTGCCGATGCTGATCGGCGGCAATGTCGACGAAGGCTCGATGCTGACCGCCGACTGGGGCATCGAGACCGTCGCCCGATACCACCAGCTGCTGGTGAACGACTTCGGCGCCGATGCCGTGCTCATGGCCGGGCTTTACCGTGCCGGGCGCGATGACGAAGTCAAGCGCCGCGTGGCCGAGGTCTTCGCCGACACCCAGTTCAACTACGGCGTGCGGCTGCTGGCCCGATCCTGGTCGCGGCTCGGCCGGCCGGCCTGGCGCTATCTGTTCGCCCGGTGCCGTGCCCGGCGCAGCGACGGTCCGCACCACACCGACGAGCTGCCGTACGTGTTCGACAACCTCGACGCCGTCCCGATCGTCGATCCGATCGATCGGGCCGTGTCGGCGGCAATGACCGACGCCTGGGTCGAGTTCGCCCGCAAGGGCGACCCGAACCGGCCCGGAACACCCGAGTGGCCGAGCTACGACGCCGGCTCGGACCGCTATCTCGAGTTCGGCGACTCGATCGCGATCGGCCGGGCCTGGCGCGGCGAGCAGCTCGATTTCATCGACGACTATTTTGAGCGCAGGGACAGGCGTCAGGAGGAGTGAACATGCTTGCGAACACATCGACATTCGACGGATCGACCGATCGGTACACCCGGGCGCACACGGCACCGGCCGTGCGTCCCGTCCGGCGACGGGCGCAGCGCTGGCTGCTCGCCGCCGTGCTCGGATCGATCGGCCTGCCGTGGGCGGGCGCCGCCCATGCGCAGAGCTGGCCGGCCCGTCCGATCAAGCTGGTGATCGGGTTCGCGCCCGGCGGCTCGGGCGACTTCGTCACCCGGCTGGTGGCCGCCGAGCTCGGCCGGGAGCTGGGCGTGGCGGCCGTCGTCGAGAACCGCCCCGGGGCGGGCGGCAACATCGCCAATGAAACCATCGCCAAGACCACCGCCGACGGCTACACGATACTGGTCGCCGGCGCGATGGCGATCAACCATGCGCTGTACAAGAATGCCGGCTACGACCCCGACAAGGACTTCGTTCCGGTGTCGCGGCTGACCCGCGGTGCGACGATCGTGACGGCCAAGAAGGATCTGCCGGTCAGCAACCTCGCCGAGCTGGTCGCCTACGGCAAGCAGAACCCCGGCAAGCTGTTGAACGCCTCGGCCGGCTTCGGCTCGGCGCCTCACCTGGCCTCGGCGTTGTTCGAATCGGTCAGCGGCGTGAAGTTCACGTCGGTGCAGTACAAGGGGGGCGGGCCGGCCGTGCTGGCGCTGCTGGCCGGCGAGACCGACGTGATGTTCTCGCCGCCGCCGACCGTGATGGGCCACATCCAGTCGGGGCGGATCAAGGGGCTGGCGATCTCGCAGGCCGATGCATCGGAAGCGATCCCCGGCGTCCCGGGCGCGGCTGCCGCCGGGTTGCCGGGCTACGAGTACGCGTTTTGGTTCGGGCTGTTCGTCCCGGCCGGCACGCCCGATGCGGTCGTGCAGCGGCTGCACCAGGCGGCCTCGGCCGCGCTGAACCGGGAGGACGTTCGCAAGCGGATCGCGGTGCAAGGCATGGAAGCGGCACCGTCGGCGTCGCCGCAGGCCTTCGCCGCCGAGATCAGGGCCGAGGCGCCGAGCCTCGAGCGGATGATCAAGGAGTCGGGCGCGCAGGTGGAGTGACGCGGCGCCCCCATGAAGATCGTCTCGGTACGGTGTTTTCCGGTCGATCCCGGCTTCCGCAGCCGGACCTGGCTGTTCGTCAAAGTCGCCACCGACACCGGCCTCCACGGCTGGGGCGAGGCCTATACGCTGCGCGGTCGCGACCGCGCGATCGTCGGCCAGATCGGGGAGCTCGGCGAGGCCTGCGTGGGCCGCAGCCCGTTCGAGATCAAGCACTTCCTGCAGACGGTCCACGACGACTTCGCGCAGCGGCGCAGCTCGTTCGACCTGTACTGTGCGCAGAGCGCGATCGAACAGGCGCTCTGGGACATCGTCGGAAAGGCGTGCGGGCAGCCGGTCTACAACCTGCTCGGCGGCAAGTGCCGCGAGAAGATTCGCGTCTACGCGAACGGATGGAGCGATCAATGCACGCAGCCTTCGGAGTACGCCGAGGCGGCGGCAGCCGTCGTCGCCAGGGGGTTCTCCGCGATCAAGCTGTCGCCGCTGCCGGGTGCCTGGCGCACTCACGTGCCGCGGCAGCACGAGCGGCACGTGGCGGCGGTCGTCGAGGCGGTCAGGAACGCGGTCGGTCCCGACGTCGACATCCTGCTGGACCTGTTGCGCCGGCTGTCGCCCGGTTCCGCCCGGCGCCTCGGCAAGGCGCTGGAGCAATACGATCTGTATTGGTATGAAGAGCCCTGCCTCGCGGAGAACGTCGACGCCGTCGCCGAAGTCCGCCGGGCGGTGGGCATCCCGGTCGTGACCGGTGAGACGCTGTACGGCAAGGCGGCGTTCGTGCCGGTACTGGAAAAGCGGGCCGCCGACATTCTCAACCCCGACGTCTGCAACGTCGGCGGCATCCTCGAGCTGAAGGAGATCGGCGCGATGGCCGAGCCGCATTTCGTGGCCGTCTCGCCGCACAACTTCAACTCGACGACGGTGGCGTTGAACGCGACCGTGCAGGTCGCAGCCGTCATGCCGAACTTCACGCTGACCGAGTACTACCTGCCGTTCGCCGAGTTCGCCACGAATATCTGTCCGGCGCAGTTGCTGCCCAGGGACGGCTGCATCGATCTTCCCGACGCCCCGGGCCTGGGGATCGACCTGGACGAAGCCGTGCTGGAACGATACGGTGGGTACGCGTCCCGCGCGCCGGCGCTGCGGGCGCCGGCGTTCGAGCGATAGCGCGCGGGTCGATCCTCGGGCCGGCCCGGTCCTCGGTCGGTCATGCCCGACCGGACGAAAGTCCGGCGGAGGATCGGGTCAGCGCCCGCGCATCGTGTGACCGGCATGGCCGGCACGGGCGGCCGGTGCGATCATGCCTCCACGGCCGGCGGGAATGACACCGCGGGCATATCCGCCCGGGGCCTGGCGGTTGACGAAGCTTCCGCCGTAGCCGCCGAATCCGGGCGCGACCGGAACGATGCGCGGCGCAACCGGAACGAAGCGGGGATACGCGGGCACGGAGATCACCGGCGCCCGCATCACCACGACCGGCGGCCGCATGAGCACTCTCGGGGCGGGCATCACGGCCACCGGGGCAGGGATGAACACCGGCGCCGGCCCGCGGACGATCGGACGGCAAACCAGCCGCCCGGCGTGATGCGAATAGCGCAGCTGGGCGTCGCGTCCGCAGCCATCGCCCATGTAGGCGTTGGCGGTGCCGGCGCTCAGTGCACCGGTCAGGGTCAGGGCGGCAACGGCGAGAATCCGGGTGTTCATGGCGATACTCCTGCATGGTGTGAGTGGCTTCGGGCCGGCAGCGGGTGCTCCAGGCCATGGCGTAACGATCCGCCGCTTGCGTTTGAACCACGGTGGGAGCGAGCGTTGTAATGACACGAAGATCGTGGTGGACGCGAGCGTCGCCGCGAAGTGGCTCGCCCCGGAGCCGGAGTCGGGGCAGGCCGAGGACCTGCTCGACGGCGAACTGCTGGTGCCCGACCTGCTGTTTCCCGAGGTGGCGAATATCCTCTGGAAGAAGCAGTCCGGGCGGGAGATGGACGCGGCGACAGCCGAAGCGGCGGTCCGCCTGCTGCTGCATCTGCCGCTGCAGGTGCATGGCTGCGCCAGCCTTGCGTCGGAGGCGCTCTCGCTGTCGATCCGTCTGATGCATCCGGCGTACGACTGCTTCTATCTGGCGCTCGCCCGGCAGGCCGGTTGCCGACTGGTGACCGCCGACCGGCGGCTGTTCGACCGCTGCCGGCAGCCGGATGTACCGGACCTGGTCGATCGGGTCGTCTTGCTCGGTAGCTCGTCAGTCAGGCATCGGCATCGGCATCGGCGGTGGCGACGCCGGCGTGACCGCCGGATCCGGGCACGACCGGAACGAAGTGTGAACGCCGCCCATCTTCGCCGGATTCGCCACGACGCTGATCGATGAGATCCGGTCGCCGGCCGTCTCGAGCGCCAGCACCGAGTGAAGCGAGCCGACACGGACGCCATGCTGGAATTCGAAAGCGAGGTCGACGGCGTCGCCATCAACGCAGTGGACATCGTCAAGTGGAACCAGGCCGGCCAGATCATCGAGTTCAAGGTGATGGTCAGGCCGCTCAAGGCGATCAGCCTGGCGCAGCAGAAGATGGCGGAGAGACTTCAAGCAGGACCGTGAGCCGGAGGGCGATCGCACTCGAGACGCATCTGCTTTTTTCCGATGAGGTATCAAAAAATATCGCTTTATTCTCATCATCAACGACCGCAGAATCTGCGCGCCGGCGATCTCTCTTCGCTCGCTCTCGAAGACCAGGCAGGATCGCACCAGGAGGCCGACAGACCATGCACGACAGACTCATTCGGCGCGTCGCCGCGGTCCTTTGCACCGTCGTGGCCTCGATCGCGCAGGCACAGGCGCCGTATCCCAGCAAGCCGGTCACCGTGGTGTGCCCGTTTGCCGCAGGCGGGTTCGGCGACAAGGCCTGCAGAGTGGTCGCACAAGGACTCTCGGATCGGTGGAATTCTGCCGTCGTGGTCGACAACCGGCCTGGCGCCGCAGGCAACCTGGCGGCGGGCTACGCGGCCCGGCGACCCGCGGACGGCTACACGCTGTTTCTTTCCAATACCGCGACCGACGCCATCAATCCCAGCATCTACAAGAAGATGGACTTCGATCCGCTGAAGGAATTCGACCCGGTCATCCTCGTCGTGAAGAGCGGCAACGTGCTGATCGTCAACAAGGACCTGCCGGTCCGGAACGTGAAGGAGCTGATCGAGCTGGCCAGGCAGCAGCCCGGGAAGCTGAACTTCGGCTCCCCCGGCAACGGAACGACCGGTCACTTCACGGGCGCGCTGTTCCTCAATCTCACCGGCGTCCAGATGGCGACCGTCTCCTACAAGAGCTCGGTGCAGGTGATGACGGATCTGATCGGCGGCGTGGTTCAGCTTACCTTCGACAACGTCATCACCTGGGCTCCCCAGGTCAAGGCCGACAAGGTTCGTGCGCTCGCCGTCACCAGCTCCAAGCGCTCGCCGTTGCTGCCCGACGTGCCGACACTGCAGGAGCTCGGCTACCAGAATTTCGAAGGCGCGAGCTGGGTCGGGATTTCCGTGCCTGCAGGGACCCCGCCGGCCATCGTGACGAAGCTGAACAGCGACATCCAGGCCGTCCTGTCGACGCCGGACTTCCAGGCGAAGATGGAAGGAACCGAACTGGCCGGAGGCTCGCCGGCGGCGTTCAAGCAATACATCGCCGGCGAGCATGCCAAGTGGGGCAAGGTCGCGCGCGACATCGGGTTGACCGTGGAGTAGGGATCGCGGCCACCGTCATCATGGCAAGGCCCATCACCTGCATCGAGGATCTGCGCGCGCTGGCCAGGAAAAGGGTTCCGAAAGTCTTCTTCGAGTATGCCGACGGCGGCTCCTGGACCGAGACGACCTTGCGCTCGAACCGGGCCGACCTGGAGGCCATCACGTTCTGGCCGCGCGTCGTGCGCGACCTCCGGTCCCGGTCGTTGGCCACGGTCCTTGCCGGGCAGCCCGCAACCATGCCGGTGGCGATCGCGCCGACCGGATCGGCAGGCATGCAGCACGCCGATGGCGAGATCCTTGCAGCCCAGGCGGCCGAGGCTGCCGGCATTCCCTACACGCTGTCGGCCGTGAGCACCTGCTCGATCGAGGACGTCGCGAAGCACACCCGGAGTCCGTTCTGGTTCCAGGTCCACTTCATGCAGGACCGGGGCTTCGTGGACCGATTGATCGATCGGGCAGCGGCCGTGGCGTGCTCCGCGCTCGTGGTGACACTGGACATCCAGTTGCATGCACAGCGCAATGCCGACATCCGGAACAACCGGACGGCCACGATGTTCACCCTGGCACGGCTGCCGCAATTCATCACCCGTCCGGGCTGGTGCATCGGCATGCTCGGCACCCCGCGTCGCAACTTCGGCAACATCGTGGGCCATGTCGAAGGGATCTCGGACGATGTCGGCGAGGTCGCGCATTGGGCGGCCGATCAGCTGTCGCCGTGCATTTCGTGGGACGACCTGCGCCGCATCCGTGACCGCTGGAAGGGCAGGATGATCGTGAAGGGCGTGACCCATCCGGAGGACGCCCGTTCGGCCGTCTCGGCCGGGGCCGACGCCCTGGTGGTCTCGAATCATGGCGGCCGACAGCTCGATGGCGCGCTCTCGACGATCCGGGCGCTGCCGCACGTGGTGGCGGCGGTGGGTCCCGACGTCGAAGTGCTGATGGATGGCGGCATCCGTTCGGGCCAGGATGTCCTGAGGGCGCTGGCTCGCGGCGCGAAGGGCGTGCTGATCGGGCGCGCCCATCTCTATGGCCTGGGCGCGGGAGGCCGGCAGGGGGTCGAGAAGTGCCTGGCGATCATCCGCAAGGAGCTCGATCTCACGATGGCGATGTGCGGCGTGAGCGACGTCCGTGAGGTTTCTGCCGCCATCCTCGCGCCGCAGACGGAATCGCGAGGCGCCGATGCGCGAAATCTGTGACTGCCACATGCACATCCTGGACCATCGGTATCCGCTGTGGTCCGGAGCGGTGCTGGATCCGCCGGATGCTTCGATCGCGCAATACACGGCGGTCCGGCAAAAGGTCGGGATCACGCGCTGTGTCGTCGCCGCACCTTCCATCTATGGCGCCGACAATCGCTGCACCCGCGACGCGATCCGGATGCTGGGCATTCCCGCCAAGGGAACGGCCGTCCTGACCAAGGAGTCCACCCGCGACGACATCGCCGAGCTCGATGAAGCCGGCTTCGTCGCCGCGCGGTTCAACTTCATCCAGGGAGGGCCCTGGAAGATCGAGGACGTGGCACCGATTGCGCATCGCATCGCCGATTTCGGCTGGCATGTCCAGGTCTATGCGTCGCCGACGCTGATCGCGGAAATGGCCGGGCTGCTGCGGTCCCTGCCCACGCCCATCGTCTTCGAGCATGCCGCGAGGATCCGGGATCCGGAAGGCCGGGACCGCGCGGCGTTCTCGACGATCGTCGAGCTCGCGGATCGGGGACGCGCGTGGGTCAAGCTTTCCGCGCCCTACCTGGAGCCGGACGCCACGGTGGGCCACGGCAGCCGATTCGCCGAAACGGTGCGGGCCTTCGTCGCAGCGGTACCGGAACGCGCGCTGTGGGCCTCGGATTGGCCTCACGCGACAGAGCGGGAGCAGCCGGATACGCTCGCGATGTTCTCGCAGTTCTGCGATCTCGTCGGCGATCGAAGGACGCTCGACCGAATCCTGGTCGACAACCCCGGCGAGCTCTACGGCTTCGACTGAAAGGCTGCGCGACTCACGCCTGGATTCAACGATCGATCGCGCGTGCCGAGAAGTCGCAATGCTTCTTGGCGAGCTTCGCCATTGCCGGTGCCAGCGCGTGCGCCGGCGTGCGCCGATACACGGCGAAATAGCGGACGTTCGGCAACTCCGGGCGGGTCCGCACCCTGACCAGATGGCCGGCCTGCAACATGCCGCCATAGAACTGCACGGGCAGCAGCGCCACGCCCAGCCCCGCGAGCACCATCTCTCCCTGGACCGGAAAGCTGTTGGCGCGGACCTGGCGTTGCGCCATGAAGCCGTTGCGCCGCAGCCAGTCGTTCTCGAAGCGCGCCTGGATCGAGTCCGGATGCGGCGTCACGACCGGATAGTTGGACAGCTCCTCGATCGATAGCACACGGCGCGGGACGCCCAGGGCCGGGCTCGACAGCCAATGGCGCTCCAGCTGCCTGAGCGCCACCGCTTCGTACAGGTTGCCCCACATCGGCCCCGGGATCAGCGCCAGGTCGAAGTGCCCCTGGTTGAGCTTGTCGAGCAACCGGCCGCCATGGTCCACCTCGATGTCCACCAGCAGGCGCGGAAACTGCGCGGTCGCAGCGCGCAGGAAGCGGGACAGCCAGGTCATGCCGATCAGTTCGCTCGCGCCGAGCCTGAACACCTGGTCGTAATCCGGCGCTTCATCGGTGTCGTTGAACAGGTTCTTGCTGAACGCCAGCAGCTCGTCGGCCCGGGCCACCAGGCGCTTGCCGTCCGGCGTCAGGCGGGCAGTGCGCCGGGACCGGTCGAACAGCGGCTTGCCATAGACCGACTCGAGCTCGGCCACTCGCTTGGAGATGGCCGATTGCGAGGTGTTGAGCCGCAGCGACGCGGCCTGGAAGCTGCCGAGCTTCGAAACCCATGACAAGGTCTCCAGCTGCTTGAGCGTGACTTGCGGGCCGCCGGCCATTGCATTCGATTCAGGAATATGACTCGTTCTATCATATCGCTTGACCGTATGAAACGGCACTCCGAGAATTCCAAGCCACGCGGTCTCGCCGCGCGAAGCAACGGATGCAAGGAGCGGTGGATGGCCGTTGACAGCATCGGAAATGGCCTTCCGGGACAGGCGGCATCGCAAGGCGGCGGTGTGTCGAGCAGGCCGATGGTCTGCGCGACCAAGCACAACGTAGTGGCCGGGCACTACCTGGCCTCGCAAGCCGCGTTCGCGATTCTGGAAAACGGCGGCAATGCGGTCGACGCGGGCGTCGCGGCGGGCCTGGTGCTGGCGGTGGTGCAGAGCGACGTGGTCAACTTCGCCGGCGTCGCGCCGATGCTGATCTACACGGCGAAGACGCGCCAGGTGACTTCGATCGCAGGCCTCGGCGCTTGGCCGAAGGCGATGCGTCCCGACTATTTCCAGCAGCACCATGACGGCAAGATCCCGCATGGCGTGCTTCGAACCGTCGTCCCGGCGGCGCCGGACGCCTGGCTGACTGCGCTCGGCAGGTTCGGCACGATGACGTTCGGCGAGGTGGCCCGGGAGGCCATCCGCCTCGCCCGCGACGGCTTCGTCATGCACCCGCTGATGTCCACCATCATCTCGGCATTCCAGGAGGACTACCGCCGCTGGCCTGCGAACGCGGCCATCTACCTGCCGAACGGCCGCCCGCCGCTTCCGGGCGAGCGATTCATCCAGCGCGATCTGGCGGCAACCATCACGTACATGGTCGACCAGGAAGCGAGCGCCAGGGGAGGAAGGCTGGAAGGTCTGGAGGCAGCGAGACACGCGTTCTACTGCGGCGACATCGGCGCGAAGATCGCCGCCTACCACCGCGAGCACGGCGGATTCCTGACCCTGGAGGACCTCGCCGGCTATCGATCGAAGGTCGAACAGCCGACCCGTGCATCGTTCGAGAAGTACCAGATCTTCACCTGTCCCGCCTGGTGCCAGGGGCCGACGCTGATCCAGATCCTCCGCCTGGCGGACGCGCTGGAGGTCTCGCGGCATCCTCACAATTCTCCGGCCTACGTGCATGCGCTGGTCGAAGCGTTCAAGATCGCGTTCGCGGATCGCCACCGCTACTTCGGTGACCCGGATCATGTTTCGGTACCGCTCGAGCGGCTGCTTTCGACCGAATACGCCCGCGCGCGGGCCGACGCCATCGATCGCGAGGCCGCCGCGATCGATGCGAAGCCCGACGATCGGCCGTCGCCGACGGCGCTCGATACGTCGTACGTCTGCGTGGTCGATCGCCAAGGCAATGCGCTGTCGGCGACACCCAGCGATGTCTCGATGGACACGCCGGTGATCCCGGGAACGGGAATCTGCCCTTCGTCGCGCGGGTCGCAGTCCTGGGCCGACCCGCACCATCCGTCCTCCGTGGCGCCCGGCAAGCGGCCCAGGCTGACTCCCAGCCCCGCGTTGGCCGCGATGCACGACGGGCGCCTGGTGCCCTTCGGAACGCCGGGTGGCGACGTCCAGCTTCAGGCGATGGCCCAGGTCTTCCTGAACCTGACCGAATTCGGTTTCGATCCGCAAGCCGCGGTCGACGCGCCGCGATTCGCGACCTACGACTTCCCCGACTCGTTCGAGCCCCATGTCCGACTGCCCGGCCGCGTGCATGTCGAAGCCGATCTGGGCGCTGGTACCGCCGAGGCATTGAGACTGCGCGGACACGACGTCGTGCAATGGCCGGCCCGCACCTGGCGGGCGGGCGGCGTCTGCGTTCTCGATTTCGACCCTGGCACCGGCATCAGCCTGGCCGGCGCCGATCCGCGTCGCCCGAGCTATGCCGTCGGCGCCTGACGGCGGATCGGTCGTCATCGTGGGTGCCGGCATCATCGGCCTGTCGGTCGCGCTGCGCCTGCAGATGGATGGCATGGACGTCACCGTGATCGACGCGCGCGAGCCGATGAGCGGATGCTCGTCCGGCAACGCCGGCTATCTGTCGGAGGCCAACATCTTCCCGCCCGCGGCCTGGGACATGCTGCGACGGCTTCCCGGCCTGCTTTTCTCTCGCGCCGGAGCGCTCGCCGTTCGTCCCTCGTACCTGCCTCGGCTGATGCCTTGGGCGATCAGGGCGCTGCGGGTCTCGGCGGCGGGAACGGCTGGCCACATCCAGCGGTCGATGGCCGGCCTGCTGACCGAGGCGATCGCCGCGTTCGACGAACTGCTGGACGCCGCGGGTGCCCGCCATCTCGTCGATCGCAACGGAAGTCTGCTGGTTTACCAGACCGCGGCAGCGCTTTCCGCCAAGGCACGGCTGCTGCCCGGATGGAACGCCTTGGGCGTCCGCGCGGAGGCGGTGACCGCTCGGACAATGCGTGCCATGGAGCCGGCATTGACCCCCGACATGGCCGGCGGCATCTGCTTCCCGAATGCGGGACGCTGCCTGGATCCGCGCGCGCTCGGGTTGCTGTATTTCGATCGATTCCTGCGAGGGGGTGGAACGTTCGTCAGCGGCCAGGTCACGGAGATCATTCCGGGTTCGGATCAGGTGGCGGCGCGGCTGTCCGGCGGACGCGACGTCCGTGCATCGCGACTGGTCGCTTGTACCGGGTTCGAGCCCGGCCCGTTGCAGGCGCTGCTGCCGTTTCGTTTGCCGCTCGCGAGCGAGCGCGGCTATCACCTGATGCTGCCGCACCCGGGCGTCCGGCTGAGCCGCCCGGTCGTATTCGGGGAGCCCCTGTTCGCCGCCACCACCATGGTGGAGGGCCTGCGGCTGGCCGGCACGGCCGAATTCGCCTGCGCGAAGTCCCCGGCAGCGATGGCGCATGCCCACAGGCTGCTGCCGTTGGCGCGCAAGTTCCTGCCGCACCTCGACGGCAACGACGCCGTGCCCTGGATGGGCGTTCGGCCTTCGCTGCCCGACGGCATGCCTGCGATCGGCGTGCTGGTCTCGCACCCGCGGATCCTCTATGCCGTCGGACATGCCCACAACGGCTTGACGACCTCGGCGATCACCGCCCGATGCATCAGCGCCGTGATCGCGGGCAGGGCGACCCCCATCGACCTGATTCCGTTCGCCATCGAACGTTTCACACGCCGTCCTGCGGCTTCCCGTCCATCCTCATGACCATCGAACGCCACCGAACGACCAAACGCCACAGCCTCGTGGTGGTCCATGCTCAAACCGTCTACCTTGCCGGCATCACGGCAGCGGATCGTTCGGCCGACATCGCCGGGCAGACGACGCAGGTGCTTGCCACGATCGACTCCTTGCTGCAGACCCAGCAGATCGCACGCACCGATCTGCTGTCCGCCCAGGTCTGGCTGAGAGACATCGACCGGGATTTCGTCACCTTCAACACCCTTTGGGAAGCATGGATGCCGGAAGGCCATGCCCCGACCCGCGCCACGGTCGAGGCGAAGATGGCGCTGCCCGACGTGCTGATCGAAATCATGGTGACCGCTGCGCGCAAGCCGCCTGCGGTCACGGCTTGACGCGGGAACGGACATGATCGGACTGCAGATCCTCAAGCGGCGCCGCGCCGTCGACGTCGCGCTGGCCCGGCGCTTCCTGGACGTGCCCGTCGCCAATGTGAGCGACTGCATGGCGCGCATGTTCGCCGGCGGACCCAGGCTGAGGCCCATGCACAGCGGCGGCCGCATGGCGGGTGCGGCGCTCACCGTCAAGACGCGCCCCGGCGACAACCTCCTGATCCACAAGGCACTGGAGCTGGCGCAGCCCGGCGACGTGATCGTGGTCGACGGCGGCGGTGATCTCACCAATTCGCTGATCGGCGAAATCATGGCCGATCATGCCGCGCTGCTCGGCGTGGCGGGTCTGGTGATCAACGGCGCCATCCGCGACGCCGGCGCGATCCGACGGAAGGCGCTGCCGGTCTTCGCGGCCGGAGTCACCCACCGCGGCCCGTACAAGGACGGCCCGGGCGAGGTCAATGTGACGCTCGCATTGGACGGAATGGTCGTCCACCCCGGGGACCTGATCATCGGGGACGACGACGGCCTGCTGTGCGTGCCCTTCGAGCTGGCACAGACGCTGCTGGATGCGGCGCTCGGCAAGCAGGAGACGGAGCGGCGGATGGTCGCCTCGATCGCCGAGGGGACCTATTCGGCGCCGTGGGTCGATGCAACCCTGGACCGTTTGAACTGCTACGTGGAGAAGTGACCCGCAATGTGACCTGGAATCGCACGCCGTCGGCGGCCCGCCGCCGGGGTGTCACCCAGCGTCGATGATGCCCCGACGCCCCGACTGTTTCTGTCGATGGAGCGTCTCGATGAACATCTTGGCGTGTCGCGATAGCGGCTCGTACAGCGCGTGGAATATCTGTACCGGCGCGGGAACGGCCGGCACCACGGGCTTCACGAGCACGCCTTGCCAGGGGCCGCTCCCGACGGTCTGCTCGTCGACGAACGCGATGCCGACGCCGGCCTGCACCAGCGCGCAGGCAATGTGCACCTGCTGGACCTCCAGCCGCGCCTGCAGCGAAGCCTGGGCGCTGTCGATCAGCTGGCGCACCAGCTGGCCGATGGGGATATCGCTGGTGTAGCCGATGAACGACTGCCCCACCAGGTCGTCCACGCGGATCTCGCGTCGGGCCGTCAGCGGATGCGATGCCGGCAGCAACGCCACGATGCGGTTCTCGTAGAGGTGCTGCACCCTAAGGTTCGGGTGGCTGGTCGGGATGTAGGCGATGCCGAGCTCGATGCTCTGCGTCAGCAGCGCCTCGATCAGCGCAGCCGGGCTCAACGTCTGCAGCTCGATCCTGACGTCGGGATGCTCCCGGCAGAACTCCGCGATTGCCCGCGGCATGACGGACTGGCTCAGGTTCGCGCTCGAGCCGATCCGCAGGCAGCCGCCGCGGTTCTCGATCAGGTCTGCGGCGACTTCATTGACTCGCTGCACGCCCTGGTAGACCGAGTTGACCTCGGCGAAGAGCCGCTTGGCTTCGGGCGTTGCGTAGAGGCGCCCTTTGATCCGGTCGAACAGCATCAGGCCGAGACGCTGTTCGGTATGCGACAGCAGGCGGCTCACGGCCGGCTGCGATACGTTGAGGAGCTTCGCCGCCCCGCTGATGGAGTGGGTGAGCATGATCGCCCGGAAGACCTCGATCTGGCGCAGGTTCAACCCCATCCACCATCCTCATCCGATCGACTCGATCCGCTCGCTCGGCCGGGCGTGTCGATCCCCCGATTGCTTAACATCAGGTTATGGATCGAGCATAAACAAGCATACGACATTTTACCTTTCAGTCGCCACACTCCATCTCTTCGGCGAGGGCGCAATCGTGGGACTGGCGGCATGAGCGCGCCCGCCCGGCCGCCCGAAGGGCGCGCTCCTCTCCCCCGGGGAGATGTCCGCGCTTCGCGGACAGAGGGTAGTCCAGTGAGCGATTTCGACCTGGTTCTGCGGGGAACGATCGTGGATGCCGAGGGCCCGCCGTCTGCCGGTTGGCTCGGCATCCGCAACGGAAGAATCGCGGCCCGCGGATCGGAGCAGCCGGGAACGACGCCGCCGGCCGGGCGCGACAGCCTGGACGCGCGCGGCTCGTGGATCCTGCCGGGCGTGATCGACGGACAGGTGCACTCCGGCAGCCAGGCCGATCAGGAGGGTCTGGGATGGGCCTCTCGGGCGGCGGCGGCCGGCGGCATTACCGTCATGGTCGACATGCCCTACGACGACCCCGAGCCGGTTGCCTCGCGGCCCCGGCTCGACGCCAAGATCGCCGAGGCCGAGCGGGAGTGTCACGTCGACGTGGCCCTGTTCGGCACCTTGAACGAGGAGCACGGCCTCGCCGCCGCCGCCGGGTTGATCGAGGGCGGTGTCTGTGCGTTCAAATTCTCCACCTTCGAAGCCTCGCCGGGACGGTTCCCCCGGGTCGAGGAGGACGTCCTCCTCGAGGCGTTCCGGCTGATCGCGCCATCGGGCCTGGCCTGCGGCGTGCACAACCAGATGCAGGAGCTGACCCGCAAGAGCGTCAAGCGCATGATCGATGCCGGCGACACCGGCTGGGATGCCTTCCTGCGAGCGCATACGCCGCTGATCGAGAATCTCGCCACCGCGCAGATCTACGAGATCGGTGCCCATACGGGGGCGCGCGCGCATGCGGTCCACGTATCGACATCGCGGGGGTTCGACCTGTGCCGGATGTATCGCCGCGCCGGTCATCGGGCGAGCATCGAGACCTGTGTCCAGTACCTGATGCTCGATCACGAGGAGCACACCCGCCGCTTCGGCGCGAAGACCAAGCACTATCCGCCGATCCGGCCGAAGGCCGAGGTCGACCGGCTATGGACGCACATCGCCCGGGATGCATGCACCTTCGTTTCGTCGGATCACGTGAGCTGGGGTCTGGAGCGCAAGTCCGATCCGAACGTCTTCAGGAACGCGTCGGGCGGCCCGGGCCTCGAGACACTGTTGCCGGCCTTCTGGACCGGCTGCGAGCGGCACGGGATCTCGCCGTCGATGGTGGTCAGGCAGCTGAGCCGCAACCCGGCGCGCCATTTCCTGATCGACGACCGCAAGGGCTCGCTCGACGTGGGCGCCGACGCGGACATCGTGATCCTCGAGCCGCAGGCCTATCGCTACGATCCCTCGGAGAGCCTCTGCGCGGTGCAGTGGAGCTCGTTCGAGGGCATGGAGTTTACCGCTCGGGTGAGGTCGACCTTCTGCCGCGGCGTGCACGCGTACGAGCACGGCGCGCCCGGCGGAGGCATCCGCAATGCGCCCGGATTCGGACGCTTCCTGCGGCCACGGGAAGCATCATGAGCGAAACCCGTCTGCCGCCGATCGACGAGCAGCGGCTATGGCGGCGTGTCGAGACCTTGGCCTCCTTCACGACGCCGGAAGTTCCCTGGACCCGCCGCGCATTCTCGCCGCTGTTTCGGCAGGCCAGGGCATGGCTGCGGCAGGAGTTCGCCGACGCCGGCCTCGCCGTCGTCCAGGATGCGGCCGGCAATCTGATCGGGCGGCGCCCGGGTCTCGAGGACGGACGCGCTCCGATCGCCACGGGTTCGCACTGCGATACGGTCGTCGGCGGCGGGCGCTTCGACGGCATCATCGGGGTGCTGGCCGGGCTGGAGGTGGCGCAGGCGCTGCGCGACGCCGGGCACGCGCTCAGGCATCCCTTCGAAGTGATCGACTTCCTGTCCGAGGAGCCGACCGACCACGGTATCTCCTGCGTCGGAAGCCGTGGGATGGTCGGGCTGCTCGATCACGACATGCTGGCGGCGATCGATCCCGGCGGCGCGTCGCTCGCGCAGGCGCTGACGGCCATCGGCGGCGATCCGTCGGCCCTGAGTCGCCCGCTGCGAAACCCCGGCGATCTGACCGCGTTCGTCGAGCTGCACATCGAGCAGGGCCCGGTACTCGAGTCG
The DNA here is from genome assembly GCA_050249335.1 of Lautropia sp. GTDB lineage: Bacteria > Pseudomonadota > Gammaproteobacteria > Burkholderiales > Burkholderiaceae_E > Lautropia. The sequence continues at coordinate 30,351 of JBFWQR010000060.1, forward strand.
CATCGCCTGCCGATCGGCGTGGTGACCGGTATCGTCGGCATCCGACGGGTCATGATCCGGGTCGCAGGCCGGGCGGACCATGCCGGGACGACGCCGATGGACATCCGGTGCGACGCACTGGTTGGTGCGGCACGGATCATTTCCGAAGTCCGGCGCCTCGCCTGCATTCTGGGCGACGGCCCGGACTACGTCGTGGCCACCATCGGCCGCCTCTCGGTGGTGCCCAACGCCCCGAATGCCGTGCCGGCCGTGGTCGAGATGACGCTGGAAGTCCGTTCCGATCGCACCGAGGTCCTCGAGCGCTTTCCCGAGGACCTGATGGGCGCCGTCCGAGCGGATCTGGATGCGCTCCGGGTGTCGGCCTCGGTCGGGCAGCTCAGCCGTTCCCGGCCGACCGAATGCTCCGCCCCGGTGATGGCCGCCATCCAGCGCGCTGCCGATGGGCTGGGCTACCGGACCATGACGCTGCCGAGCGGCGCGGGGCATGATTCGACGTATGTCGCCATGCTCGCGCCGGTCGGGATGATCTTCGTTCCATGCCTCGACGGCCGGAGCCATTGCCCCGAGGAGTGGATCGAGCCGTCACAGCTGTCCGCCGGGGCCCGCGTGCTGTACCAGACGATCTGCGAGCTGGACCGTGATCCGCCAGCTCGTTCCGCGAGAATCTAGTCGCGCTTAGCCATGGGAGGCTTCATGATTCGCAGTCCAGGACGTTTTCTGGTGCTTGCTGTTTTCTTGGCGTCCACGATTTTCCTTGCTGCTCCGCTGCGGGCGCAAACCTATCCCGACAAGCCGGTCCGGATCGTTGTCGGCTTTGCCGCCGGGGGAGCGGTGGATATCGTTGCCCGCCGGCTCGCGCAGAAGCTGAGCGACTCGCTGGGCCAGCCGTTCGTCGTGGAGAATCGCGTTGGCGCGGGGAGCACGATCGGTACCAATTTCGTGGCGAAGGCGCCGGCGGACGGGTACACGATCTTGCTCAGCGGGGTCACCGGCCTGGCGGCTGGCGCCAGCATGTTCAAGCAGCTCCCCTACGATACCCGCAAGGATTTCGCGCCGATCGTGATGGTGCTGCAGAACCCCGCCGTCCTCCTGGTTCATCCCAGCGTGAAAGCCGGCACCGTCGATGAATTCATCAAGCTGGCGAAAGCACAGCCGGGCGCGTTGAACTACGGATCGTCCGGCCTTGGCGGCGGCCAGCATTTCGCTGCCGAATATTTCATCCTGGCGACCGGCGTCAACATCGTTCATGTGCCCTACAAAGGCGCTTCGCAGGCCCTTGCCGACCTGATGGGCGGCCAGGTGAATCTGATGTTCGAGTCCATTCCGACGTCGGCGATTCAAGCCATACGATCGGGAACCCTGCGCGCGCTCGCCGTGACGTCGTCCCGCCGCTCCAGCGTCCTGCCCGACGTTCCGACGATGCAGGAATCCGGTCTCAAGGGCTTCGAATACCGGACGTGGATGGGCTTTGCGGCGCCTGCAGGCACACCGCGAGAGATCATCGTGCGCCTGAACACGGCGATCAACCAGGCATTGGCAAGCCCGGACATGCGCGACTGGCTGCAAGGGCAGGGTCTCGAGGTCGCCGGCGGCAGTCCGGAAGAGTTCGCGGCCTTCCTCGGAAAAGAGATCGAGATGTACGACAGGGTGGTCAAGGCATCCGGCATGCCGCTGCTGTAGCGCCCGTGAAAAGGGCTGTCGGTCAACCGGGAGAGCTGCCGGATGCCATCGAACGGTGAAGCGGCGCTGCCGCCTGCGCTGATCGCGCAAGAGGCGCAGCTGCAGCGGTTGCCGGCTCGACCACCGGGCCGGGACGCGGAGCTCGCCCGCGAGGTCGCTCGCCTGAACGATGCAATCCACGACTGCATGCGGCTGATCTCGTTCGACGACCAGCCCGGCGATTTTCTCGCCCTGCTCGTGAATCTCCGGGAGCAGGATGGCTCATGAGCGACGAGTCGTTCATGTCGTTGGCCGAAGCCTCCGCGGCATTGCGCCGCAAGCAGGTTTCGTCGGTCGAGCTGACCCGAAGTTGCCTGAGCCGGGCGGTGGCGATCAATCCCCGGGTCAACTGCTACCTGGCGATCGAGGCCGAGGACGCGCTGGCCAGTGCGCACAGTGCCGATGCGATGCTCGCCAGAGGTGAGTCGAGGAGTATCCTGCACGGCGTGCCGATGGCGCACAAGGACATGTTCTATCGCAAGGGCAAGACGTGCACCGCCGGCTCCAGGATCCGTCGGGACTTCATCGCCCGGTATGACTCCACACTGAGTCGCCGTCTCGAATCGCAGGGCGCGGTGTGGTTCGGTCGCCTCAACATGTCGGAGTTCGCTGCGAACCCGGCCGGACACAACGTCCACTACGGCCATTGCCGCAATCCCTGGGATTTCGAAAGCATTGCCGGCGGCTCGTCGAGCGGGTCGGCCGCCGCCGTGTCCGCCCGTTCGACGTTCGGGTCGATCGGTTCCGACACCGGCGGTTCGATCCGGGTCCCCGCCGCGGCCTGCGGCGTCGTCGGGCTGAAGCCGACCTATGGTCTCGTCAGCCGGTACGGCATCGTTCCGCGCTCGTGGTCGCTGGACACGGTGGGGCCGCTTGCCCGGACGGTCGAAGATTGCGCAATCCTGCTTTCCGCCATCGCGGGGCGCGACCCGCTCGATCCGACCACCGCGGACCTGCCGGTTCCCGACTATCACGCAGGGCTGTCGACGCCGGGATCCTTGCGGGTCGGCGTGCCGAGCAGCTTCTTCTTCGACGATGTCGATCCCTCGATCCGCCAGTTGCTCGATGCGGCGCTCGCAGTGCTGCAAGCGCTCGGCCACCAGGTGGTGGAGGTCTCCATCCCGGATATGGAGCGCCTGTTCACGATCAGCGACGCCGTGTCGAAGGCAGAAGTCGCTACCGCGCACGGGCAGTGGATGCGCGAGCGGCCGCAGGACTATTCGCTCTTTGTCCATAGTCGCAGCGAAGCCGGCTTCCATATCCCGGCGACGGCATATCTCTCGGCGTTGACCCTGAGAGCACCTCTGCTCGCGGAATTCGTGAGCCACGCGTTCGGAAAGGCCGATCTGCTCTTTGCGCCCGTATTGCCGATGCAGGTACCGAAACTCGCGGAGACGGAAGTCGGTGAGCCTGCCGATGTGCAGCGCGTCATCTACGCGCTGACTCGCTGCACGAAGCCGATCAACTTCCTCGGTCTGCCGGCGCTGTCGGTGCCATGCGGATTCAGCGGGAACGGCATGCCGACCGCATTCCAGTTGATCGGCCGTCCCTTCTCCGAGGGAACCCTCCTTCGGCTGGGTCACCATTATCAGGGCGCAACGGACTGGCATCTGAGGCGTCCGGCGGGGAGTGGTCCATGACAGTGCAGGTAAGCGGTACTTGCGAGGATCGTTACGCGCCGGTGCGCGAAGCGTTCGTGCGCAATTTCCAGCAGCTGGAGGAGCATGGTGCCGCCGTCGCCGTATGGCAGAACGGGCGGCTGGTCGTCGACCTCTGGGGCGGCTGGAAGGACCGTGCGGCAACCATGCCATGGCAAGCGGATACGCTCGTCTGCATGATGTCGGTCGTCAAGGCAGTCACGGCGCTGCTCGTACATGTCCTCGCCGATCGCCGGGCCATCGATCTCGACGCGCCCGTCAGCGACTACTGGCCCGAGTTCGCCCAGGGCGGCAAGGATCGGGTGCTGGTGCGGCATGTCCTGGATCACCGTGCCGGCGTTCCCGGCATTTCACGCAGGCTCGAGCCCGAAGCCGTGTACGACTGGCACGCAATGACCGCTGCGATCGCGGCGGAACCGGCGCGATGGGCGGCGGGACAAGTGCCCGGCTATCACCCCGTGACGATGGGCTTCATCGCCGGCGAGCTGATTCGGCGGGTCGCCGGCGTGACGGCAGGGGAGTTTCTCGGTGAACTGATGCAGCAGCCCGATCCGTTCGACTACTACATCGGCGTGCCGGAGGATTCATTGATTCGCTGCGCCGAAGTCTTCGGAAATTTCGCGGATACGATTTTCGGCGCGACCGATCCGGGCACGCTCGCATATCAATCGATCGCGCCGTTGCGATATCAGGACTTCAACGGTTCGGAATTTCGCCGCGCCGAGATCCCGTCGATCAACGGACATGGCACGCCGCGCAGCATTGCCATCCTGTTCGGCCACCTTGCCGAATGCAGGGCGGGGCGCCGCAGCGATCCGATATCCGTCGAAGCGATCGCACGCGCCACGACCGAGCAATGGTGGGGTATCGAGCAGACCTCCGGGCATGAGCGGCGCATGGGATACGGATTCGTCCTGGCCGGGCCGAAGGGCGTGCCGATGAGCGCCAATCCGCGTGCGTTCGGACATGGCGGAGCCGGTGGCTCGTTCGCATTCGCCGATCCCGACCTGGGGCTCGGCTTCGCCTACGGAACCAGCCACCTGCATAGCGGCAAAGGCACCGGCCCGCGCACGCAGGCGCTGGCCGCTGCGGTGGTAGCCGCCGCCACGGGGCAGGCCTGATGGGCCGCGACGCCGAAGCCGCAGCGGGAGCGCCGGCCGCCTGGGCACCCGCGCGGGATTTCATCGGCTACGGATCCCGGCGCCCCGACCCCGCGTGGCCCGGCGGCGCCCGGGTCGCGGTACAGATCGTGATCAACTACGAGGAAGGCTCCGAGTACAACATCGGCGACGGGGACAACCGGACGGAGCTGGGCCTGGCCGAATCACCCGGCGGCCGGGTGCCCGCCGGACAGCGGGACCTCGCATTCGAGACGATGTACGAGTTCGGCAGCCGGGTCGGCTTCTGGCGCCTGATGCGCCTGCTGCAGGAGCGCGAGCTCCCGGCGACGATCTTCGGTTGCGCCGTGGCGCTGGAACGCAATCCGCAGGCAGTCGAGGCCATCGTCGCATCGGGCTTCGACCTTTGCTGCCACGGCTATCGCTGGGAGGAACACTTCAGGCTGTCCGTCGACGACGAGCGTGAGCGCATCGGCAAGGCGGTGGAGACGATCGAGCGTCTCACCGGCAGCCGTCCGCTCGGCTGGTACTGCCGGTTCGGACCGAGCGAGAACACGCGTCGCCTGCTGGTCGAGGAGGGCGGATTTCTCTACGACTCCGACGCATACAACGACGAGCTGCCGTACTGGGTCGACGTTGCCGGCAAGCCGCACCTGGTGGTGCCGTACTCGCTGGAGACCAACGACGGAAAGTACGCGACGCCGGCAGGATTCTCCTCGGCCAGCGACTTCAGCGACTACCTGACGGCGGCGTTCGACCAGCTGTACCGGGAGGGGGAGCGGTCTCCGGGCCTGATGTCGATCGGCCTTCATCCGCGGATTGCCGGGCGGCCGGCGCGAGCTCATGCGCTCGGGCGCTTTCTGGACCACGTGCAGCGCCACGACAAGGTCTGGGTTTGCCGCCGCCTGGATGTCGCCCGGCACTGGCATCGACATCATCCGCCTTCGTGACCTCTGCTCGCCGGGCCTGACCCGGAGCCCCGCAGCAGGATCGAGACGCGGCCGGGCCTTGCCATCGGCGCGCAGCTCGCAGTCCGTCACTTCACCGCGACGGCCTCGATCTCCACCTTCCATTCCGGCTTGACCAGCCCCGACACGTAGACGAGCGTCGACGCCGGCTTGTGGTCGCCGAGCACTTCCTTGCGCACTTCCGCGAACACCGCGTAGTCGGCGCGGTCCACTAGGAAGATCGTGGTCTTGGTGAGATGCTGCACCGTCATGCCGGCGTCCGCCAGGATCGCCTTGATATTGGCCCAGGCCTGCCGGCATTGCGTCGCGACATCGGACGACGCGGCACCCGATGCATCGATGCCGATCTGTCCGGCGATATACAGGGTGCGGCCTTCGGCCAGGATGCCGTTGCTGTAGGCCGCGGGCTCGCCGCCCATCGAAGCGGGGTTGATCTTTTTCAGGCTCATGTCGTCGTTTCCGTGCGCTGTTCGAGGATTCCGGCGGATTGTTCTAGAGAAACCGCCGGCTTGCCAAACAAAAAGGTCGATTGACGGCTGGAGGACGACAGCAGGATGCGGAGGCGCTGATTATATTGATAATGATTATTGTTTCTATAGCCAGGGCGCAGCGTACTGGATTTGACTGAGACCTCGATCGGCTCGGCGACCATCGGTCCGGTCCTCAAACCAAAAGCATAAGGAAACCGCCCAGTGAAGAGACAGTTGCTTGCCGCCGCACTCGCCATCGGCATCCCCGCCATCGCCGTCGCGCAATTCGCCAAGCCCGAGGACGCGATCCGGTACCGTCAGAGCGCGCTGTTCATCATGGGCGAGCACTTCGGGCGGATCGGCGCGATGGCGACCGACAAGATCCCGTTCGACCCGGCGGTGGCGAAGTCGGACGCGGCGGTCATCGCGACGGTGTCCCGGCTGCCGTGGGCCGGCTTCGTTCCCGGCAGCGACAAGGGCGCGACCAAGGCGCGGCCCGAGATCTGGGCGAATCCGGACAAGTTCGCCGCGGCGCAGAAGCGACTGGCCGATGCGGTGCCGACGCTGGTCGCCGCCGCCGACACCGGTGATCAGGCGAAGATCCGCGGCGCGGTCACCGAAGTGTTCTCCGCTTGTCGCAACTGTCATGGAGATTTCCGCGCCCGTTGAGGCCCCGGCCAAAGCGTGTCCCGGTGCCGCCTGCCGGGCGTTTCGCCCGACCGCGCTCGGCCGGCCGGGGCTGCAGTCGGCCGGGCTGAGCGGGCTGGGCTGAGCGGGCTGGGCTGAGCCGGCCGCGTCAGCCGGCCCGGTTCAGCTGGCCGGCCAATTGACGACGGCAGCGACGATCGCGATCGCGACGGCGATCACGACCAGCGCCCGCAGCCGGATCGCGGCATCGTCACGGGCCGCCAGTGCCGCGGGTTCGCGCGCCTGCGGCGCAGCGGCGGGATCCGGCACCAGCCGCTTGTCGCCGTCGATCATCGCCCGCGTCAGCGGCGTCCGGCGGAACAGCTTGTAGCAGACGATCGCGAGCAGGTGCAGCGCCACCAGCGCCATGATCAGGCGCTCGTTCAGATGATGCAGCCCGCTCGCACGCTCGACGAAGGTGCCGGAGACGAAGCGGGCGAGCGGCCCCTCGAACAGCAGATCGTCGCTGGTGAACAGACCGAGCACGGCCTGGGCGCCGATGATCGCCAGCAGCGCGAACACCGACAGCGCGCCCAGCGGGCTGTGGCCGAGCGGCCGCGGTGCATCCGGCGCACCGCGCAGATACGCGAGCAGCGCCGCCGGCGAATAGACGAAGCTCGCGAAGCGCGCATAGCGCGGCCCGACGAAGCCCCAGAGGACCCGGAACACGATCAGCGTCAGCGCGGCGTAGCCGAACAGCAGGTGCTGCTCGGTGCGACCGGTCTTGATCGTGACGAACGCGCCGATCACGCAGACCACCAGCAGCCAATGGAACAGCCGCAACGGCAGGTCCCAGACGCGGACCCGGACCGGAATCGCCGCGCCCGCGGCGGCGCTGACGCCGCGCTGCCGGGCGCTGGCGGCCGGCTCAGGGGAGCTCGAGTTCGCCATCGGTCTTCTTCTTGACCGGCTTGAGCAGGTCCTCGCGCTTGACGCCGAGCCACATCGCGATCGCGGCAGCGACGAACACCGACGAGTAGATGCCGAACAGGATGCCGATGGTCAACGCCAGCGAGAAGTAGAACAGCGTCGGGCCGCCGAACAGCAGCATCGACAGCACCATCATCTGGGTCGACCCGTGGGTGATGATGGTCCGCGAAATCGTGCTGGTGATCGCGTGATCGAGCACCTGCGCGGTGGTCATCGTCCGGGCGCGGCGCTCGCGGAACTTCTCGCGGACCCGGTCGAAGATCACCACCGACTCGTTGACCGAGTAGCCGAGCACCGCCAGCACCGCCGCCAGCACCGACAGCGAGAACTCCCACTGGAATGCGGCGAAGAAGCCGAGGATGATCACGACGTCGTGCAGGTTCGCGATGATCGCGGCGACCGCGTACTTCCATTCGAAGCGGATCGCCAGGTAGATCATGATGCCGACGATCACCATCAGCAGCGCCATCGCGCCATGCTCGGCGAGCTCCCGGCCGACCTGCGGTCCGACGAATTCATTGCGGCGCAGCTCGACGCTGCGGTCGACCGTCTTCAGCGCGTCCATCACCTGGGCCGCCTGCTGATCCGAGGTGACGCCGGGCTTCAGCGGCAGCCGGATCAGCACGTCGCGCGAGGTGCCGAAATTCTGCACCTGCGCGTCGACGAAGCCGAGCTTCTCGATCGCGGCGCGCGATTTCTCGAGGTCGGCAGCCTGCGGAAAAGCGACTTCCATCACGGTGCCGCCGGTGAACTCGACCGACAGGTGCAGGCCGCGGAACGCGAGGAAGCCGACGGCGACGACGAACAGCAGGATCGAGATCGCGTTGAGGATCAACGCGTTCTTCATGAACGGGATGTCGCCGCGGATGCGGAAGAATTCCATCGCGTGCTCTACTTCGTTGCCTGGCCGGCAACTGCCTTGCCGGTGCCGGGCGGCCGCCAGACCTGGCCGATCGACAGCTTGGTCAACCGCTTCTTGCCGCCGTACCAGAGGTTGACCAGGCCGCGTGAGAAGAACACGGCCGAGAACATCGAGGTCAGGATGCCGAGGCAGTGGACCACCGCGAAGCCCTTGATCGGGCCGGAGCCGAACGCGAGCAGCGCGATGCCGGCGATCAGCGTCGTCACGTTCGAGTCGAGGATGGTGGCCCAGGCTCGCTCGTAGCCGGCATTGATCGCCGCCTGCGGTGTCGCGCCGTTGCGCAGCTCCTCGCGGATCCGCTCGTTGATCAGTACGTTGGCGTCGATCGCCATGCCGAGCGTCAGCGCGATCGCCGCCATGCCCGGCAAGGTCAGCGTCGCCTGCAGCAGCGACAGCAGCGCGATCAGCAGCATCAGGTTGAAGCCGAGCGCCAGCGTCGAGATCAGCCCGAACAGCATGTAGTACAGCGTCATGAACGCCGCGATCGCGAGGAAGCCCCAGGCGACCGAATGGAAGCCCTTGTCGATGTTGTCGGCGCCCAGGCTCGGGCCGATCGTCCGTTCCTCGATGATCTCCATCGGCGCGGCCAGCGCGCCGGCGCGCAGCAGCAGCGCCAGGTCGTTGGAGTTCTGCGGGGTGCCCATGCCGGTAATCTGGAAGCGCGAGCCGAGCTCGGACTGGATGGTCGCGACCGTCAGCACCTCGCCCTTGCCCTTCTCGAACAGCACCACCGCCATCGGCTTGCGGATGTTGGCGCGCGAGACCTCGCGCAGCGTCCGGCCGCCGGCGTCGTTCAGGTTGACCGCGACCGCCGGCTGCTGGTTCTCGTCGAAGGTCGCGGCCGCGCCGGTCAGCTGCTGGCCGGTGAAGATCGCTTCGCGCTTCAGCACCACCGGCGCGCCGCGCCCCTGGCGGAACAGCTCGGAGCCGAACGGCACCGGCCCCTGGCCGAGTACCGCCTGCTGGGCCTCGGCGGTCAGATCGACCAGACGCGCCTCGAGCGTCGCGGTCCGGCCGAGGATGTCCTTCGCCCGCGTGGTGTCCTGCACCCCGGGCAGCTGCACGACGATCCGGTCGGCGCCCTGGCGCTGGATCACCGGCTCGGCGACCCCGAGCTCGTTGATCCGGTTGTTCAGCGTCGTGATGTTCTGCTGCACCGACGTATCGACGAACCCGCGCGCCGCGGTCTCGGTCAGCGTCGCAGTCAGCCTCAGGTCCGAGCCGCTGCCGGCGGCGGCGAGCGTCAGATCGGGCTGGTTGTCGCGGATGATGTCGCGCGCGCGGTCGCGGGTCGCCTCGTCGCGGAACGCGACCTCGACGGCGTTGCCGTTGCGCGTGATGCCGGCATGCCGGACGTTCTTGTCGCGCAGCAGGCCGCGCAGGTCGTTGGTGGTCTGCTCGGCGCGCTTGGACAGCGCGGCCTGGGTGTCGACCTGCATCAGGAAATGGACGCCGCCGCGCAGGTCGAGGCCGAGGTACATCGGCAGCGCGCGCAGCCGGGTCAGCCAGCTCGGCGAGCTCGACAGCAGGTTCAGCGCGGTGATGTAGACCGGATCGGCCGGATCGGGGTTCAGCGCCTTCTCGAGCGTGTCGCGGGCACGCAACTGGGTGTCGGGCGTATCGAACCGCACCTTGACCGAATTGGCGTCGCGCAGGATCCCGTTATTCACGACCCCGGCCGACTGCAGCACCTCGACGACCCGCCGTTCGGTCTGCTCGTCGACCTTGACCGTCTGCTTCAGGCTCGACACCTGCACTGCCGGCGACTCGCCGAAGAAGTTCGGCGCCGTGTAGATCAGCCCGAACAGCAGCGCGGCGACGATGACCGCGTAGCGCCAGAATGGATAACGGTTCACGCGCAGCGGCCCCCGATCCGCCCCCGCTCTCGAAGCTCACCGATGCTCGCAATGGCCGGCGTCGGCTGCGCTTGCAGCGAACCAGCCGGGCAGCCGCCCCGGACCCGGCCTCGCCGGTCCGTCGGCGGCGCCCCGCAGTGGGGGGGGGCGCCGAAGGCGCAACGGGGGGCGTCCATCAAATCGCCTTGATCGTGCCTTTCGGCAGCAGCGTCTGGACCGACGCCTTCTGGAGCTGCAGCTCGATCGGCTTCTCGCCGGCGCCGACCTCGACCGTCACATAGGCCTCGCCGACCTTGACGATCCTGCCGACGACGCCGCCGGCGGTGATCACCTCGTCGCCTTTTTGCAGCGCGCCAAGCATCGTCCGGTGCTCCTTGGCCCGTTTCATCTGCGGCCGGATCATCAGGAAGTACAGCACGACGAACATCAGGATGATCGGCAGGAA
>JBFWQR010000061.1:0-40043 GCA_050249335.1 Lautropia sp.
CATTCGGCCCAGAAGTCGACCAGAACGGGAATCTGCATCGACGCCTCGATGACGTCGGCCTGGAAGCGCTGGAGCGTGGTGTCGGTACTCACGGTTTCGGATGGTCGGGGTGTTGCGCCGATTCTAACCAGCGTGCCGCTGCGCCGTGCGTCGACGGGCGCAGCCGGGCCGTGCCGGGTGTTCGACGGGCGAAGCCGGGCGGATCGTAGAATCCGCCGCTATGAAGTCCGACATCGAAATCGCCCAGGCGGCGCGGCTCCTCCCGATCACCGAGATCGCGCGCCGCGCCGGCATCGCCGACGATGCGCTCGAAACCTACGGCAAGTACAAGGCCAAGATCGCGCTCGACTGGCTGGCGGCGCAACCCGAGCGGCCCGGCGCCCGGCTGATCCTGGTCACCGCGATCAGTCCGACGCCGGCCGGCGAGGGCAAGACGACGACCTCGGTCGGCCTCGGCGATGCGCTGACGCGGATCGGCAAGAAGACGATGATCTGCCTGCGCGAGCCGTCGCTCGGGCCGGTGTTCGGCCTCAAGGGCGGCGCGACCGGCGGCGGCTTCGCGCAGGTGGTGCCGATGGAGGAGATCAACCTGCATTTCACCGGCGACTTCGCCGCGATCTCGCTGGCGCACAACCTGCTGTCGGCAATGCTCGACAACCACGTCCACCACGGCAATGCGCTCGGCATCGACGTCCGCCGGGTCTCGTGGCCGCGAGTGGTCGACATGAACGACCGCGCGCTGCGCGACATCACGATCGGGCTCGGCGGACCGGGCAACGGCTTTCCGCGGCAGGACCGTTTCGACATCGTCGTCGCCAGCGAGGTGATGGCGATCCTGTGCCTGGCCGGCGATTTCGCCGACCTGAAGCGCCGGCTCGGCGACATCGTGGTCGGCTACACCACCGGGCGCCAGCCGGTCACCGCGCGGATGCTCGGGGCCGACGGCGCGATGGCGGCGCTGTTGCGCGACGCGGTCAAGCCGAACCTGGTGCAGACGCTCGAAGGCACCCCGGCACTGATCCACGGCGGACCGTTCGCCAACATCGCGCACGGCTGCAACTCGGTGATCGCGACCCGCGCCGGCCTGAAGCTCGCCGACTACGTGGTTACCGAGGCCGGCTTCGGCGCCGACCTCGGCGCCGAGAAGTTCCTGCAGATCAAGTGCCGCGCTTCCGGGCTGCGGCCGGCCTGCGTGGTCGTGGTCGCGACGATCCGCGCGCTGAAGTATCACGGCGGCGCCGCGCTGGCGACGCTCGCGGAAGAGAATCTGACCGCGCTCGAGGCCGGGCTGCCGAACCTGCTGAAGCACGTCAGCAACATCACCGAGCAGTTCGGCCTGCGCTGCGTCGTCGCGATCAATCATCGCAGCCACGACACCGACGCCGAGGTCGACCTGCTGCGCGACAAGCTCTCGGCCTTCCAGGTGCCGGTCGTCGTGGCGCGCCACTGGGCCGAAGGCGGCGCCGGTACCACGGACCTGGCGCGTCAGGTGGTCGAGCTGGCCGAGCAGCCGACGCCGCTGCGCTTCGTCTACGCCGACGAGCAGACGCTGTGGGACAAGATCAATCTGGTCGCCAACCGCCTCTACGGCGCCGCCCAGGTGGTCGCCGACAAGGCGGTCCGCGCCCGCATCGACCAGCTGCAGGCCGAGGGCTACGGCCGGCTGCCGATCTGCGTCGCCAAGACCCAGTCGTCGTTCTCCAATGACCCGTCGCTGCGCGGCGCACCGCAGGGCCATACGCTGACGGTCCGCGAAGTGCGGCTCGCCGCCGGCGCCGGCTTCGTCGTGATGGTCTGCGGCGACCTGGTGACGATGCCGGGGCTGCCGGCCGAGCCGGCGGCACACCGGATCGGCGTCACCGACGACGGGCGGATCACCGGGCTGTCGTGACGCGGCTCGGGCTGGCCCAGTCCGGACTCCACCAGATCAGCCCTTCCATTCGAGCGAAGTCGACGCGGATGTCCCGCTCCGAACCGGGCGGCTCGATCCCGGCGCTGACGAGGGCATGACGATGGCATGGTTCTCGCTCTGGTTCCCGTTGCTGTTCCAGCTCGCCGTTCCGCTGCTGTTCGTGGCGTGGGCTGCCGGGGGCACGTTCGAGCGCCGCACGCGAGTCGCGCTCGCGGTGCTGACGGCTCTCTACCTGATCGCCATCGGCCTGGCAGGTCTGTGGCTCGTCCTGCCGTGGTGGCTACCCTGCTTCCATGCGGCGCTGGCCATGGCCGCTGCCGCCCGCACGTGGCGCCGACGCCCGACGCACCTGGCCGCCGCGGCGGCCAGCAGCAAGATCGCGCGCTCGGTCATGGCCGCGAGCGCGATCTTGCTGGTGACCGTCATCGTCGTCGCGCTGATCGCCCGCCGGCCGCCTGGCGAGACGGTCGATCTGGCCTTCCCGCTCGATGCCGGTACCTACCTCGTGGCCAACGGCGGGAACCACACGCTGCTCAACGCCCATCTCGGCACGTTCGAGGATGAGCGCTTCCGGGCGTACCGCGGCCAGAGCTACGGCGTGGATCTGGTGCGGATCGACGGGATGGGCCGGCGAGCCCGCGGACTGCTGCCGGCCGATCCGCGGGCCTACGCGATCTACGGCGACCGGATTTCGGCTCCGTGCGACGGACGCGTGATCGCCGCCGTCGACGGCGCGCCGGACATGCCGCCGCCGCACCCCGACCGATCGCGGATGGCGGGCAACCACGTGCTGCTCGATTGTGCCGGGGTCTGGGTGCTGCTGGGTCACCTGGCACCGGGTTCGGTGGCGGTCGCGACGGCACAACAGGTCGCCCGAGGCCAGACGCTCGGCCGCGTGGGCAACAGCGGCAATACCGGCGAGCCGCACCTGCACATCCACGCCCAGCGGCCGGGGTCCGAGGCCGAGTTGCTGAGCGGCGATCCCCTGCCGATCCGGCTCGACGGGCGATACCTGGTTCGGAACGATCGGGTGACACCGTCACCGTGATTTTCGGTGCCGTGCACGCCTTCGACCTGCTGTTGGTCGGCAGGGTCGAATCTGTTCTGCAATCCGGTGCAATTCGATGTCTGACCGGACATAGTCCACAATCCGAGCTTTCGGACCGCCACGTGACGCGATTGCAGTACCTGACCGGAGAGGGCAGCCACGAACGTGATCTCGGGGTGTTCGGCGGGCCGGCATCCTGATGGCGCCGCCGCAAGCCGGTTTGGGCCGTGGCGGGCGTTCGGACGCCGCCGGACACGAGCATCCGGCGCTCGCCGAGCGCGAGCATCCGATCGCATACGCGCTGTCGCCGTCCGATCCGGCGCACCTGCGCCAGTGCCTCGGCCGCTTCGCGACCGGGGTGACGATCATCGCGACCCGCGATGCCGACGGCCGCCGGATCGGCCTGACCGCCAACAGCTTCAATGCGCTGTCGCTCGATCCGCCGCTGATCCTGTGGAGCCTGTCGGCGCGAGCCGCGAGCGTCGCGGCGTTTCGCGCGCAGCGCCACTTCGCGATCAGCGTGCTGTCGGTCGGGCAGATCGCGCTGGCGCGGCGGTTCGCCAGCCGGGTCGCCGATCGCTTCGCCGGCGTCGCGGTGCACGATGGCGTCGACGGCGTGCCGCTGATCGACGGCGCGCTCGCCTGGTTCGAATGCGAGCGGCGTTCCGAGTCGCTGCAGGGCGACCACTGGCTGTTCATCGGCGAGGTCAGGCGTTGCGCCGCGGCCGACGGTTCGCCGCTGGTGTTCCGCCACGGCGAGTTCGCTGCGGTCGGCGCGCTGCTGCCGGCACCGGCGCCGGCCGCCGAGCCGGCCGGGCTGGAACCCGGTGCCGGACCGTTCTACGAGGAGTACCTGCCGTATCTGCTGGCGCGCGCCGGCCACCAGCTCGCGGGCCGCTTCCAGCGGCAGCTCGACCGGCACGGGCTGTCGCTGCTCGCCTGGCGCGTGCTGGCAGCATTGTCGAGCCGCGACGACTGGACCATCGCCGAGCTGGCGCGCGTCAGCCTGGCGCAGCCGGCGGCGGTGTCACGGCAGCTCGCCGCGCTGTTGCGGCGGCAGCTGGTGTCGCGCCGGGTCGATCCGGCCGATGCGCGCCGCGTGCGGATCCGGTTGACCGCGCGCGGCCGCGCCAAGCTCGGGCCGGTGCTGCAGGACGCCGCGGCATTCAACCTGTCGGTTCTGGCCGAGTATCCGCCGGAGGTGCTGACCGGCATGAAGCACTGGCTGCAGCGGATGATCGCGAACCACGCCGATTGAAGACGTCGGGCGCCCGTCGCCGGCGACGAATCAGATCCCCGGCTCGGTGACCTCGCGCCAGTTGGTCGTGCGCGGCGACAACAGCCGCAGGTAGCCCTGGGTCAGCGTCAGCGACTGGTTCGAGTTGCTGATCAGCCCCCGCAGGTTGCCGCCGACGCGGACCAGCCGCAGGCCGACCGCGGTGGTGCCGGGGTCGAACGCGGCGATCCGGACCGGGCTGGCCGTGGCGATGGTCGCCGGGTCGTAGAGCTGCGACTGGCCGGTCTCGAAGTTCGTCAGATAGAGCCGCGACTTGTTCTCGCCGGTGCATAGCAGCGTCGCGTTCGGCGAGGTGCCGAGCCATGAGATCTTGCCGAGGTCGGTGTCCTGGGCGTCGATCGTGACCCGCTCGGCCGGTGCGGTCAGATCGTGATACCAGCCGGCCGGGCGCGTCGGATCGTTCGCGACCGGCGTCAGCAGCGTCGCGTTCGGCATCATCTGGCTGCGCGTGATCGGGAAGGCCGGCGCGCCGCCGGCCCCGGAGGTCCAGCGCTCGACCCGGGTGCCGTCGCGCAGCGCGTAGAACGACTGGCGGGTCGTGCTGAACAGGTCGCTCTGGCCGAGCAGCGAGCCGGTGCCGATAAAGACGTAGCGCTTGCGGCTGATCGGCGCGGCGCGGACGATCGGCCCGGTCGTGATCATCTGCGGGCCGTCCGGCCCGACCAGCGTCGCGAACAACACCGGCGCCGGCACGTCGGCGGCGGCATTGGTGAAGTCGAAGCGCCAGACCTTGCCGTCGAGGTCGCCGCCGTAGACCTCGGTGACGGTTCCGTCGGTGGTGTCGGGCACGTAGCCGGTGACCTGCGCGAGGCCGGCCGGGCTCGCTTCGGTGCCGGAGCCGGTCGCGATCAGCTGCAGCAAAGCACCGGTCTTGATGTCGACGACATAGAGATAGCCGCCTCCGGTGCCGGTCGAGCCGTTGGCCGCGGTGTTGTTGTAGCCGGACGTGAGCAGCACGACCCAGCCCCAGCGCCGGGTCTTGACGATCTGCGGTTCGCCGAACGAAAAGCCCATCGTCGGATGGCTGAACTCCCAGAGCACCTTGCCGGCGACCGCCGACTCGCTGGTGAACGCGGCCGGGTCGGTGACGTCGATCGCGAAGAAGCCGCGGCCGCCCTTGCCGAGGCCGGCGACCAGCACGGTGCGCCAGTCGCCGGTCGCGGTCGCGCCGTTGGTCCGCGCGAAGTCGACGTCGGCGGCGACCGGCGACGCGTTGACGTAGTAGCGGTGCAGGTAGCCGCGGTTGGCCAGCGCCCGCAGGCCGTCCTTGGCCGGCGCGGTCGGGCCGGCGAACAGCAGGCTCGGCACATAGCCGAATACCTCGGTGCCGCCGTCGGCATGGTCGATCCGCGCGTCGAACGCATGCAGCATGCCGTCGTTGGCGCCGACGTAGATCATCGGCCGGCGGCTCTTCTTCGCGTCGGCGAAGCTGGCGTAGCCGGGGTTGAACTGGTCGGCGAGCGGCGCCTGCGGCTTGGCGACGTGGCGCGGCGCCGAGTCGACGATGTCGCCGAGCTTGGCCGGCCGCAGTCCGAGGCCGACGCCCGGCGAACGCAGGCGGCGGCGGAACGCGGCATTGTCGTTGCGGCCGCGCAGGAACTCGAGCACGGCCGGATTGTCGTCGAGCTGCGATTTCTGCCAGCTGGTCAGGTCGTCCCAGCGGAACGGGATCGCACCGCTCCAGGCATCGACCTTGGCGTCGCGGGCCGCGGTGACGATCCGGCGTGCCGACCAGTCGAGCGCCTCGAGCTTCTCGGCGGCGCTCCAGACCTTGGCGGCATTGACCAGGCCGCTCGTGGTATTGAAGTCGGTGTAGTCGTAGGCGACCAGATCGCCCGACCAGAAGCCCTGATCGTAGTTGACCTGATAGAGCGCGTTGCCGGCCTGCAGCTCGACGCTCTTGGTCGCGACCGCGACGGTGGCGTTGCTGCTGATCTCCGACTTGATCGTCGTGAACGCCGACTTCAGGCCCTCGACCAGCGCCTCGGGGCTGCTCGCCTCGAAATAGCCGTCGGGCAGCAGGTCGCCGTTGCCGTCCCAGACATCGAGGACGTCGATGACGCCGTCGCCGTTGATGTCGGCGAGCGCATCGCCGGCATCGAGCACGCCGTTGCCGTTCAGGTCGTTGAAGCCGCCGTACTTGCCGGCGAGCCACAGCTGGTTGCGCCGGCGCGGGTCGCTGCGCGGTACGTCGTTGCCCCAGCCGTTGGCCTCGCGGACGTCGACCATGAAGGTCTTGACCGTCTGTTTGCCGACCGTCTGCGGCGCGGCGGTGTCGGGCCGCAGATCCTGCGTGTTGGCGTAGTAGGCCAGCGCGGCCGGGTAGGCCGATCCCGAGAGGCCGTTGGCGGCGCCCGGCGTCAGCGGACCGAGGGTGGTCGGGAATTTCAGCAGGGTCACGCCTTCGTTGGACGATTCGCTCGCGATGATCGTGTTCAGCAAGGCGCTGACGTTGATGTCCGGATCGGCGTTGGACGGTGTCGCCGCGGTCTCCAGCGCCGCATCGCCGTTGCCCGGCAGCCGCTTGTCCTTGTGGGTGTTCGCGTCGGCGATGCCGATGATGAAGTTCTTCGGGCACCATTCGAGCGCGCTCTCGAAGCCGGGCGGCGGCGCCAGCGGATCGTCCCAGTTGGTGATCACCGGGAAGCCGTCGATCTTGATGCCGGCGGCGCCGGGCGTCAGGCCGAAGTTGCTGTATTCCGGCGTCGGCCCGATGTTCTTGTAGTAGCGGATGCTCTCGTAGATCAGCTCGGCGAACGGATCGTGGCTCTTGTAGCCGTTCAGGCGGCCGAACTTGTTCAGGTGCTGGATCAGGCCCGAGCGCACCACCGGAGTCGCCGGGTTCAGCGCGGTGGTCGCCGCGGCGTCGAGCGGATCCGGGTTCTGGATGAAGACGCCGGTCGCCGGATCCCATTCGGCCGCGGTATTGGCCGCGGTGCCGCCGCTCGACAGCGTCGGCCGCTGCGGACCGACGAACTTCATCCGCGAGCGCAGTACGCCGCCGTCGCGGTAGATGTCGTTGTCGAGCAGGTAGCCGAACGCGCCGAAGCGGACCGCATCGGCGTTCTCCTGCACCAGGCCGGTCGGCTTCAGCGAGGACCCGTAGGCGGTGCACGGCGTGATCGATTCCGGATAGGCCGGGTCGCAGACCTGGACGCTGACGTCGAAGGTGGTCGCCGCCGAGAAGTCGGCCGCGGCGCTGACCTGCATCGCGGTATCGAGGCCGCTGACGCGCAGGTACAGCGCGCCCGACGTGTACGGACTGACCGACGACGGCGCGGTGACCGGGATGTCGGACGACGCGATGCCGATCCGCTTGACCGGGAACTGGCTGGTACCGCCCTGGCCGTCGTGCCGCGCCTTCTGCAGCACTGTCAGCGTCGGCGTGTCGATCACGCGGTCGCCGCCGGTCATCGCCCAGCGGAACATGTCGATGGTCTGGGTCGTCGCCCAGTTCAGGAAGTTGCCGCTCCAGCTGCCCGAGCAGGTCGCGGTCGACGAGGCCGGCTGCGCGCTGTAATGATGCACGGCCGAGAACCCGGACGTGTAGCCGACCGGCGAGAAGTAGCCGCTGCCGTACTGATAGCACTTGAACGGATCGAAGTAGCCGATGTAGGGCATGCTCGGCTTCGGCACGTACAGCGGGTTGCCGGTATTGGCGGCATTCATCCGCGCGGCGCGCGTCGCCGGCGTGAAGTAGCAGACGCTGTAGCCGCCGTCGCGGCCAGGGCAGCCGGTGCCGTCGGTCTCGTCGTTATGCGCCTGGACGTTGCCGGTCGGCCATTCGACCGACAGGTCGAGCAGCACGTTGGCCGGCATGCTGAGCTTGGCGCTGACCGGCTGGTCGGCGAGCTGGTACGGTGCCGCGGCGGCGGCCGGGCGTGGCCACAGCGCGGCGGCGGCGAGCAGCAGGGCAGCGAGCGGCAGGGCGGCGAGCGGCAGTCTGGTGCTCGGCGAAGCGGCGATCGGCAGCGTCGCGGCGGTCCGGATCGTGGCCATTGCGGGTTCCTCGGGCAGGCGGTTCATTCGAACGGCACCGCGATCAGCGTCTGCGTATACGCCTCGACGCCGCGCGGGCCGTCGGTGCGTGCGGTGACGCGGAACACCGGCACCGACGGCGACGATGCCGACGAGCAGCGCGAGCACTGGTCGGGTGCCCGGAAGCTGCCGATCGAACAGTGGTTCGAATCGGCCGGTTGCTCGAGCGCGCAGAGCCGGTCGATCACCAGCCGCGTCGTCATGCTGTCGCCCGAGGCGATCTGGGTCGTCGCGAGCACCGGCGCGAACATCGCCGCGAAGGCGGTGTCGCTCTTCAGCACCAGCGGCACGCCCTGGCTGTCGGTCGGCAGTGCGACCGCCGAATAGGCGAGGCCGCTGCCGACGCCGAGCGCGGTCTGGTCGGTGTTGGCGAGCTGAGCGAAATGGGCGCCGGCGACGTTGTCGAAGGCGCGCAGCGCGCGGTTGATCGCGAGCTCGTTGCGGTTGACCGCATCGCGCTGGAACGACGCATTGCGCGCGACCAGCGACGAGGTGTTGATCAGTTTGACGAATCCGACCGACGAGACCGCCAGCACCAACAGCAGGATCAGCGCCGTCGGCAGCACGGCGCCGCGCATCGTCGCGATCTCGAGCACCGCGGGTTTCCTCGAGGGTAGCTTCGCCTGCATCGTCGGCGTCCGTAGAGTGAACAGGCCCTAGTCGCAGATCGACGGCGCCGGGAGCGCGGCCAGCCGGCGGTGCTCGGCGCACAGCGCCGACGCCTCGTTGCGCAGCGCGATCACCGAGTCGTAGACCTGGAACTGGAAGCCGCGTTCGGCGGCGGCGAGCGGAACCGTCACCTGCAACGCCGGCGGCAGGTCTTCGAACAGCGTCAGGCTCGCCGGGCCGTCGCGACCCTGCGGCGTATCGGTCTGGACCACGATCGCGAGCCGGATCGCCTTGACCTGCAGCGCCGGCGTCGCGGCCGAATGCAGCGTGCCGAATGCCCAGGCACCGTTCGGCGCTACCCAGCGGTCGATCACATTGTCGTTGGCGACGCCGCCGACGCCGTCGTCGAGGCCGTACAGCACCTGGAACTGGCGGACGTTCTGGGCCAGGACGACCGGCTCGGCGCCGGTCATCATGCCGAGCGCGTCGAGCAGCACCAGTTCGCGGTCGTCGTTGACGCCGAGCATCTGCAGCGACGGGGTCGAACCGAGGTTCAGCATCAGGTAGTCGCCGGGCTGCGGCAGGCCGGTGAAGCCGGTCGGTGCGTTGTAGCGCGCGCTGATCGCGCCGGTCGGAATTGCCTGTGGCGCGGCGACGCCGGGCAGCGCGATGTAGCCGGCATCGACCTCGCCGACCTGGCAACCGCCGACCGTGGTCGCATCGGTCAGCAGCAGCAGGTCGCCGGCGCGATAGCCGGTGCTGCTGGTCGCCTGTACCTGCGAGGCCGAGATCACCGAGGTGGTCACCGGCGTGACGCCGGCGGCGCCGCGGCCGCTGGCGAACAGCAGCTGGTCGCTATCGTTCGGCCCGCTGTCGTCGCTGGCCGCGATCGGCGTCAGCAGCAGGGTCTGCGGCAGGTTGGCGAACGGCGCCGGCCACTGGCCGGCGCGCGGCAGCAACTGGATGCCGTCGCGCCAGACGTTGAGCGTGCAGCCCCAGGCTGCCGGCGCATGGCCGAGGCCGGCGCCGGCCATCCGCAGCTCGCGCAGCAGCCGCCACGACGTCGTCGCGCCGCGCTGCTGGGCCTCGGCCTGGCCGGCGCCGGCGCGGGTGAAGCGCTCGACGCTGGCGAAGCTCTGCACGATCACCAGCAGCGCGATCAGGCCGAGCGTCAGGCCGATGATCGCCTCCAGCAATGCGATGCCGCGGACGCGGCTCGGCAACGATGGGTGCTTCATCGGACGATCGCCGCGACGGTGCGGTAGCGATGGTTGACCAGCTCGGCGGTCTTGGTACCTGTTCCGTCGCGGCCGGCTTCGCGCGGCTGGGTCCAGCGGATCTCGATCTGCACGGTCCGGGTGTCGCCGCCGACGGCGCCGAAGTCGACCGTCGCTTCGCCGCCGGGCAGGCCGGTCCGCGGCGCCTGCAGCCGGGCGGCGAGCCAGGCGTTCAGCGCCGCGCCGCCGGTCGCGTAGTCGACCTCGCGCGTGGCCGGCGCGGCGGTCTGGATCAGCGCGATCAGCTCGTCGGCGGCGGCTGCCGCCTCGGTCCGCAAGCGCGAATCGAGGCCGGACCGCGAATGGCTGGTCACCGACGCGATCAGGCCGAGGATGCCGATCGCGAACACCGCCAGCGCCACCAGCGCCTCGACCAGCGTGAAGCCGCGGTTCGCACGCATCAGCAGTCTCCGGGGGCGAGCTGCGGCTGGCAGGCCGCGGCGTCGCCGCTGGCGCGCAGCGGGTCGCAGGTGCGGATCGCACCGCCGGTGGTCAGGAAGGTGCAGATCCGGCGCGCCGACGTGCTGTCGGTGAAGCGGACCACGACATTGCCCGCGAGCGGTGCTGCGGTACCACTCGACAGGTCGACCGGGCGCCCGAGCGGTGTGAAGCCGAGCACGGTCGCCGGTGCGTCGATCGTCACGGTCGGCGTCACATCGACCAGCGCATGGCCTTCGACGAAGTCGGCGACCGTGTCGGCGCCGACGCGGCGAACCATCCAGCGCCCGCCGGCTGCCGCCGTCGTCGCGGTCGCCGACGCCACCGTCGCCGGCGTCGGCTCGGCCGCGGTGAACAGGACCTCGATATTGCGGTTGCGCGCGATCGCTTCGGCCTGCGCCTTGCGCAACGCGGCGGCATAGGCTTTCGCGCTGGCCGAGACCCGCCGTTCGGCGAGCATGGTCGCGAACGACGGCACCGTCAGCGCGGTGATGATCGCCATGATCGACAGCGCGATCAGCAACTCCATCAAGGTGAAGCCCCGCGCGTCGCCGGCCATGTCAGCGCCGCCCGGCCGCCCGAAGGCGCTGACAGCCCCCTCGGGGGGCAGCGAAGCGTGGGGGTCGTTTCATCTCACTCCTTGGCGACGATGAAGCGGTTGACCGGCAGCGCCGCCGCCGACCAGCCGGCGCGCACCGCCAGCGTCCGTTCGATGCCGGCCTCGTCGATCGCGTACTGGAAGCCGGCGGTGGGGCCGCTGCCGGTCGCGGTCAACGTGTAGCGCTGGCCGGCCGCCGTCACCGTGCAGGCGAACGAGAAGCGGCTGTCGGTATCGGCGAACGAGGCGATCCCGCAGGCGCCGCCGGCGAGGGCGTAGCTGCGGTTGTCGGAATAGAACAGTTCGAGCCGTTCGCGCGTCGACTTCAACAGGCCGACGCCGGCGTGCAGGCGGCCGCGGGTCACGTAGTCGCTGTAGGCCGGGAATGCGACCGCGGCGAGGATCGCGATCACCAGCAGTGTGATCATCATTTCGATCAGCGTGAAGCCGCGCGGCCGGAGCGAGCGCGCGGTATTCATCGCCAGATCGGCTATGAACTGGCGCTTGCCCATCATTGCTCCCTGCAGAGCCGATATCAGATGGGATTCTGTTTCCCGGAACTGGTGCGGCGTCCGGGCATCCGGTGGCCGGCGTGCCACGACCGTCGAACGGCGCTTGCCGGCGCGCCGATGTGCGGTTTTCGTCTAGCGGCGGCGGCCGTCCGTGCCTGTTACAGTGAGGATCGCCGCCGTCGGCGGCTGCTGGTGGTGTTGAAGGGTTCTATTAAAAATGACCAATCGATTGATCGATGCCGGTTGTGAGCGACTGGCCGCCGCCTATGCGACTGGAGAGGTTTCGCCGATCGAAGTCACCCAGGCGGTGCTCGACCGGATCGACGCCTGCGAGCCGAAGCTCAATGCGATGTTCCTGGTCCATCGCGAAGCCGCGCTGACGGCGGCGCGCGATTCCGAGCGGCGCTGGAAGCGCGGCGCGCCGCGCTCGCCGCTCGACGGCGTGCCAATCACGATCAAGGACAACATCCATACGCGCGGCGACCCGGCGCCGGTCGGTACCGCCGCGATTCCCGACGCCCCGCAACCGCTCGACGCGCCGCCGGCAGCGCGGGTCCGCGAGGCCGGCTGCGTCATCGTCGGCAAGACCACCATGCCGGACTACGGCATGCTGTCGTCGGGCCGGTCGTCGCGGCACGGCACTACCCGCAATCCGTGGCGGCTCGACCTGAATCCGTCGGGTTCGTCCTCGGGCGCCGGCGCCGCCTGCGCCGCGCGCTACGGCCCGCTGCACATCGGCACCGACATCGGCGGCTCGGTGCGGCTGCCGGCGGTGCATTGCGGCATCTTCGGTCTCAAGCCGAGCCTCGGCCGGATCCCGATCTATCCGCCGTATCTCGGCCGCGTCGCCGGGCCGATGACGCGCAGCGTCCATGACGCCGCGCTGCTGATGAACGTGCTGACGGCGCCGGACGTGCGCGACTTCATGAGCCTGCCGGCGCAGCCGCAGGAATACCGGATGAGCGTCGACGGCCTGAGCCCGAAGGGCCTGCGGATCGGCGTGCTGACCGACATGGGCGCCGGCCTGCCGGTCGCACCCGAGATCCGTGCCGCGACCGAAGCGGCGGCCCAGGCGCTGCACGCCGCCGGCGCGCAGGTCACGACCGCGACCAGCTTCCTGGCGCCCGAGATGCTCGACGGCATCAATGCGTTCTTCGAGGCGCGCTCCTACAACGACATCGCTGCCCTCGACGAGGCGACCCGCGCCAAGGTGCTGCCGTTCATCGTCGAATGGTGCAGCTGGCGCGCCAGGGATTTCAGCGGCCGCGACGTGATGGCCGCCTACGGCCAGGTGGTCGCGATGCGCGACGTCGCGACCCGCTTTGCCGCGCAGTTCGATTTCGTGCTGTCGCCGACCTCGCCGCTGCTGCCGTACGACGCCGAGCTCGAGACGCCGACCGGCGATCCGCATCGCGCGCTCGAGCACATCGCATTCACCGTGCCATGGAACATGAGCGAGCATCCGGCGGCGTCGCTGAACTGGACCCATACCGCCGACGGCCTGCCGGTCGGCATCCAGGTGATCGGCCAGCGATTCGACGATCTCGGCGTGCTGCGGCTCGCGCGCGTGCTCGAGATCCTGCGGCCGGAGCAGCGGCCGTTTCCCGAACTGAACTGACCGGCGCGCGGCGGCGTCGCCGTGCGTCCGCGAGCCTGGAGCAATCGATGAGCAAGGATCCGAAACAGCATTCGCACGACCATGGTCACGGCCACGGCGATGGTCCCGGCCATGACCACGAACACGGCCGGGACGCCGATCACCACGACGCGGCCGGCGCGACGCCCGCCGAGCGCTGGAAGCACGACGGCGTCCGGGTCATCCCGGGCGACCGGCTCGACGGCAATACCGCCCAGACGCCGGGCATGGATCGCAAGGCCGCGATCAACTTCGCCCGCGTCGGCGCGCAGAAGCTGTGGGCCGGCACCGTCACGATCCATCCCGATGCGAAGACCGGCGCGCATCATCACGGCCATCTCGAGAGCGTCATCTACGTGGTCCGCGGCAAGGCGCGGATGCGCTGGGGCGATGCGCTGCAGTTCGTCGCCGAGGCCGGCCCCGGCGATTTCATCTACGTGCCGCCGTATGTGCCGCACCAGGAGATCAACGCCAGCCCGGACGAGCAGCTCGAATGCGTGCTGTGCCGCAGCGACGGTGAAGCGGTCGCGATCAACCTGGACATCGAACCGGTCGAGCGGCCGGAGACGGTATTGTGGGTGGATCCGACGCATCCGACCGGGGCGACGTAGGTTGGCGCCGGGTGGCGCCGAGCAACGGCGTCGCCCGGCGGGCCGGGGTCGGTTGGAGGGCGGAGGGGGCGGTCGGCGCTCCGAGCCGAGCATGGATTCATATTGGCGGCGATCTTCGCTCAGATCGCCGCAGCCGACCCCACCCGCGTCCGCAGCAGATGCTTCTGGATCTTCCCGGTGCTGGTCTTCGGCAGCGCCTCGAAGCGGATCTCGCGCGGGCACTTGTAGCCGGCGAGCAGGCCGCGGCAGTGGGCGATCAGTTCGTCGACGGTGACGCTGGCGTCGGGTTTCAGCTCGACGAAGGCGAGCGGCGTCTCGCCCCATTTCGGGTCGGGCCGCGCGACCACGGCGCAGGCGAGCACTGCGGGGTGCCGGTAGAGCGCGTCCTCGACCTCGATCGACGAGATGTTCTCGCCGCCGGAGATGATGATGTCCTTGGCGCGGTCCTTCAGCTTGACGTAGCCGTCGGCGTGCAGCACGCCGAGGTCGCCGGTGCGGAACCAGCCGCCGCGGAACGCGTCGGCGGTCGCCTCCGGGTTCTTCAGGTAGCCCTTCATCGTGATGTTGCCGCGGAACACGACCTCGCCGAGGGTCTCGCCGTCGGCCGGCACCGGCTGCAGCGTCTCGGGGTCGACCACGGTCATCGCTTCCTGCAGCTGGTAGCGCACCCCCTGGCGGCCGTTCTTCTCGACCCGGCCGGCCAGGTCGAGCGTGGTCCAGGACAGCTGCGGCGCGCAGGCGGCCGCCGGCCCGTAGACCTCGGTCAGGCCGTAGACGTGGGTCAGCTCGAAGCCGAGATCCTCCATGCCGGCGATCATCGCGGCCGGCGGCGAGGCGCCGGCGACCATGCACCGGACGGTATGGTCGATCCCCTGCGTCCATTCGCGCGGCGCCGAGATCAGCATCGAGTGGACGATCGGCGCGCCGCAGTAGTGGGTCACGCGGTGCTCGCGGATCGCGTCGAGGATCGCGCGGGTATCGACGCGGCGCAGGCAGACGTTGACGCCGGCGACCGCCGGCAGGGTCCACGGGAAGCACCAGCCGTTGCAGTGGAACATCGGCAGCGTCCACAGGTAGACCGGATGGCGCGGCAGGTGCCACGACAGCACGTTGTTGACCGCGTTCAGGTAGGCGCCGCGATGGTGGACGACGACGCCCTTCGGGTTGCCGGTGGTGCCCGACGTATAGTTGAGGCCGATCGCATCCCATTCGTCGTCGGGCATCCGCACCGGCTGCGCCGGGTCGCCGGCGGCGATCCAGTCGTCGTATTCGATCGCGCCGAGCAGTTCGCCATTGCCGCTGAACAGCACGTCGTCGACGTCGACGACGAACGGCAGCGGCGCGCCGCTCGCGCGCAGCTGCGTCAGTGCGTCGCCGACCATCGGCGCGAACTCGCGGTCGGTGATCAGCACCCGGGCCGCGCAATGGCCGAGCATGAACGCGACGGTCGCGGCGTCGAGCCGGGTGTTGATCGTGTTGAGCACCGCGCCGGTCATCGGGACGCCGAAATGCGCCTCGATCATCGGCGGCGTGTTGGGCAGGATCACCGACACGGTATCGCCGTCGCCGATGCCGCGGGCGGCCAGCACGCTGGCCAGCCGGTGCGCGCGCTCGCGCACCTCGGCCCAGGTTCGGCGCAGCTCGCCGTGGATCACCGCCAGTTGGTCGGGGTAGACGTCGGCGGCCCACGCGAGCAGCGACAACGGCGTCAGCGGAACATGGTTGGCCGGGTTGCGATCGAGGCCCTGGCGGTACGGATTGGGCTGCGTCGGCATGATCGGTCCTATTGCGGGCGGCAGCGGTACATCCCCATGCCGCGCATCGACAATACCATTTCGTCGTTCTGGTTGAACAGTTGCTGGTGGAAGCGGATCACGCCGCGATCAGGCCGCGACACCGAGCGGCGCATCTCGAGGACCTCGACCCGGGCGCGCAGCCGGTCGCCCGGCCGCACCGGCTTCAGCCAGCGCAACTCGTCGATGCCGGGCGAGCCCATGCTCGACAGCGGCGAGATGAAGTGGTCGACCAGCATCCGCATCAGCACGCCGGCGGTCATCCAGCCGCTCGCGATCAAACCGCCGTAGAGGCTGTCGGCGGCGGCCCGTTCGTCGATGTGGAACGGCTGCGGATCGTAACGGCTGGCGAACTCGATGATCTCTTCACGGCTGACCAGCTGGTCGCCGAAATCATGGACCTCGCCGACCGTGTAGTCCTCGAAATAGCGCTGTTTCAGCGGTACCTGCATCCGGCTCTCCGATTCCGGTTGCCGGTGCGCCGGGGCTGCCTGGCCTGCGGAGCATGGGAACGGGACCCCTTCCCATGCTCCGGCGGGCTCCTAGAATAGGGCAGGTCCAGCGGCCGGCGTGCCGGGCTGTGTCCAGGGGACTGGTTTCAGCGATGATCGAATCCGACTATATCAAGAAGCATATCCGCACGGTTCCGGACTGGCCGGAACCCGGCGTGATGTTCCGTGACATCACGCCGCTGCTGCAGGACCCGAAGGCGCTGCGGGTACTGGTCAACGCGTTCGTCTATCGCTACCTCGATCGCTCGCTGGATCTGGTCGCCGGGATCGACGCGCGCGGCTTCATCCTCGGGTCGATCGTCGCCTACGAGTTGAACCTCGGCTTCGTGCCGATCCGCAAGAAGGGCAAGCTGCCGTTCACGACGGTCGCCGAGGAGTACGAGCTCGAATACGGCAATGCCACCGTCGAGCTGCACGCCGACGCCTGCCGGCCGGGCGACCGGGTGCTGCTGATCGACGACCTGATCGCCACCGGCGGCACGATGCTGGCCGGCGCCCGGCTGCTCGAGCGGCTCGGCGGCATCGTGGTCGAAGGCGCGGCGATCGTCGACCTGCCGGAGCTCGGCGGCTCGGCGCGGCTGCGCGCGGCCGGGCTGGCGGTGCATACGCTGGTGCGGTTCGACGAGCGCGAGCCATGAGCGAGACCGAGGGACGGAGCCGGGCCCGCATGGCCGCAACGACGCCATGACCGATACCCCGGTCCGCATCGACAAGTGGCTCTGGGCCGCGCGGTTTTTCAAGACCCGTGGGCTGGCGCAGGATGCGATCGAGCATGGCCGGGTGCTGGTCGGCGGCGACCGGATCAAGGTCGCGCGGCTCGTCCGCGCCGGCGAGATGGTCGCGGTGACGGTCGGCGACACGACCCGGCGGGTCGAAGTGCTGGCGCTGTCGGACGTGCGCGGGCCGGCGCCAGTGGCGCAGATGCTCTATCGCGAGACCGCCGAGTCGCTGGCGGCGCGCGCGGCGCAGGCCGAGCGGCGGCGCTACGAGCGCGAGCCGGCGCATGCGATTCAGGGCCGGCCGACCAAGCGTGACCGGCGCGAGTTGACGCGGGTCCGCGATTTCGGCGGTGGAGGCGACGCTTGACCGGCGGTCCGGCATCGCGCTACCGCTGCGAGGACGATGCGCGCGCGGCTCTGAGCGACGGCCTGCGCCGGCTGCGCCGGGCCGGCCTCGGCGGCATGACCGCGCTGGCCGCGCTGCGCTGGGCGCGCAGCGGCAGCGACGGGCTGCTGCTCGCGGTCGGCCCGCCGCCCGGCCGCGGCGATCGCGACGGCGATCACGATCCCGGCGACGGCTCGCCCGTCGACGACTCGCCCGACGACAGCGTCTGGGTCGCGATGAGCAGCGACCGGCGTATCGCCGGGGCTGCCACCGCCGCTACTACCGCCACCGCCACCACCACCGCCGCCGCTCTCCCCACGCGCCTGTTCCGGCTGCGGCCGCAGGCCGCCGCGATGCTGCTGCTCGATGCGCCGCATGCGACCGCGCTGGCCTGCGTCGGGCGGATCCAGCGCGACGGCATTCCGCCGCTGCTCGCCGACGTCTGGCTGGCCGGTGGCCGGACGATTCGCTGCGCCGTGGGCGGCGACGCCGGGATCGCCGCCGCGCTCGTCGACCGCGATGCCTGCCTGGTGGCCAACCGCGGGTTGCTCGCGATCGGTGCCGATCTCGCCGCGGCCGCCGCGCTGGCCCGGCGGGTCGAGACGATCGCCGCGGTCTACTGGCGGGCACTGCAGGTCGGCGATACCGTCGCGCTTCTTGACAGCCCGGGTGAATGACCCCGGATGGCAGCAAGCCTTGTAGGCGGCATTGTCGGAGCCGGCGCTAGCATCGTGGGTTGCTCCTGCCGCCGCGGCCTGCCGGCGGTAACGATCCGCTCGCGATGACGATCCGTTCGCTCGAAGGCCTGCGTGGCGTTGCGGCGCTGATGGTTGCGCTGTTCCACGGCTACATCTACAGCCAGTGGGGCGGTCTGCCGGCGCAGTCCGACGTGCTGCGCTATTCCTGGCTGTTCGTCGACCTGTTCTTCGTCATCAGCGGGGTCGTGATGGCGATGAACTACGGTGACCGGATCGGATCGCTGCGCGACGGTGCCGGCTTCATGATCCGGCGCTTCTTCCGGCTCTATCCGTTGCATGTGGTGACGACCGCGTCGGTGCTGCTCGCGGCCGTGCTGGTCCAGACCGCCAAGCTGGTGCTGACCCGTTATGGCCATCCGGTCGGCACCGAACCACCGTTCGCGGTGCCGTTCTTCGATCCGGTGCTGCTGCTGCTCGATACGTTCCTGCTGCAAGGCGTCGGCTTCCTGCGCCGCGAGATCCACAATTACCCGTCGTGGTCGATCTCGGTCGAGTTCTGGCTGTACCTGAGCTTCGCGCTGCTGATGCTGGTGATCCGGCCCCGCCGGCTGCGGATCGTCGCGAGTGTCGTGATCGTGATGTTGACGACCGGTTGGTTCCTGTATCTCTGGTCGGTGGTCGCGGCCGACCTGCGGACGCTCGACACCCGCGGCCTGCCGCGCGGGCTGCTGAGCTTCTTCCAGGGCGTGCTGGTCTATGAGATCTGGCGTGCGCCGCTCGGCCGATGGCTCCGCGACCGGACCCACGCCGTCGCGTTGTCGACGCTGCAGCTGCTGGCCGCGTTCATCGCGCTCTGGCTGATCGGGCACCAGCCGCTGCTCGGCGCCTGGCAATTGCTGATCCCGACCGCGTTCGCGCTGCTGGTGCTGTCGCTGCTGCCGGATCGCGGCGTGGTCGCTGCCGGCCTGATGACGCGGCCGCTGCAAGGTCTGGGCATGCTCAGCTACTCGATCTATATGGTCCACGTCACCGTGCTGACGTTCGTCGACTGGCTCGGACGCGTCACCCCCGAGCCGGCCAAGCATCTGATCGGCGGCGGCTATGTCGCCGCGGTGCTGGCACTGGCGTGGCTGACCTACCGGATCGTCGAAGTGCCCTGGCGTGAATACGGCAAGCGGCTCGCCGCGCGGGTCGAACGGCGCGAGACCGTGCCCGGCGCGTCGCCGCTCCAGCGCTTGAACGCGCGGCTGAACGACGCCTCCGATTCATAGCGCTGCCGATCGCGTCGCTCACACGTCGTTCGAGTCCTTCCTGCCGCGGCTGCGCGCCGCCTGCGACGCGCCCTGACGCCGTTCAGCTCGAGACGCCGTGCGCCCGGTGCCATTCGGCGAGCGATTGTTGCGGATACTCGTCGAAGGTCTCGTCGCCGACGGCAACTTGCGCCGCGACCCAGGCCGGCTTCGAGCCGAGCATCATGTGGGTCACCGACGGCGGCACCGGCAACGGCGTATCGATCGCCCCGGCATGCGGATGGACCAGCTCGGGCCAGGTCGGGTCCCACAGCCAGAGCGCCGTGCCGCAGCGCTTGCAGAAGTGGCGATGGCCGGTGCTCTCCCGGTCGTCGTCGAGCCGGGCGCGGTAGACGCCGAGCTGGCGGCGCCCGGTGACCTGCAGGGTCCGGTAGTCGGCGCCGAGATTGATCGCGAAGCCGCCGCTGCCGGCGGTCTTGCGGCAGATCGAACAGTAGCAGCGCATGAACGGCACCGGCTCGTGCGACTCGACGGTGAAGCGGACTGCGCCGCAATGACAGGAGCCGGCCAGTTTCATGATGAACCCCCGGTACGACCGGCGCCGGCACCGGTCATGGTGTTCGGGACTCGATGCCGACGGCTCCTCCGGCACGGCCGGCCGCCGGCTCCGGCGCCTGGCAGACGTCGACCCATTCGGCGCCGGTCAGCTCGATCAGCCGTGCCGGCGTGATCCGGACCACGCTGTTGAAGCTGCCGCCGGCAGGCAGCACGACATCGTAGCCTTGCAGCGAGCGGT
The DNA here is from genome assembly GCA_050249335.1 of Lautropia sp. Classification (GTDB taxonomy): domain Bacteria; phylum Pseudomonadota; class Gammaproteobacteria; order Burkholderiales; family Burkholderiaceae_E; genus Lautropia. The sequence continues at coordinate 20,130 of JBFWQR010000061.1, forward strand.
CGCAGTAGATCGGCAACGGCGTCGCGAGGCCGAACGGGCAGACGCCGCCGACCGGATGGCCGGTCAGCGCGGCGACTTCGGCGGCATCGAGCATGCGTCCCTTGCCGTTGAAGGTCTGGCGGATCTTGCGGTTGTCGAGCCGCCGGTCGCCGCCGGCGACGATCAGCACGGCGCGTTCGCCGACCCGCAACGAGAGCGTCTTGGCGATCTGTCCGGGCGGCACGCCCCAGGCCGCGGCGGCGAGCGCGACGGTCGCGGTGCTGGTGGCGGCTTCCTCGACCTGCAGGTCGGGTGCGCGCGTGGCGAGATCGGCGCGGACTGAATCGATCGTCATGCGCCGATTTGACCATACTGCGCCGCCGGTCCGGCGTGACCTTGCACCGGCGTTGCCCGGGCATCCGAATTGCTGCAGCGCGCGGCCCCCGCCGTCCGCAATCACCACGATCATGACCGCCGACAACTCATGACCACCAGCACTGCCAGCCCCACCAGGATCCACGCCGAGCTCGCCTACCAGGCCGCCAGCGATTGCAGCTTCCTGTTCGCGGTCGTCGCGGCCCGCACCGATCACCAGGCCGCCGTCTCCGAGTCGCTGGTCATCGAGCCCGACGGCGACGTCGAGACGCTGCCGTACGGTGACGGCGGTCATCAGCTGGTCCGCGTCACGGTGCCGCCGGGGCCGCTGCGGCTCATCTATGACGCGGCGGTCCGGATCGAACCGCAGCGCGAGCATGTCGCGACGCTCGACGAGGTGCCGTTTCGCGCGCTGCCGTCGGCGGTGCTGCATTTCGTCAACCCGAGCCGCTACTGCGAGTCCGACAAGCTGCTCGCGTTCGCGCTGCGCGAGTTCGGCGACCTCGCGCCGGGCCATGCGCGCGTGCGCGCGATCAGCGACTGGGTCGGCCGCAACCTGACCTATGTCGCCGGTGTCACCGATGCGTCGAGCAGCACCGCCGACGTGCTGCTGCAGCGGGCCGGCGTCTGCCGCGACTATGCGCACGTCGCGATCTCGCTGTGCCGCGCGCTCGGCATCCCGGCGCGCTATGTGTCCGGCTACGGCGTCGGCGTCGATCCGCCGGACTTCCACGGCTTCTTCGAGGCGTACCTGGCCGGCGACTGGTATCTGTTCGATCCGACCGGGATGGCGCCGGCCGACGGCCTGGTCCGGATCGCCTACGGCCGCGACGCGGCCGACACCCCGTTCGCGACCTTCGTCGGCTCGGCCACGCTGACCCGCAAGGTCGTGACGATCAGCCGCGACCCCGGCACGGCCGCGCCACCACCGACGCAGGCGGTTTCGACCGCGTAGCACGCTGCGGCCTCCCGGCCGCCGCTGTGGACGCTTCGGAAGGCGTCCTCATCGGTCAACGTGACCGAGGTCGCGTCCGGGCGCGATCCGATCGCGGATCCGCTGCTTCAGCGTCTTGACGTCGGGAAAGCCGCCGTCGACCCGGCGGTCCCAGATCGCCGCACCGTCGCAGTCGATCGTGAACACGCCGCCGGTGCCCGGCACCAGCGTCACGGCGCCGAGGTCGGTACCGAACGTCGACAGCAGCTCCTGCGCCATCCAGCCGGCGCGCAGCAGCCACTGGCACTGGGTGCAATAGGTGATCGTGACGTGCGGCAACTTGCCGGACGGCTCGGCGGGCGGCGAGGGCAGGGGCGTCGATGCAGTGGCGGGCGCGGGTTCGGCGGTCATGGGTTCGGCGAGCGTGGGTTCGGACTATTGTGTCGCACCGCCGTCCCTTGTGTCGCACCGCTGTCCTGCCGGCCTGCGGTCACGGTCGTGCCGACGCGATCCGCTACGATGACGCCTTTCAGGACCCGGAGCAGAGGCGATGTCGGAACAACCGCAGTCCCCCGTCCCCGTGACTGCGCAGCCGTTCGGCGGCCCACCACTGACGCTGCAGTTCACCGGCTCCGGCAGCGAGTACTTCCGGATCTGGATCGTCAACCTGCTGTTGATCCTGGTGACCTTCGGGATCTACTTCCCGTGGGCCAAGGTGCGCCGGCTCAAGTACTTCTACTCCAACACGTCGGTCGGTAACGACGCGGTCGGCCGGCACGCGCTCGATTTCCACGGGCAGCCGCTGCGGATGCTGATCGGCTACGCGATCATGACGGTGCTGTTCGGCCTCTATTCGGTCGCCGGAGCGGTGTCGCCGGCGGCCGGCATCGTCTCGGTAGCCCTGCTCTGTGCGGCGGCGCCGCCGCTGTTTCGCGCCGGCATGCGCTTCCGGCTCGCCAATACCAGCTGGCGCGGGCTGCGCTTCCACTTCGACGGCACGACCGGCGGCGCCTACCGCGTGTTCCTGCCGCTGGCAATTCCGGTCGTGCTGCTCGCGGCGGTGCTCGCCTTCGGCGGCATCGCCGGTAGTGCGCTCGGCGCGGACGCCACGTCCGACGACGGCCCGGGCAGCGAACTCGGCGTCATCGGCGCGTTCTTCATCGGCGGGTTCGTTGTCGCGGTGCTGGTCGCCTATCTGCTCGCGCCGCTGATCTGGTTTCGCATCCGCGCCTATCAGCATCGCAACTATCGGTTCGGCTCGGTCGCGTCCGGGCTCGAGCTCGGGCCCGGTGCGCTGTACCGGCTGCTGCTGCGCACCTCGCTGCTCGCGATCGGCGCGGTCGCAGCGGTGATGCTGCTCGCGTTCGCCGCGAGCCTGCTGCTCGGCTCGGCCGCGGTGCTGACCGGCGACCCGGCCGGTGCCGGCGCCGCGCCCTGGCTGACGATGATGCTGGTGCCGCTCGGCGTCATCGCCGCCTGGCAGGTCGTGGCGCTGCCATACCTGCAGGCGAAGCAGCAGAACCTGTTCTGGTCGGCGACGCGCAGCGACACGGTGCGCTTCACCAGCACGCTCGGCTTCGGTCCGCTGGCGCGGCTGACAGCGGTCAACTGGCTGCTGATCGTCGTCACGCTCGGCCTCTACTGGCCGTTCGCCGCGGTCCGGCTCGCACGGCTGCGGCTGACGGCGGTGTCGCTGCAGCTGCGCGACGATCCGGCCGCGATCGTCGGCGCTGCGCGCGCCGCCGCGCCGGGCAACATCGGCGACGCCGCCGCCGACGTGTTCGGCGTCGACGTCGGGCTTTGAGCGTCGGTCGCAAGGTCAGCGGCCCCTGCGAGCAGCCGGGCGGGGCCGCTGACCGGCTGCCCGCAGGGGCCGCGGCGCTGCGATGATCGGCTGCGACGCCGACTACTTCGACGGCCGGCACGCCCGCGCCCATCCGGTCAGGCTGCGTATCGACGGCGGCCGTCTGCTGATCGAAGGCGACGGCATCGAGCGCGTGGTCGCGTTCGATGCGATCGTCTGGTCCGAGCGCCAGCGCCACGGCAGCCGGGTCGCCGGGCTGCCCGACGGCGCGACGCTGCATGCGCGCGACCCCGCCGCCTGGGATGCGCTGCTGCGGGCCGCCGGCCGGCGTGATTCGTGGGTCGTTCGCGCGCAGCAGAACTGGCGCGCGGTGCTCGCCGCCGGCGCCATCCTGCTCGCGGTGCTGGTCGCCGGCTGGCTCTGGGGCGTGCCGCTCGCCGCCCGCGTCGTCGTCGCGGTGCTGCCGGCCGATCTCGATCGCGTGATCGGCGAGCAGGTCGCGGCCAGCCTCGACGGCAGCTGGCTCGAACCGACCCAGCTCCCGGCCGATCGGCGCGAACGGATCGCGCTCGCGCTCGAGGCCGCGGTCGCCGCGGCCTGGCCAGACTCGCCGCCGCCCGCGTACCAGCTGCGCTTCGCGCGCAGCCGGATCGGGCCGAATGCGCTGGCATTGCCGGGCGGGCAAATCGTCGTGACCGACGAACTGATCCGGCTCGCCGACCGTGCCGGCCAGGACGCGACGCCGATGCTGGTCGGCGTGCTCGGCCATGAGCTGGGCCATGTCGTCCATCGCCATGGGCTGCGCGCGGTGGTGCAGGCCGGGCTGGTCGCCGGCGTCGCCGCGGTCGCGCTCGGCGATTTCAGCGGGCTGCTCGCCGGTGCGCCGGCAGTGCTGGCGCAGCAGGGCTACTCGCGCGATTTCGAGCGGGAGGCCGACCGCGAGAGCGTGCGGATCCTGCGCGCCGGCGGCTACTCGCCGGCGCTGATGGCACGCTTCTTCGAGCTGATCGCCGAGGCGCGGCGCGATCCGCAGCAGGCCGGGATGATGGCGCGGATCGCGGTCGCGCTCGCCAGCCACCCGGCCGACGCCGAGCGGATCCGGTTCTTTCGTGCGGCGGCCGGAGCGGTGCAGTAGCCGCAGCGCCAGCGCGCCGCGCGCGCTCTCGTGGTCAGATCCTGGTTTCGGTGATCCGCCGGTACGGCCCGAGACACTTGCGCAGGTCCGGCTGGCTGCAGAACACGATCTGGTCCCTGGTCCGGTTGATCGCGAAATAGGCGTTGAAGGTCTGGCCGGTGTCGTCGTCGTCGTCGCCGCCGCAGTCCTTGCCGCGGAGGTCGACGGTGGTCTGCACGTTCAGCTCGCGGAACATGCTGCCGGGCAGGGACCGTACCGAGTACACCGATTCGGTCGTCTCTTCGCCGCTCACGACCCGGCGCCGGCCGGCTTCCATGAACGAGATCGTTTCGACGCAGCCGGACGGCAGACGCCAGCGCCATTGCCCGAGCAGCTCGTCGGCACGCAGCGGCCGCCGGGCGCTCGGATCGTGGAACAGGTCGGCAGCGACGAACGCCCGGGCCGCGGCTTCGGCGTCGCCGCCATCGGGCAGGCTCAGCGTCACGCGGTACTTGAGCAGCTGCCCGTTGCGCGCGCCGAGCCAGGCGAACGACGCCAGCGGCCTGCCGTCGGCCATCGTGCAGTCGAACCGCGTGCCGCGGAACGCCTGGCCGGCGATCGTGAAGTCGCCGGTGCGGCCCGGTGCCAGCGACGGGCAGGTGCGCCGGACGCCCTGCAGGGCTTGATCGGCGACCTCCCGGAAATGGGCATCGAACGCCGGGTCGGCGGTACCGTCGCGCCAGTCGGCGCGGCGCAGACCGTACACATACGAATCGGCCCGGCCCGCGGTCGCCCGGTAGCCTCGGCTCTCGCCGAGGCCGGGTTCCCGCGCTTCATAGGATTGGCGCTCGGCCGGCTGCCAGTCGATTCGCGGCGCGGGCGGCGCGACGGCGTCGCGGGTCGATTCGGTCTGCTGCGGCGGCGTGGTACAGGCGCACACGGCGGCGGTGAGCGCAACGGCGATGGCGGTACGAATCACGGCGGGGTTCCGGGGATCGGCGGATGGGCACGTCGATCATCGGCGGACCCGCGCGGTCGATGGCCAGGCGCGCCGACCGATGGGCGGCGCCGGGGCACCAGCGGCGATGTCGGCTGGTCAGCGCGCCGGCGCCGCGTCGCGCGCCAGCAGCGCCTGCAAGTGCTCGCCGGTATGACTGCCCGGCGCCGTGGCGATCGCCTCGGGCGACCCCTCGGCGACCACGGTGCCGCCGCCGGCTCCGCCCTCGGGTCCGAGGTCGATCACCCAGTCCGCCGTCTTGATCACGTCGAGGTTGTGCTCGATCACGACCACGGTGTTGCCGTGGTCGCGCAGCGCATGGATCACCTTCAGCAGCAGCGCGATGTCATGGAAGTGCAGGCCGGTGGTCGGCTCGTCCAGGATATAGAGCGTGCGGCCGGTGTCGCGCTTGGACAGCTCCTGCGACAGCTTGACCCGCTGCGCCTCGCCGCCCGACAGCGTGGTCGCGCTCTGGCCGAGCCGGATGTAGCCGAGGCCGACGTCGAGCAGCGTCTGCAGCTTGCGCGCGATCATCGGTACCGCTTCGAAGAACGCGAACGCGGCCTCGACCGTCAGGTCGAGCACCTCGGCGATGTTCTTGCCCTTGTAGAGGATCTCGAGCGTCTCGCGGTTGTAGCGTTTGCCGGCGCAGACGTCGCACGGCACGTAGACGTCGGGCAGGAAGTGCATCTCGACCTTGATCATCCCGTCGCCCTGGCAGGCCTCGCAGCGGCCGCCCTTGACGTTGAACGAGAAGCGGCCGGCGCCGTAGCCGCGCTCGCGCGCTGCCGGCACTTCGGCGTAGAGCTCGCGGATCGGCGTGAACAGCCCCGTGTAGGTCGCCGGATTGCTGCGCGGCGTCCGGCCGATCGGGCTCTGGTCGACCGCGATCACCTTGTCGAACTGATCGAGCCCGTCGATGCCGTCGTGCTCGGCCGGCTCGGCCTGCGAGCGGTAGACCTGGCGCGCCACCGCCTTGTACAGCGTGTCGTTGACCAGCGTCGACTTGCCCGAGCCCGAGACGCCGGTCACGCAGATCAAGAGGCCGATCGGGATCTCGACCGTCAGGTTCTTCAGGTTGTTGCCGCGCGCGCCGCGGATCCGCAGCCGTTTCTTCGGGTCGGCCGGCACCCGCCTGGCCGGCGTCGCGATCCGCAGCCGCCGGCCGAGATAACGGCCGGTCAGCGATTCGTCGGCGGCGATGATGTCGGCCGGCGTGCCCTGCGCGATCACCCGGCCGCCGTGCTCGCCGGCGCCGAGCCCCATGTCGATCACATGATCGGCGGCGAGGATCGCGTCCTCGTCGTGCTCGACCACCAGCACCGAGTTGCCGAGGTCGCGCAGATGGCGCAGCGTGCCGAGCAGCCGGTCGTTGTCGCGCTGATGCAGGCCGATCGACGGCTCGTCGAGCACGTACATCACGCCGGTCAGCCCCGAGCCGATCTGCGACGCGAGCCGGATCCGCTGCGATTCGCCGCCCGACAGCGAATCGGCCGAGCGCTCGAGCGACAGATAGTCGAGCCCGACGTTGTTCAGGAACGCCAGCCGGCTGCCGATCTCGCGGATGATCCGTTCGCCGATCGCCGCCTTGGCGCCGTCGAGCCGCAGCCCGTCGAACCAGCCGCGCGCCTGCCCGAGCGTCCAGCCGGTGACCTCCCAGATCGGTTTGTCGGCGCCGCGCGGGCCGACCCGGACGTGGCGCGCGTCGATCCGCAGCCGGGTGCCGTTGCAGGCCTGGCAGGTCCGCGAATTCAGGTACTTGGCGAGCTCCTCGCGGATATGCGCCGAGTCGGTTTCCTTGTAGCGGCGCTCGAAATTGGTGACGACGCCTTCGAACGCATGCTGCTTCGAGACCGTCTTGCCGGCGCCGTTCAGATAGACGAACGGGATCTTCTCGGTGCCCGAGCCGAACAGGATCACATGGCGGGCGCGCTCCGGCAGCTCCTCGAACGGCTTCTCGAGGTCGAAGTCGTAGTGCACCGCCAGGCTCTGCAGCATCTGGAAGTAGAACTGGTTGCGGCGATCCCAGCCGCGGACCGCGCCGGAGCCCAGGCTCAGGTTCGGGAACTGCACGATCCGCGCCGGATCGAAGAACTGCACGACGCCGAGGCCGTCGCATTCGGGGCAGGCGCCGAGCGGGTTGTTGAACGAGAACAGCCGCGGCTCGAGCTCGCGCAGCGACCAGTTGCAGACCGGGCAGGCGAACTTGCTGGAGAACAGCAGCTCGTGCGGCGCGGCGGCTTCGTCGGCTTCACCCATCGGCAGCGCGATCACGCGGCCGTCGGCCAGGCCGAGCGCGGTCTCGAGCGATTCGGCGAGCCGCTGCTTGGCCGACGGCGCGACCTTCAGCCGGTCGACGACGACGTCGATCGAGTGCTTCTGCTGCTTGGCGAGCTTCGGCGGCGCGTCGAGCTCGTAGACCTGCGCCGGCCCGCTCTCGGTGCGGACCCGGACCCGGATGTAGCCTTGCGCCTGCAGCGATTCGAACAGGTCGACATGCTCGCCCTTGCGGCCGGACAGCACCGGGGCCAGGATCATCAGCCGGGTGTCCTCGGGCAGCGCCAGGATCGTGTCGACCATCTGCGACACGGTCTGCGCCTCCAGCGGCTGGTCCGGATGGTCCGGACAGTATGGCGTGCCGGTCCGTGCATAGAGCAGCCGCAGGTAGTCGTAGATCTCGGTGACGGTGCCGACCGTCGAGCGCGGATTGTGGCTGGTCGACTTCTGCTCGATCGCGATCGCCGGCGACAGCCCTTCGATCAGGTCGACGTCCGGCTTCTCCATCAGCTGCAGGAACTGCCGCGCATAGGCCGACAGCGACTCGACATAGCGGCGCTGGCCTTCCGCGTACAGCGTGTCGAACGCGAGCGACGACTTGCCCGATCCGGACAGCCCGGTGATCACCACCAGCCGGTTGCGCGGGATGTCGAGCGTGATGTTCTTCAGATTGTGCGTGCGCGCGCCGCGGACGCGGATCAGCGCGCCGCCGGGTTCGCTGCCGGTCGGGCGATTGGGCCCGGCGTCGTCGCGTCCGGGGCGCGCTCCGGACGCGAATCCGGCGACGTCCTCGCCGACGGCTGCGGCCGCCCGTCCGGCGCCGTTGCCCGACGGCGGCAGCAGTGTCGGCTGCGGCCCGGACTGCTGCTTGGCGCCATCCCTGGTGCCAGGCCTGGCGCCGGGCTTCGCTGCCGCCCCGGCGGCGCGCGCCCCCGCTTGCGACGCCCGGGCTCCCGGCTGCTGCCCGATCGCCCCGTCCTCTGCCGAGTTCTGCTCTGCCGCGTTCAGTGCTTCCGCGCTCAGCTCTGCCGCGCTCAGCTCTGCCGCGCTCAGCTCCGCCGCGTTCTGCTCTTTCGCGCTCTCTTTCGCGTTCAAGCCCCTGTCCCTTTCGGCCAACCTGCAACTATACCCAATCCGAATCAACCGCGTCGTCCCTGCGGCTGCGCTGCTACCATCCACCGATGCCGGTCGACGACTTCCGGATGACATCCGACGAACGCCGCGCGACCATCTGGCTCGCGTGGCTGTATGGCACGCGGATGCTCGGCCTGTTCCTGGTGCTGCCGGTGTTCGCCGTTCACGCCAGCACCATGCCCGGTGGCGACGACACCGCGCTGGTCGGCTTCGCGCTCGGCGTCTACGGGCTGGCGCAGGCGCTGCTGCAGATCCCGTTCGGCGCGTTGTCGGACCGCTTCGGCCGCAAACCGGTGATCACCGCCGGGCTCGTGCTGATGGCGGCCGGCGGGCTGGTCGCCGCCGCCGCCGAGACGCTGACCGGCGTCGCGATCGGCCGCACCCTGCAGGGCGCCGGCGCGGTCTCGGCCGCGATCAGCGCGCTGCTCGCCGACACCACGCGCGACAATCAACGCAGCAAGGCGATGGCGATCGTCGGCGCCACCATCGGCGTTTCGTACGCGGTGTCGCTGGTCGCGGCGCCGCTGCTCTATCGGGCGGTCGGCCTGTCCGGGCTGTTCGTGCTGACTGCGGTACTGGCGCTGGTGGCGATCGCGATCCTCTGGTGGTTCGTGCCGTCGCCGCAGCCTGCGACGGCATCCGCGGCCGCGACGGCCACCGCCCGGGCATCGGCCCCCGCCAGCGACCGGCCGGTCGTGCGGCAGGTGCTCGACGGCGACCTGCTGCGGCTGAACTTCGGCATCTTCGTACTGCACCTGACGCAGATGGCGTTGTTCGTCGCGCTGCCGCTGCGGCTGGTCGGTGCCGTCGGGCTACCGCTCGCCGAGCATTGGAAGCTCTACCTGCCGGTGGTGGTCGTGTCGTTCCTGATCATGCTGCCGCCGCTCGGCTGGGCCGAGCGCGCCGGTCGCGTCCGCACGGTGTTCCTGCTGGCGATCGCCGCGCAGTGCGTCGCGCAGCTCGGCTTTGCCGCATTGCCGGCCGGCCTGCCGACGCTGGCGCTGCTGCTGCTGCTGTTCTTCGTCAGCTTCAACCTGCTCGAAGCGTTGTTGCCGTCGCTGATCTCGCGGTTGGCTCCGGCCGACGCGCGCGGCACCGCGCTCGGCGTCTACAGCACGACGCAGGCGCTCGGCGTGTTCTGCGGCGCGGCGCTCGGCGGCCTGCTGGTGGCGCGCGTCGGCGACACCGCGGTGTTCGTCGGCGCCGCGGTGCTGATCGCGGCTTGGGCGGCAGTCGCTGCCGGCGCGCGGCGCTGGCCGGCCCGTTCGGCGCGCGCAGTGGCCGAGGCGGGCGCCTGACCGGCCGCGCGTGAACGGCCGAAGGCCCCGCCGGCGGCGCCGGGGGGCTGATCGGCCTCGCCCGCGCTGGCCTCGCCGGCGTCGAATCGGCGCCGGATCCCGCAGGCATCACCGCGCTTCACGGCCGAACCGGTGCCGGGCCGCGGACACCGATCAGGTTCATCGCCTTGAAGCGCACCACGACCTCGCCCGCCTGGTTGATGCCTTCGACCGACGAGTGCACGATGCCGCGATCCGGCTTCGAGCGCGACAACCGCGAATCCGTCACCGAGACGCGCAGCCGGAGCCGGTCTCCCGGCCGCACCGGCTTGATCCAGCGCACTTCGTCGACGCCGGGCGACGCGAGGCTGGCCACAGCGGAGATATAGTGCTCGACGAAGAGGCGCATCAGCAGCCCGATGCTGTGCCACCCGCTGGCGATCAGCCCATGGAACGGGCCGCGTGCGGCCGCTTCCGGATCGGTATGCATCGGCTGCGGATCGAAGCGCTTCGCGAACGCGATGACTTCGTCCTCCTCGACCGCGATCGGCCCGTACTCGAAGACCGCGCCCGGCACGTAGTCCTCGAAGTAGCGGTCGCCCGGCGGCGTGGCGAATTCGGTCCGGCTCATCGATACCCTCCGTTGATACATCCGTTGATGTCTTGCTCCCCTCTGGCCGAGGCGTGCCGGCTTCCCCGTCGGCATCGATCGGGTACATCATAGCGACCCGATCGAATCTTTCCGAGGACGATCGAATCGTTCCGAGGACTCCACAGGAGAATCCGTCCATGAACTCGCTCCCGACCGCCTCCTCTGCCCGGCGCCGGTGCGCTCGCCTCGCCGGCCTGTTCCTCGCCGTCGCGGCATTCGCCGGCGTCGCCGTCCCGGCCGCGGCCGGCCCGCGCCTCGACCGCATCAACGAGAGCAAGGTGCTCCGGGTCGGCACGCCCGGCGACTATCGCCCGTTCGCGATCGAGGCGGCCGACGGCTACAGCGGTCACGACATCGATCTCATCGAGCGGATCGCCAAGGAGCTCGGCGCAAAGATCGAATACGTGCCGACGACCTGGAAGACGCTGCTGCCCGACCTGCAGGCCGACAAGTTCGATGTCGCGGTCGGCGGCATCACCCGGACCGCCGCGCGGATCGGCGTGGTCGACATGCTGCCGGGCTACGCGCCGTTCGGCAAGGTCGCGCTGATCCGCGCCGAGCTGAAAGGCAAGCTGACCACGCTCGACAGCCTGAATCAGCCCGGCGTGCATGTCATCAAGAACCCCGGCGGCACCAACGAGCAGTTCGTCCTCGCCAATCTGAAGAACGCGCAGGTCAGCACCCACGAGAAGAATGCCGAGATCCCCGGCCTGATCGCCGAAGGCAAGGGCGACGTGATGATCACCGAGACCTATGAGGCGCTGCACTATGCGAAAGCCGATCCGCGGCTGTTCGCGGCGTTCATCGACGCACCGCTGACGCCGCCGAACATGCTCGGCTTCATGCTGCCGAAGGACGATCCCGACTACATGCGGGTGATGCACTTCGTCTGGGGGCTGCTGGTCGATCGCGGCGTGGTCAGGGACGCGGCCGGCAAGTGGCTGAAGTAGGCTCGGCCGTCCGGGTCAGCCGGCTTGCCTATGCCGCATGACCATCCGGCCGATGGCGGTCGCAGTCGGAACAGGCACAATAGGGTTGTCCGCGGCTTCCGGCACCGCGGCATCGAACGCTTTGGCATCAACGAACTGCTCGGGTAGACAAGACGGCGCTTTCTGCGCGGAGGTATTGCAATGGCATCGGTCAACAAGGTGATCCTGGTCGGCAACCTGGGTCGGGATCCGGAAACGCGTTACTCGCCGGACGGTGCGGCGATCTGCAACGTCTCGATCGCGACCACCTCGCAATGGAAGGACAAGGCCAGCGGCGAGCGCAGGGAAGAGACCGAATGGCACCGGGTCACGTTCTATGGCCGGCTGGCCGAGATCGCCGGCGAATACCTGAAGAAGGGGCGCTCGGTCTACGTCGAAGGCCGGCTCAAGACCCGCAAGTACACGGACAAGCAGGGCATCGAGAAATACGCGACCGACATCATCGCCGACCAGATGCAGATGCTCGGCAGCCGTGAAGGCATGGGCGGCGGCGGTGGCGATGACGGCGGCTACGAACGCGGCGGTGGCGGCGGTGGCTATGGCGGTCGTTCGTCGGGCGGTGGCGGTGGCGGTGGGGGCGGCGGCCAGCGCGCGCCGGCCGAGAAGCGCCAGGCGCCGAACTTCGAGGACATGGACGACGATATCCCGTTCTGACCCTGCGCTCTCGTGGTCGCGGAAGCCGGCCTCGTACAGCGCCGGCATCGCCGGTTAAGCCGGCACTGTCGGCGCGAGCGGCTTCCAGTTGAACGGCAGCTACGCGTAGGGCTCGACGCCGGCGAACTTGCACGACTCGATCAGGCTCAACACTGTGACCGTGGCCCCGCCGCCCCGGATCGAATCGGCGTACAGCCACGCCTTGCGGCCGCCGCGCCGGCACTGACATAGCCCATAGCCTCGCGGTCGCGGTCTGCCCGGCAGATCGTCATCGCGCAGCTGTCGTGTCGTCGCTGAAGACCACCGTTGCTGAAGACAGAGTCGGCAAAGACTTGACAACCAGTTTCCAATAACGGAAACTGGTTGTCATGATACGTACCGATCCATCTTCGCCTGTCCCTGACGCCGACACGCAGGCCATGACCGAACTGGCCTTGCTGGTGTTCCGCTTGAACGGAACGCTGCTGCAGTGGGGTGATGCACTGGTCGAGCCGTTGGGTCTGACAAGTGCACGCTGGCAGGTGCTCGGCGCCATTGCGCTCGCCGCCAAGGCGCTCACCGCCCCTCAGGTTGGCCAGGCCATGGGCGTCACTCGCCAGGGAGCGCAGAAGCAGCTGAACCTGCTGCTGGATCTTGGGCTGATCGAATCGCACTCCAACCCTGCGCATCAACGTTCGCCGCTGTACGCGCTGACCCCACGTGGCCAGCGGCTCTACCAACAGGCAGTGATGCTGTGGATGGACCGCGCGGCGGAAATGGTTGCCCGGCTGTCTCCCGCGAAAGTTCGGGAGGCTCGTACGACGCTCGAGGCGATGCTGCGCCATCTATCCACCAGGAAGCCGGAGACTGACTCATGAAGTCGAAACCGCACGGAATAGCCGGCGCCCTGGCGCTGGCGTGTATTGCCACCTTCTGGGTCTCGACGCTCGTCTCCGAGCTGTTCTTGAGCGAAGCGAGCGTGGTGGTCGTCAAGAACGGCATCCTCTTGGCGATGTGGATATTGATTCCTGCAATGGCGACAGCGGGCGCGAGTGGGTTTGCGCTGAGCCGCCACCGCAAGGGCCGTCTCGTGGACGTCAAGATGCGCCGCATGCGGGTCATTGCGGCGAACGGGCTGCTGGTGCTCCTGCCCAGTGCTTTCGCCCTTGCGTCGATGGCCAGCGCTGGTCGGTTCGATGGCACGTTCTACACCGTGCAAGTCGTCGAACTCGTCGCAGGGGCCGTGAACATCGTGCTCCTGACGCTCAACATGCGAGACGGATTGCGGCTCGCGGGACGGTTGCGTCGTGCAGAGGGCGCTTCGACAGCGACACAGAAGTCGGCTGAGCCCTGTTCCGAAAGCTCGGATGCGACGTGACTTGCGCCTTCAGGACCGGCATCGTTGACACGGAGGTCTGTTTACCCTACGGACGCCGCCGCGCTTCGGCGGCGCGGTCGCCGTTGCCTGCGGCCGCATTTTCGTGCGTGAGCAGCCAGCGCTTGCGTTCGATGCCGCCGCCGTAGCCGGTCAGTGCGCCGCCGGCACCGAGCAGCCGGTGACACGGAATCACGATTGCGATCGGATTGGCGCCGTTCGCCAGCCCGACCGCGCGGCTGGCACGCGGGTTGCCGAGTGTCGCGGCGAAGGCGCCGTAGCTGGTCGTCGCGCCGGCCGGGATGCCGCGCCGCATCTCGGCGGATCTCGCGGATTTGCGGTCCCGGCCGCTTGCCGCTGTAATCGAGCCATGGCCTTCAAATCTTCCGCCGGCCGTGTCGCCGAACGCACTGCCGACCGTGATGCGGACCGGAACGCCGACCGTGACGCCGTGCGGCTGCTGACCGGGCGCGGTCGCTATGTCCACGACGTCGATTGTCCCGGCATGCTGCACGCCGTATTCGTTCGCAGCATGCATGCCTGCGCGCGGCTGGCCGCGCTCGATACCGCGGCGGCGCGCGCCTGCGACGGCGTCGTCGCGATCCTGACCGGCGAGGATCTCGACGGGCTGACGATGCCGCCGCCGAATCCGCTGGTCGCGAACCTGCGCGCGGTCGCGATGCCGCTGCTCGCGGCCGACCGCGTCGATTCGGTCGGTCAGCCGATCGCGCTGGTGGTGGCGGCGACGCTGCTGGCGGCGCAGTCGGCCGCCGAGCAGGTGCTGGTCGACTATGCGGAAGAGGCTGGGCAGGCGGGGCAGGCTGCAACCGCCGCCGCGCCGCCGGTTGCGGCGATCGCGCATCGCAACGGAGATGTCGAGGCGTCCGCTCGCCGTGCGGTGCATCGCGTGCAGGTCGAGCAGCGGCAGCCGCGGGTCGTCGCGATGTCGCTCGAGCCGCGCGCCGCGGTCGCCGCCTGGGAGGCTGCCGGCGGCGGCGATCCGTGCGACGACGGCGGCACGCTGACGGTGTGGCTGCCGACGCAGGCGCCGGCACGGGCGCGGACCGACATCGCATTCGCGGTCGGGCTCGACCGGTCACGGGTCCGGGTGATCGCGCCCGACGTCGGCGGCGCGTTCGGTTCCAAGGCCTCGGTCTCGCCCGAGGATCTGGTGGTCGCCTGCGCCGCCCGCCGGCTGCGGGCCGCGGTCAAGTGGCAATCGCCGCGCACCGAGGAGTTCACCGCCGGCATGCACGGCCGCGGCGCGCGGCTGGCCGGCGAGCTCTGGCTCGACGGTGACGGGCATTTCGTCCATCTGCGGGCGCGGCTCGCGTTCTCGCTCGGCGCCTGGCTGCCGTTCAGCGCAGTGGTGCCGGCGCGCAACGCGGCGCGGATCCTGCCGGGTCCGTATCGCGTCGCCAGCGTCGACATCGCGGCCGAGGCACGGCGGTCGAACCAGGCGGCGGTCAACATCTATCGCGGCGCCGGCCGGCCGGAAGCAGCGTTGCTGATGGAGCGGCTGGTCGAGGTCGCGGCACGTGCGAGCGGCATCGATCCGGTCGAGCTGCGCCGGCGCAATCTGATCGAGGCCGCCGCGATGCCGTATGCGACGCCGACCGGCGAGCAGTTCGACGCCGGCGACTACGCTGCCGCGCTGGACCGCGCCTGCGCCCGTTTCGACTATCCGGCCGAGCGCTGCGAACAGGCGCGCCGCCGCGCCGGCGGCGCGCTGGTCGGCATCGGTATCGCCTGCTACGTCGAACCGTGCGGCCAGGGCTGGGAGGCGGCGCGGGTCACGCTGGCGGCCGACGGCAGCGTCGAGGTCGCGAGCGGTGCACCGGCGCAGGGGCAGGGTCATGCAGCCAGCTTCGCCGCGATCGCGGCCGAGGCGCTCGGCTGCCCGGTGGCGCGGGTGCGGGTGATCGCCGGCGATACCGCGCAGTGCCCGGACGGGATCGGCGCGCTGGCGAGCCGCAGCATCGCGATCGGCGGCAGCGCGGTGCTGCAGGCGGCCCGCGCCGCGGCCGAGCGGCGCGACCACGGCGAAGCGCTGCCGATCGTCGCCGACACGATCTACACGGCGCCGGGCGAAGGCTGGAGCTACGGCTGCGTGATCGCCCGGCTGGCGATCGACCGCGACACCGGCGGCGCGACCGTCGAGCGGATCGTCTGGATCGACGACGCCGGCCGGATCATCTCGCCGCTGTCGGCCGAAAATCAGCTGCTCGGCGGGCTGGCGCAGGGTGTCGGCCAGGCGATGCTCGAGCGGATCGTCTACGATGACGCCGGGCAGCTGTTGACCGGGTCGTTGCTGGACTATGCGGTGCCGCGCGCCGACGACCTGCCGCCGCTCGGCGCGATCGAGCTCGAGAGCATGGCGGTGCCGACCGAAGTCAACCTGCTCGGCGCCAAGGGCGTCGGCGAGGCCGGTTGCATCGGGGTACCGGCGGCGCTGCTGAACGCCGCCGCCGATGCGCTGGCGCCGCTGATGCCCGGGGGTATCGAGCCCGAGCTCGAATTTCCGCTGACCGCCGAGCAGCTCTGGCGGGCGATCCGCGGTCGAGCGAACATTGCCTAGGGTCGCCCGGGGCGCCCGGGGTGCATTGTCCGGAATAGCGAGGAATCGATGAAATACCAGAAGCAGGACGCCAAAGCTTACGCCCGCGAGCACTTCCGCGGCGTGTGGGCGGCCACCATGACGCCGTTCGACGGCGCGCTGCGCTTCGACGAAGCCGGCTTCCGCAGCAACATCCGCCACTGGTCGGGCTCGCTCGGCCTCGGCGGCCTGTTCGTCAGCGGCAAGCAGGGCGAGTTCTTCTCGATGTCGATCGCCGAGCGCAAGCGCTCGTTCGAGATCGCGGTCGAGGAGAGCGCCGGACGCTGCGGCATCGTCACCTCGTGTTCCGACACCAATCTCGACGTCGTGCTCGAGCTGGCGCGCCATTCGCAGGCGATCGGCGCCGACTACGTGGTCGTGCACAGCCCGGTGCTGCATTTCGGCGCCGACACCGACGAGACCATCCACGAGTACTACCGCTACCTGAGCGAGCAGCTCGACATCGGCATCGCGCTGTGGAACCACCCCGACTGCGGCTACGTGATGAGCCCGGAGCTGTGCGCGCGGATCGCCGAGCTGCCGAACATCGTCGCGATCAAGTACAGCGTCGACCGCGCGCTCTATGCGCGGCTGACGCGGCTCGCCGGCGACAAGATCCTGGTCAGCACCGCGTCCGAAGACGAATGGTTCGACAACATCGTCGAGCTCGGCTGGCGGCTTTATCTGTGCTCGACGCCGCCGTTCCTGCTGCAGACCGCGGTCGACCAGCGGATCAACGAATACACCCGGCTCGCGTTCGCCGGCCGCATCGACGAGGCGCGTGCAGTGCGCGACAGCCTGAACCCGGCGCGCGAGGCGTTCCGTCAGTCACGCCCGAAGGGCAAGCCGCAGGCGCACAGCAAGTACTGGCTCGAGCTGCTCGGGCAGGTCGGCGGCCCGGTCCGACGACCGTTGCTGCCGCTGACCGACGCCGAGCGCGCGGCCACGCGCGAGGCGTTCGCGCGCAGCGGGCTCGCGCTGCGGTGAACGGTCGGTCGCGATGACGCTGGGGGATGGCCGTTGCCGATGCCTCGGCGTTCATGCTCAGCGACCCGAGAAGAAATCCAGCGCCCGTTCCGCCAGTGTCTCCGGCGCCTCTTCCGGGATGTAGTGGCCGCAGGGCAGCGCTTCGCCGCGAACGTCGTCGGCGACCTGCCGCCATTCGTCGAGCGGCCGGAAGCAGCGCTGAATGATTCCGTTCATGCCCCACAGCACCAGCAGCGGCTGCGTCAGCCGGTGACCGCGGTCGCGATCCTGCTGGTCGTGCACGAGATCGATGCCGGCCGACGCCCGATAGTCCTCGCAGATGCCGTGCGCGGTGCCCGGCAGCGCCGCGCAACGGACGTATTCGGCGAGCGCGCGTGGATCGAACGGCGTCAGCCCGGCGCTGCGCCGGCCGATCACGTCGTGAACATAGGCTGCCGGATCGGCTGCGATCAGCCGCTCCGGCAGCGGTGCCGGCTGGATCAGGAAGAACCAGTGCCAGTAGCCGCGGGCGAACGCTTCGCCGGTCTGCCGGTACATCGCCAGCGTCGGCGCGACGTCGAGCAGCAGCGCGCGCTCGACCGCGGCCGGATGGTCGGCGCAAAGCCGATGCGCGACCCGCGCACCGCGGTCGTGGGCGAGCACCGCGAAGCGATCGAAGCCGCAGATGGCCATCGCGGCGAGCGCGTCGGCGGCCATCGTCCGCTTGCTGTAGTTGGCATGATCGGCGATGCCGGGCGGTTTGCCGGAGTCGCCGTAGCCGCGCAGGTCCATCAGCACCAGCGTATGCCGTGCCGCCAGTGCCGACGCGACCCGGTGCCAGATCGCCTGCGTCTGCGGATGGCCGTGCAGCAGCAACAGCGGCGGGCCGCTGCCGCCGACCCGCAGGTTGAGCCGGGTGCCATCGGCCGCGACGGCGGTACGCGTCGTGAAGTCCGGAAACAGGCTATTGTCGTCGGTGCCGTCGGTGCCGTCGGTGCCGTCGGTGCCGGCGGGCCGGCCGGACGCCGAGGCGGTTGGGACGGCGGTCGGGACGGCGGTCGGGGCGGCAGTCGGGGCGGCGGGGCGGGTCACGCCGTCGATGGTAGCCGGGGTATTGCCGCCATGCGCGGGTCCGTCCAGCGGCCGGTCAGGTGGTGGCCGGCCGCTGGAACGTCGCATCGACCACCTCGCAGAAGGTCCGTGCCTCGGAGACGATGAAGCGGTCGCGCTGGGCGGTCGCGAAATTGGCCCGGCCGGCCGGGTCGTCCTTGAGCCGGGCGCGATAGCGTTCGTAGTCGGCGAGGCTGGCGAATGCGATCAGGCCCCATGCGATGTCGCTGGTCCCCTCGTGCGGCAGGAAATAGCCGATCAGATCGCCGCCGCAACGCGGGATGATCTCGGCCCAGCGCTGTGCGTAGTCGGCGAAGGCGGCGCGCTGGAACGGGTCGATGCGATACTGAATGAAGCAGGTGATGGTCATTGGCTTGCTCGTGCGCGATCGGGATGTCGTGCAGCCATTGTCACGACGGCAGCCTCCTCATCGTTCGTTCGCGGACGAAGCATCACGGCGGCGATTGCGGCATGATCCGGACATGCCTGCCCGAATCCCCGCGCCGATCCCGGCACGAATCCCGTCGACCGGCAGCGCCGCCACCGCGCTTTCAACCAACGATCTCGCCCGCGTCGCCGGCCTGGTCGGCGAGCCGGCGCGCAGCGCAATGCTGCTCGCGTTGATGGACGGCCGCGCGTTGACCGCGAACGAACTGGCGCGCGGCGCCGGCGTCGCGGCGTCGACGGCGAGCCGGCATCTGGCGCTGCTGGTCGAAGGCGGGCTGCTGGTCGCGACGGCGGCCGGCCGCCACCGCTACCACCGGCTCGCGTCGCCGCAGGTCGCGGCGACGCTGGAAGGGCTGATGCAGCTGGCGAGCCGTCCGGCGCCGGCGCGGCTGCCGATCGTGACCGGGCCGCGTGACGCGGCGATGCGGCAGGCGCGGACCTGCTACGACCATCTGGCCGGCCGGCTCGGAGTCGCGATCGCCGAGCATCTGGCAGTGACCGGCGCGATCGAGCTCGATCTGCAGGCGGTGCAGGTGACGCCGGCGCTGCCGGCCGAACTCGCGCGGATCGGGCTCGAGCTGCCTGCCGATGCGACCGCGGCGCGCGCGGCGGCGATGCTGAGCTGCCGGCCCTGCATGGACTGGGCCGAACGGCGGCCGCACCTGGCCGGTGCGGCGGCCACGCGGCTCTGTCGCCACCTGTTCGAGCGCGGCTGGCTGCGGCGTGCGGCGACCGCGCGCTCGGTCGGGATCACCGGTGACGGCGCGCGTCACCTCGGTGCGTGGCTCGGCGCGCGGCGCTGGTCCTGGGTCGTCGACGCGCGCGCTTGAAGCTCGGCAGGATGCCGGCGGATCGGCTGCAGTAGGCCAGCCACAGCAGGTTCGCCACGGTCGGTCCGCTGCAGCCAGCCCGCTGCAGCCGGTCAGGCTCCGCTCACCAGCGGCACAAAGCTGACCGGCAGCAGATCCTCGCGCTCGAAACGGTGCTCGCCGGTCCGGGTGATCCGGACCAGACGCTGGTCCGATGCGCTCGGTCCGACCGGCATCACCAGGCAGGCGCCGACCGCGAGCTGGTCGGACAGGCTGCGTGGCACCTCGGTGCTGCCGGCCGCGACCACGATCCCGTCGAACGGCGCGGCCGGCGGCCAGCCGTTGCTGCCGTCGCCCTCGAGGACGGTGACGTTGTGATACCCGAGGCGCTGCAGCGTCGCGCGTGCGGCCCGGGCGAGCTGGCCGTGGCGGTCGATCGTATGGAC
>JBFWQR010000062.1:0-39935 GCA_050249335.1 Lautropia sp.
CGCAGCAGCGCGACTAGCAGGACGGCACTTAACCCCGGATCGGCGGCCGCGCCGAACAAGCGTTCCGTGGCCGGGTCAACGCCGCGACCAACGCCGATCAGGACGCCCGGATCGCCGACGGCAGATTCCGCGCGGATCTCTACTTCCGACTCGCGGTCGTGGAACTCGTCATCCCACCGCTGCGCGACCGTCGCGACGAGATCGCCGCACTGGCCGAAGGCTTCCGTCGCGAAGCGGTATCCCGCGACGGTGGCCCCTCGAACGGCTTCGATCCGGCCGCGATCGAGGCGCTGGCCGCTCACGACTGGCCGGGCAACGTCCGCGAACTGCGCAACCGCGTCGAACGCGCCGTCGCCTTGTCCGACGCACCGACGCTGACCACCGACGACCTGTTCCCCGAGCGACGTCTCGACGAGCCGTCCCGGCCCGCCTCGCTCGCAGACGCACGCGCGCTGGCCGAGGCCGAACAGATTCGTCGCGCGCTGGAAGCATCCGGCGGACGGCTGTCGGAAGCGGCGCAGCGTCTCGGGGTGTCGCGAACGACGCTCTGGAAGCGACGCCGGCAATATCGGGCGTAATCGCGCTCCGCGCTGATCCCCGCAGGTACCGACTTTGCCGCGTCCGGGTCAGGCCCACGGACACTATCCGACCAGCAACACCCGAGCGGGTAGTCAGTCCGCCTTGATCCCCGCCGCATCCACGACCTTCTGCCACTTCGGAATCTCGGCGCGGATGAACGCGTCGAATTCTTCCGCCGAGTTGCCGACCGGTTCCATGCCGAGCTCGCGCAGCTTGGCCTGCATCTCCGGCATCGCAACCACCTTGCGGAAGCCTTCGTTGAGCTTGGCGACGACGTCGCGCGGCGTCTTGCTCGGCACCACCACGCCGAAGAAACTCTGCACGCTGAAGCCCGGGAAGGTCTCGGCGACGGTCGGCACCTCGGGCAGCGCCGGCGAGCGGGTCGCGTTGGTGATCGCGATCGGCTTGAGCCGCCCGTCCTTGACGAACTGCAGCGACGATGCGACCGGATCGATGATGAACTGGATCCGGCCGGCGATGACCTCGATGAACGCCGGCGCGTTGCCCTTGAACGGGACGTGCAGCAGCTTGATGCCGGCGGTCTGCTTCAGCAGCTCGCCGGCCATGTGCATCGAGCTGCCGCTGCCCGGCGACGCATAGGAATACTTCTCGGGATCCTTCTTGGCCGCGGCGATCACGTCGCCGAGCGTCTTGCCCGGGAACTCCGGCGACGCCGAGATCAGGATGTGCGAGACGCCGTACATGGTCACGCCCGACAGGTCCTTGACCGTGTCGAACGGCAGCTTGCGCATCGTCGGGTTGATCACGTGGCTGGTGATGATGAAGCCGAGCGTATGGCCGTCGGGATCGGACTTGGCGACGATGTCGGTGCCGAGCACGGTGCCGGCGCCCGGCTTGTAGTCGATCACGACCGGCTGGCCCCACAGCGCCGACAGGTGCTGCTGGAACAGCCGGGCCATGATGTCGATCGAGCCGCCCGGCGCGTTCGGCACGATGATCTTCAGCGGCTTGGACGGGAATGCCGTCTGGGCAGCGGCGGGCGACGGCACCAGCGAGGCCGCGAGGGCGAACGCGATGGCGAACGCGGCGGTGGCCGCGAGGGCCAGGCGACGGGGGGTCTTCATCGGGTTGTCTCCGTGGTTTGGTTGCCATAGTATTCCGAAACGCGATTTCAAAAAAGCACGGACCCAAGAGGCTGCGTGGCCGCGGAACCAGCCCGCGCAGACCGCCCGCCCAGCCCGCTCGAAAGCCCGCGCGGCCCCGCCCGAAGCCGCAGCCCGTTCAGGAGACCGACGCCCGATGTCCCGCCCGCTGCGCAGCAACTTCCCCCGCGGTTCGTATCTCTGGGCGGTCCGCAACGCGCAGTGGCAGGCGCTCGGCATCCCCGAAGCCGACTGCGAGAAGCCGAAGATCGCGATCGTCAACAGCTCGTCCGGGCTGGCGGCCTGTTTTGCCCACCTCGACGCGATCGCGGCGCGGCTCAAGGACGCGATCCGCGCCGCCGGCGCGGTGCCGTTCGAGATCCGGACCACCGCGCCGTCCGATTTCGTCACCGGTGCCGGCGGCCGCGGCGGCTATATCCTGACCGCGCGCGACCTGGTCACCAACGACATCGAGGCGGCGGTCGAGGGCGCGCAGCTCGACGGCATGATCTGCCTGACCTCGTGCGACAAGACCGTGCCGGGCCAGCTGATGGCGGCGGCGCGGCTCGACGTGCCGACCCTGATGCTCGCCTGCGGCTACCAGCCGAGCGGCTCCTATCGCGGCGAGCACGTCGACATTGAGGACATCTTCGTCGGCGCGATGCATGCGCAGATGGGCCGGCTGCCGGTCGAGCAGCTGATCGAGATGAGCCGCGAGGCGATCCGCGGCCCCGGCGTCTGTTCCGGCATGGGCACCGCCAACTCGATGCATATCGCAGTGGAGGCGCTCGGCATGGCGCTGCCCGGCAGCACGCCGATCGCCGCCAACAGCCCGCGGATGTGGGAATTCGTCGACCGGGCCGGCGCCGAAATCGTCCGGCTGGTGCTGGACGACCTGCGGCCGCGCGCGATCCTGACGCCGGCCGCGTTCGCCAATGCGGTCCGCACGGTGCTCGCGGTCGGCGGCTCGATCAACTGCGTCAAGCACCTGCAGGCGATCGCGACCGAGTCGGGTTGCGGCGCCGACGTCTACCACCTGTTCGAATCGCTGTCGCCGCAGACGCCGGTGCTCGCCGGCGTGCGCCCGGTCGGCGAGCGGCTGATCGAGGAGTTCGAGGCCGCCGGCGGCTGCCGCGCGGTGATGAAGCGGCTCGAGCCGCTGCTCGAGACCGGCGCGCTAACCGTAACCGGCAAGACCGTCGCCGGGAATCTCGCCGGCGTCACCGTCGCCGATGGCGAAGCGAGCGCGGTGATCCGTCCGCTTGCGGATCCGATCGCACGGCGGCCGGCGATCATGATGCTGCGCGGCAACCTCGCGCCCGAGTTCGGCATCGTCAAGACTGGCGTGGTCGAGCGCAAGGTACGCCGCTTCGAAGGCCCGGCGATCTGCTTCGGCTCGTCGGACGATGCGATCGCGGCGCTCAGCCGCGGCGAGATCCGGCCCGGCCACGTCGTCGTGATGCGCGGCGCCGGCGTGCGCGGCGGGCCCGGCATGGGCGGCAGCTCGTCGAAGGCCGTGTTCGCGATCGACGGCGCCGGCCTCGGCGAGCAGGTCGCGCTGCTGACCGACGGCCATCTGTCGGGCCTGGTCTGCAAGGGCCTGGTGGTCGCCGAGGTCGCGCCGGAAGCGGCGGTCGGCGGCCCGCTGGCGTTGGTCGAAGACGGCGACACGATCTCCATCGACCTCGACACCCGCCGTGTCGACCTCGCGGTCGATGCCGGCGAGCTGGAGCGGCGCCGCGCGCGCTGGGCCGCGCCGGCACCACTGTTCGACCGCGGCTGGCTGCAGATCTATCGGCGCAACGTCGGCCCGCTGTCGCAGGGCGCGGTGCTGGTGCGGCCGGATCGAGTGCCCGATCAACTACCCGATCAATCGCCTGCCCGGTCGTCCGATCGAGCCGATCTGCCGCGATGAGGCCGCAACGGGCTCTCCGGCAGCGCCATCGCTGTCAGTCGCCCGCCTTCGGCAGCGTGATCCCCGGAAAGATCTTGATCACCGCGCTGTCGTCCTCGCGGGCGTGGCCGGCGGTGGATGCCTGCATGAACATCTGGTGCGCGGTCGACGCGAGCGGCAGCGGGAATTTGCTGGCGCGCGCGGTGTCGAGCACCAGGCCGAGATCCTTGACGAAGATGTCGACCGCCGACAGCGGCGTGTAGTCGCCGGCCAGCACGTGCGCCATCCGGTTCTCGAACATCCAGCTGTTGCCGGCGCTGTGGGTGATGACTTCGTAGAGCGCGGCGGCATCGACGCCTTCGCGCAGCCCGAGCGCCATCGCCTCGGCCGCGGCGGCGATATGCACGCCGGCCAGCAGCTGATTGATGATTTTGACCTTGCTGCCGGCGCCGGCACGATCGCCTAGCCGATAGACCTTGCCGGCCATCGCGTCGAGCACGCCGCCGGCCTTGGCATAGGCCGCCGGCGTGCCGGCCGTCATCATCGTCATCTCGCCGCTGGCGGCCTTGGCCGCGCCGCCGGAGATCGGCGCGTCGAGGTACAGGATCCCCTGCCCGGCGAGCCGGCCCTCGAGCGCGATCGACCAGTTCGGGTCGACCGTCGAGCACATCACGAACACGGCTCCGGCCGCCATCGCCGCAGCGCACCCCCCAGGCCCGAACAGCACCTCCTCGGTCTGCTGCGCATTGACGACGACCGACACGACGACGTCGCAGCCGCGCGCGACTTCGGCCGGATCGGCGCAGGCGATGCCGCCGCCGGCGGCGAACGCCGCGGCGACGCCGGGCCGGACGTCGCAGACCCGCGGCGGGTAGCCGCGGTTGCGCAGCGTGGCGGCGATGCCGCGCCCCATCGCGCCGAGGCCGATCAGGCCGACGGTCGGTCGTTTCATCTCATGCTCCTGTTGCTGTCGAGGGGGTGGTGCTCTTGCCAGCCTGTCGGACTTGGAACAGGCTCCTGACTATCGATGTTCCTACATCTGGAGCGGCCGGGCGTGCCCGATCTGCCCGACGTACGGATGGCGCTGGCGGTTTCCGATCGCCACCGGGGCCGCTGGTCGCAACCGGCCGGGTCCCGCTGCTGTAGCTCTGCCGTATCTCGACGCCGACGTCCGGCACCTTTACACTCCGAAGGCGCCGTCACGACGCCGGTTTCGGATCCCCACCACCACCGACACACGGTCATGCCCCGGTCGACGCATCACTGCCGCCCTCTCGTGCCGACAGCGGCGCTGGCTTTCGCCAGCGCCTTGCTGGCGGCGGGTTGCGCCGTCACCGAACCGAGCGCGCCGGCAGGCGTGACAGCGGGCGAGCCGCCGTTCGTCCATGTGGCCAGCTCGCGCGGACCGCAGGCGGTCCATCGGCGCGGCCAGCCGTTCGAGATCGACGTCGTGGTCGACCAGGACACGCATCTGTACTGCTTTCTGGTCGACGAGCACCGGCGCGTCAACCAGTTCTTTCCGAACCGTGCGCAGCCGGACCCCCAGGTTCGCGGCGGCACGCGAATGCAGTTCCCCGGCCGGCTGCCGTTCCGCTTCGTTGCGAGCGAGAGCGGCGTGACCGAGTCGGTTGCCTGCTACGCGGCGCCCGCTGGGCTGGGCGCCGAACCGATGAAGGAATTGCCGCAGGTGGGCAGTACCGCCGAGCTGACCGCGGCGTTTCGCAAGCTCGCCGGGCCCCGGACCGGCGTCGGAGTCTACGATGTCCAGAGCCGTTAGCCGCGCGTTCCGCCAGGCCGCGCTCGCCGTCGCGCTGTGCGTGCCGGCCGCCGTGCCGGCGCAGGTCACCTACTTCCAGCAGCCGCCGACGCCGGAGCAGTTGCGCGCCGCGTTGATGGCCGTACCCGCGGCGCCGCGTGCCGTGCCCGGCGCCGTCGGCTCTGCCGCCGGCACGCGCCCCCCCGGCGTGCGGACCCGCGGCATCGTCTGGAACGCGCCGGCCGACGCGCCCGGCGGCGCTCCGGCAACGGCGGCGGCCAGCGCCGCGGCACCGCTGCCGCCGAGCGCGGCAGCCGCCGAGCCGGTGGCGACGGCTCACCCGGTCTCGCTCGGCAACGTGCGGCCGGCCGCAGCACTGCCGATCAGCTTCGATTCCGGCAGCCGGCGCGTCGATACCACGTCGCTACCCTACCTGGAGTCGATCGCGGCGATGATGAAGAGCGATCCGTCGCTGCAGCTCGTCATCGAGGGCCACACCGATGGCCGCGGCAGCTTCAACCGCAACATGCTGCTGTCGTGGGACCGTGCACTCGGGGTCCTGCGGACGCTGGTCGAGGTTCACGGCATCGATCCGGTCCGGCTGCAGCCGGTCGGCCGCGGTCCGCTCGATCCGATACCGGGGATGAGCCCGAGCGACAGCGCCAACCGCCGAGTGCAGTTCCGGATCGGCAGCTAGCAGGTGCCGAACGCATCGATGCGGTTGCCAGCAACGCGCCGGTGACCGGGTACGAGACGAGATCGACTACCAGACGGTCTCGGTGCCGAAGCGCAGGAACGCGGCATCGATCGTGATCAGCCGGAATCCGTCCAGCTCGCTCTGAGCCGCCAGCACGCGGTCGAACGGGTCCCGATGGTCGACGGGATAGGCACCGGCGCGCAAGGCATGCGCGTGCGTGATCGGCCAGGACCGGAAGCCGTCCGCGGCGAGCAGATCGGTGTACTGCGCAACCGCCTCGTCGAAACCGGGCAGCTTGCCCAGCCGATGCTTGGTCGCGATCTCCCAGGCGCTCGCCGCGCTGACGAAGATCTCGTTGCCAGGATCGCCGATCAGCGCACGCGCGTTCACCGACAACCGCTCATCGTCCGTGAACCACCAGAGCAGCGCGTGCGTATCCAGCAACAGCCGCATCAACGGCCTTCCCAGGCCCGCAGCTCGTCTTCCGGCAGCGGTTCGAAGAATGCATCACCGACCCGGCCGCGAATCCGCCCCGGCCGCCGGCCGCTCGCGTTCGGCTCCAGCGGCACCAGCCGCGCATAGGGCTTGCCGCCCTTCGCGAGGATGATCTCCTGCCCGGCGTGCGCCTGCTCCATCAGCCGCGACAGATGCGTCTTGGCTTCCTGCACATTGACGACAATGGCCATTCCGACTCCGCGGGCCCTTGCGCAGGCCCTGCAACCGACTAGTTGCCGATCGGTTCGGCCGATCAGCCGTTCCACCTGACCAACCAACTTGGTCGACCAATCAATATTATCACATCGGCGCAGAGCCTGAACTCGCCGACCCGATCCGCCGGTACATGACCGCTACCAGCACGAGTAGCGCCGCGGCGCTGAGCGCGAGCGATGCGTGGATGCCGAACGCGGCACCGAGCAGCCCGACGGTGACGCCGGAGAACGAGCGCAGCCCGAGCGACGCCATATTGAACAGACCGATCACGCGGCCGCGAATCTCGGCTGGCGCATGCATCTGCACCAGCGTCTGGGCCATCGCGCCGGCCGCGAGCTGGACGAAGCCGGCGACGAACAGCAGCACCAGCGCGAGCGGCAGCACCGTCGTCAGCGCGAACGCGCCGATCGCGAGGCACCAGGCGATCGTCAGCACGATCGCGGTCTTCGATCGCGGCGGCAACAGGCCGCGGCTCTCGAGAATCAGACCGGCAGCGAGCGCGCCGGCGGCGTCGGCGGCGAGCAGCGCGCTGTAGGTGAAGTCGAGATGGCCGTGGCCGAGATCGGTGGCGAAGCCCGGCATCTGCGCCTGGTAGGCAGTGCCGACCAGCAGCGACGTGCCGCCGGCGAGCAATGTCATCGCGGTCAGCGTCGGGTTGCCGGCGATGTCGCGAATGGTCTGGACGATGTCGGCGAACCCCCGGACCGCGCGCGGCGGCGACGGCGCGCCGGTCCGGAACCGCGGACCGTAAGGGGCCTTCCAGAACCAGACCAGCAGCGGCACGTAGAGCAGCGCGTTGGCAACCAGCCCCGGCCCGGGACCGAGCAACAGCAGGAAGCCGGAGCCGACCGCCGGCCCGGCGAGCAGGCCGAGCCAGCGCCCGATCGCGTTGAGCCGGATCGCGCTCTGCAGGTCGGCGCGGCCGACGATGTCATGGATCAGCACCTGCGAAGGCGGCCCCCAGAACACGCCGGCGAAGCCGTGCACGGTCAGCAGCACCATCGCGTGCCACATCTGCAGCGTGTCGGTCAGGATCAGCACCGCCCAGCCGAGCGACGCGATCATGAACAGCAGCATGCCGATCTGCACCAGCCGGCGCGGGTCGAAACGGTCGGCGAGCGCTCCCGACCAGACCGAGAACAGCAGGAACGGCACCCAGTGCGAGATCACCGCGAAGCCGCCGAGCGCCGGCGACGCGAAGCGCTCGTGCATGACCCAGTAGCTGATCACGTGCTCGATGCTGTCGGCCATCATCGTCAGCGCATTGGTGACGAAGAAGATCCGGTAGCCGGGATGATGGAGGGCGGCGAAGGCGCGCGGGCGCGGCGGCACTGCCGCTGCGGCGGCAGCAGGAGGAGGCGTGGCTGGCATCCGCGCGATTATCGGCGGACCCGGTCATCGGCAGACTCGGCAATCGGCAGACTCGGCAATCGGCATGGCAGACATCGGCGGAACCGGCCGCCGGCGCCGCTCAGCCGGACGCCGGCTCGAGCAGCGCGGCGAGCAGCGTCGCGTCGCCAGCGCGCCAGGCGCGCAGCAGCGCGGCGCCGTCGGCGAACGCGACCCCGGCCCGTTCGGCCTGCGCCTGCGAGACCGCGTCGGAACCGCTCCGTTCCGCCGGCGCACGGTCGTGTTCGCCGGTCGGCAGCAGGATCGGACGAACCGGTACGCCGAGGTCGGCACCGATCCGCGCGGCCGCGCTCCGCGCCGCCGCGATCGCGGCAGCGGCCGGTTCGGCGCCGATGATGACGAAGACGCCGACCCGCCCGTCGCGTTCGACGACGACTTCGCCGTCGGCGCCGATCGGCTGGACGTAGCCGCCGAACCGGTCGATCGCCGCGACCAACGCGCGCGCGACCGCCTCGCGATCGCCCCAGGCCAGCGCGCCGATCCGTTGCAGGTCGGCGAAGTCGCGGGTCGTCTGCTCGAGCGCGTCCCGGGTGTCGACCAGCGTGCGTGACAGCGCCGCGATCCGGCCGGCGAGTGCGGCTTCGTCGGCCGGGGGCGCCGCGAGCCACCAGTCGGGCGGCCGCGCCGTGAAGTCGGCCGCGGCGAGGCGACGAGCCAGTGCCAGGATCGCCGCCACCAGCGCATCGGCCGCCGCCGGCGCGAGCCGGTCGCGGGCAGCCGGCAGCCAGAGCAGCCGGCCCGGCTGGGCGTAGCGGTAGCCGGCGACAACGACGTCCGGCCGCCGGTCGAGCGTCGCGATCGGCCGGCCCGCGCCGGCGGCGATCGCTGCCGACGGCGCCAGCAGCGTGCCGGCGTCGCGAAAGAAGCGGGCGAACGGTTCGCCGGCGGTGCCGCGCCAGCCGGCCGGCGCAGCGGCCGTGGCGTCCGGGTGCGCCGGCGCAGCGGTGCCGGCGTCCATGCGTGCCGGCGCAGCGGCGGCGACCTCCGGGGCCGCCGGCAACGGCACCAGCCGCGGCGGCGGCTCGGGCAGCGTTTCGAGCGGCTCGAAGTCGACGACTTCCTGCAGCGTATGGACGCCGACCGCGCCGGGCGCCGGCAGCAGCACGGCCAGCGTGCCGGCCCGCCGCAGCAGGCGCCGCAGCGCATCCCGCAATGCCCGCGAGCGCGCGAGCCGTGTCTGGCTGTCCCCCGGCGACAGCACGCCGCGGCCCCCGGGCTCGATCCGCTCGAAAGGTCCGGCCAGCAGCGGCGCGGCGTTCCATACGGCCAGGTCGACGGCATCGAACACCGCCGGGCCGGCTGCCGGCACCGATCCGGCATCGGCGCCCGGCGATTGCAGCGAGAAGCGCTGAACGCCGGGCAGACTGCAATCGAAATCGATCGTCGCGACTTTCATCGGCGCGAATCATCCGGGGAGGGTTCATCGGCGGCTGCCGCTCGCGATCTTGACACGACGCGACCGGCTACCTAGCATCTTATACGTATATCCATACAACTTTTTCGCAGTTTCCCAGCAGGCCGGCGCCGGCCAGAATCGTCGCGTCGGCCAGGATCATCGATCCCTCTGCCTCCTCGCAACCGACTTTCGAACCGGACCATCGCTGCCCCGCCATGCGCAACCCGACCTCGCCACCGCTCGCTCGACCCGCTGCCGCTTCCCGCGGCAAGGTCCGTCGCGGCGCCGCGCGGGGCCCGGTCGCGGTGCTGGACCGGCAGTCGCCGCTGCCGCTCTACGCGCAGGTGGTCCGGCGGCTGAAGGCGATGATCTCGGCGCACGAGCATCCGCCGGAGCGCTTCTACAGCGAAGCGGAGCTGTGCTCGATGTTCGGCGTCAGCCGCGCCACCGTGCGCCAGGCGGTCCAGGAGCTCGCGGCCGGCGGCTGGCTGCGCAGCGAGCGCGGCCACGGCACCTTCGTCAACCGCGACCGCTTCGACGAGTCGTTCAGCCCGTTGATGAATTTCCTGGACCAGTGGGCCCAGGTCGGCCGGCCGCTGCACCTGGCGCTGCGCCGCTTCGAGATGGCGCCCTGCCCGGCCGAGTTCGCCGGCTGGCTCGGCGTCGCGCCGGACATGCCGGTGCTCTGCCTCGAGCGGATCCGCGGCGACGGACCGGACACGATCTCCTACGACTACCGCTACATTCATCCGGACTGCGCCTCGTCGATCGATCGCGCGGCCGCCGAGACGACTTCGCTGCTGCATCTGCTGAACCGCGGTCTGCGGCTGCTGCGCGGCGAGAACAAGGTCGAAGCGGCGCTGGCTGGTCCGGCGCATGCGGGACTGCTCGGCGTCGCGCCGGAAGCGCCGGTGCTGATCCGCGAAATGGCGTATTTCGCCGATGACGGCC
This sequence comes from Lautropia sp., assembly GCA_050249335.1. Classification (GTDB taxonomy): domain Bacteria; phylum Pseudomonadota; class Gammaproteobacteria; order Burkholderiales; family Burkholderiaceae_E; genus Lautropia. The sequence continues at coordinate 10,498 of JBFWQR010000062.1, forward strand.
TGCCGGTGATGGTCGGCCGCTCGCTGTATCGGGCCGACAAGATCCGCTGCGCGTTCAACGTCGGGCTGGTTGCCGATCCGGCCGCGCCGGCGGCGACCGCCCAGCCGGCAGGGACCGCACAGCCGGCGGTGCGCCATCCCGGCGGCATCGCCGAGGTCGGCTCGGTCGGCGGCTGGCCCGACATCGGCCCCAGGCAATGATCCGGCGCCGCATCGGACGCCGGCGTGGCAACCTCTGAACAGGGAGATCGATCGATGAGACCGGACCAACTGCGCCGCGCCGCGCTGAAAGCCGCCGTCCTGCTGCCCGCTGCCCATGCCCTGCCGCTCGCGGCGCAGCAGGGGCCGATCAAGATCGGTTCGGTGCTGTCGGTCACCGGCCCGGCCGCGTTCCTCGGCGAAGACATGAAGGCCGGCATGGAGCTCGCGGTCGAGCAGATCAACGCGGCCGGCGGAATCGGCGGCCGCAAGATCGAATGGATCTTCTACGACGCCGAAAGCCAGACCCAGAAAGGCCTGAACGCGCTGCGCCGGCTGATGACGCAGGACAAGGTCGATATCGTCGTCGGCGGCGGCAACATGTCCGGCATGGCGAAGGCGATGCTGCAGCAGACCGAGACGGCCAAGCTGCCGTTCAACTCGACCGAAGGCAGTATGGCGATCGTCAACCCGATCGCCGAGCGCCAGTGGACGTTCAAGTCGACCACCGACGACGATCAGGTGATCGAGCGGCTCGCCGACTACTTCGTCAAGAAGGGCATCAAGAAGTTCGCGCTGCTCGCCGACTCGAGCGGGTTCGGGCAGAGCGCGATCGAGCAGGCGAAGAAGGTCGCGCCGGCGCGCGGGCTCGAAGCGGTCTACGAGACCTTCAACCCGAGCGACACCGACATGACGCCGCAGCTGACCAAGCTGAAATCGGCCGGCGTTCAGGCGATCGTCTGCTGGACGGTCGCGAGCTCCGGCGTGGTGTTCATGAAGCAGGCGCGCGCGCTCGGCGTCGACGCGCAGCTGATCCACAGCTACGGCTTCGTCGACAAGCGCTACATGGATCTGGCCGGCCCCGACGCCAAGGACGTGCTGCTGGTCAGCGTCAAGTTCCCGGTCGGCGACGACCTGCCGGCCAACGACCCGAGCCGCGCCGAGATCGCCGAGCTGACCAAGGCGTTCGAGGCGCGCTTCAAGCGCCGGCCGAACCAGTTCGCGGCGCAGACTTACGACGCGATCCAGATCGCCCGGCTCGCGATCGAGAAGGCCGGAACCTCGCCCGAAGCGCTGCGCACCGCGCTCGAGGGCATCAAGGGCTATCGCGGCGTCGGCGGCGTCTTCAACTTCAGCAACAAGTCGCATTCGGGCCTGGCCAAGGACGACCTGGTGCTGCTGAAGTACGAAGACGGCCGCTTCCGGCTCGCCGACTACAAGTAACCCGTCACTATCGCGCGCGGCCGGTGCCGCGCGCCGCCTACAGGAGTCGCCCCGATGAATGCCGCCGTGCTCGATGCCCCGACCATCCTCGACGCCCCGGAACAGCGCTTCCCGCTCGACCTCGGCGTCCGGCTGCCGAAGATCCGCGAGTTGTTCCACCTGGCGACGCGCAGCCAGTGGGATCCGGCGAGCGACGTCGCCTGGGACGAGCTCGATCCGTCGCGGTTCACCGCCGAGCAGCTGCAGGCCGCGCGGATGTACTGGAGCCGGCGCGCCTGGGGCGAGTACGGCGCGATCTCGGAAAGCCCGGCGCTGCAGATCCGCTACTGCATGGAGCGGCTGCCGCCCGACATGCGGCTCTACTTCACGATCCGTTCGCAGGAAGAGGCGCGCCATGCCGAGGTCTGCTACCGGATGGCCGAGTGCCTCGGCGGCTACATCGAAGAGCCGCGGCGCGCCGCCTTCCAGGGCTCGGTCGCGACCCACGGCGTGCGCAAGCACGCGCTCGATCCGGACGTGCCGCTGGAAGCGACGATCGCCGGACTGGTCTGCGCCGCCGAGGAGATCGCGTTCGACGTGTTCCGCCACCTGATCGACATCACGCCGAACCCGATCGCGCGGCGCGTGCTGAAGCTGATCATGCGCGACGAAGTCCGCCACTGCGCGTTCGGCTGGTATTTCATGGCTTCGCGGATCCCGCAGCTGGACGCCAGGCAGTTCGAACAGGTCCGTCAGTCGGTCATCACGATGATCGAAAAGGTCGAGCTCAACGGTTACCACAGCGCCTGGCTCGCGCCGGCGAACCCGGCCTCGGATTTCGAGACCGAGTGCGACCGGCTGACCTGGGAGGCCGGCCTCGGCGCCACTGTCGAGGAGCTCGAGAAGCCGATCTTCATCGCGTCGATCGAACGCGTCCGGCGCCAGATGAAGGAGGCCTGGAACATGGAGCTGCCGCTGTTCCGTCATCCGAAGATCGCCCACCCGTTCTGATAATGGAATCAATCCCCCTTCCCCTTTGAAAAGGGGGCGCCGCCTGCGGCCGGGCAAAGCCCGCTCCGCGGCGACTGCTTGGCTCAACCCATGATGAACACTATGCATCCCACTACCCGGATCCTGGTCGAACGGCGCTTCCCGCTCGCGCTGTCGGCGACGCTCGCGTCGATCCGCGAACTGTACGAGACCGGCAAGCGCTCACGCTGGAACCCGCAGCGCGACATCGACTGGCCGGCGCTGCGCGCGGCGGCGGCCGGCTTCGCGGCGCCGGCGCGCGAAGCCGCACGGTCGCTCTGGAGCCGTCGCGCCTGGCTCGAATACACCGGGCTCGCCGAGACGCCGGCGCTGCTGATCCGCTTCTGCCTGGAAGCCGGCCGCGAAGCCGACCCGAAGTACTTCCTGACGGTGCGCAACACCGAGGAAGCGTGGCACGTCGAGAGCTTCCACCTCGCCGCCGATGCACTCGGCGGCTACCTGACCCGGCCGGCCGACCCGGCCTGGGAGCCGGTGATCAACCGGACGCTGTACCGCGAAGCGCTGGCCGCCGAGCACCTGCTCGACGACTACGTCGCGGTCCACTGCGCGGTCGAGGACGGTCTCGAACTGGAGCTGTTCGAGGCGTATCACCGCAACGCGCGCGACCCGGTGCTGGCCGCGATGCTCGATCGGGTCGTCGCCGACAAGCGCCGTCACGCCGAGTTCGGCTGGCTCTATCTCGAATCGCGCCTCGCCGAAGCGGACGCAGCACGGCGCGCGGCGATCGCCGCGGCGATCGCCGACTGGATCGAGACGGTCGCGTTCTCCGGCTATCAGGTGGCGACACTGTCGACGACGATCGATACCGCGCCCGACATCGCGGCGATGGCCGCCGCCTCGGACGCCGGCCTCGGCGCGGTCACTGCCGCGACCGAGGAGCGGGTGTTCACCGACTACCTGCAGCGCGCCCGCGAGCGGCTGGCCGGCAGCGGCGTTGCGCCGCGCGCCTGCCGGCATCCGCGGCTCGGCCCGATCTGATCCGGCGCCCCGGGCGCGGCTGAGATGTCGACCGAGATCGCGCAGCTGATCGTCGCCGGACTCGGCACCGGCGCGATCTACGGGTTGATCGCGCTCGGCTTCAACGTGATCTTCAAGGCGACCGATGCGCTGAATTTCGCGCAGGGCGAATGGGTGATGATGGGCGGCATGGTCGCGGCGACGCTCTACGCCACCGGCCGTTTTCCGCTCGCCGTCGCGTGCGTCGCCGCGCTGGTCTGCGTCACGCTGTTCGGTCTCGCGTCGGACCTGCTGGTCATGCGGCGGATCCGCCGCCCGACGCCGCTGTTGATCACGCTGGTCAGCATCGGGCTCGCGATCTGCACCAAGAGCCTGGTGATGCTGGTGCTCGGCAAGAATCCGGCCGGGCTGCCGACCTTCTCCGGCGAGAAGCCGCTCCGCTTCGGCGACCTGTCGCTGCAGCCGCAGACGCTGTGGATCGTCGCGATCGCGGCGCTGGTGATGGTCGCCGCCCACCTGTTCTTCTCGCGGACCGTGCTCGGCAAATCGATGCGCGCCGCGGCGGCGCAGCCGGAAGCGGCGGCGCTGGTCGGCATCGATCCGCGGACCAGCATGCTGGTGTCGTTCGGCATCGCCGCGGCGGTCGGCGCGATCGCCGGCATCATCATCACGCCGTTGACGCTGACTTCGTTCGACCACGGAACGGTACTCGGCTTCAAGGGCTTCAGCGCCGCGATGCTCGGCGGGCTCGGCAGCCTGCCGGGCGCGATCGTCGGCGGGCTCGTGCTCGGCGTGCTCGAAGCGCTCGGCAGCGGCCTGGTGTCGTCGGCGCTGAAGGACGGCGTCGCCTTCCTGGTGCTGCTGACGGTGCTGTTCCTGCGGCCCGAGGGGCTGCTCGGCCGCGCCCGGATCGAGCGCGTCTGATGACGACCCCGGCAGTGCCCGCCGGCACCGACGGCGCCGACGCCACCAATGGCGCCGGCCGCACCGGCCTGGCCGCGACGCTGCGCAGCCAACGGATCCGGCTGGTCGTGCTGTGGCTGGTGATGCTCGGCTGGCCGCTGATCGCGCCGAACGACTACATACTGAGCCTCGGCGTGCTGTTCTTCGTCAATCTGCTGCTGGTCGCGAGCCTCAACCTCGTGCTCGGCTATGCCGGCCAGATCTCGCTGTGCCACGGCGCCCTGTTCGGGCTCGGCGCCTACATCTCCGGCGTGCTGTCGGTCCGCTACGATCTGACGCCGCTGCTCGGCATGGCGGCCGCGGTCGCCGGCACCGCGCTGGTCGCCTCGCTGATCGCGCTGCCGACGCTGCGGCTGCGCGGGCACTACCTGGCGATGGGCACGCTCGGCTTCAACGCGATCCTGTCGGTGCTGTTCGTCGAGCTGGTGCCGCTGACCGGCGGGCCGAACGGGCTCGCCGGCATCGCGCCGGTGCGGCTGTTCGGCTTCGAGCTGGACACGCCGTCCCGGTATTTTCCGCTCGCCTGGCTGTGCGGACTGGTCGCGATGTGGCTGATCCTGAACCTGGTCGCGAGCCGCCACGGGCGCGCGTTGCGCGTCGTCGCCGGCAGCGAGATCGCCGCCGGCGCGCTCGGCGTCGATGCGTTCCGGCTCAAGGTCGCCGTGTTCGCGTTCTCGGCGGCGCTGGCCGGCCTGGCCGGCGCGCTCTATGCGCACTTCAACCTGTTCGCCTCGCCCGAGACCTTCGGCTTCTTCACCTCGGTGCTGCTGATCGTGATGGTCGCGCTCGGCGGCTGGGGCAGCTACTGGGGGCCGCTGCTCGGCGCGCTGGTCTATACCGCGGTCCCGGAGCTGCTGCGCGACGTCCACGACGCCGAGCTGTTCATCTTCGGCCTCTGCATGATCCTGGTGCTGCTGTATTTCGAGAATGGCCTGGTCGGCCTGTTCAAGCGGAGCCGCCGGTGACGGTCGTGCTCGAAGCACGCGGGATCGCGGTCCGCTTCGGCGGACTGAAGGCCGTCGACGACCTCAGCTTCGCGGTGCCGGCCGGCATCATCAAGGGCATCATCGGCCCGAACGGCGCCGGCAAGACGACGCTGTTCAATGCGCTGGCCGGCATCACGCCGCTGACCGCCGGCGACATCCTGTTCGAAGGCCGTTCGATCCGCAGCCTGCGCCCGTTCGAGCGCGCCGCCCGCGGCATCGCCCGGACCTTCCAGAACCTGCAGGTGTTCCCGACGCTGAGCCTGCTCGAGAACGTGATGGTCGGCCGGCATCCGCGCGCCCGCAGCGGCATCGGCGCCAGCATCCTCGGGCTGCCGTCGGTGCGCCGCGAGGAAGCCGACATCGAGGCGCGGGCGCTCGCCAAGCTCGCGCTGCTCGGGCTGGCGGACCGCGCCGATGCGCCGGCGGCGAACCTGAGCTTCGGCGAAGCGAAGCTGCTCGAGATCGCGCGGGCGCTGGTCGGCGAGCCCAGGCTGCTGCTGCTCGACGAGCCGGCGGCCGGCGTGCCGCACGGCGAGCACGCCGCGATGGCGGCGGTGATCCGCCAGGTCAACGCGACCGGCGTCACGGTGCTGCTGGTCGAGCACAACATGCGGATGGTGATGAACCTGTGCCACGACGTGCTGGTGCTCAACACCGGGCGTCATCTGGCCGAAGGCCTGCCCGGGCAGGTCAGCCGCGATCCGGGCGTGATCGCGGCCTACCTCGGTGCCGACTCCGAGCTCGATTCCGAGCACGATTCCAAGCACGATTCCGAGCACGGTTCGGTCGCCCGCGCTGGAGGCTCCGGTGCTTGAGGTCCAGGGCCTGCGTGCCGGCTACGGCCACGGCGAAGTCCTTTCCGACGTCACGCTGTCGGTGCCCCAAGGCGGTTTCCATGCATTGATCGGCGCCAACGGTGCCGGCAAGACAACCACGATGCGCGTGTTGAGCGGCCTGATGCGGCCGCTGGCCGGGCGCGTCGTGTTCGACGGCCGCGACCTGACCGGCCTGCGTGCCGACCGGATCGTGCGCTTCGGCCTGGCGCTGGTCCCCGAAGGCCGCAAGGTGTTCGCGCCGCTCAGCGTCCGGGAAAACCTCGAGATGGGCGCGTTCGCGCTGCTGTTCCCGCGCCGGCGCGCCGGCGTCGAGGAAAACCTGGCGATGGTGCTGGAACTGTTCCCGCGGCTCGCCGAGCGGCTCGCCCAGCCGGCCGGCACGCTGTCGGGCGGCGAGCAGCAGATGCTCGCAATCGGCCGCGCGCTGATGAGCAGTCCGCGGATGCTGCTGCTCGACGAGCCGTCGATGGGGCTGGCGCCGCTGGTCATCACGCAGATCTTCGACACGCTGCAGCGGCTGCGTACGCTCGGCCTGACGATCCTGGTCTGCGAACAGAACACCAACGTCACGTTGAAGCGCGCCGAGTACGGCTACGTGCTCGAGGGCGGCCGGATCGCGCTGGCCGACCGTGCCGACGTGCTGGCGGCAAACGAGAAGGTTCGAGAGGCATACCTTGGCATCTGATTCCCGACCCGGCATCGTCGATCCGGCGATCGAGCAGGAATACAACCTGCGCCAGCGCCACCCGGAGCGCGAGGCCGTCTACCGGCGCTTCGCCGAGGCCAGCGAGCGCTATCGCGCCGGCACCACCCACCATCGCAACCTGCGCTACGGGCCCGGCCCGCGCTGCCTGCTCGACCTCTTCCCGGCCCGCGGGTCAGCGGAGCCGGCGCCGAGCCGGCTGCTGGTGTTCATCCATGGCGGCTACTGGCGCGCGCTCGAGAAGGACATCTTCAGCTTCATCGCCGAGCCCTATGCCGCGCGCGGCATGGCCGTGGCGATGCTCGGCTACGACCTGGCGCCGGCCGTCACGCTGCCGGAAATCGTCGCCGAGACCGAATCGGCGATGCGCTGGCTGGCGGCATCGGCGGCTTCGCTCGGAATCCGCAGCGACGGCGTCGTGCTGGCCGGTCATTCGGCCGGCGGCCATCTGTGCGGCGTGCTGGCGGGCCGCACCGCCGGCGAGCTGGGCGGGCTCGAGGTCGCGGCGATCGTCGGGCTGAGCGGCATCTACGACCTGCATCCGCTGCTGCGTGCGTCGATGAACCGCGACGTCCGGATGACGCGTGCCGACTGCGACGGCCTCAGCCCGATGGCGTTCGAGCGCTTTTGCGCGCAGCGCTTCCTGCTCGCCGTCGGCGCGCTGGAGACGCTCGGCTTCAAGCAGCAGACGCAACGCTTCGCCGACCGGCTGGCGACGCTCGGCCACCCGTCGCAGGTCGCGATCGTGCCCGGCCGGACGCACTTCGACCTGCTCGACGAATTCGCCGATCCGGGCTCGACGCTGTTCGCGTCGACGCTCGCGCTGACGGCTCGGGAGCCGGTCCGCTGAGGCCGGTTTGCCGGTCCACCGGTGCGCGATGACCGAGACGCGATGGCCGACGAGCGAGACGCGATGGCCGAGGCGTGATGCGTGATGACGGAGACGCGATGACGGAGACGATGTCCGCGGAGATGCAGGCGGTGATGGCGCGGATCGCCGCGCTGCGCGCCGGTCAGCCGGACCGGTACGGGCTGCCGTTCGCCGAATCGCGCCTGCAGTTGCTGCGCGAGCGACGCTGGTGGCTGGAGGACGGCCCGGCGATGGCACGGGTGTCCGACCGATTCATCACCGCCGGCACGCGCACCGTGCGGCTGCGCTGCTACCAGCCGCCGGCGCCCGATCCGGACCGCGCCGGCCCGATCGTCTACCTGCACGGCGGCGGCTGGTGCGTCGGTTCGGTCGACACCCACGATGCGGTCATCCGCCACCTGGCCCGGGCCTGCCGCCGTGCCGCGATCGGCATCGACTATGCGCTCGCGCCGGAGGCACCGTTTCCGGCCGCGCTCGAAGACGTCGATGCCGCGCTCGAGCACCTTGCCGCCGAGGGGACGCTGGCGCCGGACTGGGTGCTGGCCGGCGACTCCGCCGGCGCTCATCTCGCGTTGCTGGCAACGCTCGCCGCACGCGAACGGCCGCCCGCCGCGACCGGCGGCTGGCGGTTGCCGAGCGCGCTGCTGCTGTTCTACGGCGTCTATTTTCCGCTGCGGCCGACGTCGTCGCTGCAGCGCTTCGGTGGCGGCGACTACGGCCTGTCGCTGGCAGCGCTGCAGCGCTACCAGTCGGCATTTCTCGGCGGCCTCACGCCGGAGCAGGCACCCGGCGCCTTCGTCGCCCGCGAGCGGCTGCAGCAGGCCCCGGCGTCCGGGCCCGAGCACGGGTCTGGGCGGACATCGCTGCCGCCGCTGCCGCCGGCCTGGCTGGCGGCAGCCGGCCTCGATCCGTTGCTGGACGACTCGATCGAACTCGCCCGGGCGTTGGCCGATGCCGGATCACACCACCAGCTGCGCGTCTATCCGGCCGTCATCCACGGCTTCCTCAGCTACACGCGGATGCTCGGTACGGCGCGCGCCGCGTTCGAAGACGCAGGCGCTTTCCTGCGCGACTGCAGCAGCCCGGCGCGGTGAAGCAGGAACAGCACGATCGCGATGTGCAGCAGGTTCCAGCCGATCGCGTTGACGAACGCCGCGTAGTACGAGCCGGTCAGGTCGAACGCCGCGCCGGCCATCCAGCCGCCGAGCGCCATGCCGAACATCGTCGCGGTCAGCACGATGCCGACCATCGAGCCGGCGCGGTTCGCCGGGTACAGATCGCGGACGATGATCGCGTACTGCGGCACGATCCCGCCCTGGAACAGGCCGAACAGCGCGGACACGACATAGAGCGCGCCGAGCTGGTCGAACGGCAGGAACAGCGCCAGGCCGAGAGCCTGCAGCAGCGACCCGAGCAACAGCGTCCGCAGGCCGCCGATCCGATCGCAGATGAAACCGAACAGCAGCCGGCTGACGACGCCGAAGCCGAGCAGCACCGACATCATCTCGGCGGCACGCGCCGCGCCGTAGCCGAGGTCGGTACAGTAGGCGACCAGATGCGCCTGCGGCATCGCCATCGCCGCGCAGCACGCCAGCCCGGCGATGCACAGGATCACCGCGAGCGTCACCGGTGCCAGGCCGAGCGGCCGATCCGCGGCGGCGGCGGCAACGGTGACACCGGCACCGGCACCGGCACCGGCACTGGCGGCAACGCTGGCACCAGCCGCGCCGCTGGCATCGGTGGCGCCGCTGGCATCGGCGGCCGGTACGCGGCTCTGCGCCCGCGCATCCTCGACACCGGGCGGCCGCCGCCGCAAGTACAGCGCGAGCGGCAGCATCGTCAGCAGGCAGGCCAGCGCGATGCCGACGTAGGTCGCCCGCCATCCGAAGCCGTCGACGAAATGCTGGACGATCGGCGGCCAGAGCGCGCCGCCGACGAAGTTGCCGGACGCGCAGATCGCGACCGCGATGCCGCGGCGGCGTGCGAACCACAGCGTGGTGTCCGCGATCAGCGGGATCATCGTCGCCGAGCCGCCGAGCATCGCGATCAGCACGCCATGGATCAGCACGAACTGCAGCAGGCTGGTCGCCGAGCCGGCCAGCACGAAGCCGGCAGCCATCGCGACCGTACCGATCAGCACCGCGACCATGATGCCGTACCGGTCGGTGAGCCAGCCCATCAGGATGGTGCCGAAGCCGTAGCCGATCATCGACAGCGCATACGACAGCGAGGCATCGCCGCGTGCCGCGTCGAACTCGGCCTGGACCGTCGGCAGCACCACCGACACGATGTACATGCCGCTCGCGCCGAGCACCATCAGCACGAACGAAGCGGCCAGCCGCCGCCAGGCGGCCGGCGAATCGAGCAGGGACCGCGGCGCGCCGGATCCGGCCCCCGGTAACGGCTGGCTACAGATCGGTCCGCACCTTCCACAGCTCCGGGAACAGCACGACGTCCAGCATCTTGCGCAGATAGGCGACGCCGGCGGTGCCGCCGGTACCCGGCTTGAAGCCGATGATCCGCTCGACCGTCGTGACATGGCGGAAGCGCCATTGCCGGAACGCGTCCTCCAGGTCGACCAGCTCCTCGGCGAGCTGATACAGGTTCCAGTGCTGCTCGGGCGCGCGGTAGACCGCGAGCCAGGCGGCTGCGACCGACGGCGAGAACGCGCGCGGCGACGCCCAGTCACGCTCGGCGTCGGCCGGGTCGATGGCAAAGCCGCTGCGCGCCAGCAGCCGGATCGATTCGTCGTAGAGCGACGGCGCATGCAGCGCGCGTTCGACCAGCGCATGCAGGTCGGGCCGGTGCGCATGCGGCCTCAGCATCACCGCGTTCTTGTTGCCGAGCATGAACTCGATCTGGCGATACTGGTACGACTGGAAACCCGACGACGAGCCGAGATAGGGGCGCAGCGCCGAGTACTCGGATGGCGTCATCGTCGACAGCACGTCCCACGCGTGGACCAGCTGTTCCATGATCCGCGAGACCCGCGCCAGCATCTTGAACGCCGGCGCCAGGTCGTCGGCACGGATCCGGGCACAGGCCGCTTCGAGCTCGGCCAGCATCAGCTTCATCCAGAGCTCGCTGGTCTGGTGCTGGATGATGAACAGCAGCTCGTTGTGATCCGGCGAGCGCGGATGCTGTGCGCCGAGAATGCGGTCGAGGTCGAGATAGTCGCCGTACGTCATGTCGGCGCTGTAGTCGAGCTTCGCACCCTCGAACCGCTCGGGAGTCGTTTTTTCAGTCTCGGTCATGTCACCGCCCGCCGCTGCAGGAACCGCGGCTGCTGCCATTCGCGCGTCTGCAGCACTTCGGCGACATGCTCGGCGGCATCCCAGGCATCGACGAAGCGCAGGTAGAGCGGCGCGAAGCCGAACCGCATGATGTTCGGCGCCCGGAAATCGCCGACGACGCCGCGCGCGATCAGCGCCTGCACGACCGCGTACGCCTGGTCGCCGTCGTCGAGCGCGAAGCTCGCCTGGCAGCCGCGCTGCTCCGGGTCGCGCGGCGTGACCAGCGTCAGGCCGAAACCGGCGCAGTCCTCCTCGATCAGGTCGATGAAACAGCCGGTCAGCCGGTCGGCCTTCTGTTTCAACGCCGCCAGCCCGCCGTGCGGCTGGGTCGCGATCAGTGTGTCGAGCCCTTCGTCGAGCGCGGTCAGCGCGAGCACCGACGGCGTGCCGCACAGATAGCGGCCGACGCCGCGCGCCGGCGCGTACTGCTCGACGAACGCGAACGGCGCCTCATGCCCCATCCAGCCCGACAGCGGCTGCGAGAAGGTCGCCTGGTGCGCTGGCGCGACATAGAGGAACGCCGGCGCGCCGGGGCCGCCGTTCAGGTACTTGTAGCCGCAGCCGACCGCGAAATCGGCATGCGCGGTGCGCAGGTCGACCGGGAAGGCGCCGGCCGAATGGGCCAGATCCCAGATCGTCAGCGCGCCGGCGCGATGCGCCAGCGCCGTGGTTGCCGCCAGATCGAGCCGGTGCCCGGTCCGATAGTCGACCTGGGTCAGCAGCGTCACCGCGATGTCCGCGGCCTGTTCGGATGCGAGCGTCGCCGCCAGTTCGTCGCGCTCGACCAGCTGCAGCCGATAGCCGCGGCCGAGCAGCGCGATCAGCCCCTGCGCGACATAGAGGTCGGTCGGGAAGTTGCCGCGCTCCGACAGGATGGTCCGGCGCCCGGGCCGCAGGCAGAGCGCCGCCGCCAGCAGCTTGAAGATGTTGATCGACGTCGAATCGGCAGCGACGACGTCTTCCGGTGCGGCGCCGATCAGTCCGGCGATCTTGGCGCCGACGCGTTGCGGCAGCGTGATCCAGCCGGCGTTGTTCCAGCTGCCGATCAGGCCATCGCCCCATTCGGCGACGATCGCGTCGGCGACCCGCTCGGCGGTGCCGGCCGGCAGCGGGCCGAGCGAATTGCCGTCCAGATAGATGACGCCGTGCGGCAGACGGAATGCGGCGCGGTATGCCGCCAGCGGATCGGCGGCGTCGCGCCGCTCGCACTCGGCGCGCGTCCAGCCGCCATCGACGCCGGGATCGGCGTCGCGCTCGATGTCGGGTTCGGAGTCGGTTGCGGCCACCGTGACCTCGGCGAAAACGGAAGGCCAGTGTAGCTCAGCGAACGACGATCAGCGCATGCAGGCGAATCACGGCATGCAGGCGAATTACGGCATGCCGGTGAATCACCGCATGCCGGCGAATCATCGCATGCACGCCGATCACCGCATGCCGGCTGCCGCCGCGTCGATCGCACGGCGCAGCTCGGCATAGTCCTTCATCACCGGGAACTGCGGGAACTGCGCGACGATCGCCGGCGGCGGATGAATGAAGAAGCCGGCGTCGGCGGCGCCGAGCATCGCGGTGTCGTTGAACGAATCGCCGGCGGCCAGCACGCGGAAGCCGAGCGAGCGGAAGGCTTCGACCGCGGCGCGCTTCTGGTCCGGCATCCGCAGCCGGTAGCCGACGACGCGGCCGCCGGCATCGATCTCGAGCCGGTGGCAGAACAATGTCGGCCGGCCGAGCTGCTGCATCAGCGGATCGGCGAACTCGTAGAAGGTATCGGACAGGATCACGACCTGGTAGGCTGCGCGCAGGCCGTCGAGGAATTCCCGCGCGCCCGGCAGCGGCGCCATCTTCGCGATCACCCGCTGGATGTCGCCGATCGCCAGGCCGTGCTCGGCCAGCAGCGCGATCCGGAACCGCATCAGCTTGTCGTAGTCGGGCTCCTCCCGCGTGGTCCGCTTCAGCGCGTCGATGCCGCTGGCCTCGGCGAATGCGATCCACACTTCGGGGATCAGGACACCTTCGAGATCGAGACAGACGATCTGCATGGATCGGGCTGGCGGCGGACGCGCCTCGAGTCGGTCGGGGTCAACGAGTGTAGCCGACCGCCGCGACCAGCCGACCGCCGCATGCAGACCACGACGCCGGCGCCGGCCGCAGCGCCGGCCGGGACGATAACCGCGCTGGCTACCGGAACGACGACCGCAATGGATCTCGGTGGCAGCGCTTGACTTGCGCCGACGCCGGCCGTACTTTAGCCAGCTAATATATCAATGATGTGCCGTTGACGTATCAAAGAGCGGAACGTGCAAGCGGCCGCCACGAGGAGACGCATGATGGACAAGCGCACTTTCATCCGTACCGGCGCCGCCGGCTCGCTGGCGCTCGGCGCCGCCACGCTCGCCCAGGCGCAGACCGGGCCCAGCTACAGCTGGAAGATGGCGACCGGCTGGCCCGGCGGCCCGCTGATGGACATCGGCTCGAAGGCGTTCGCCGAGCGGATGGCGCTGCTGTCGGGCGGCCGCTTCAAGATCCAGACCTTCCCCGGCGGCGCGCTCGGCAATGCGCTGAAGGTACCCGAGACCGTCAAGAACGGCCTCGCCGAATGCGGCCATACCTGGATGGGCTACGACTGGGGCAAGGACCAGACCACCGTGCTGTTCGGCGGCTATGCCGGCAGCTTCGACACCGAGCGGATGCTGCACTGGATCTACCAGGGCGGCGGCAAGGAGCTACAGCGCAAGTTCCGCGAGGATACCGAGCAGATCGTCTCGATCCCGCTGTTCATCCGCACCGCGGAGGTGTTCGTCCATTCCCGCAAGCCGGTCAAGTCGCTGGCCGACTTGAAGGGCCTCAAGATCCGTACCGCCGGCGCCTGGCTCGAGATGGCCAGGGACCTCGGCGCCGCGCCGCTGACCACCGCCGGCGGCGACGTCTACCCGATGCTCGAGCGCGGCGCGATCGACGCGGTCGAATGGGGCACGCTGTGGGAGAACATCGCGCCGGGCTTCCACAAGGTCGCGAAGTATCTGGTCTACCCCGGCGTGCACCAGCCGACCGCGCCGTTCGAGCTGGTCATCAATCAGGAGGTCTGGAACAAGATGCCGGCGGCCGACCGGCAGCTGGTCGAGATCGTCGCCGAGCAGGTCACGCTCGAAAGCTGGCTCAGGATCGGCGCCGAGGACGTCAAGGCGTTCGAATTCTTCAAGAGCCAGGGCATCGAGATGATCGAGCTCGACGACGAAGTGCAGTTCGCCGCGCGCAAGATCGGCCTGGACTGGGCCGACAAGACCGCCAAGGAAGGCAAGTTCAAGTGGTTCGCCGAGGTCCACAAGAGCCAGGTCGAGTTCGACCGCGCCTGGCGGCATGCCGACTCGTGGCGCAAGGTGAAAGTCAAACCGGTCTGATCGCGCCGACCGCGTACCGTCCGTCCGGCCGGCCGCGGCCGGCCGCAACGGCCGGGCCGCGTCCGTGCTGGAGTTCCTCGTGTTCCTGATCCGCCCGATCGAACGCATCGTCGGTGCCGTCGGCGTGTTCGCCGCGCTGCTGCTGGTGCCGCTGGTGCTCGCCACCTGCTGGGAAGTCTATTCGCGCTACGTCGCCGGCGCGCCAACCACCTGGGCCTACGAGGTCGGCTACATGCTGACCGGCTCGCACTTCCTGCTCGGGCTCGCCTACACGCTGCGGCAGGACCTGCACATCCGGATCGATGTCTTCACCACGCTGATGTCGCCGCGGCTGCGGGCGTTGATCGATACGCTCGCGTACACGGTGATGCTGCCGCTGCTGCTCTGGCTCGCCTGGATGCTGCTGCAGTATCTGCTGACCGGCTATGCCCGCGACGAGCGGACCGGCCAGTCGGCGCTGAACCCGCCGGTCTGGCCGTTCCGGCTGGTGTTCACCGTCAGCTTCACGCTGTTCGCGCTGCAGGTGTTCTGCGAGCTGCTGAAATCGCTGGCGCGGCTGCGCTCGGCGGACGGCGGCGCGACACCGGCCAGCGGTGCGACGTCGGCCGGCTCGACGGTCGAAGGCTGAGCAGCGACGATGGACTGGCTGCCGTTCCTGATGCTGCCGATGGCATTCCTGCTGATGTTCCTCGGCGTGCAGGTCGCGTTCGCGATGATGATCACCGCGGTCACCTTCGGCCTGATCATCTTCTCTAACCGGGTCGTCCACCAGTTCATCGAGAAGATCGACGACCTGTCGTCGAACTTCGTGTTCGCCGCGGTGCCGCTGTTCGTCTTCATGGGCGCGATGCTCGAGAAGTCCGGCATCGCCGACCGGCTGTTCGAGGCGATCCACATCTGGACGCGGCGGCTGCCGGGTGGCCTCGCGCTCGCGACCGTGATGATGTGCATCATCTTCGCGGCCTCGAGCGGCGTGATCGGCGCGACCGAATCGGTGGTCGGCCTGCTGACGATCCCGATCATGCTGCGCTACGGCTACAACCGGGCGCTGATCAGCGGCACGATCTGCGCCGGCGGCTCGCTCGGCACGATCATTCCGCCCTCGGTGGTGGTGGTCGTGATGGGGCCGCTGGCGGACCAGTCGGTCGGCGACCTGATGTACGGCATGGTGTTCCCGGGGCTGATCATGGCCGGGCTGTACCTGGTCTACATCTACGTGCTCTGCGTGCTCAAACCCGAGCAGGGCCCGCGGATTCCGCCGGAACCCGGCGAACCCGGCTTCGGCGAGAAGATCTGGATCAGCACCAAGAACCTGATCCCGCCGCTGTTCATGATCTTCGCGGTGCTCGGCTCGATCCTGCTCGGCTGGGCGTCGCCGACCGAGGCCGCCGCGATCGGCGCGCTCTGCTCGGTCGGGCTGACGATGCTGTACGGCCAGTTCACCTTGCGCGGCCTCTACGAAGCGCTGCTCAAGACCGTGACGATCACCGCGATGATCATGGCGGTGCTGCTCGCCGGCACGCTGTTCACCGGCGTCTTCGTCGGCGGCGGCGGCATCAACGCCGCCAGCAACGCCATCCAGCAGATGCAGCTGTCGCCGTGGATGCTGCTGTCGCTGATGCTGTTCATCATCTTCATCGCCGGCTTCTTCCTCGACTGGATCTCGATCGTGCTGATCTTCATCCCGATCTTCACGCCGCTGATCAAGGCCGCCGGCTTCGACCCGATCTGGTTCTGCATCCTGTTCCTGATCATGATCCAGACCAGCTACCTGACGCCGCCGATGGCGCCGGCGATCTTCTACCTGCGCGCGGTCGCGCCGGCCGAGATCACGATCCGGCACATGTACCGCGGCGTCGTTCCTTTCATCCTGCTGCAACTGCTGACGCTGGTGACCGTGATGATCTGGCCGGGGCTGGTGACCTGGCTGCCGGGCGTGCTGCTGCAGTTGCGCTGACCGACGGAGGTACCGATGACCCCTGAAGCAATCCTGGCGATCCCGCCGAAGGTGCTGACGCAATCGCAGCGCGAACACTACTTCCGCGAAGGCTACCTGCTGCTGCCCGGCGTGATCGACGCCGACTGGCTGGCGCGGCTGCGCGCGGCCACCGACGGCCTGATCGAGCGCAGCCGCGCGATCAGCCGGTCCGACGCGGTCTTCGACCTCGAGCCCGGTCACAGCGCCGAGGCGCCGCGGCTGCGGCGGGTCTCGAAGCCGGTCGAGCAGGACCCGGCCTACTGGTCGTACGTGACCGACTCGATCATGGCCGACATCGTCGCCGACCTGGTCGGCCCGGACGTCAAGTTCCACCACTCGAAGCTGAACTTCAAGTGGCTGCGCGGCGGCGAGGAAGTCAAGTGGCACTACGACATCGCGTTCTGGCCGCATACCAACTATTCGCCGCTGACGGTCGGCACCTATCTCTACGACTGCGGCATGGAGCAGGGCCCGCTGGCGGTGCTGCCGCGCAGCCACGAGATCGAGCCGCTGCTGTCGCAGTACGACGACGACGGCCAGTGGACCGGCTGCCTGTCGGACCGCGACGTCGCACGGCTCGACCTCTCGGGCGTGCAGTACCTGACCGGGCCGGCCGGCTCGCTGACGCTGCACAACTGCCGGATGCTGCACAGCTCGCCGAAGAACCAGTCGGATCTCGGCCGGCCGCTGCTGCTCAACGCGTTCTCGTCGGCCGACGCCTTTCCGTATACCGTCAATCCGATCCAGTCGCGCTACGATCAGGCGATCGTCCGCGGCCGGCCGGCGCTGCATTCGCACCATGACCCGCGACCATGCCTGATGCCGCCCGACTGGTCGGGTGGCTACAGCTCGATTTTCGCGCTGCAGCAGCGCGAGCAGATGGGCAGCGGTGCCCGCGGCGGCGGCGCGATGATGTGAGTCCGGGCCGATTGACGCTTCGGCACCACAGAACTGATATATTAGTCATGTGTCAGTGATCGATCCCGCACAGGAGGCGACATCATGATGAGCGAACGGCAACGACGGTTCCGCGAGCAGTACGTCTCGGACATCAGCCCACTCTACAACGGGCTGGTCCACGTCATCGTCACCTATGGCGTCGGCCTGGCGATGATCGGCTACTGCGTCGCGCAGCTGGACGGCGCGACCTGGGAATGGCTGTTCGCGATCCCGGTTTTCCTCGCCTGCAATCTCGGGGAATGGGCGATGCACAAGTACGTGATGCACCGGCGGATCGACGTGTTCGCGCTGCGCGCGATCTACGAGCGCCACACCCGCCAGCACCACCAGTACTTCACCGACAACGAAGCGACGATCGACACGGTCCGCGAGTTCCGGATCGTCTTCTTCCCGTGGCGGCTGCTGGCCGTGCTCGGCGTGATGGGTGCGGCGCTCGGCTATCTGGCGTCGCTGCTGATCAATGCCAACGCCGGCTACATCCTGTTCATCACGATGGTCGGCCTCTATCTGGTTTACGAGACCTTCCACTACTGCTGCCATGTCCGCGAGAATGCGCTGGTGGCGAAGCTGCCGTTCGTCAACACGATCCGGCGGCATCACACGGCGCATCATAATCAGGGCATCATGATGCACTACAACATGAACCTGACCTTTCCGATCGCCGACTGGCTGATGGGCACGTCCGACCTGAAGCGCGGGCTGCTCGGCCATCTGTTCAACGGCTACAGCACACGCCACGTCAAGGAGGAGCTGAAGCCGATCATCCAGCGCTTCCGGCTCGACGATTCGCGGGTGACGCTCGACGGCCCGCAACTGACCGACGAGGAGCGGCGCGTCCTCGCCTGATTCATGACCGACGCGCGACGCTCGCTGACCGACGAGGCCTATGCTCAGCTCGAGGAGCTGATCGTCACGCTGCAGTTGCGGCCCGGGGTCGCGGTCTCCGAGGCCAGCCTGTCGGAGCGGCTCGGCATCGGCCGCACGCCGATCCGCGAGGCATTGCAGCGGCTGGCACGCGAGCACCTGGTGGAGATCCTGCCGCAGCGGGGCAACCTGATCTCCGCGATCGACATCAAGAAGCAGCTGCGGCTGCTCGAGACGCGGCGCGAGGTCGAGCGGCTGATCGTCCGCTGCGCCGCGCGGCGCGCGACGCCGGCCGAGCGCGAGGAGTTCGCCCAGCTCGCGGTGTCGCTGAGCAAGGCCGCCGACCGCAACGACGCGAAGTCGTTCATGCGCGGCGACAAGCGCTTCAACGACCTCTGCGTCCAGGCGGCGCGCAACGAGTTCGCCGCCGGCGCGATCGGGCTGATGCACGGGCTGTCACGGCGCTTCTGGTATTTGCACTACCAGCAGGCAGCCGACCTGCCCGAGACCGCCCGGCTGCATGCCGACACCGCCCGTGCGATCGCCGCCGGCGACGAGGCCGCCGCCGCCAGCGCGCTCGATGCGCTGCTCGACAATATCGAGCAGTTCACGCGGGCGACGGTCTCGACCGACTTCTAGCTCGGCGTCACGCATCGGGCACCCCGGTTGCCAGCGCACGAGTACGTGCCCAGCCAGGAGGGAACCGATCTCATGCCGAGCCTGCTCCAACGCCTCTTCGATTCGCTCGCCAGCGGCATCACGACACCGTTCGCCGCGATCCTGCCGGACGGCAGGCGCCTGATCAGCGGCCCCGGCGAACCCGCGTTCGTGCTCCGGTTCGGCACCGATGCGGCGCTGATCGCGGCCGCGGCGCGCGGTCACATCGGCCTGCTCGATGCCTATTTCGACCAGTCGCTCGACATCGAAGGCGACCTCGGTGCCGCGCTCGCCGCCGGCATGGACGGCGGATTCGCGTCGCGCCCCCACGTACTGAACCGGCTGGAGAACCAGGTGCACGAACTGCGCCGCTCGAACCGCAGCATCGCGCAGGCGAAGGCCAATGCGCGGGCGCACTACGGCCTGGGCACCGAGTTCTATCGGCGGTGGCTCGACGACCCGCTGATGATGTACACCTGCGGCTACTGGCCCGAAGGCACGACCACGCTCGAAGCGGCGCAGCGCGGCAAGATCGACCACGTCTGCCGCAAGCTGCAGCTGGCCCGCGGCGAGACCTTCGTCGACATCGGCTGCGGCTTCGGCGGCTTCATGTTCCGCGCCCACGAGACCACCGGTGCCGTCGGCACCGGCGTCAACACGACGACCGAGCAGGTCGACTGGCTGCGCGCCGAGATCGCGCGCCGCGGGCTGGCCGAGCAGCTGTCGGTGCGCGAGGCCGACCTCCGCGAGGTCGACCGGCAGTACGACAAGGTCGTCTCGATCGGCGTGCTCGAGCACGCCGGGCGCGACCAGCTCGCCGAGGTGATCAAGGCGCACGCCGACTTCCTCGCGCCCGGCGGCCTCGGCATGCTGCACTTCATCGGCCACGTCGGGCGTTACGAGACCGAGCTGTTCATCCGCAAGCACGTCTTCCCCGGCGGCTGGATCCCCAGCCTCGCCGACGTGATCGTCGAGATGGAGCGCTGCGGGCTCGAGGTCGTCGACATCGAGAACCTGCGCCGTCACTACGCGCCGACGCTCGATGCCTGGGCCGAGCGCTTCGACGCGCGCTGGCCCGAGATCCATGCGCTTGACCCGCAGCGCTTCGACGAGCGCTTCCGCCGCATCTGGCGCGTGTACCTGATCGGCTGCGCCGAGATGTTCCGCTCGCCGACGCTGTACACGCATCTGTTCCAGATCGTCTTCAGCAAGGGCAACGTCTCGCGCACGAGCTACCCGATGGGGCGCGGGTTCCTGTATGCCTGAAGCCCGCCACGCGGCCCGCGTCGCCGCGCTGGTCGAGTC
Organism: Lautropia sp.; assembly: GCA_050249335.1. Taxonomy (GTDB): domain Bacteria; phylum Pseudomonadota; class Gammaproteobacteria; order Burkholderiales; family Burkholderiaceae_E; genus Lautropia. Next base: position 30,716 of record JBFWQR010000062.1, read on the forward strand.
GCTCGCGGCGCAGCGCGGCGGTGCGCCGCTGGGTCTGGCGCGGCGCAGCTCGAACCTGTTCCGCGACCGCGCCGAAGGCGAGAAGCAGCGCCTGGACCTGTCGGCCTTCACCGAGGTCGTCGCGCTCGACACCGAACGCGGCTGGGTCGACGTCGAAGGCCGCGCGACCTACGAGCAACTGGTTGCCGCGACGCTGCCCGCGGGCGTGATGCCGGCGGTCGTGCCGCAATTGAAGACCATCACGGTCGGCGGCGCGATCGCCGGCGTCGCGATCGAGGCGACGTCGTTCCGCCACGGCCTGGTGCACGAGACGATGCGCGAGCTGGAGGTGCTGCTGCCCTCGGGCGACGTGGTCGTCTGCACGCCCGACAACGCGCACGCCGACCTGTTCTTCGGCTTCCCGAACTCGTACGGCACGCTCGGCTACGTGCTGCGCGCGCGGCTCGCCACCGTGCCGGTCAAGCCGTTCGTCCGAGTCGAGCACGAGCGCTGCGCGGCGCCGGCGCGCTTGTTCGCCGCGCTCGCGGCCGGTTGCGCCGACGGCACCGCCGACTTCGTCGACGGCGTCGTCTTCGGCCGCGAGCTGCAGGTCGCCAGCATCGCGCGGTTCGTCGACGAGGCACCGGCGACGAGCGACTACACGTTCGAGCGGATCTACTACCGCTCGCTGCCCGACACGCCGACCGACTGGTTGACCACGCACGACTACCTCTGGCGCTGGGACACCGACTGGTTCTGGTGCTCGAAGAACTTCGGCGCGCAGCACCCGCTCGTGCGCCGCCTGCTCGGACCGCGCCGGCTCAATTCGGCGACCTATACCCGCTGGATGCGCTGGAACGCCCGCTGGGGCCTGACGCGCCGGCTGGCGCGATGGCGCGGCATCCATCCCGAATCGGTGATCCAGGACGTCGATGTCCCGGCCGAGCACGGCGAGGCGTTCCTCGACTTCCTGCTGTCGCGGATCGGCATCGTGCCGCTATGGATCTGCCCGATCGCCGCGGCGGGCAGCGACCGGCGCTTCCCGCTCTACCCGCGCCGGCCCGGGGTGCCGTATCTGAACTTCGGCTTCTGGGATGTGGTCGAGAGCGGCACGGTGCACGAGCCCGGGCACTACAACCGCCTGGTGGAGCGTGAAGTGCAGCGGCTGGGCGGCATCAAGTCGCTGTACTCGGACTCGTACTTCACGCGCGACGCGTTCGACGCGACTTACGGCGGAGCGGCGTACGCCGCGCTGAAGGCGCGCTACGACCCCGGGCGGCGGCTGCTCGACCTGTACGACAAGTGCGTGCTGCGGCGCTGACCGATGCGCCCTACCCCGCCGGCAGCTCGACCCCGGCCGCCGCTGCCGCAGCACGGACCGACGCCGGCCAGTTGATCATGCCCGGATCGTGGCCGCCGGCGATGCCGATCAGCATGGCGTCGGCATTGCCGACGTTGCGAAAGCCGCGCGAGACGCCCGGCGGGATCGTGATCGTGTCCCAGACCCCGAGCCGCAGGCTGCGCTCGCCCGCTGGCCCCCAGAACACCTCCCATTCTCCCGACAGCGAGAAGAACACCTCCTGCGTCAGGTGGTTGTGCAGCGGCGCCGACTTGCCGGGCGCACAGCGGACCAGATTCAGGTGGAACTGCTCGGCCGCCAGAGGCGCATCGGGCGGTGTGCCGAGCACCCGCCAGGTGGTCCGCTCGCAGCCGGGGATGCCGGCATCCACATAGTCCGCCGTCGGCTGCAGCGCGGCGAAGCGCGCGACCCGCGCCTCCATTTCCGCGACGCTCGGATTCGCCGCGGTGATCGGGGCCATCGCACTCATCGTTGCCTCCTTGCGGATCGGCGCCGGCGCCCGGACGTCCGCTGCCGGCGAGTCACTTTTCGTTGTCCTGGTACGCGGCACGGGTGAACCGCGGCGTGCAGAGCGCGAGGAACACCAGATCGGTCTCGCCGATATTGGTGATCCGCTGCGAGACGCCGGGCGGGACCACCACCACGTCGCCGGGCTCGAGATCGGAAACGGTGTGATTGCCGGGCGTCAGCTGGCGGTCCGCGCCGACCAGCTCGACCCGGCCGGTGCCGGCCAGGATCACGTAGCGCTCGGCGATGCCTTCCAGCCGGTGCAGCCGGGTGGTGACCCCCGGCGTGACCCGGGCCCGCGCCACCGACAGCGCCGGATCGTCCGGCGAGTTCAGCAGCTCGGTGATGAAGCAGCCTTCCTCGAACCAGTATTCCTGGTGCGCCGCCGCACGGACGATCATCGGGGCCGGATGCACCGGCTCGGGGATGGCGCTCAAGGGCGAACCTCCTGGGCTGACAGCCTGCGAAGCCGAGTGGCGACCCGGGAAATCCGCAAGGCCCGGGCCCGGTGATCTCGGTTAGCATCATTGAAACACTCGAAGCATTTCAACGGAAGGAGACCCGGAATGCAACGTCGTCGCTCAGTGCTGCGTGCGGTCATCGCCGCCGCGTTCGCGGCTGGTCTGTCGGCGGGCGTGCCGGCGCCGGCCGAGGCCGCGTATCCGGAACGGCCGATCACGCTGATCGTGCCATGGGGCGCCGGCGGCGGTACCGACGCGGTCGCCCGGTTCGTCGGGGTGGAGCTGGAGAAAGAGCTCAAGCAGCCGATCAACGTGGTCAACCGGACCGGCGGCAGCGGCGTCGTCGGCCACCAGGCGATCTCGGCGGCGGCACCGGACGGTTACACGCTCGGCATCATCACCGTCGAGATCGCGATGATGAAGCACGTCGGCCTGACCACGCTCGGGCCGTCGGACTACACGCCGCTCGCGCTGATGAACTTCGATCCGACCGCCGTGTTCGTCGGCGTCAATTCGCCGATCAAGGACGTCAAGGGCCTGCTCGACGCGGCCCGCGCGAACCCCGGCAAGCTGAAGGCGAGCGGCACCGGCCAGGGCGGCATCTGGCACCTCGGGCTGGCCGGCATGCTGGTCGACGCCAAGCTGCCCGGCAACGCGATCGGCTGGGTGCCGAGCCAGGGTGCGGCGCCCGGGCTGCAGGACCTGGTCGCCGGCGGCATCGACCTGGCGGCATGCTCGCTGCCGGAGGCACGTTCGCTGGTCGAAGCCAAGAAGGTCCGGCCGATCGTGCTGATGTCGCCGCAGCCGGACGGCATCTTCCCGGACGTGCCGCTGCTGAAGACGGCGACCGGCAGCGACTGGACCACCGGCGCCTGGCGCGGCTTCGCCGGCCCGAAAGGGCTGCCGGCCGACGTCGCCGGCAAGCTCGAGGCGGCGTTCAAGAAGATCTACGACGGCGCGCCGTACCAGGACTTCCTGAAGGCACGCGGCTTCGGCGCGGTCTATGCCGACGGCAAGGGCTTCGCGACGTTCATGGCCAAGGAAGACACCGACAAGGGCGCGGTGATGAAGGCGGTCGGCATCGCTAAGTGATCCGCGTCGGTTCCGGCATGGCCGCCGGACCGATCGCCCGACGGCCGCCGACCAGGCGGCCGTTTCGTTCCGGGGAGCGTTGTTGATGAATCGCAGCGATTCGTGGATCGGTGCCGCGCTGCTGGCGCTGGCACTGGTCGTGCTCTGGCATGTCCAGTCGTTTCCGCCGGCACCCGGCCAGCCCTACAACGCCGCGCTGTTCCCGGGGCTGACCGCCGTCGGCCTGGGCATCGTCGCGATCGCGCTGATCGTCCGGGGGCGGCGCGCCGGCACTGCGCGATCGGACACGGCCGCGGATCAGGCTGCCGAGGCCGCCGCTGGGACCGAAGCCACCGCCGGGACCGAGGCCACGCCGCCGGGCGACGCACCGTCGCGGCTGCTGGCGATCCTGCTGACCGCCGGCGCGATCCTGTTCTACCTGTTCGCCGCCGACCGGCTCGGCTTCATCCCGACCGGCGTGATCGTGCTGTCGGCGCTGATGTGGGCGTACGGCGTAAGCGCCGGCCGGATCCTGCCGATCGCGCTCGGCGCAACGCTGCTGATCCATCTGAGCTTCTACAAGCTGCTGAAGGTGCCGCTGCCGTGGGGGCTGCTGCAACCGATCGCGTGGTGACCGGATGGACGCCTGGCTGCTCGCGCTGAAACTGGTGATCGACCCGACGGTGATCCTCACCGTCGTCTTCTCATCGCTGTTCGGCCTGTTCGTCGGCGCGGTGCCCGGTCTGACCGCGACGATGGCGACCGCGCTGCTGGTGCCGATCACGTTCTTCCTGCCGCCGATCGCGGCGGTCGGCGCGATCGTCACCGCCACCGCGATGGCGATCTTCGCCGGCGACGTGCCCGGCTGCCTGATGCGGATCCCGGGAACCCCGGCGTCGGCGGCCTACGTCAACGACTCCTACAACATGACGCTGAAAGGCCAGGCCGAGACCGCGCTCGGCATCGGCCTGGTGTTCTCGGTCATCGGCGGCGTCTTCGGTACGCTGGTGCTGACCTTCACCGCGCCGTCGCTCGCCGACATCGCGCTGCGCTTCAGTTCGTTCGAGTATTTCTGGCTGGTGCTGCTCGGCTTGTCGTGCGCGGTGTTCATCACCGGCGACGCGCCGCTCAAGGGCATGGTCACGCTGTTCCTCGGCCTGCTGTTCGGCTCGGTCGGCCTCGAGAACCCGGCCGCCCATCCGCGCTTCACGTTCGGCAACGCGGACCTGCTCGGCGGGCTGTCGCTGATCCCGGCGATGATCGGCCTGTTCGCGGTCTCCGAGGTGCTGCGCTTCGCGCAGTATGGCGACACGGTCATGGAGATCAAGAAGCAGGTCGGCGCCGTGCTGAAGGGCATGGGCGGCTTGATGCGCAAGTACTGGGTGCAGACGCTGCGCGGCAGCGTGCTCGGCACCGCGATCGGTGCCCTGCCCGGGGCCGGGGCCGACATCGCGGCCTGGATGTCGTACGCGATGAGCAAGAAGTTCTCGAAGGAGCCCGAGAAGTTCGGCACCGGCCATCCGGAGGGCCTGGTCGAATCCGGCGCGGCCAACAACAGCGCGCTCGCCGGCGCCTGGATCCCGGCGCTGGTGTTCGGCATTCCCGGCGATTCGATCACCGCGATCGCGATCGGGGTGCTGTACATGAAGGACATGAACCCGGGACCGACGATCTTCGTCAACAATCCGCAGAACGTCTACGCGGTGTTCCTGCTGTTCCTGATCGCCAACCTGATCATGCTGCCGCTCGGCATCCTCTGCATCAAGGTCGCGGCCAAGGTGCTCAAGGTACCGCGCAACGTGCTGATGCCGATCATCCTGCTGTTCTGCATCGTCGGCGCGTTCGCGATCAACAACGCCACCTTCGACCTGTGGATCCTGCTCGGCTTCGGCCTGCTCGCATGGTTCCTGGAAACGCACGGCTATCCGATCGCGCCGATGATCCTCGGCATGCTGCTCGGGACCATGCTGGAGGAGCACTTCATCCGCTCGATGATCAAGGCCGACGGCAACCTGCTCGCGTTCGTCGAACGGCCGATCGCCGGCGGGCTGGCGGTGTTCTGCGCGCTGCTCTGGGGCGGCTCGGCATGGCTCGCGTGGCGGCGAAGCACACGGAGGCGGTTGGCCGTGGCCTGATCGAACGCCGCAACGGATACTCGGGCAAGTCGCTGCGATACGCCCCGGCAGCGCGTCGTCCGGACCTTGCACCCTGACCTTGCACCGGACCCGGCAGCGGGCGACGTGCCGTCGGGCCGGGAATCGATCAGAATTCCCGGGTGAACGTCGACTCCCCGAAGATGACCAAGACCCCTGCAGCGGGCAAGCCGCCGCGACATCGTGTGATCGCGGACGCGATCCGCGAGGACATCCGGTCCGGAAGGCACGCGCTCGGCTCGCGGCTGCCGACCGAAGAGGAACTCTCCGAGCGCTTCCGGACGAGCCGTCCGACCGTGCGGACGGCGCTGGCGACGCTGGCGCGCGAAGGCCTGATCGTGCGGCGCACGCGCGTCGGATCGACCGTGGTCGCGACGGCGCCGGTCGCGGTGCTGTCGCAACAGGTCGAATCGGTCGAGCAGCTGCTCGCCTATCCGGCGAGCACGCGGCGCGAGCCGGTCCTGGAGAACAGCTTCGTCCGGGCGAGCTACGAGCTCGCAACGACGCTCGGTTGCGAAGCCGGAACCGAGTGGTTCCTGATCAGCATGCTCCGCTACGCGGCCGACTCGCCGCGCCCGATCTGCTGGACCGACATGTACGTGGTGCCGCAGTTCGCCGACGTCACGCGCCACCCGAAGCACTTCGTGATCCCGGTCAGCGTGCAGATCGGCGAGCTGTTCGGCGTGCGCCTCGAGCGCGCGCATCTCGAGGTGTTCGCCGGGCCGGTCCCGGCACACATGGCCGGGCCGCTGCAGACCGAAGCCGGCTCGCCCGCGCTCTATATCGTGCGCCGCTACCGAGGCAGCGACGATCAGGTGTTCGAGGTCTCGATCAGCGTCCACCCGGCCAACCGCTACCGGATGGCATTCGACCTCAAGCGCGAGATCCGCGTCATGCCGCACTCGCGACGGTAGCAGCGCCTCCTGCCGCACCCGCTCCCAGCGGGGCGGTCCGCAGATACTCGCCGCGACCGAAGACCAGCGGCAGCGCGTCGGTATGATGGAACGCGTCGACACGCCCGAAGAAGACCGTGTGGTCGCCTCCGGGGACCGTGCGGAACGTGCTGCATTGAAGGGTCGCGGCGCAGCCGACGATCACCGGCACGCCGTCGATGCCGTCGACGACCTCGACGCCGGCGAACTTGTCGTCGGCCCGTGACGCGAACCGGCGTGACAAATGCGCCTGATCCTCGGCCAGGATGTTGACGACGAACCGCGAAGCTGCCTTGAAAGCGGGGTAGCTCGGCGCCTGGTTCGACAGGCTCCAGAGGATCAGCGCCGGATCCAGCGATACCGAGTTGAACGAGTTCGCGGTCAGGCCGAATCGACGCCCGCTCGGGTCGAGCGTCGTGATCACGGTCACGCCCGTCGCGAACGCGCCGAGCGCGCGCCGCAGTTGCCGGGCATCGTGCCCCGGATCGTTCACTGTGGCGCGATGCCCGCCGCTTCGAGCATCCGGCCCCACGCGGTGATCTCCGTTTCGACGAACTTCGTGAACTCGCCCGGCGTCGTCGGCGACGGCTGGAAGCCGCCCTCGGCGAATCGCGCCTTCACCTCGTCCCGCGCCAGTGCGGCGTTCAACGCCGAGTTGAGCCGCGCAACGATGGCCTCGGGCGTACCGGCAGGAGCCAGCACGCCGGTCCAGGTGACGACGCCGTAGCCCGGCAGCTCCTCGCCGAGCGCGGCGATGTCCGGCGCGAGCAGCGAGCGCCGCGGTGACGACACGCCGATCGCCTTCAAGCGCCCGCCCCGAACATGCGGCATCGCCGTCGTGAAGTCGGTAAAGGTGAAGTCGACCTGTCCCCCGAGCACGTCGGAGACTGCCTGCGGCGACGACTTGTACGAAACCGGCACCACGTCGAAGCCCGCGGCGAGTTTCAGGCTCATCAGCGCGACTTGCGACCCCGCCGACCAGTAGGCTGCCGTCAGCGGCGGCTTCCGGCCCTTGGCGTGCGCGAAGAACGCCTTCGGCCCGTCGACCGGCAGATCGGCCCGCGTGACCAGGATCAGCGACGTGTCCGACGCGCGCCCGACGTGCGCGAAGTCCTGCAGCGGATCGTACGGCAGCGACTTGAACAGGCTCTTGTTGGCCGCCGACGTGGAATTCGTCGTCATCAGCAGCGTATAGCCGTCCGGCCGGCTCTTGGCGACGAACTCGGCACCGATCAGCGTCGAGGCGCCGGGCTTGTTGTCGATCACGAACGGCTGGCCCAGGATCTCCGCCATCTCCTTGCCGAGCGTCCGCGCCGTCACGTCCACCTGGCTGCCGGCCGCGTACGGCACCACCAGCCGGATCGGCCGGTCGGGAAAGCCGCCTGCCGTGCCCTGCTGCGCGCCCACGGGCCGCGCCAGGGCCCAGGCCGCGGCGAATGCCGCAGCGCTGCCGATCGCCTGCCGACGCCGGACCTCATGCCGGCTCCGTCTGATCCGCTCATCACTCATCGCGTGGTCTCCTCATCGAATCGTCTTCTCGAGCGTGGCCGTTTCGCCATCCGTCGACCGCGTGGCGGCCAGACCGGTCACACCGTCGGCACTCTGACCTCGCCGCCGAGCACGGTCAGGCCCCAGGGCGCGAGCTGCATTTCGGCGTTGAGAGCGACATGCGCACCGGCCGCGGAGGCATCGCGGAACATCCGCTGGATCGGGTATTCGTCGTAGATGCCATTCGCCCCGGCGAGTTGCTGCAACGCCGCCGTCGCCTCGGTAACCCAGCCGGCCGCGAGCGCGGTGTTGCGCCGATAGCGCAGGCGTGTCGCGATGTCGAGCGACCCGACCGCTCGCACCCGTTCGGCGCCCTCGACGCAATCGCTGCGCAGCCAGACCCGCGCGGCATCGATGCGCGCCGCCGCGTGGGCGATGCGCTGCTGGACGCTTGGGATATCGCGCATCTTCGCCGCGGAGTAACTGGTGCTGCGCGACTTGATCGACTCGATCGACGCGTCCAGCGCGGCCTGGGCATTCCCGATCAGGACCGCCGCGATGCCGTTGCCCGACAGCGCCGACGTCGGCACCGCGAACAGCGGGTTGCGATGCAGCGCGAGGCCGGGAAACGGCGGGCCCCCGGCCTTCATCGACAGCACGCGATGACGGGGGACAAACACGTCCTGGCAGCGGACCGTGCAGCTCGCCGATCCGCGCAGCCCGATCGTGTGCCAGTCGTCGATCACCTCGTAGTCTGCGGCCGGCACCAGGCACATGCACCAGTCCTGCACCACGTCGTCCCGCTTCACCTGGCATGCGAGCATGTTCCAGCCCGATAGCCGGACGCCCGACGAGAAGCCCCAGCGTCCGCTGAGCACCAGGCCACCATCGACGACCCGGCCCACGCCCTGCACGAACGCGATTCCCGATGCAGCCGTTTGTGCGGCATCGACGCCCAGCACCTCCTCCTGCGCCTGCAACGGCCATTGCGCGAGCTGCCGGTGGTGCGACGCCAGGTTCACGTAGACCCAGGCCGTCGAGGCGTCGCCCTGGCCCAGCAGGTACGCGATGTCGAAGATGACCGGGTAGTCGAGTTCCATCCCGCCCCAGTAACGCGGCTGATGCACGCGCAGCAGGCCGCTTTCGTGCAGCGCCTGTACCACGACCGGCGAGAGATCGCGCGACGCATCGTGCTCCCGGGCATGCTGGCGCAGCAACGGAACGAGATCCCGCGCGCGGGCCAGGGCCTGCTCGGCCGTGACACCAGCG
>JBFWQR010000063.1:0-39799 GCA_050249335.1 Lautropia sp.
CCCTTGAGGTTCAAATACCCATCAGGGTTGATGCCGGGGAAGGTCATCTTCTCGTACAGCGAACGGTCCTTCACCGTGGTGTACTTCGCCAGCACGGTGACTAGCTCTTCCCAGTCCTTGCCCTGTTTCGTCTTCAGGGCATCGTTGTAGAAACGCGCCCCCTGGATATAGGCTTGCATGAAACGCTCGGCGACGTCCGGACGTTTGATGATTCCCGGGCCATAGAACACTGCCGTGTACTGTTGATTCGGATAGACCTCATCCACACGCTTCCAGATGACCCCGGTGCCTTTGGCCACCATCTGCGTAGCCAGCGGCTCGACCAGCAATCCGACGTCGATCTTTCCGGTGCCCATCCCGGCCACGATGTCCGAGAAGTTCAGGTTGATGAAGTTGATCTCGCTTTCCTTCATGCCCGCATCTCGAAGCATGTGGCTCACGGTCACCTCGCTGGCAACGCCGGAAAAATAGCCGGCGACTCCGACCACCCGGCCCCGAAGATCGGCTGCCACCTTGATCTTGTCCGCGACATCCGGCCGGCTGACGAACGCCAGGTAGCCGTGACCCGGGCCAGCGCTTCCCTTGTCCGCGACCAGCCGGATCTGGATACCTTGCCTGACGGCGTTCGCGACCCCGCCGCCGGCGGAGCCGCCGGAAACATCGACGTCGCCGCTGGCCAGCGACGTGATGGCCATGGTCGAGTTCGGAATCGACTTGAACTGCACGTCGATGTTCTGCGACTTGAAGAATCCCTTCTCGAAGGCGAGAAAGAGCGCGCCATCCGACACCGAGACGAAGGTGGCCACCCTCACTACGTCAGGCGCCGCCTGAGCGAACGCGACATGCGGCACAGCGCACTGCAAGAGCACGGCCAAACAGGCAAGATTCCGATGCATAGCCATTCCCACACTCCTATTCGGGTTCAAGAATCCGGCTTTCGAGATCACGGACCGCGGTACAGCCAGTCCAGTTCCGGGAATCCGTCTGGCGAACGCCTGGACAGCACGGCGTTGCGCACGTCGCGCGCGCCGCCGCCCACGTGCACCAGCGCAGCCATGAAGCGAGCGCTGATCTGCACGCGCGCGGTGCGCAGATATCGGTCCTGCTGATACGCGCGGAAGGCGGCCTTCGGATCGCCTGCCGTCTCGGCCATGCGCTGCGCGAGCGCGGCCGCATCCTCGAGCGCCATGCAAGCGCCCTGAGCCATGTTCTGCAGTGCCGGGTGCGCCGCGTCGCCCAGCAGCGTGACCCGCTCGTCAGACCACTGCGGCGCCGGTTCACGGTCGTGCAACGGCCAGTTCCGTTCGCGGTCGATATAGCCGAGCATGTCGCGAACGCGCGGCAGCGCCGGGGTGAACATCGCCTCGACCTCGTCCCAGCCGCCGTATGACGCCTCGCCGCGCAGGTACTGCTGGCTGTCGATCACCACGACGTTGTTCATCAGCTGGCCCTGGCGCAGCGGGTACTGAACCAGGTGCATATGGGGCCCGACCCACAGCGCCATCGCGTTGAGATATTCGCGATCGGGAACGCGGTCCAACGGCACCACCCCGCGATAGCAAAGGTGCCCGGAGAAGTGCGGCGGACCGTCGCCCAGCAGCTGCTCGCGCACCAGCGATCGCAGCCCGTCGGCGCCCACCAGGGCCGATCCTTGCTCCGTCGTGCCGTCCGCGCATCGCACCTCGACGCCGGCGGCATGCTGCGCGAACGACTGCACGGTGCGTCCCGTCACGAGCTCGATGCGATCCTGCTCGCGACACCCGCGCAGCAACGCCTCGAGCAGATCATGGCGGTGCACGACCAGATAGCGGTACCCGTAGTGCTTCACGAATCCGGGGCCGAGGTCGACCCGCGTGATCTCCTGCCCCGACAACGCGTCGATCATGACGGCATAGTCGGGAAAGACCGCATGTTCGAGCACGTAGTCGAGCACGCCGAGCGCGTCGAGCACGCGCAGCGCGTTGGGCGCGAGCTGGATCCCGGCACCGATCTCGCCGAAGGCGGCCGCCTGCTCGAGCAAGCGCACGGCCCGCCCTGCCCGCGCCAGCGCGAGCGCGGCCGCCAGGCCGCCGATGCCGCCGCCCGCAATGAGGACCGGGTCCTCACCCAGTGTCATTGCACGTATTCCGGCGCGACATGCAACTCGTACTCACCGATGCGTTCGATCTCCGCTCGCAGCACGTCGCCCGGCTTGACGCCCGCGACGCCCTCGGGCGTACCCGTCAGGATGATGTCGCCCGGGTACAGCGTGTACCAGGCAGAGGCGTACTCGATCAGCCGCGGCACGTCGTACACCATGCGGCTGGTATTGGATTGCTGGCGGAGCTCGCCGTTGACCCACAGCGACAGATTCAGCTGGTTCGGATCCGGCACCTCGTCCGGCGTCACGAGCCACGGCCCGACCACGGCATAGGTGTCGATCGATTTGCGAAAGCTGCGGTCTTCCTGGCCCCGCACGCTCATGTCGAACCCGATCGAGTAGCCGGCGACGTACTCGAGCGCCCGATCGCGGGGGACACGGTCTGCGGTGCGGCCGATGACTACCGCCAGTTCCAGCTCGTGGTCGCTGCGGCGGTCGGGCATGCGCAGCTTCATCTGATGGCCGAAGCCGATCAATGCGCTATTAGCCTTCAGGAACAGGCCCCAATCGCCGATGAAGCTGGTCTTGCGCCCTGCGATCCCCTGCGCCAGCACCTGATCGTGCTTGGCTTCCTCGATGTGGGCTCGATAGTTCACCGGTGCGTTGACGATCTTGTTCGGGTTCGCCACGGGGGACTCGAGCGTTACCGACGCGAGCGGCAGGCGCGCAGCATTCGGCGCGAGCTCGCGCGCGCGTCCGAGAACCTCGTCCAGGCGCTCGATCATCAGGTCGTACATCGGCAGCGGATAGCGCTGCGGCGGCAGCAGGTCGAGGGCGGCCGTGACGTCGAGCACCTCATGACCTTCGACGATTCCGAGATGCGTGGCATTGAAACGGCAGATGCGCATGGAGTCCTCCCATCTGGGTCAGCAAAGCGGCAGCTCAGGCGGCACACACGCAATCGCAGCCCCGTACGCCGGCTGCATGGGAACGCCGTTCATTCGGATACGGCTTCGGCAGCGGGCGAGGACCGGCGTTCGCGCCACAAGCCAAGAGCCTGTTGCGCAGCACCGTCGGAAAAGCTGAACAGCACGGCCTGCTCGGCGGCATGGTGCCGGTGTCCGGCCCAGCCGGGCAGCACGAACAGATCGCCGGGCCCCCACTCGATGCGGTGCTCGTCATCCTCCGGACGCGCCACCACCGTCGAGCCGCGGCCTTCCAGCACGAAGTAGACGAAGCTTTCGGTGGATTGATAGGACGCGCCGTCGTAGCCTGCCGGCAGCAGCTGCAGGTACGCCGCGAGCGTAGCCATGGCATGGCCGCCGCGGATCGGATCCGCGTAGTGCAGCCGCACGCCATGGCAAGGGTCGAGCGCGCCGTCGCTGTGCAATGTCTCCAGCGCCCGGCGCGCCTCTGCATAGGGATAGGCGAAGACACTCGAAGGCCGCGCATGATCGGCCTCGGCGGCCGGCAACAGCCCGCGGCCCAACGCCACCGCAGCGGTACGCGTGGTCGTACCGGCCAGCGGATCCTGATGCTGTCGCGAGAATTGCGCATAGGTGGCGCCGAGCAGGCGCACCAGCGGCAGGTCCAGGCCGTCCAGCCATACCATGGTCTGCATACCCGGATTGCTGTGCTCGTGCCAGGTGAAGGCCGGCGTCAGAATGAAGTCGCCACGGCCCATCCGCTGCGGCACGCCATCGACCGCGGTATAGGCACCTTCGCCTTCGACGACGAACCGCAACGCGGATTGACTATGACGATGCGGCTGGGCAGTCTCGCCAGGCAACAGCAGCTGCAAGCCGGCGTGCACGCTGGTAGTGGCCCGCATCTCGCCGGGATAAGCCGGGTTCTCCAGCAACAGGACGCGGCGCTCGGCCTGTTCGGCGGTGACGCGCGCGCCGGCTTCCATCAGCGCCGGATGCCACTCGGCATGGCGCCACAGGTGCGTGGCGGTTGCGGGCCGGGGCTCGGCGGGCAGCATGCCTCGCAACACCTCCCACATCGGCACGAGGTGAGCGCTGCGCAACCGCTCCGCGTAGTCGTCCGCACCTACCATGGACACCATCCCGACGCATGCGCGGCCTGTGCCAACACCACGTGAGGCCCCCCACTTCGCAGACGCTTCTAGCTCGTTGCACTATTGAGAACGGCGTCTTCTTTTCATGCCACCTTACGGGCTTTCAACTACAGTGTCAACAGACATACCGGACGTGGCCTCGGGGGGCGGACTGGTTCGGAATCGACGGAGGCAGGCGATGGGGACAACGCTGGGAACGCTTCTCAAGGGGCTGACCGTGCTCGAAACGCTCGCCGCGAGCCGGGAGGCCCGTGGCGTCACGGAACTGGCGCATGAGCTAGGACTGCTGAAGAGCAACGTGCACCGGCTCTTGCGAACCTTCGCCCTGCGAGGCTACGTGCGTCAGGACACTTCGGGGCGCTACACGTGCACGCTGAAGCTGTTGGAGCTCGGCTCGTCGGTAGCCGAGAGCTTCGATGTGGTGGCGATTGCCCGCCCGCAGGTCACGGAGCTCGCGCACCTGACCGAGGAGACGGTCCACCTCTCGGTGCTCGACGACGGCGAGGTGATCTACGTCGACAAGATCGACAGCCCCCAGCCGGTCCGCGCCTATTCTCGCGTCGGCGGCCGCGCGCCGGCTTATGCGGTTGCCACGGGCAAGGCCATGCTGGCGCACGCCGAAGGTACGGTTCTCGATGCGATCGAGAGCCGCTTCAAAGCGTACACGCCGCGCACCATCAGCGACCGCCAGACGCTCGAGCGAGAATTGCGCCGAGTTCGCGAGTACGGATACGCGATCAATCGTGGCGAATGGCGCGAGACCGTCGGTGGCGTCGCATCGCCGATCTTCGACAGCGCAGGCCGGGTCGTCGCCGCGATCGGTATCTCCGGGCCCCTCGAACGCCTCACGGTCACACGGCTGCGCGAGTTCGCCCCGCGGGTCGCGGCCGCCGCGCACGCGGTCTCGCGGGCGCTCGGTGCCCGGCCCATGTAGCCGAGAATCGGATCCGGGCGCCCGGCCGCCCGCAGCTCCGTCCCAGACTCTGGAATGATCGCCGGCGTTCGGCGATCCGGGGCGCTGCAAGGCAACGACCTCCGTCCTGGGACATGGCTAGACTTCCGCTGACGGGCGCGCAGCGTCGACCGCAGCGACCGCCCGCCGGATCGCGCGCAGCGCGCCGTCATCTCCTGGGGCAAGTCAGTGACAGACCATACACCCGACGACTATGAGGCCTTGATCCGTCGGTACTTCGACGCCTGCAACGCGGCCGACCTTCCCGGCCTGATGCGCTGCTTCACCGACGATGCGGTGCACTACTTCCCGCCCGGGCTGCCGGACATTCCCTGGATCGGTGCGGAAACGATCAGCAGAAAATGGATCTGGTGCGTCCGGAACCTGGGATCGCAGTGGACGATCGAGCGCATTCTCGTGAGCCACGACAAGCCCGAAGCGATGATCGAGTGGACGCACTGGAAGAACGCCAGCGGAACCGCCGTTCGCGGTGCCGAGTGGTACGTGTTCCGCGACGGCAGAATCTCCGAGATCCGGGCCTACTACGCCGCGGCCGCAGACCCGGCCGCGCCGATCAACGAACTGCCCGGCTTCGACTACCCGGGGCGGGGCTATCACCTGCGGAGCGCCGGTACCGCGGGTACGCCGGCATGAGACCCGAGGCTGCGGATCGCGTGGAAGGGCTCGGGGGAAAGCCGCCTACAGCTCCAGCTCGAACAGTCGGCCGGACAGCGGCGCGGCTCTGAGCGTGTCGATGGCCACCGGCTGCCGGGCCGTGGTAATGAACAGGCGGTCGGAGTGTTCGCCACCGATGGCCAGACCGGTCGGATAAGGGATCGGCAGCGGCACCGAGCGATCGAAGCTGCCGTCGTCGTGGAACCGCACGACGCTCCAGCCGTCTCGCAGCGCGGTCCAGACCCCGCCCTCGCCGTCGACCGCCAGGCCGCTGGGCATGCCGGAGCCCCGGGAGACCGTGGCCAGCCGGCGGATGGATGCAGAGCCGCGGCGCATGACGTAGAGCGCTCCGGACTGAGCCGCCGCGTAGAGCCGCGATCCCTCCGGACTCCAGCAGAGGCTCTGAATCTGTTCGTCCACCTCCCAGGTCCGGCGAAATCCTCCGTCGTCACCGATGCGGCCGACCACCGATCCGAACGCCGAAGGAAGCGCCACCCAGATCACGCCGTCGGCATCGCAGTCCACCGCCCGGACCTGCATCGGCCGCCAGGCCGGCAGCGGCCGGACATCGGAACTTCGCATCTCGAAGGCGCCCTGGTCATGCACGATCACGACCGTTCCGCGGCGAAAGAACATGCCCGTGATCGGCGCGTCCAAGGTCAGCACCGGATCCCGGGATCCCCGACCCCATGAACGCAAGGCGGGCGCCAGTGCGTCGACCCAGAGCAGACGCCCGGACTTCGCGCACCACCTCGGGTGGGCGCCGTACAGGGACGGCGCAGCCGCGGTCGGTACCACTGCGGCCTCTCCCCGCGCTGCATGCGCGGTCGTACCTTCGAGACGGGCGCCGATGCGTCGAGCCGCTTCGGCGATCTCCGGACCCAGCAACTCGAGCCGGGCGCGCGGCAATCGGTAGGCCGGTCCGGCCACGCTGATCGCGCCGCGAACGACGCCTTGCCGGTCGACCACTGCGGCCCCGATGCAGCGAACACCCGGTATGTTCTCCTCGTCGTCGATGGCCCAGCCGCGCGCCCGCGTCGCGCGGAGCTCGGCATGCAGTCGACGCCGGTCGGTGATCGTGGCGGGAGTGAGCGGCTTCATGACCAGAGCGGCAACCAGCGTATCGCGGGCCGCCGGATCCAATGCCGCCAGAATCGCCTTGCCCTGGCTGGTGGCGTACACCGCCTTGCGGTGCCCGAGGGCGGCGTTCGAGCGGTGACTATGGGCTCCGTCATACCGCTCCAGCGAAACGACGTCGAGCCCCTCGAGCGCACCGATGTAGCTCGTTTCTCCGGTCAGGTCCCGAAGGTCGCGAAGCTCGACGGCGGCGGCGGCGATCATGTCGGGCATCGCGTAAGCCTGACGGGCCAGCTCGAAACAACGCAGGCCCAGGCAGTAGACCCGGCGCGACGGATCCCGCCGCACTAGGCCGCGCGCCGTCAGCGTGGCGAGCAGCCGATACACCGTCGTACGCGGCTGGTTCAGTCGTTCGGCGAGATCGTTGTGGCTGATTCCTCCCGGCTGGCGACCGATCTCTTCCAGGACATCGATGGCCTTCTCGAGAGAACCCGTGCCGTCACCGGGCCGCGGCTGGTCTGAAGGGGTCGGCATGAGTATTCGTCCCAGGTCTTGGAATCCGGCGTGCATCGACGCCGCGACGCGCCGGCTATTTTGACTTGCGGACGCATAGCATCGACGACGCCTGCACGGTGCGCGATCTCGTGATCCCACATGCTGGAACCGACCACGACGACGGCCCGACCAACCCCTTCTTCTTCGGTACCGACCATGGCACTTTACGACGCAGATCGAGCTCACGTCACGACCGGCCAGCCGGCGCCGCCGCGCGTCAGCGATGCGGTGCTGACGCGACTGGCCGGGATCGGCAGCGGCACGCTCACGACCCAGCTGCTCAAGCGCGGCCTGCGGCAACCGGTGATGGTCGGACTTCGCCCGCTCAACCGGAATGTCGCCTCGTTCGCCGGCAGAGCCTTCACCATGCGCTTCGTCCCGGCGCGCGAGGACATCGACACCGCCGCGACGATCACCATGGCGCCCAGCCCGGTCAACCTTCAATGGGTCGGCGTCGAAGCCCTGGAAGCCGGCGACGTGCTGGTCATCGACAGCCGCGGCGACGCGAGAGCCGCATCAATGGGGGACATCCTCGTCAGCCGAATGCAGGTTCGCGGCGCCAGCGCGGTCGTGACCGACGGCGCGTTCCGCGACGGCGCCGAGATCGGCGAGATGCGCATCCCGGCCTGGTGCGCCGGCGTGACGGCGACGTCCCGTCTCTCCTTCCATCACGTCGCGGACCTGCAGGTGCCCGTGGGCTGCGCGGGTGTCGCCGTCTACCCCGGCGACGTCGTTCATGGCGACGCGAACAATGTCACCGTGATTCCCGCCCAGATGGCGGCAGAGGTCGCGGACGCCTGCGAGGCGCAGGACGACCTCGAACGATACCTCGCCCTGAGAGTGCGCGGCGGCGCAGCGGTCTGGGGCGTCTTTCCCGCCAACGAGCAGACCCGCGCGGAGTATCGGCAATGGGTTGCCGACGGACGTCCCGGACTGCCCGGCGCGACCGGCCACGCAAGGGCACGCCCGTGACGGTGGGAGCCGGCCTGCCGATCCGACGGGCCAGGCTGGCCGACTGGTCCCGCGAGGCACCGCAACAGATCGACGCGCAGGGCAATCCGTCGTGGATCGTGCGCGCGGCTCACTTCGTCGTGGTGGCGACGGCGATCACCGGCCACCGACCGGTTGCCGCGCTCGCGCGGGACGGCGATACCGAAGAATCGATGCTCATCGTGCCTCCGGGCGTATCGGTGCTGGTCGAGGCCGGCGGCGAACGCGCCGAAAGCGTCGGCGACACGCTCTTCATCCTGCCGCCAGGATCGAGCCGCGCCCGACTGCGCGGCGACGGGATGGCGCTGCAGGTACTGTCGCACCTGGCCCGGGACGTCTGCGCATTGGCGTCCAACCGATCGGACTACGCCGGCGACTGCGCGGACGTCGCGCCCGCGACGCGTTGGCCCGCACCATGCGGCGGCTATCGGCTGCGCACCTATCCGCTCGCCCGCTACGGCGGCGGCGGGAACATGGCGCGGGTCTTCCGCAGCACCAACCTCATGGTCAACGTCATGAGCGCCTACGAGGCGCCGCGAGACCCGAGGGCCCTGATGCCGCATGCCCATGCGGATTATGAACAGATCACGCTCTGCATGGCAGGCCGCTTCGTCCATCACCTGAGAGCCCCGTGGCTGCCGGACTCCACGTCGTGGCGGGATGACGAGCACCTCGGCGTCGAAAGTCCCTCGGCGCTGGTGATCCCGCCCCGGCTGGTCCACACGACGCAGGCCATGGACCGGGGCTGCCGGCTCATCGACGTCTTCGGTCCGCCTCGCCTGGACTTCTCCCGGGTCGAAGGCCTGGTCAGGAATCACCAGGAGTATCCGATGCCTGAAGAGACCGGGACGGCAGCTGCTGCCCCCACACAGTAGCGGACCTCCGGATCCGGTTCCGGCAGCTCCGTTCCACATGCTGGTCGTCCGGCCGAGGAGCGCCATTCGGACCGCGGTTGCGGCCGCTACCACCATGGAAGAATCCCTGCGAAGTGCGGCAGCCCCGGGCGCCGCGCATCGATGCACACGTCAATCTTTCAAGGAGACCTCGCTCATGCCTTCCCTCCATCGATGCCTTCTTGCAGTCGCGGTCGCTGCCGCGACGTGCCTGACCGCGGCAGCGCCCGCGCAGGCACAGGACAACTACCCCGATCGCCCGATCCGGCTGGTCGTGGCTGCCGTGGCAGGCGGCACGGCCGATATCCTGGCGCGGTCGATCGCCGAGCGCATGAGGCAGAGCATGGGGCAACCGGTCGTCGTGGACAACAAGCCCGGAGCTGGACAGACCCTGGGCACGGCGGAGGTTGCCCGCGCGCGGCCGGACGGATACACGATCCAACTGGGAACAAGTTCCTCGCATGCGATCAACCCGGCCGTATTCAGGAAGCTGCCTTACGACGTACTGAAGGACTTTTCCTTCGTGACCACCGTCGCGCTGTCGGACTATGCGCTGTCCGTGCCCGCATCCTCGCCCTTCAAGTCGGTCGGCGATCTGCTCAAGGGCAACAGCAAGGAGAAGCCGCTGCGCTACGCATCCAACGGCAACGGCAGCACCAGCCATCTCGCGTCGGCACTGCTCGGCGTCAAGGCCGGTCAGGAATTCATCCACGTTCCCTACAAGAGCAGCGCTCCGGCGATGACCGACCTGATGAGCGGCCAGGTCGATTTCCTGATCGACAATACGGCAGCCGCGCAGGCGAACGAGGCGACCGGAAGGATCCGGATCCTCGCCACGACGGCCCGGGAGCGCGGCCCGAAGAGCAGGAACATCCCCACCTTGATCGAAGCTGGCGTCCCGGACTACGAAGTCATTGGCTGGTTCGCGATGATTGCGCCGGCGGGTACGCCGGCTCCGATCGTGAATCGGCTGAACCAGGAGATCGCCAAGGCGCTGAACGACCCCGAAGTCAACAAGCGCATGACGGAGATGGGCAACCCGCCCCTGATCAAGACGCCCGAAGAGACGACCGCGTTCGTGAAGTCGGAGATCGCGAAGTTCAAAGCCGTCACGAGCGCGATCGACCTCCAGCTCGATTGAGCAGGGCTTTCGGAGAGGCCAGATCACATGTCCGGAATCACGGCGCTTCGCACCATCCGCATCACCGATCGCCCGAACCTCGTCTGGGTCGAGATCGAGACCGATGACGGCCGCACCGGCCTGGGAGAATCGTTCCGCGGCGCGGAGGCCGTGGAGACCGTTATACACGAGAGCATCGCGCCCTGGATCCTCGGCCAGGATGCCCGCCAGATCGAGGGGATCGCCCGCCGTTCGCTCCTGCCCCCGCTCGGCTTCCACAGCGCCAGTGCGGAGATCCGGGCCGCCAGCGCGGTGGACATCGCGCTCTGGGATCTGGCGGGACAGCGCCAGGGCCTGCCGATCTACATGGCATTGGGCGGCGGTGTCCGCGATCGGGTACCCGCCTACAACACCTGCGCCGGCTATTCGTACAACTCCGGCGGAGGCCGGCGGGTCATCGCGAGCAGCGACGTGCCGTCGGGCCCTTACGACGACCAGGTGGCTTTCATGCGCGACGCCGGCAGACTGGCCGAAAGCCTGGTGTCCGAAGGATTCGCCGCGATGAAGATCTGGCCATTCGACGGCTACGCGGCCGCGACCGGGGGGCACATGATCTCCCTGACTGATCTGAAGGCCGGACTCGCGCCGTTCCACCGGATCCGGCAGGCCGTCGGCGATCGCATCGAGATCATGTGCGAGCTGCACAACCTGTGGGGGGAGACGGCAGCCATGCGGATCTGCCGGGCGCTGGAGGACGTGGGTGTCTTCTGGGCCGAAGACCCGCTGAACAAGATGGACGACGTCCGTGCCCTGGCGGATCTGCGCCGCCACACCCGCACGCCGATCTGCGGCAGCGAGACGCTGGCCGGCACGGTGGCGTTCCGCGACCTGCTGGCGGCCGACGCCCTCGATATCGTCATGATCGACCTCGCCTGGTGCGGCGGCCTGACGGAAGGTCGCAAGATCGCCGCCCTGGCCGAGGCGTACAACCGCCCCGTGGCGCCGCACGACTGCAGCGGGCCGGTCACGCTGATGGCCGGGCTGCACCTGACGATGCATGCCCCTACCGCCATTTTCCAGGAAGTCGTCCGCGCCACGCTGAGCACGTGGTACCGGGACCTCGTGACCGAGCTGCCGGTGATCCGGGACGGCATGGCGCTGGCGCCGACCGGCGCTGGCCTCGGTACCCGGCTGCTGCCGCACGTCATCGAGCGGGAGGACGCCGTGGTCCGGACCAGCGGCCGGGCGCGCTGACGGCGACCCGGGGCATGCACGTCGCGGTCTTCGCCCAGCATGCACCCCAGGCCGATCGTCTCCGGCAGCTTCTGGGGCCCGGCTTCCGGGTCGATGCCTGGGCGCGCCTGCCGGCAAGCGGTCCGATTCGCGCCGACGTACTGGTCGGCAATGCGATCTCGGCCGACGAAGCGAGCCGGCTGGATGTCCGCCTGGTCCAGGTTCCCGGCGCGGGCCTCGACCGGGTGGCCCTGGCGCCCCTGCCGCCTTCCTGTGCCGTCTGCAACGTCTACGAACACGAGATTCCGGTTGCCGAATACGTGACGTGGGCACTGCTGGACTGGCTCCTCTTCCCTGCCGGACGCCGCTTCGGGATGGGCGCGTCCGACTGGCCGGCGACCTACTTCAATCGCCCGCTTCACCGAGAAGCGTGGGGAAGGCATGCCGCGATCGTGGGCTTCGGTTCGATCGGGAAAGCCGTCGCCGCGCGACTGCGCCCGCTCGGCGTGCGGATAACCGCGGTCGGCAGGCGGCAGCGCGCAGAGCCGGCGGCAGATGCCTCGGAATCCGTTGCGAGCCTGCGGCGGCTGCTGCCGGGCATGGACGCGCTGGTCCTGTGCTGCCCTCTCGACGACGAATCGCGCGGGATGATCGGCGCCGAGGAATTCGCCGCCATGCGCGCCGATGCCATGCTGATCAACGTCGGCAGGGCCGAGCTGATTCAGGAGGCTCCGCTCCATCGCGCGCTGCAGGAGCGGAAGATCGGCCGGGCCGTGCTCGACGTCTGGTATCGCTACCCCGAGCCGGGCCAGACCGTCGGGCCGCCTTCCGGGTATGCATTCACGGAACTGCCCGACGCGATTTGCACGCCCCACGTCGCCGGATGGACCGACGGCCTGCTGGCGAGAAGATACGCGTTCATCGCGCGGAACATCGAGCGCCTGCGCGCCGGCGAGCCGCTCGAGAACGTGCGGCGGCAGCCGGATTCCGCATCGGGTATGCTCGCCATCGACGTACGGGAGGATGCGATGAGCGAACGACCTGGGACGCAAGCAAGGCCCGCCGGCGCTGCCACCGGCTTCGGTGAACTGCTGAACGCGTTGTCGATCGATCCGGCACGGCTGTCGGGCCGCGGCCTGCCGCTGCGCTCGCCGATCGACGGTGCTGCGCTCGGCGCATTGACGCCGACGCCGCCGGCCGAGGTCGAGGCCGCGATCGGCCGCAGCCACGCGGCGTTCCTGCGCTGGCGCGAGGTACCGGCGCCGCTGCGCGGCGAGCTGGTCCGCCGCTTCGCGACCGAGCTGCGCCGCGACCAGGACGCGCTCGGCGCGCTGGTCACGCTCGAGGCCGGCAAGATCGTCTCTGAAGGGCTCGGCGAGGTCCAGGAGATGATCGATGTCTGCGATTTCGCGGTCGGGCTGTCGCGCCAGCTCTATGGCCTGACGATCGCGTCGGAACGGCCGGGCCATCGGATGATGGAGTCGTGGCACCCGGCCGGCGTCGTCGGCGTGATCTCGGCGTTCAACTTCCCGGTCGCCGTCTGGGCCTGGAACACCGCGCTGGCGCTGGTCTGCGGCGATTCGGTGGTCTGGAAGCCGTCCGAGAAGACGCCGCTGACCGCACTGGCGTGCGACGCGATTCTGGCGCGCGCCTGCGCCGGCTTCGCGGCGGATCATCCCGACACGGTGCCGGCCGGCCTTCATACACTGCTGCTCGGCAGCCGGGAGACCGGCGCCGCGCTCGCCGATTCGCCGGCGGTCGCGGTCGTCAGCGCCACCGGCAGCACGCGGATGGGCCGCGACGTCGCGGTCCGGGTCGCGCAGCGCTTCGGCCGCAGCATCCTGGAGCTCGGCGGCAACAATGCGATGGTGGTGGCGCCGAGCGCCGATCTGGAGCTCGCGGCGCGCGCGATCACGTTCGCCGCAGTCGGCACCGCCGGGCAGCGCTGCACCACGCTGCGCCGGCTGATCGTCCACGAGCGCATTGCCGACCCGTTGCTGGCGCGGCTGCGAACGATCTACGAGCGCGTCGCGATCGGCGATCCGCGCGAAGCCGGCACGCTGGTCGGCCCGCTGATCGACCGCGCCGCGTTCGACGCGATGCAGGCGGCGCTGGCGCGTGCGCGCGCCGACGGCGGCACGGTGCACGGCGGCAGCCGCGTGCGCACCGAGCTCGGCGACGATGCCTGGTACGCGCAGCCGGCGCTGGTGACGATGCCGGCGCAGACGCCGGTGGTGCACGACGAGACCTTCGCGCCGATCCTCTACGTGCTGCGCTATGCGACGCTCGATCAGGCGATCGAGCTGCACAACGCGGTGCGCCAGGGGCTGTCGTCGGCGATCTTCACCCGTGACCTGCAGGAGGCCGAGCGCTTCCTGTCGGCGAGCGGCAGCGATTGCGGCATTGCCAACGTCAACATCGGCACCTCGGGCGCCGAGATCGGCGGCGCGTTCGGCGGCGAGAAGGAAACCGGCGGCGGCCGCGAGTCCGGGTCGGACGCCTGGAAGGCCTATATGCGCCGCGTCACCAGCACGGTCAACTACAGCGACCGGCTGCCGCTCGCGCAGGGTGTGCGGTTCGACGTCGACTGACCATGTCTCCGCGTCCCCGTGCGTTGCGCGTCGCGATCGTCGGCGGCGGCGCGATCGGCAGCGCGATCGCCTACTTCCTGACCCGCGACGATCGCGAATGCGCGGTCACCGTGATCGAGCGCGACCCGCGCTACCAGCAGGCGTCGTCGGCGCTCTCGGCGAGCTCGATCCGGCAGCAGTTCTCGACCGCGGTCAACATCCGGATGTCGCGCTATGGCATCGAGTTCTTCCGCAGCATCGGCGACACGCTCGCGGTCGACGGCGATCGCCCGGCGATCGGGCTGGTCGAGCCCGGCTATCTGTACCTCGCGACCGCGGACGGCGCCGCGGCGCTGCGCGCCAATCATGCGACCCAGCGTGCCGAAGGCGTCGACGTCGCGCTGCTCGAGCCGGCGACGCTGGCCGCGCGCTTTCCGTGGCTCGCCACCGGCGATCTCGCACTCGGTTCGCTCGGGCTTTCCGGCGAGGGCTGGTATGACGGCTACGCGGTGCTGCAGGCGTTCCGCCGCAAGGCGATCGCCCAGGGCGTCTGCTACCGCCGCGCCGCGGCCTGCGGCTTCGAGCGCACCGGCAGCGGCGCCGCGGCTCCGATCCGTGCGGTCCGGCTCGCCGACGGCGGCACGGTCGACTGCGACATCGCGGTCGACGCCGCCGGTCCATGGGCCGCGAGCGTCGCCGGCTGGGCCGGCATCGCGCTGCCGGTGCATGCCCGGCGCCGCAGCGTCTTCGTGTTCCGCTGTCCGGCTCCGATCGCCGCTTGCCCGCTGGTGATCGATCCCGGCGGCCTGTGGTTCCGGCCCGAAGGCGGGCGGTTCATCTGCGGCGATGCGCCGCCACCGGCGCAGGACCTCGACGACCTGCCGCTCGACCCCGATCTCGCGGCGTTCGAGGACCGGCTCTGGCCGGCGCTGGCGGCGCGGGTCCCGGCGTTCGAGGCGATCCGGATGACCAATGCCTGGGCCGGTTACTACGAGATGAACGCCTTCGACCACAACGCACTGCTCGGCGTCCATCCAGCCTGCCCCAACCTGTACTTCGCCGCCGGCTTCTCGGGACACGGCCTGCAGCAGTCACCGGCGGTCGGCCGGGGCATCGCCGAGCGGATCCGCGAAGGCCGCTATGTCAGCCTCGACCTCGCCGGCGTCGACATCGAGCGGCTGGTCGCGGGACGGCCGCTGCGCGAGGCGAACGTGATCTGACCGTGCCCGGCAAGGCGCACCGTGCACGTCACGTTTCGAAACGCCCGGTCGCGTTGCGGCAATCGTGAGCATGCCAGAATCGGCCAGGCCGCCGGCAATCCGCCACGCGCCGAACCGAGGAGATCTCGATGTCGATCAAGCAGAATTTCACCGACGACGAATGGAAGCAGATCGTCGCCGCCGCGCCGATGGTCGGTCTGGCGATCGCCGCAGCCAGCCCGAGCGGGCCGCTCGGCGTGATGAAGGAGATGTTCTCGGTCGGCATGGCGATGGCCGACGCGGTGCAGAAAGGCAGCGGCAACGCGCTGATCACCGCGCTGATCGACGATGTCAAGGCGCGCCAGACCCGGCCCGAGAAGCCCACGGGCGTGACGACGCCGGAGTCGGCGCAGCGGGTCGCGTTCGAGCAGCTCGCTGCGATCCGCGCGCTGGTCGATGCCAAGGCGCCGGCCGAAGCCGCCGGCTTCAAGCAGTGGCTCTGCGACCTCGGCCAGCGGGTTGCCGAAGCGTCGAACGAAGGCGGCTTCTTCGGCTTCGGCGGCGAGCGGGTTTCCGATGCCGAGCGCCAGGCGCTGGCGCGGCTTGCCGGCAGCCTCGGCGTCGCGGCACCGAACGGTGGTCCGGCATCGGTGCAGGTGTAGACTGCTGCCTGTAGACTCTGCTGCTGCCTGTAGATGTGCCGTTGCCTATAGACTGTGGCTCCGACTGCGGCCTCCCGGGCTGCGGCTTCCCGGGCTGCAGCCCTCTGGACTGCAGCCTCCCTGCGTACTGCCCCGCCTGATGTCGAAATCCTCTGCTCCAGCGCCGGCCGGCACGCCTTCGCCGACAGGAATGCCTTCGCCGGCCGGCGCGCCGGCACCGGCCGCACCAGCCAGGCTCACGGCCTCCGCCACCGGCCTCTATGCGATTGCCGCGACCCCGTTCCGCGACGACGGCGAGGTCGATTTCGACAGCGCGCGCTCGCTGATGGATTTCTACCTCGCCTGCGGCGCCACCGGGGTCACGATCCTCGGCATCATGGGCGAAGCACCGAAGCTGTCCGGTGACGAGAGCCTCGAACTGGTCCGGACCGTGCTCAAGCAGGTCGCGGGCAAGGTTCCGGTCGTCGTCGGCGTCAGTACCGCCGGGCTCGACAATCTGACGCAGTTCGCGCGCCGTGTCAGTGATATCGGCGCCGCCGGCGTGATGGTCGCGCCGCTGGCGAACCTGCGCACCGACGAGCAGATCTACAGCTACTTCGAGCAGATCGCCGAGCGCCTCGGCGATATCCCGTGGGTGCTGCAGGATTATCCGCAGACGACGACCGTGCACATGGCGCCGTACCTGATCATCCGGATGATCCAGGACTTCGAGCGGCTGGTGATGTTCAAGCACGAGGACTGGCCTGGCCTCGGCAAGATCACCGCGTTGCGCGAAGCGGCGCGCCAGGGCGGCCGGCGCGTCTCGATCCTGGTCGGCAACGGCGGCATCCACTATCCGCAGGAACTCGGCCGCGGCGCCGACGGCGCGATGACCGGCTTCGCCTATCCGGATGCGCTGGTGGCCACGCGCGACTTCTACCTGGCCGGCAAGCGCGACGATGCCGAGGACGTCTATGACGCCTACCTGCCGCTGATCCGGCATGAACTGCAGCCCGGTCTCGGCCTGGCGATCCGCAAGCATCTACTGCAGCGCCGCGGCGCGATCCGCAACGGCCGGCTGCGCGCGCCGGGCCCGACGCTCGGCGTGCTCGATCTCCAGGAGATCGACCACCTGGTGCGGCGGATGGAGCGGCGGACCCGCCAGCTCGGCCTCGGCCAGCCGATCGCATTCCCGCGCTGATCGAGCCCTGCGCCGATCGCATTCCTGCGCTGATCGCATTCCTGCACTGATCGCATTCCTGCACTGATCAAGCGCTGCTTCCCTGATCGCGTTCCCGCGCTGATCGCGCTGCTGCGCGGCGAACCGACCCGGCGGTTCGTCCCGGCTTCCCGGCCGCAGCCGCGACCGGCACGGCGCAGTGGTCGCCGCAACACCGCTGTCGTGCCGCAGCCGCAGTCTGTCGGCACCATGCCACCGCCCAGACTGCTGCGCTTGCCAGTCGTGGCGGCGCCGTGATCTGCTTGTAACAGCGTGTTTACAGGCGCCAGCGCCAAGGGCCCGATGGCTTTCATGCTGATCCGCAACTGGCTGCTTCGCCGGCGCTCCCTCGCGGTTGCCGTTGCCACGATGGCCGGCGCCTCGGGTCTTCCGGGCGGCTTGCCGATCCGCGACGGCGTCGGCTGGCAGCGAAGGCGCGCCGGTCATGCAGCAGCACTCGGCATCCAGTGTTACCCGCGGCATCCCGGCATCTGGCTGCGCACTACCGGCGATGGCCGGCAACGCCGCTACCGGATCACCGAGCACGACGGCGTGCTCTACGCGACCGTCGGCCTGCTGTTGCCGGTCGCCATGCCGATACGGCAGTTGCCCGGGCACTGGTCACCGCTCGAACGCGACGACGCCTGAGAACCTGCGTCCTGTTCCGGATGCGGCCCGGGGACCTCCGGCGGCCCGGGAACCTCCGGCGACGCGGGGACGTCCGGTTCGTTCGCAGGTTCCGTCCGTTCAGCGCCGCTCGGCCGCCGGCGGCAATTGCACCCGTACGATCCGGCTCGCGCCGTTGGGACCGGGAAAGTCGGCGAACAAAGCCGTGATCAGTGCCGGCATCACCGGCGCCAGCGACGCCGATTCACCTTCGGAGACCGCCGTCCCTTCGTAGAGGCGCGTCCCGGCGGTGCCGGCAGTGCCGCCGGCAGTACCGCCAGCGCCGCGCTCGTTCAGCTCGACCCGCAACTCGCGCCGGTAGATCACCGCCTGCACGTACTGGGAGCCGACCATGCCGTAGTAGGCCATCGGATAGACCGGCGCCCAGCCATAGCGGACCACGCCGTCACGGCCGCGGTACGGGGTCAGCGTCATCGACGGCCCGAACGGCATGTAGCCGTAACCCGGATACGAGTAGGCGACCGACCTGCCGTCGTCGATCGAGTAGCGCAGCGTCACCGATGTATCGGCGGCACCGCCGGCGGCATCGACCAGGCCGCGCGCGACCAGCGCCTGACGCACCTGGTCGGCGTAGGCCTTGAACTCGAGACTGTCGCGCTGTTCGGCGCTCGGCTCGATCACGAAGCGCCGGCCAGCCAGGTCGCGGTCGGCCTGGTGGAACGCCGTGACCTGTGCGTTCAGATACGCAGCGCAGCCGCCGAGCCCGAGCATCGCCGCCGCCGCTGCGACCAGTGCCGCCACCCGCCAGGCCCGAGCCCAGCGCCACTGCTGCCCGCGGCGCTCACCGGCGCCACCGATATCGTCGATCGCCGCCATCCCGCTACGCCCCAGGCCCATCGCACCGCACTCCGGGCTCATCACACCGCGCCTCAGTCCCATCGCGCTCCATCCATCGTCCATCGCACCGACCTCCTGTTCCCGAAACGGATCAGCGCCGCGGACGGCTGACGGCGGCAGCCGCCCGGCGCCGGCTGCGCCGGCTCCGGCCTCGTATCATCGCGCAATGGCAACCATCGAGATCTTCCAGTATCGGGCATTGGCGCCCGGCCCGCGGCTGCTGATCCTCGGCGCCGTGCACGGCAACGAAACCTGCGGTGCGACCGCGATCCGTGCGATCGCCGCCGAATTCGGCAGCGGCGAGCGGCGGCTCGCCCGCGGCATGCTGACGCTGGTGCCGGTGGCCAACCCGGTCGCGTTCGCCCGCGGCGCCCGTGATGGCGACCGCAACCTGAATCGCGATTTCCGGCCGAGCGTCGTGCCGCAGGACGCCGAGGATCGGATCGCCAATCAGCTGGCACCCTTGCTGGCCGATCACGATGCGCTGGTCGATCTGCACTCGTTCGCCGCGCCCGGCGAGCCGTTCGTCTTTCTCGGGCCGACCGACAACGACGGCGAGCTCGAGCCGTTCCGGCGCGCCGCCGAGGAGACCGCGCTCGCGCTGGCGGTCGGCCCGCGCCGGCTGGTCTACGGCTGGCTGCCGGCCTACGCGCGCGGCGTCCGCCGGCGCGCCAACGGCAGCGTCGCCTACGGTATCGGCACCACCGAATACATGCGCCACCGCGGCGGCTATGCGGTCACCGTCGAATGCGGCCAGCACGCCGATCCGGCGGCACCCTCGGTGGCGCGTCGCGCGATCGAGCAAGCACTGGGCCTGCTCGCGCTGTGCGACCCGGATCCGGCCGCCATCGGCGCCGCCACCACCGCCACCACCACCGCCGCGCCGGCAGCCACATCGCTGGCCGCGCCGCCGGCCGCCGTCGAGTGGGTCGAGCTCGCCGATGTATTCGACCGCCAGGCCGAAGGCGACCGCTTCGAGCGCAGCTGGCGCTCGTTCGACCGGCTGTCCGCCGGCGATCCGATCGCCCGCCGCGGCAACGGCGAGGTGCTGCGCGCGCCCGAAGCCGGCTACGTCGTGTTCCCGAACCCGAATGCGCCGGTCGGCCGCGAATGGTTCTACTTCGCCCGGGTCGGCCGGCGTGATCTTCGGTGACCGGCGACGCGACCGAGCTGCTCGGACTCGTCGCCGGTACCGCGACGACGATCGCGTTCGTGCCTCAGGTCTGCCGGATCTGGCGCACGCGTTCGGCACGCGACATCTCGGCGCCGATGTATCTCGTCTTCACGACCGGCGTCGCACTGTGGCTCTGGTACGGCATCGTGATCGCGTCGCTGCCGGTGATCGTCGCCAATGCCGTCACACTGGTGCTCGCGCTGGCAGTGCTGATGATGAAGCGGTACTTCGACCGCGAGCGCTGACCTTCAACTGGTCATTTCAGCTTTCCATGCCGCCACGTAGCACGCACGTCGCATGAAACAGGTCGAACCAAGCAGTCGCCGCGGAGCGGGCTTTGCCCGGCCGTAGGCGGCGCCCCCCAGTGGTGGGGGCGGAGCGGGACACGAAGAGTCCCTGCGGACTCTTCGTGCCAGCGAAGCGACGCCGGCCTCCGGCCGGCGGCTCCCGCCCGAAGGGCGTCAACGGGGGCGTTCACTTTTGCAGCATCGGCGTGACCCGTGCGACGACCGCCTTCATTGCGTCTTCCGGCGACTTCATGCCGAGCACCGCGGCCTCCGCTTCCTCCTTGAAGACATCGCCGGCCCGCGCCGCGTCGTCGAACGCCGGCAGCGGCACCCGCGCGACCTGCAGCACCCGGCGCTCCTCCTCGGCATACTCGACGGCCTTGCGCAGGCCCGGATCGTCGTAGGTCGAGTTGCGCACCGGCCCGTTGCCGTTCAGCGCCGCGATCAGCGTCGCCTGCTTGCCGACCATCTCGCGGATGAAGGCCCACGACAAGTCCTTGCGCTTGGCGTTCTTCGGGATCGCCATGCCCCAGAACTCGACCTTGGCCGGCGCTACCGGAAACTTCGCCAGCATCGTCTTCGAGGC
Organism: Lautropia sp.; assembly: GCA_050249335.1. Lineage (GTDB taxonomy): Bacteria > Pseudomonadota > Gammaproteobacteria > Burkholderiales > Burkholderiaceae_E > Lautropia. The sequence continues at coordinate 20,856 of JBFWQR010000063.1, forward strand.
CGGCAGCGCAACGGTCCGGATCTTGCCGGGGAACTTGCTCTTGGCCGGGTCGTTGTAGATCCGGTTGCGGCCCATGCTCTGCAGGCTCATCGCGGCGCGGCCGGTCTGCATCCAGGTGTTGACGTCCTCGGTCGACAGCGTCGCGAAATTGCGCGGGAACGCGCCGGCCTCGAACAGCCCGCGCAGCAGCCGGATCGCATTCAGCATCGGCGGCTGGTCGGCGACGCACTTGTAGTCCGGCGTGATGAAATCGCCGTCCCAGGCGCGCGCCAGGTCGATCACGTTCGGATAGGTGACGCCCGGCATGCAGAGTCCGACGCACGACGTGCCGTCGCCGCGGCGATAGGTGCAGGCGCGCGCGACCTCGACGACCTCCTCGATCGTCGCTGGCGGCTTCTTGAAACCGCGCTCGGCGAGGATCTCCTCGTTGTAGTGGAACCCCGACGACGCATGGCGGAACGGCACCGCGACCAGATTGCCGCCGACGGTCATGCCGGACAGCAGCCCCGGAAAGATGTCGTCGTATGCCTCGATCGGCTGCCTGGCCTGGAACGGCCCGAGCGGCTCGAACAGCGACGCGATCCGCGGTACCACCTGGGTGTTGAGGATGAAGCCGACGTCGACCGAGCTGTCGGTAAGCGACGCCTCGCGGAACAGCCGCTCCTGCAGCGGGCCGGTGTCGAACGTGGTCCATTCGACCGGCATGCCGGTCGCCTTGGTGAATCCGGCAGTGGCGTCGCCGGACGAGCCGATCGCGACCGTCTTCATGACCCGGTGCGCGAACACCTGCAGCGGGCCGCCGGCGGCCTGCGCGCGGACCGGACGGGCCGCGGGCAACAGCGCGGCACCGATCGCCGCAGCGCTGCCGCCGATCACTGCGCGGCGCGGCCGGTCGACCGCATTCCGGCTGGCTGCGCTCCGGCTGGCCGCATGCCGGCTGGCTACATACTGGTCAGCCGTATCCCGGCTGACCGGGCTGTGGCCGCGCGGCCCGCCGCCGCGCTGGTCGGATGCATCTTGTTCGGTTCGCCTGCCCATCATCGTCTCCTCACGTTGTTTCCGATCGATCCTCGGCCAGCTCGCTGAGCGCGAGCGGCGCATCGGCGAAATGCGCGGTCATCGCCTCGGCCGCCCGCCGGGCGCCGCCGTTGGCGCCGCCGCGTTCGATCGCCCTGGCCACCCGTTCGTGCCGCGCGAAGGTCTGCCGCCAATCGGCGAGCGTGCGCCGATGCCGGTGGTTGAAGCGCTCCATCATCCGCCGGATCACCGGCTCGAGCGCCTCCAGCTGCAGCTCGATCAGCCGGTTGCCGCTGATCCGCGCGATCGCGCGATGGAAGTCCAGATCGGCTTCGATCCAGCGCGCCGGCACGCCGAGCGCGGCTTCCATCCGCGCCAGGATCTGCTTCAGCGTCTCGACATCGGCAGCGCTGCGGCGCTCGGCGGCCAGCGCCGCGATGCCGGGCTCGAGGATCCGGCGCAGTTCGACCGCCTGGGTCAGCCCCTCGATGCCGTCGCCGACCGCGAAGCGGAACAGCCGGCCGAGCGGCGCACCGCTGACCGCCTGCACCCGCGAGGTCTTGCCCTGCTGGACATGGATCACGCCGAGCGCGGCCAGCTCGCGGATCGCTTCGCGGGCGATCTGCTTGGAGACGCCGAAGCCGGCGGCGATCCGCCCTTCCGACGGCATCGGATCCCCGGGCTTCAGGCGGCCGGCGGCGATCGCGCCGGCGAGCCGCGCCAACACGGTATCGGCGAGCCGCGTCGGCACCAGGCCATCCTCGGCGCCGAGCAGATCGTCGAGTCCGGCCGCCAGCCCGCCAGCTGCTGCATCGCTGTCCATTGCAGCCAGTATAGCCACGCTGATCCGGATTGCAACCTAGCAACCTATCTGATAAGTTTGCCGCATGGGCGCCGTCACGATCACCGAAGTCATCACCCATCCGCTGCGCGCGGTGCTGCCGCAGCCGCAGCGCACCGCGCAGGCGACCTACGCCGCGATCGAGATCGTCGTGGTCGAGCTGCGCGCGAGCGACGGCAGCGTCGGCTGGGGCGAATGCCTGGCCCGGCGCGGCTGCCGCGCCTACGCCGCGTTCATCGACGAGGTGCTGGCGCCGATTCTGGTCGGCGCCGATCCGGATCAGCGCCGCCGGCTCTGGGCCGCGCTGCGGGCGCCGCTGACAGGCCGCACCGGCGGCATGCTGATCGAGGCGATCGCCGGCATCGACATCGCGCTCTGGGATCTCACCGGCCAGCGCACCGGGCTGTCGGTCGCGCGGCTGCTCGGCGGCGTCGGCCGGCCCCGGGTCGCCGCCTATGCATCGTCGATCAACTGGCTCGACGACGAGACCGTCCAGGCCGAAGTCGCCGCCGCGCGGGCGGCCGGCTTTCGCCAGATCAAGGTCAAGCTCGGCGCACCGGTGGCGGCGGCGATCGCGCGCGCCCGGCTGGTCCGCGAGCTCGCCGGCGACGGGACCGTGCTCGGCGTCGACGCCAACTGGGCCTACGATGTCGACGACGCGTTGGCGGTCGGCCGCGCGCTCGCCGATCTCGGCTACGATTTCTTCGAGGAACCGATCCGCCCGGAAGATCGCGACGGCTACCGCCGGCTGGCGCGGGCGCTGCCGATTCGCCTCGCCGCCGGCGAAAGCGACTATACCGCCGGCGACGCGCTGGTCTCGCTGGCCGACCGCAGCGTCGGCATGATCCAGCCCGACGTCGCGCGCGCCGGCGGCATCACCGAGACCTGGCGGATCGCCGAGCTCGCCGCCGCGCACCGGGTCCGCTACGCGCCGCACGTCGGCTGGTCCGGCGCGCTCTGCGCCGCCGCCAGCCTGCAGCTCGCCGCCGCCGCCGAAGCGTTCTGGAGCTTCGAGTGCATGGTCTGCCAGAATCCGCTGCGGCAGGCGCTGACCACCGAGCCGGTCGGTGATGCCCGGCTGCTCGCCGACGGCATGGTCCCGGTGCCGGATGGCCCCGGGCTCGGCGTCACGATCGACCGCCACGCCCTCGCTTCGCTGCGAGTCTGAATGAGGGGACCCCCACGCTCACTGCGTTCGCTGCCGGCCCCCGGCCAGCGGCAGGCCGGGCGGCGCTGAGTGGCCCAAGCGACGCCCCTGCTCGGCGGTCGCGGCGCGGCGCTGCTGCTGTCGCCGACCTGGCTGCTGATCGGCGCGCTGCTGGTAGTGCCGGCGGTCTACGTGTTCTGGCTGTCGCTGCAGCAATCGAGCTTCGGGCAGTCGGCGCGCTTCGTCGGGCTCGACAACTACGTCGCGGTGCTGTCGGATCGCTACTTCTGGCGGGCGCTGGTCAACACGCTGATCATCGTCGCGGTCGTGGTCCACCTCGAGATGCTGATCGGGCTCGGCATGGCGCTGCTGTTCGCGAGCGGTGTACCGTGGAAGCCCGTGCTGATGGCAATCGTGCTGGCGCCCTACGCGGTCAGCGAGGTCGGCGCGGTGGTGATCTGGCGCTACCTGGTCGACCCCGAGGTCGGCGCGCTGACGCGGCTGCTCGCGCTGCTCGGATCCGGGCCGCTCGAATGGGGCGTCGACCCGTGGCACGGCCTCGCGGTGATCGCGCTGATCTCGATCTGGCTGCACCTGCCGTTCACCTTCGTGATCCTCTACGCCGCGCGGCTGGCGCTGCCCGGCGAGGTCTACGAGGCCGCGCGCGTCGATGGCGCGACCCGCTGGCAGCAGCTGCGCCGGATCACGCTGCCGCTGCTCAAGCCGGCGATCGCGGTCGCGATGCTGTTCCGCTATATCTTCGCGTTCCGGCTGTTCTCCGAGGTCTGGCTGGTCACCCAGGGCGGCCCGGCCCGTTCGACCGAGGTGGTCGCGCTCTACCTCTATGTCGAGGCGTTCCGCTACAACCGCTTCGGCGTCGCGACCGCCACCGGCTGGATCATGGTGCTGATCTCGGCGCTGGTCGCGCTGGTCTACCTGCGCCGGGTCTACCGCGAGCTGTTCGCGGCCCCGCCGGCCGCCGCATGAGGAGCAGCATGAGGCAGCGAGGATGAAGGATCCGCTGCTGCTGCGCCTCGGCAAGGCGGTCGCGCTCGCGCTGATCGTCGGCTGGTCGATCGGCCCGATCCTGCTGATGCTGCTCGCGTCGCTGCGGCCGCCGCGCGAGATCTTCGACCCCGCCGCGCCGCCGTGGTTCACGCCGAGCCTGGACAGCTACCGCGCGCTGTTCCGGCAATGGCCCGACTTTTTCGCCGGCATGGCCAACAGCCTGATCGTGACCATGTTCGCGACGCTGCTGGCGGTGCTCGCCAGCGCGCTCGCCGGCTATGCCTATTCGCGCTACCGGAGCCGGGCGATGACGCTGTCGGCGTTCGGTCTGGTGTTCCTGCGGCTGATCCCGCCGATCGTCACGACGCTGCCGCTGTTCCCGATCGTCAACTGGCTGCGGCTCAACGACACCCACCTGATCCTGATCCTGCTCTACGCGACCTTCTTCGTCTCGCTCGGCTCGATGGTGATGCGCACCTTCTTCGACCAGATCCCGATCGAGGTCGACGAGGCGGCGCTGGTCGACGGCGCGAGCCACGTCCAGCTGATCCTCCGGATCCTGTTCCCGCTGGCGATCCAGGGGATGATCGCGGTGGCGGTGTTCGTCATCGTGTTCGCCTGGAACGAGTTCCTGTTCGCGTTCATCTTCACCACCAAGGCGGCCAAGACCGCGCCGCTGGTGCTGGCCGAAATGACCGGCGCGATCGACGGCGTCGACTGGGGCGTGCTGTTCGCCGCGGTGTCGCTGCATCTGCTGCCGGTGCTCGCGTTCGTCGTGCTGGCGCAGCGGCAGCTGGTGGCAGGACTCACCACCGGCGCCACCAAAGGGTGACGAGCGGGGCATGGAGCTGCTGCGCGGGCCGATCTCGACGCTGCGATGCTCGCCTGGCACTAGCCAGGCTGCGCTTCTCCCGTCGACCTCGGCCCGCTCGAGACGCTCCCTGCCCCGCTCGTCAGAGGCTTCGACTCGAGACTGAAAAAACCTGGAGAACTGAACGATGAGTGCCGAACTGCTGCAGGCGATGCGGCTTGCGGATCCTCGCCTGTCGCGCTTCGATCCGCTCCGGCGGATCATCGCGTTCGACGATTTCGACCGCGGCTTCTGCGGCTGGACCCAGCTGGTCGGCAACTACGAGCACACGCTCGATTCGATGCTGCCCGGCTATGCGCAGCATTCGCAGGCGATGCTGTCGACGCTGCCGACCTGGGACTTCGGCAGTCACGGCTCGTTCGACGGCAGCTATGCGCTGAAGCTCGCGACGAAACCGCGCCGCGGCGCGCAGAACGTGACGCTGAAGCGGCTGACGTTCCGCGAGCGCGGCCCGATCCGGGTCGAGTTCTACTTCACGTTCAAGCCCGAGGCCAGCGAGATGCGGCTGTCGGAGACGGATGTCCGTTCGTTCGGCCTGCTCTACGATCTGCAAGGTGGCGACACCGATGCCGGCTCGGACGAGCGGATCATGCCGCACCTGCGCTTTCTCAACGCGCTCGACGGCCAGCACCTGCAGAAATGGCAGTTCAAGCGGCGGACCAAGACCTTCCACCCGATCGGCACCGAACAGAAGACCGTCAGCCACTATCACCTGTCGCCGGAAGACTGGGAAGACCTGCCGGGTGGCGGTCAGAAGCTCTGCTACAACGAGATCCCGACCAAGATCAACTGGCACTACGTCCGCTTCGACTTCGACCTGGCGTCGATGCGCGCGACCGGCCTGCGCTGCAACGACCGGGTGTTCGATCTGTCGGCGTACGAGCCGATCCGGATCCCGGCGATGCGCAACCTCTGGTGCATGCTGAACCTGTGCTTCTTCGTCGAGACCGACGTCGACAAGCGGGCGTTCCTCTATCTGGACAGCGTCTGCCTGTCAGGAGATTTCTAGCATGATCCGAGAAAGTACCACCGCGGTGATCGCGCGCAACGACCGCTGGAGCGGCGCGATCGCGACCGAACCCTACGAAGCCGGCTGGGCGACCGAGGCGCTGGTGTTCGTCCGCGCCCTCGCCTTCGAAGGCGTCGCGGCCGGGTCCGAGCCGCCGCCGGCCGAGCTGCGGGTGCAGGTCTCGGCCGACGGCATGCGCTGGATCGACGAGGGAACCCGGCTGCCGCTGCCGCGCTCGACCGAGCAAGACACGTTCGCCCGGGTCGTCCGCTTCGGCAACTGGCTGCGGATCGCCGGCGAGCTGCCGGCCGGCGTCGCGATCAAGGCGTTGGTCACGCTGCACTTGAAGTAGAGGCCGCCGAGCCGGGTGCGGCGCGGCTCTGCTGCCAGCGCCGCACCCGCGCCTTGACCCACGCCGCCGCCGGGATCTCGAGGTAGCGATAGAGCAGATGAGCGATCAGCACGATCGAGATCAAGTACGGGATCAGCATCAGCGTCCGCGGCCAGACGTCCTGGATCATCATGATCCGGCGCTTGATCAGGATCAGCACGACCGAATGGCACATGTAGATGCCGAAGCTGCGCTCGCCGAGCCAGACCATCGATGACGAGCCGAGCAGTGTCACCGCCCAGCCGCGGCCGTAGCTGAGGCTGATGATCACCCCGGCCCAGATCGGCAGCGACCAGATCTGCGACATGTACAGCCACGGCTGGTTGCAGACGACCAGCACGATCGCGGCCAGCGAGAACGCCTGCAAGGCATTGATCGCCGCGTCCGGCAGCGTCTGCAGATAATTGCTGCGCAACTCGTAGGCGAGCATGCCGGCGAAATACGCCATCACCGACCGCGCCAGATTGCGGTCGAGCAGCTCGCGCGGATCGAAGGCATGCAGCTCCGGCCGCCACCAGCGCCACAGGTAGAACGCGATGCAGAGCGCGATCGCGACGCCGGCGAACACGACCCGGCCGCGTCGGCCGCGGGTCAGCACGAAGCACAGCGTCATCGTACAGAAGGCCCAGAATTCAGCCGAGATCGACCAGGCGGCGAAGTTGAACAGATCGAGCGGCTCGCCGATGCCGACCCCCTGCAGCAGGGTGATCGACAGCAGGAAGTAGCGCAGATCGAAGAATTTCTCCTGCTGCGCCAGCGGCGTCATGCCGATATCGATGCCGAGCGCCTGCAGCGTCAGGTTGATCGCGATCTTCAGATTCAGCAGGAACAGCAGCAGCAACAGCAGGAAGATGTGGGTCGGATACAGCCGGCCGAGCCGATTGGCGACCATCCCGGCGCCATCCCGCCAGTCGCGGGTCCGCTCGGCGTAGACCATCGTGACCAGATACCCGCTCAGCAGGAAGAACATGTCGACGACCAGGAACGAGCCGTTGTACCAGGCCGAAGCCTTGATCGGCGTATCCCATGAATGCGAGATCGCGACCGAGAACGCGCCGAGCGCGCGCAGACCCTGAAAACCCTGCAACATCGATCATCCGTACGACGAGGCCGGCCGCGCGATGGCGGCGGCACCACGGATTATCGCCGCATCGCAGGCTGTCGAATCGGGGAAAGCCGATCGCGATTCCCCGGTTTCGGCGCCGGCATCGCGGGCGACGGGATGCGACAATCGCCGCCGTGACCATCCGTTCGATCCGATGACGCCGGCTTCCCGTCCGCTGCCGACCGGCCGGCGTGCAGCGAGCCTCTGGTGGATCGGCGCGGCGATCGCGGCGCTGGCGGTCGCGTCGCTGGCGGTCGGCGCACTGCCGATCGGTCCGGCGGAAGCCGCTGCCGCGCTGGGCCGGCGCCTCGCCGCGCTGTTCGGTACGGTCGCGCCGCCGGCACCCCCGGTCGTCGCGCCGGGCACGTCGGTTGCTCCAGGGGCGGCGGCCGCCGCGACCATCGACACCGTGCTGTTCGGCCTGCGGCTGCCCCGTGTCGCCGCCGCGCTGGCCGTCGGCGCCGCGCTGGCGCTCGCCGGCGCCTGCTTCCAGACGATTTTCCGCAACCCGCTGGTCTCGCCGGACATTCTCGGGGTCGCAGCCGGCGCCGGCTTCGGCGCGGCGCTGGCGATCCATCTGGCGCTGCCGGTCGTCGCGGTCCAGCTGTTCGCGTTCGGCGGCGGGCTCGCCGCGGTCGGGCTGGTCGTGCTGCTGATCGCGGCGGTCGGCCGCAGCGACATGGTGCTGACGCTGCTGCTCGGCGGCATCGTCGTCGGCGCACTGGCCGGTGCCGGCACCGCGCTGGTGAAAGTGCTGGCCGACCCATACGACCGGCTGCCGGCGATCACCTTCTGGCTGCTCGGCAGCCTGGCCGCGGTCGGCCCCGGCGAGCTGGCGCTGGCGCTGCCGGTGGTGCTGCTCGGCGTCGTGCCGCTGGTGCTGCTGCGCTGGCGCGTCCAGCTGCTGTCGCTCGACGACGACGAAGCCGCCGCGCTCGGCGTCGACGTGCCGCGGACCCGACTGCTGGTGATCGGCTGCGCGACGCTGATCACCTCGAGCGTGGTCGCGATCGGCGGCGTGATCGGCTGGGTCGGCCTGGTGATCCCGCACCTGGCGCGCGGGCTGGTCGGGCCCGGTTTCGACCGGCTGCTGCCGGCGGCGGCGCTGCTCGGCGCCGGTTTCCTGCTGATCGTCGACACGCTGGCCCGGACGATCAGCGCGATCGAGGTCCCGCTCGGTGTCCTGACCGCGGTGGTCGGAGCGCCGTTCTTCCTCTGGGTGCTGGCCCGCGGACGACGAGACTGGACATGAGCCATCGGGCCATGACCCCGAGCGCCGCACGCGCCGGCGCCGCGCTGCTCGCCGCCGACCGCCTCACGATCGGCTACGGTAACCACCCGATCGCACGCGACGTTTCGCTGGCGGTCGGCCCCGGCGAGGTGATGTGCCTGCTCGGCCCGAACGGCTGCGGCAAGACCACCTTGCTGCGCACGCTGCTCGGGCTGCTGCCGCCGCTCGCGGGCACCGTCCGCTGCGGCGGCACCGAACTGGCCGCGCTGTCGCGGCGCGCCGCGGCGCGCCGGCTCGCCTACGTACCGCAGGCTCATGCGCCGGTGTTCCGCTACAGCGTCGCCGAGGTCGTGCTGATGGGGCGCGCCGCGCATCTCGGCTGGCTGGCGAGCCCCGGGAGCGCCGACCGTGCGATCGCGCTCGAATCGCTCGAGCGGCTCGGCATCGCCGACCTCGCCGGCGACGACTATGCGCGATTGTCCGGCGGTCAACGGCAGCTGGTGCTGATCGCGCGGGCGCTCGCCGCACGGGCCGCGGTGCTGATCATGGACGAGCCGACCGCCGGGCTCGATTTCGGCAACCGGTTGCGCGTGCTCGAGCAGATCGGACGGCTCGCCGCCGGCGGGCTCGCGGTGCTGCTGTCGACCCATGACCCCGACGAGGCGCTCGCGATCGGTACCGCCGCCGCCCTGCTGCGCGACGGTGCACTGCTCGCCCAAGGCCCGGTCGCCGAGGTCATCGATACCGCCCGGCTCGGCGCGCTCTACGGCATTCCGATCGACGTCGTCCGGCTGCCCGACGGCCGGCGGGCCTGCGTGCCGGCCGCAGCTTCACCGGGCCGTGTACTACCATGACGATCGCCGTCCGGATGCCGCGGTGCCCACGGAAGCAGCGATGAGCGAGAAGATCACGATCGAACAGGGTCGCATCGACCTGGCCGCGGCGCTGCGCTGGGCCGCGCAGCTCGGCCTCAACGAAGGCGTCTGCAATCATTTCAGCCTCGAGCTCGAGCCCGACCGCTATCTGATCAACCCGCAGGGGCTGCACTGGAGCGAGGTCGGCGCCGCCGACATCCTGCTGATCGACGGGGCCGGCACCGTGCTCGACGGCCGCCACACGCTCGAGCCGACCGCCTTCTTCATCCATAGCTGGATCCACCGGCTGAACCGCCAGGCGCGCTGCGTGCTGCATACGCACATGCCGTATGCGACGGCGTTGACGCTGGTCGACGGCGGCCGGCTCGCCTGGTGCAACCAGAACACGCTGCGCTTCTGGGGCCGCCTCGCCTACGACGATACCTACAACGGCCTGGCGCTCGACGAAGCCGAAGGCCGCCGGATAGCCGGCGCACTCGGCCACCACGACGTGCTGTTCTCGGCGAGCCACGGGGTTACGGTGGTCGGCCGCAGCGTCGCCTGGGCCTTCGACGACCTCTATTATCTGGAGCGCGCCTGCATGCATCAGGTACTGGCTCTCCAGGCAGCTGCCGGCCGGCCGCTGCGGCGGGTGCCCGACGCGATGTGCGAGCAGGTCGGCCGCCAGATCGCCGGCGAGCGCCAGCAGAGCGATCTGTTCCTCGCCTCGATCAAGCGGTTGCTGACGCAGCAGTCGCCGGGCTGGGACCGGCTTTGAGTCGGCCCGCGCTCCCTGGGAGGCGTTCGATCCGACATTGCAAATCCATGCGACGCTGGCACGAATTGCACTGGAACACGGCTGCCGCGCGATCCGATGGGTGGCACAATCGACGGCCTTCGCGGGCTCCGAGCCTCGGCGCCGGCCCCGAATCCCCGCAAGCCGACCGCTTGCTTCACACCGTCCCGGAGGGAGAACCGATGAAAACCACCGACCGCTCGCCAGCCACGCCGCGCCGTGCCACGCTGATCGGCTGCGCCATCGCCGCCGCTGCGGCCGCGCTGGCCGCCACCCCCGCAGCCGCCCAGCAGAAATTCGTCACGATCGGCACCGGCGGCGTCACCGGCGTCTACTACGCCGCCGGCGGTGCGATCTGCCGGCTGGTCAACAAGGACCGCGCCAAGCACAACATCCGCTGCTCGGTCGAATCGACCGGCGGCTCGGTGTTCAACGTCAACACGATCAAGGCCGGCGAGCTCGACCTCGGCTTCACCCAGTCGGATGTCCAGTACAACGGTCTCAAGGGCGTCGGCCAGTTCAAGGACGCCGGCGCGTACGGCGACCTGCGGGCGGTGTTCTCGGTCCATCCCGAGCCGTTCACCGTGGTCGCGCGCAAGGAAGCGAACGTCGCCAAGTTCGAAGATTTCAAGGGCAAGCGCTTCAACGTCGGCAATCCGGGCTCCGGAACGCGCGCCTCGATGGACGAACTGCTCGGCGCGATGGGCTGGAAGACCAGCACCTTCTCGCTCGCGTCCGAGCTGAAGGCCGACGAGCACGGCCCGGCGCTCTGCGACGGCAAGATCGACGGCTTCTTCTACGCGGTCGGCCATCCGAGCGCCAACATCCAGGACCCGACCACCACCTGCGGCGCCAGGCTGGTCTCGCTGACCGGGCCGGCGGTCGACAAGCTGCTCGCCGACAAGCCGTACTACGCGAAAGCGACGATCCCGGGTGGCCTGTACCCGAACAATCCGCAGGCGACCGACACCTACGGCGTGCTGGCGACCGTCGTCGCATCGGCCAAGGCGCCGGCCGATACGGTCTACCAGGTGGTCAAGGCGGTGTTCGACAACTTCGACGAGTTCAAGAAGCTGCACCCGGCGCTGGCCAACCTGAAGCCGGAGAACATGGTCAAGGACGGCAACTCGGCGCCGCTGCACGAGGGTGCGGCAAAGTACTACAAGGAGAAGGGCTGGATCAAGTGATCGGCCAGCGCTGATCATCGGCCGGACCACGCCGGCCCCAGCCGCCTGGGGCCGGCGTTTCTTCGTGATCGAAGCGAGCGAGACGCAGCCATGGCGCAGACCACCCCGCAGGCAGTGCCCGGACCGAACCCGGACGGACTGCCCGATACCGAAGCGTTGCAGGAACTGGTCGCCGAAGCCGATACCGGCGGCCGCAAGCTGACCGGCGCGGTCGCCGGGCTGGTGACCGGCATCGCGGTGTTCTGGTCGCTGGCACAGCTCTATTACGCGAGCCCGCTGCCGTTCACGTTCGGCTTCGCCATCCTGAACGACACCGAGGCGCGCGCGATCCATCTCGCGCTCGGTCTGTTCCTCGCGTTCCTCTGCTATCCGGCGCTCAAGGGCCGCTCGCCGCGCACCTATGTGCCGATCCCGGACTGGGTACTCGCGTTCGTCGCCGCGTTCTGCGGCGCCTACCTGTTCCTGTTCTACCGGTCGCTCGCCGAGCGGCCCGGCCAGCCGACCGGGTTCGACCTCTGGACCGCCGGCATCGGCATGCTGCTGCTGCTCGAAGCGACGCGACGGGCGGTCGGCTGGCCGATGGCCGTCCTCGCGCTGATCTGCCTCGGCTACGTGTTCGCCGGCCCGTACATGCCCGACGTGCTGCTCCACAAGGGCGCTTCATTCTCGCGGACGATGTCGCAGATGTGGCTGACCACCGAAGGCGTGTTCGGCGTCGCGCTCGGCGTCTCGGTCTCGACGATCTTCGTCTACGTGCTGTTCGGCTCGCTGCTCGATCTCGCCGGCGGCGGCAACTACATGATGCAGGTCTCGTTCGCCGCGCTCGGCCATCTGCGCGGCGGGCCGGCCAAGGTCGCGGTGGTGTCGTCGGCGCTGAACGGCGTCGTCTCCGGCTCGTCGGTGGCCAACGTCGTGTCCGGCGGCATCTTCACGATCCCGCTGATGAAGCGCGCCGGCTACGGCGGCATCAAGGCCGGTGCGATCGAGACGATGGCGTCGGTCAACGGCCAGATCATGCCGCCGGTGATGGGCGCAGCGGCGTTCCTGATGACCGAGTATGTCGGCATTCCGTACTCGAAGGTCGTCGAGCACGCGATCCTGCCGGCAGTACTGTCGTACATCGGCCTCTTCTACATCGTGCACCTCGAGGCGCTGAAGCTCGACATGAAGCCGATGGTCGGCGCCGGGCCGGCCCGCTCGCACGCCGATCGGCTGAAGGGCGTCGCGCTCGGCGTCGCCGGCACGATCGCGGTCATGTGCATCCTCTACTACGTCATCCTGGCGATCCGCGCAGCGCTCGGCGCCGCGGCCGGGCCGGCGGTCACCGCGGTGCTGGTGGTCGCCTACCTGATCGCGACCTGGCAGGCGGCCAAGGCGCCGGACCTGCCGACCGAGATCGATGTCAAGAACCCGGTACGGCCGCCGACCTGGCCGACGGTGCGGGCCGGCCTGCACTTCCTGATCCCGATCGGCGTGCTGATCTGGCTGCTGATGGTCGACGAGACCTCGCCGTCGCTCGCCGCCTACTGGGCCTGCGTGACGCTGCTCGCGCTGATGGTCACGCAGCATGCGCTGATCGCGCTGTTCCGCGGCCAGGCCGGCCAGACGGTCGCCGGCATCGCACGCGGGGCCCGCGAGGCATTCCTCGGCCTCGAGAATGGCGCGCGCAACATGATCGGGATCGCGGTCGCGACCGGCACCGCCGGCATCATCGTCGGGATGATCACGCTGACCGGCCTCGGTTTCCGGATGACCGACCTGGTCGAGCTGATCAGCGGCGGCAGCATGCTGGTGATGCTGCTGTTCACGGCATTCGTCTGCCTGGTGCTCGGCCTGGGCGTGCCGACCACGGCGAACTACATCCTGGTCGCGAGCCTGATGGCGCCGGTCGTCGTCGAGCTCGGCGCGCAGAGCGGACTGGTGATCCCGCTGATCGCGGTGCACCTGTTCGTCTTCTACTACGGCATCATGGGCGACATCACGCCGCCGGTCGGCCTCGCGACGTTCGCCGCCGCCGCGATCTCGGGCGAGGACTCGATCAAGACCGGCGTCCAGGGCGTCACCTATGCGCTGCGCACCGTCGTGCTGCCGTTCATCTGGATCTACAACCCGCAGCTGCTGCTGATCGGCATCAGCAACTGGTTCGAAGGGATCCTGGTGATCGCCGCCTCGACGATCGCGATGCTGGTGTTCGCCGCGGTCACGATGAACTGGTTCCGGACCAGGTCGCGGCTCTGGGAGTCGCTGATCCTGCTCGCCGCGGTATTCGTGCTGTTCCGGCCGAACTATCTGATGGACATGATCAGCCCGCCGACGTCGCAGCTACCGGTCAAGGAATGGCAGCGGATCGTCGATTCGCTGCCGGAGGAAGGCCGGTTCGTGATGACGATCGCCGGCCAGAACGTCGAAGGCGACGACAAGTCCAAGACGCTGGCGCTGCGGCTCGGCCCGCCGGGCGAAGCCAGGAAGCGGCTCTCCGACGCGGGGCTGACGCTGGTTCCGCTCGGCGACAAGCTGCAGATCGGTGGCGTCCGCTTCGGCTCGACCGCCCAGAAATCCGGATTCGAACAAGGCTGGGAGGTGACGAGCCTGACGGTGCCTGCCGACCAGCCGAATCCGCACTGGTTCTACCTGCCGGCGCTGCTCGTGATCGGCGGCATCTGGTGGCTGCAGGGCCGGCGGATGGCGCCGGCGCGGCCACTGGCGGCCTGAGCCCTTCGAGCCGGAGTGGCCGGGCCGCCCTCAATCGCCGTCGGTCGGCGACTCGGCCCGGTCGATCCAGCGCACCCCCTGCGTGATGCCGTACTGCGCCGCTTCCTGCGCCGAAACGAACCGCGGGCTGTCGAAGACCACGGCCTGCCGCCGGAAGCCGCCCGCCGGGCCGATCGGAGTCAGCACGACGGCACGGGCCGCGAACCCGCCGGACGGCAGCGGTTCCGGATCGAATGCGATCACATGGCCTCGATAGCCGAAGGTCAGCTGTTCTGACATCGCTCGCTCCGCGGTCCGGATATGCGCGGTCCGGAAGTGCACGGTCAAAATGCAGCCCGCGATTCGCCCGAAGCCACTCGCGCGCGTACCCTCACGGCTGCAGTGTCGAACGCCTTGCCACCAGTTGCAATCGGCAGAATGTCAACATCCTTGTCGGCGACAACAGAGAATGTCAGGAAACGTCACTTCACAATGGATCAGGAGCGCGACCATTGAAGATCGGTGAACTCGCCAAGGCCGCCGCGACCCCGGTCGAGACGATCCGCTACTACGAGCGCGCCGGGCTGCTGCCGCCGCCACCGCGCTCGGACGGCAACTACCGCGTCTACGGCCCCGAGCAGGCCGAGCGGCTCGCCTTCATCCGGCACTGCCGGTCGCTCGACATGACGCTCGACGAGATCCGGGTGCTGCTGCGCTTTCGCGACGCACCCGGCGACGACTGCGGCGAAGTCAATGCGCTGATCGAAGACCACATCGGCCATGTCTCGACACGGATCCGCGAACTGAAGGCGCTCGAGCGGCAGCTGCTGCGCCTGCGCGAGCGCTGCCGCGACGCGAGTGCGGCGGCCGACTGCGGCATCCTCGCGGGCCTCGCGCGCGACGCCGCCGACGGCAATGCCGCCGCGCCGATGCCGGCCAGGCCGCTCGGCCACGTTCACGGCACGCACCGCACCGAGCCGGCCCAGGGTGCCGGCCCGGCACGGCCGCGGCGCTGACCTGCGACGCCCGCTGCCGGTTCCGATCGGCCGCGACGTGACGGCCCCCGATCGGCTGGATCGCGGCCGGCTGGATCGCGGACGGCCGGGTCGCGACCGACCGGATTGCGCTATCGCAATAGTTCATCGAATATAGCGAACCGTCGGTGCCGCATCTGCAGCGCCAGCATCCCATCGAACCGCGCGCCAATACCATTGACCGATTTCGACTGGTCCCCGCTCTGGCTGTCGCTGAAGGTCGCCGGCGTCGCGACGCTGCTGGCGCTGATCGCCGGTGTCGCGCTCGGCTGGCTGTTCGTCCGGACCCGGCTGCCCGGGCGGCGCTGGCTCGAGGCGATCTTCATGCTGCCGCTGGTGCTGCCGCCGACGGTGATCGGCTACGGAATCCTGGTCGCTGCCGGCCGCCGCAGCCCGCTCGGCGCCTGGCTGCGCGAGCACCTCGACTACACCATCATCTTCAACTGGCACGGCGCCGTCGTCGCATCGGCGATCGTCGCGCTGCCGCTGGTGATGAAGGCGGCGGGCGCCGCCTTCGATGGTGTCGACCGGACGCTCGAAGCGGCCGCCAGCACGCTGCGGCAGTCGCCCTGGTCGGTGTTCCTGCGGGTCACGCTGCCCCTCGCCTGGCCCGGCATCCTCGCCGGCACCCTGCTCGCCTTCGCCCGCGCGATGGGCGAATTCGGTGCCTCGCTGATGGTCGCCGGCTCGATCCCGCAGCAGACCCAGACGCTGTCGATGGCGATCTACGACGCGGTGCAGGCCGGCCAGGACGATCACGCGCTGGTGCTGGTGCTGGTCACGTCGCTGGTGTCGGTCGCGGTGCTGGTGCTGTCGAACCGATGGTTCGCGCTGCGCTGATCGCCCGGCTCGCGATCGCCGCGGCGCCGGGGGCCCGGCCCGCGCTGCGGTCACGGTCGCAGCCGCCGCTGGGGGCGCCGCTGCAGCCATCGCTGCAGCCATCGCTGCGGGCGTCGCTGCGGGCGTCGCTGCAGGCGTCGCTGCGGGCGCCGTCATGATCGACGTCGCGATCACGGCGACCGTCAGCGATGGCCGCCGCCGCTTCACGATCGATGTCGAGTTCGCCACCGACGCGGCGTTCGCCGTCCTTTACGGCCCGTCGGGCGCCGGCAAGTCGCTGACGCTGCGGGCGATCGCCGGTCTGCTGCGGCCGCAGCGCGGCCGGATCCGCATCGCCGACCGGACGCTGTTCGACAGCACGGCCGCGATCGACCTGCCGGCGGCGCGGCGCGGCGTCGGCTATCTGTTCCAGGATTTCGCGCTGTTTCCGCATCTGTCGGTGGCCGACAACGTCGCGTTCGGGCTGCGCAGCTGGCGCCGCCGCCGGCTCACGCCGGCCGAACGGCAGCGGGTGGAGACGCTGCTCGCCGCGTTCGGCCTGACCGAGCTCGCGACCAGCCGGCCGGCCGCGCTGTCGGGCGGCCAGCAGCAGCGGGTGGCGCTCGCCCGTGCGCTCGCCTGCGATCCGCAGGCGCTGCTGCTCGATGAACCGTTCGCCTCGCTCAATGCGATGCTGCGCCGGAACCTGCGCGCCGAGCTCGCCACAACGCGGCGCGCCGCCGGCATCCCGGCGCTGATGATCACCCATGACATCGACGACGTGCTGGCGCTCGCCGAAACGGTGTTCATCTACGACCAGGGCCGGGTGGTCGATACCGTCGACCTGCGCTACCTCGACGCCGCCGAGGCGGCGCGGCGGCTCGGCGTCGACGCGCTGCTGCTGCTGCGCGAGCGCCCCTGACGGCCTCGCTCAGCCGCCGGAACCGCCGTCGGCGGGCTGGATCGTCTCGCCGCGCAGCATCCCGTAGTCGCGGATGTTGAGGCGGCGCCGCCGGAATCCGCGCCAGGTGCGCACCGGATGCATCAGCGACACGAGGTAATAGACCACCTTGAACATGAACAGCGACGTGCGCAGCCGTGCACCGTGGCCCAGGTCGGCCGCGAGCAGCGATACCAGCCCCTGCTTGACGTGAAAGATGTTCTTCGGGTGCATGAACATGTCGCGGATCGTCGGGTTGGTCACCCGATAGACGAACCACGAATAGTCGCGCGGGCCGGCGCGCAGCTCGCGCTCGAAGGCCGCGCGCGCCGCCGGATAGGCGGCCGGCGCATCGAGCGCGGTCGCGACCAGCTTCGCGCCGCTGAAGGCGCCCTGCATTGCGAGGAACACACCGGACGAGAACATCGGGTCGATGAAGGTGAACGCGTCGCCGATCATCAGGAAACGATCGCCGGTCGCCCGGGAGCTCGTGTACGAGAAATTGCCGGTCGCGTGGATCCGGTCGTCGATCAGCGTCGCGCCGCGGAGCCGGTCGTGCAGTTCCGGGCACAGCGCGAGCGTGTCGTAGAAGAACTCCGTCAGCGGCTTGTCGCGCCGCTTCAGGTAATAGGCCCAGCACACCGCGCCGACGCTGGTGCTGCCGTCGGCGAGCGGAATGAACCAGAACCAGCCGTGCTCGAACCAGCAGATGCTGACGTGGCCTTCGCGCTTGCCGGGCAGCCGCCGGGCGCCGCGGAAGTGGCCGAAGATCGCGGTGCTGTTGTGCTTGCGGTTCTTCTCCTTGCAGCGGAACTGGTTCGCCAGCACGGTGTCGCGGCCGCTCGCGTCGACGACGAAGCGCGTGCGCCAGGTGCGCGCCGTGCCGTCGTCATGGCTGACCCGGACGGTTGCACCGTCACCGTCGAACGCGATGTCCTTCGCCTTCGCGCCCTCGAAAACGATCGCGCCGGCGCTCGCGGCATGGCGGAACAGCACCTGGTCGAACTCGCTGCGGCGCACATGCCAGGCCATGTCGACCGCCGGGTTCCAGCCGTCGGCAAACTCGACGCAGCTGCGGTAGTCCAGGTCCGGGCGGACGAACTCGATGCCGTATTTCGGCATGCCGATCCGGGCGATCTCGTCCTTGATGCCGAGCTGCTCGAACAGCTCGACGTTGCCCGGCAGCAGCGATTCGCCGATGTGAAAGCGCGGATGGCGGTCCTTCTCGAGCAGCACGACGCGGCGACCTTCGCGGGCCAGCAGCGTCGCGATCGTGGCGCCGGCCGGGCCGCCGCCGACGACCAGCACGTCGCAGCGGCCGGCGGTCCGGTCGGCGACGGCTATCTCGATCTCGGCGGTATTGACGGTATCCGGCATGCCCGGAATTATGCCGCGGGCCGACTCGATCATCGCGTTTCCCTATAGTTCGTTGACAGTGGTTCGAATTGTCCACTACGCTCGCGAGGTCTCGCCACCGGGCACCTTCCGAGTCGGTCGAATGCGGCGCCTGCTGAATCTCGTCTACGACCTGTCCGGCGCGCTGGCGGCGCTGTTCGTGCTCGCGATCTTCCTGGTCATGCTCGGCACCTCGGTGATGCGGGTCATCGGCCTGCGGACCGGCGGGTTCGAGGAGATCATCGCCTGGCTGACCGCCGCCGCCGCGTTCACCGGTCTGGCGCATACCTTCAAGCATGGCGACTTCGTCCGCGTCGAACTGCTGCTGACGCGGCTGCCGGCGGCGCTGCGCCGCTGGTTCGAGCTGGTCGTGCTCGCGGTCGGCACCGGGTTCCTCGGCTACATGACCTGGTCGACCTTCGCCTACGTCCGCGACAGCTACCGGTTCGGCGACATGGCCGGCGGCCAGATCGCGATCCCGATCTGGATCCCGCAGCTGAGCTTCGTGATCGGGTCGGCGCTGCTGTTCGTCGCGATGCTCGACGAACTGCTGCGCGTCGCCGCCGGCGCCCGGCCGGTGTACGTCACCGCGATCGAGGAACGGCATG
>JBFWQR010000064.1:0-38945 GCA_050249335.1 Lautropia sp.
CAGCGCCTGGCCGGTGATCTGCTCGGAGCGGCCGCCGGCATAGACGTCGGCGGTATCGATGAAATCGATGCCGGCATCGAGCGCCTGGCCGAGCAGCCGCTCGGCCTCGGACTGCTGCAGCTCGCCGATCCTGCTCCACATCCCTTCGGTGCCGCCGAAGGTCATGGTGCCGAAGCACAGTTCGGAAACGTAGAGGCCGGTACGGCCGAGGGCGTGGTGGCGCATGGCAATCCTGTCGGTGCGTCGGAGGTGGAACAGGCACTAAGCGCCCGTCGGAGTAGCGGCAGCGCCCACCGGAGCACGGGACGGCGCGGCGGCCGGCAGAAACCGGTCGAGCGCGTCGTGCAGCGTGGCCCAGGCCGGCTCCTGCTCGAGGATCACGTGGTTCGGGCTGTCGAGCAGCACGAACTCGGCGTTCGGGATCCGGCTCGCCAGCTGCATGCCCTGATCGAGCGGCTGTACCGCGTCGTCGCGCGCATGGATGACCAGCGTCGGCACGCGCAGCTGTTCCAGCAGGCCGCTGACATCGAACCGGTCGACCGCGGCGCGCAGCCGGGCAGCGTTCTCCGGCGAGGTCGTCAGCCGCTGCAGTTCGACCAGCGAATCGAGCTGCGCCCGGCTGCCGGTCGGGATGAACAGCGTCGAGAACGCGTTGAGGAAGGCGCTGCCGCGCCGGCCCCAGCCGTGCCGGATCAGCGTCAGCAGCGCTTCGGCCTGTTCGCGTTCGACCGCATCCGGCCGCATCAGCCGGCCGCATTCGTAGCCGCCGTGCAGTACCAGGTGACTGACCTGCTGCGGATGGCGCGCGGCGAACGCGACCGCGATCGGTGCGCCTTGCGACGAGCCGTACAGCGCGAAGCGTTCGCGACCGGCCGCAGCGGCTACCGCTTCGAGATCCTCGACGCCGCGCGCCAGCGACAGCTCGGCGACGTCCCAGTCCGAGAGCCCGTTGCCGCGCTGGTCGTAGCGGATCAGTTCGAAGCGGGCATTCAGCCGGTTCAGCAGCGGCCGCCAGATCGGGCTCTGCCAGTCGTGCTCGAGATGCGTCAGCCAGTGGCCGGCCTTGATCAGCGGGTAGCCGCTGCCGCTGGTGGCGAACGCGATCCGCGTGCCGTCGGCGGAGCGGCAGTAGCCGATCCGCTGGCGGTGGCCGGCAGCCGGCCGTGCATCGTCCGCCACCGCGACCGGGGCCGGTGCATCGGCTGCGACGACCTTGCCGACGAAGCGGAAGCCGCGTCGCGGCACGGTCCTGATCCACGCCTGGCGCCGGCCGTCGTCGCCGATCGCCGCCCGGGCCGCGCTGATCCGCGATGCGATCGCCGCGTCCGAGACGATCCGACGCTTCCAGACGACCTCGATCAGCTCGTCCGGCGCGACCACGCGGGCGCGGTGCGCGATCAGATGGCAGAGCAGGTCGAACACCTGCGGTTCGATCGGCCGGGCAACACCATCGACCCGCAGTTCGCGGATACCGCCATCGAGCTCGCACGGACCGAATCGGTAGTGCATGCGGCCGAATCTAGCACGCGTTCCGCGCGCCGGGCAGCAGGGCGCCGCATGGCGGCGTTTCTCCCGCGATCGACCAGGGTTCGGCAAGGGTTTGGCCAGGGATTCGCCAAGCGCGGCCACCCGGTGCGGCGCATGCTGACGGCTCGCGGATGGAGCAACCGATGACGGCGAGCGAAACGACCATGGACGAACGGATGATGGCAGACGACGACGACGAGGCGCCGGTGGCGCGGCGGCCCGACGGTTCGATCGACCTGAGCTTCTACGGCCGCCGCGCCGCCCGGCTGCGGCGGGCCGAGGTCGATGCCGTCGGCGCGATCGTCGCCGCCTGGCTGGCCCGGGCGCTACGGCGGGCGTCGCCGGCGGCTCAGGTGCAGTTGAAGATTCCGCCGCCGGTGACGATCGCCTTGCCGTCCCTGGATGCCTCGACCCGGTCGCAGGTGTAGAGCCGGCCGCTGACGGTGTCGAGCACCGCGACGCGGTCGGGTGCCTCGATCAGCCGGAACGTGCCCGGCGCCTGCGGTGTCGTCGCGAAGCGGTCGCTGCTGATGCAGCCGGCGCGGGTGCAGGCGTCGGTTTCGCCGGTGGTGGTGTCGATCCGGTAGGTGACGACGCCGGCGCCGACCGTGACGATCCGCGCGTCGAAGCGGCCGACCGCCGCCGCGGCCGGCTCAGCGGCGGCTGACACGGTCTGCGCGGCGACCGGAATGCCGACGGCGGCGATGCCGAGCGCAGCGGCGCCCAGGATGGCGGCGCCGGCGGCTCCGGCGAGCGTTGCGGCGAAAGGAGCGGGTATCAGCGGACGGCGCATGCGGACTCCGGTTGGCCTTGGAGATCGGTGTCCGATGGTAGCGAACCCGGCTCCCTGGCCGCACCGGAGCCCGCGCCGGCCGGGCCGGCACTGCGTCGGGCCAGCAGCCGCCGCAGCAGCTTGAACAGCTCGAGGTCGAACGCCAGCGGCGCGCCGGGCGGCGTGCCCGGGTCGAGCGGGCACCACCGGTCGAAGCGGCTTTCGCTGACGCGGCCGCTGTCGGGATCGCGCTCGATCAGCCGGTAGACGCCGTCGAACGGCCACGTCGGGAACGCCAGCGGCGCCAGCGCGTCGATCAGCCGCGCGCGATGCGCGCCCGGCGACTCCTCGCCGCAGCAGAGGCCGAGGCAGCGGCCGATCTGGCGCGAAAAGCACGGCCGGTCGCCGCTCCAGAGTCCGATCGCGCGGTCGCACAGCCGGTGTCGCCGGCCGAGCTCCGCCAGCGCGGCGCGGGCCGCCTGGCGCGAGCCGAACGGGCCGTAGAGGCCGGTGCTCGCGGCCGGGTCGAAGCCGGCGAGCGGCACGAAGCCGGGCCGGCCGTGGTCGTCGAGGTGCAGGAAGCCGGCGCTCTCGCGACGGCGCAACGCACGGTTGTAGAGCGGCGCGCGGTCGCGGATCAATTCGATCTCGCGCAGCAGCGCGCTGATCTCGCCGGCGGTCTCCTCGAATTCGAGCCGGTGGGTCTCGGCCATCAGCGCGGCGTCGGTGCTGCTGCTGCTGTCGGCATAGAAGTGCGCGCGGATCCGGTCGCGCAGGTTGCGCGCCTTGCCGATGTAGAGCGGCTGGCCGGTCGCGCCGCCGAAGACGTAGACGCCGGGGCTCTCCGGGATGTCCTCGAGCGCGTTCTCCGGCAGATGCGGCGGCCGGGCCGGGCGCTTCTGCAGCTGCGCGATCGCACGGTCGACCAGCGCGGCGCCATGGTCGGCGCAGGCGGTCGCGACGAAGCTGGCGATCAGGCGGGCGTCGCCGAGCGCGCGGTGCCTGCCGCCTGCCGCCGCGATGGCGTCATCGTCCGGCTGGTCGGGATCGAAGCTCGCGACCCGGGCACCGGCCGGTCGCCCGGACGCGTCGAGCCGATGGCGCTCGACCAGCGCGTCCAGACCGTGGCGGGCGTGTTCGGGATAGAGCCGGCGCGACAGTCGGACGGTGCACAGCACCTCGGCCTGGAAGCGTTCGCCGAGGCGGCGGAACTCGGCCTTCAGGAAGCCGTAATCGAAGCGGGCGTTGTGCGCGACCAGGACGTGGCCGGCCAGCCGCTCGCGCAGCCGCGTGGCGACCTGCCCGAAGCGCGGCGCGCCGCGCACCATCGCATTGCTGATGCCGGTCAGGCGCTGGATCTCGGGCGGGATCGGCAAGCCGGGATCGACCAGCGTCTGCCATTCGTCGACGATGCTGCCGTCGACGACGCGGACCACGCCGATCTCGGTGACCCGGTCGCGCGACGGATCGGTGCCGGTGGTCTCGAGGTCGACCAACGCATAGGCACCGGGCAGCACGGGCATCAACGGCCCTTGAACTGCGGCCGGCGCTTGCCGAGGAATGCCGCGACACCCTCGCGGAAGTCCTCGGTGCGGCCGGCGCGGCCCTGCGCGTCGGCCTCGACCTCGAGCTGCGCGGCCAGCGGATTGTCGAGGCTCTGATTCATCGCCTCCTTGATCAACGCGAATGCGCGGGTCGGCTGCGTCGCCAGCCGCTCGGCGAGCGCCCGGGCGGCGGGCAGCAGCGCATCGTCGTCGTGGACCTGCCAGACCAGGCCGAACTGCAGCGCCTGCTCGGCGTCGAGCTTGTCGGCCAGGATCGCGAGCGCGCGGGCGCGCCCTTCGCCGATCAGCCGCGGCAGAAAATAGGTCGAACCGGCGTCGGGCACCAGCCCGATCCGCGAGAACGCCTGCAGGAACGTCGCCGACCGCGCGGCCAGCACCACGTCGCCGGCGAGCGCGAGGCTCATGCCGGCGCCGGCCGCGACGCCGTTGACCGCGACCACGATCGGCGCCGGCAGCCGCCGCATCAGCCGGATCAGCGGGTGGTAGTAGCGGTGCAGGAAGGCGGCGAGGTCGGGCGTGCCGCTGCCGGCGAGCGCCGGATCGGTGAGGTCGGCGCCGGAGCAGAAGCCGCGGCCGGCGCCGGTCAGCAGCACGGCGCGGACGCCGCCGTCGCCGATGCCTTGCTCGATGCGCTCGAACGCGGCAAGCAGATCGCCGAGCAGCGCGGCGCTGGTCGCGTTGAGCACGGCGGGGCGGTTCAGCGTCACCGTGGCGACGCCGGCGTTGACGTCGAGCAGAACGTTGTCGGTTGGCATCGGTTTCTCCGGGCCGCGGCGTCGGCGCCGGGCATGCCGGCGATTGTCGCTCAAACCGGCGGCGCGGCCCGGCGCGCGCGATCGTTGACCCGGTGCGGTGCGCAAGGTTAAATCGTCCGTTGCCGATCGCTTCCGATCGGTCTGGAGCCGCAGATGAAGCTCGTCGAACGCGCCAAGAACATCCTGCTGACCCCGTCGACCGAATGGCCGGTGATCGACGGTGAAGTCCATACCGTCAAGGGGCTGTACACCGGCTACCTGCTGCCGCTCGCCGGCGTGACCGCGCTCGCGACCTTCCTCGGCGCGATGCTGTGGGGGGTCAGCCTCGGGCCGGTGTCGGTGCGATTCGGCTTCGGCGATGCGCTCGGCCAGGCGATCACCGGCTTCGTGCTGTCGATGGTCCTGGTCTGGGTGCTCGGCTGGATCATCAATACGCTGGCGCCGACCTTCAAGGGCCAGAAGAGCTTCGAGAAGGCGTTCGCGGTCGCGGCGTTCGCGATGACCGGCGCGCTGGTCGGCGGCATGGCAGCGATCCTGCCGGCGCTGTCGACGCTGCTCGGCCTGATCGGCGGGCTCTACTCGCTGTATCTGATGTACAAGGGTCTGCCGGTGCTGATGAAGTCGCCGCCGGAGAAGTCGCTCGGCTATACCGCGGTGATCGTGATCGCCGCGATCATCTGCAACGTGATCCTGGTGGCGCTGTTCGCGCGCCTGGGGCCGAATCCGGGCGCCGGGATCGGCGCGGCCGGCAGCGCCGGCACGACCGTGACGATCAACACGCCGGCCGGGCCGGTCGGCACCACCCAGGCCAAGCTCGAGGATGTCGGCCGCAAGCTCGAGGAGGCGGCGCGCCAGGCGCAGAAGGCCAGCGAAGCGCAGGATGCGACCGCCGTGTCGAAGGCCGCCGGCGATGCGATCGCGGCGATCACCGGTGCCATGCCCGGCGGCAACCGGGTCGCGCTGTCGATCGATACCCTGCGGGGCTGGCTGCCCGAGCGGCTGGCCGGCCTGCCGCGCGAGACCTTCGACGTGCAGGGCGGCAGCGCGGTCGGCATCGCCGGCTCGACCGCCCGCGCCACCTATCGCGACGGCGATCGCCGGGTCGAGCTGGAGGTGCTCGACGCCGGCGGCGCTTCGGGCGTGCTGGCGATGATCAGCAACCTCGCGATCGGCGAGCGCGAGACCGAGACCACCGTCGAGAAGTCGTACCAGGCCGACAAGCGCCGCGTCACCGAGAAGCGCTGGAAGAACGGCGAGCGCGCCGAATACAACATCGTGCTCGCCAACGGCGTGGTGGTCAGCGCCAAGGGCACCGGCGTCGGCTTCGACGTGCTGGCACCGGCAATCCGCGGGCTCGGGCTCGAGAAGCTCGAGGCGGCGGGGCCGGCGAAGGGCTGAGAACCCGTATACGAACCCGACGTCACCGTGCCGGCTGGCGTGGCCGGTACAATCGCGCGACCGCCTCCGTAGCTCAGTGGATAGAGCATCCCCCTCCTAAGGGGAGGGTCGCACGTTCGATTCGTGCCGGGGGCGCCAGCCCTCAGTCGTCGAGCCCGCGAACCAATGGCCGAACTCTATCTGGTCCGTCATGCCCAGGCTGCCTTCGGCACCGACGACTATGACCGGCTGACACCGCTCGGCCACCAGCAGGCACGCTGGCTCGGCCAGTATTTCGCCGAGCGCGACCTGTCGTTCGACCATGTGCTGACCGGTACGCTGCGCCGGCACCGCGAGACCGTCGCCGGCCTGATCGACGGCGGCGCCCGGCTCGCGCCGGTCCTGACCGACGCCGGTCTCGACGAGTACGACTCCGAGCGGCTGGTCACCGCGCACCTGGCCGCCAGCGGCGGCTTCCAGACGCGCAGCGAGCCGCCGCCGGAGGTCGATCCCGGCGATGCCGCGTATCGCAAGCGGCACTTCCAGTTGCTGCGCAACGCGCTCGAGTCATGGACGCGCGGCGAGATCGACGCCGCCGCGCATCGGCCCTACGACAGCTTCCAGCAGCAGGCGTACCGCGCATTCGAGCTGGCCTGGCGGGCCGAGCACAGCGATGCGCGGCGGGTGCTGATCGTCAGTTCCGGCGGGCCGATCTCGTCGATCGTCGCTCGCCACCTGCAGATTCCGCCGGCCGGCTTCGTCGCGCTGAACCTGCAGCTGCGCAACAGCGGCTTCTGCGAGATCCGGTTCGGCTCGCGCAGCGCGCGGCTGATCAGCTTCAACTGCGTGCCGCATCTCGACACGCTCGAGCGCCGCGGCGCGATCACCTTCGCCTGATGAAGCCACCCCCACGCTCGCCGCATTCGCTGCCGGCCGGGCGGCGCTGATGCCGGCCACCGGCGGCCGCGGCAGGATCCGGATGCAGTTCATCTTCGTCAACGGCCTGCGGGTCGAGTCGACTATCGGCGTCTATCCCGAGGAACGTTCCGGCGCGCAGACGCTGCTGGTCGACGTCGAGGCCGGCATCCGCGACCAGCGCGCATTCGCGTCGGACCGGCTCGCCGACACGATCGACTATGCGGCGGTGGCGGCGATGATCCGGCGCGAGGCGCTGGACCGGTCGTTCCTGCTGCTCGAGCGGCTGGCGCAGCATTTGTGCGACCGGATCCAGCGCGACTTCGGCGCGAGCTGGGTGCGGATCCGGATCACCAAGCCGGAGATCGTGCCGGCCGCCGAGGGCGTCGGCGTCGTGCTCGAGGTCGGCGAGCGGCGCTGAGGAACCCCCGCTTAGGAGCCCGCGCCGGGGAACCTATCGACGAAGCCGGCTTCCGGCATCGCGTCCGGAACGGCGGCGCGGGCCGGTCACGGCTGCTTGACCACGAAGCGCGATTCCGGCCGCTCGTCGGACTTGTAGACGGTCGTGACGTTGCGGCGCATCGCCCAGGACCGGACCTGATGGTGGATCGGCAGGTAGTAGTAGTTCTGCGCGGTCAGCTGCAGCGCGTCGCGCAGCACCGCGTCGCGCTTGCCGGGATCGGTCTCGGTCTTGGCGGCATCGATCAGCGCGTCGATCGCCGGGTTGCTGATCCGCCCGATGTTGAAGCTGCCGTCGGGGCCGTTGCTGCGGGTCCGTACCAGCGCCTGCAGCGTCTGCAGCGCGTCGTAGCCGGTCGCGCCCCAGCCGAGGAACCACAGGCTCGAGTCGAGCTTCTCGAGCTTCGGGATGAAGCTCGAGAACGGCATCGAGTTGACGTTGACGCGGATGCCGACGCGCGCCCACTGACCGGCCAGCGCGCGGCAGATCTCGTCGTCGTTGACGTAGCGGTTGTTCGGGCAGTCGAGCGTGACGTCGAAACCGTCGGGATAGCCGGCCTCGTGGAGCAGCAAGCGCGCCTCGCGGATGTCGGGCGCCGCGCGCCGGTCGAGCTCGGCGGTCCAGCCGTTGACGCCGGGCGCGACCAGGATCGCCGCCGGCACCGACAGGCCGTGCATCACCGTCCGGCGGATCGCGTCGGGGTCGGTGGCCAGGCTCAGCGCGCGGCGGACCCGGATGTCCTTGAACGGATTACGGCCGCGCATGGTGCTGTAGCGCAGCTCCTCGGACGACTGGTCCATGCCGATGAAGACGGTCCGCGGCTCGGGGCCGTCGAGCACGGTCAGCGCCGGCAGCCGCCGCAGCCGCGGCACTTCCTGTGCCGGCACGTCGGTGACCAGGTCGACGTCGTCGTTGGTCAGCGCGGCGAGCCGTGCCGAATCCTGGCGGATCGGCGTGAACAGGATCTCGTCGATGTTGCCCGGGGCCTTGTCCCACCAGTTCGGGTTCTTCTCGAGGACGATCCTCAGCTCCGGCGTCCATGAACGGATGATGAACGCGCCGGTGCCGTTGGCGTTCTTCGACGCGAAGGTGTCCTCGCGGTTCTTCAGGTCCTGCGCCTTCTCGGACTTGTTCTTCTGTGCCCAGCTGCGGCTGACGATCCGGAAATCGACCATATTGCGCAGCAACAGCGGAAGCGGCCGCTCGAGCATGAATTCGACGGTGAATTCGTCGATCCGGCGGATGTCCTTGACGCCGGACAGCACGCTCGACATCGAGTTGCCGGATTCCTTCAACCGCTCGAACGAGAACACCACGTCGTCGGCATTGAACGGCGTGCCGTCATGGAAGCGGACGCCCCGGCGCAGCTGGAAGCGCCATTCGGTCGGCGAATTCATCGTCCAGGCGGTCGCGAGCGCCGGTTCGACCCGGTAATCGCGGTCGTAGCGGGTCAGGCCCTCATAGGCGTGCTGCAGCACCGCGATCGTCGGCGTGTGGTTCTGCGCATGCGGATCGAGCGTCACTACATCGCCCTGGGCCGCCCAGCGCAGCGTCACCGCCAGGCCGATCCGCGGCGCCAGCACCGCCGCGGCCAGCATCAGGACAGCGAACAGCGTCAGCACGCGACGTCGCTCGCCGCCAAGGCAGCGAGCGGCGGGCCAACAGTTCAGCATATGGATCCGTCGTCCTCTCGTCGGGACCGGGTGCGCACCGGTCACATCGCTTGATGTGCGATGCAATGTAACACGCAGTTGCGTCGTGCGCGGCTACGGCCGATCGCCGTCGTGGTGCATCGGACGCATGGTTCGGGCCTGCTGGCCGCCCGACGGCGAATGCGCCGTTCCGGTCAGTCGGACGATTGACGGCGCTGGTAGCGAACGATCGCGAAGCGGGTGCCATCGGCGCCGATCCGCGGTTCGCGGGACGTCTCGACCCAGTCGGTCGGGTCCGGCCGGGGCAGGAAGACGTCGCCGGGCGGCGACAGGTCGATCTCGGTCATGATGATCCGATCGGCGATCGGCAGCGCGCTCGCGTAGAGCTTGGCGCCGCCGATCACGAACAGCTCCGGCTCGTCGGCGTTGTCGGCGATCGCCTGGGCGAGCGACGATGCGCGGCGGACGCCGGCCGGCAGCGGCGCCTGGCCGGTGGTGACCACCACCATCTGGCGCCCGGGCAGGATCCGCCCGATCGACTCCCAGGTCAGCCGGCCCATCAGCAGCGTCCGGCCCATCGTCGTCTGCCGGAAATGGGCGAGATCTTCCGGCAGGTGCCACGGCAGCGCATTGCGATGGCCGATCGCGCCGTTGCGGGCACGCGCCACGAGCAGCGTCAGCGTCGGCATGGGCGGCGCGACGGGTCAGACCGCGACCGCCGCCTTGATCGGCGGCGCCGGGTCGTAGCCGATGATCTCGAAGTCCTCGTACCGGTAGTCGAAGATCGTCGGCGGGCGGCGACGGATCACGAGCCGCGGCAGCGGCCGCGGCTCACGCGCGAGTTGCAGCCGCGCCTGCTCGAGATGATTGGTGTAGAGGTGACAGTCGCCGCCGGTCCAGACGAAGTCGCCCGGCGTCAGGTCGCACTGTTCTGCGACCAGCTGCGTCAGCAGCGCGTACGACGCGATGTTGAACGGCACGCCGAGGAAGATGTCGGCGCTGCGCTGATAGAGCTGACACGACAGGCGGCCCTGGGCGACGTAGAACTGGAAGAACGCGTGGCACGGCGCCAGCGCCATCCTCGGCAGGTCGGCGACGTTCCAGGCCGAGACGATCAGCCGCCGCGAGTCCGGATCGCGGCGGATCGCGGCGATCACGTCGCTGATCTGATCGATGGTGCCGCCGTAACGCGCCGGCCAGGAGCGCCACTGCACGCCGTAGACGGGTCCGAGTTCGCCGTCGGGACCGGCCCATTCGTCCCAGATCGTGACGCCGTGCTCCTGCAGGTAACGGATGTTGCTGTCGCCCTGCAGGAACCACAGCAGTTCGTGGGCGATCGACTTGAAGTGGACCTTCTTCGTCGTCAGCAGCGGGAAACCCTCGGCGAGGGGAAAGCGCATCTGCCAGCCGAACACCGAGCGGGTGCCGGTGCCGGTGCGGTCGGCTTTCTCGACGCCATGCCGTTCGACATGGCGCATCAGGTCGAGGTAGGGCTTCATCGTCGCGTCAGGGTAAGTCGTGCATTATAGAGAGGGGTTGCCGGGAGGGGCTTGCCGCGGCTTGCCGCGCAGTACCTGCCCGAGTCCTGTCCGGGTTTTTACTGCATTGCACAATCTCCATCGTTTCAGAGCGCGATCCGGATCTGAAAATCATCGATTATTCAATCAGATGAATGGAATAATGCAATGCAGCAAAATAGCTGGTGCCCTCGACGCCGCACCGCTATCATCAGATGATGATCCAGGCGAATCCCCACCCGGCTGAAGCGACCCCGGTGCCGAGGCACATCCTCGACTGGGTTGCGCTGATCGAGCGGCTGATCGTGGCCGACCGGCCGGCGCTGCGTGCGCATTTCCTCGCGCTCGGCACCGAGGACCGGCGTCTGCGCTTCGGGCTCGCGCTGGCGGACCAGCAGGTGCTCGGCTATGTCGACGGCATCGACTTCGACCGCACGCCGGTCTACGGCGTCGGCGACGGCCAGGGCGGCTGGATCGGCATCGGCCATCTGGCGCCGCTGGGCGAGGATGCCGAGCTCGGCCTGTCGGTGCTGCCGGATGCCCGCGGCAAGGGGCTCGGCTCGGCGATCTTCCGATTCGCGGTCGCGCAGGCATCGCGCGATGGCGCCCGCCGTCTCTATATGCACTTCCTGACCCGGAACGCCTCGGTCCTTTCACTGGCGCGCGCCGCCGGCATGTCGATCGGATCGAGCGGCGGCGAGAGCGACGCCTGGCTCAATGTGCCGGCGCATGCCGATCTGGTCCGCCAGCTGATCGGCGAGGCGGCACCGGTCTGAGGCTAGTTGACCCGCTGTCCCGGCGGCTGATTCGCCTGCAGAGTCGGTGCGCCCGGTTCCGCCTGGCTGGGCGGCGGAACCGACGGCAGCGGGAATGACGGCTGTCCCGGCTGCGACTGCGCCGCCGGCGGCTGGCCGATTGCCGGATTCGACCCGCTCGCGGCCTGGGCGCCAGCCGCCGCAGCCGCGGCCGCGCCCGGCTGGCCGGCGGCCGACGGCGGCATCGTGAACGCCGGGCCGGCGCTGCGCGGCCGCGACGGGCCGCCCGACGCGTCACCCGTCGGTGTCGCCGGCGGCAACGGCAGCGGCGGCGCCGGGTTGCGGCCGGCCGCCGGGTTCGACGGCGCTGCGGCGCTGCCGTCGCGGGTCTTGCCGACGCCGCTCGACAGCACCGCGACCGAGCCCCGTTCCGGCGCCTTCAGCTCGAGCAGCTTGCCGCGCTGGTCGAGCACGACCTTGTCGAGCTCGACCGATTTGACCCGGGTGTTGTCGTTGACCGGCTGATCGACCGCGTAGGCCGCCGCCGGGCGGCCGTCGACGGTCAGGATCGCGACGCCGTTCGGGCCGGCTTCGACGATGCCGTTGACCTGGATGTTGCTCGGGGCGGCCTGGGCTGCGGGGGCGGCGGCGTCCCTCGAGCCGAACAGCAGGGTGGCCGGCGTCAGGTTCAATGCAGTGCCGCTGTCGCCGATCGAGCCGCTCGGCGCGATCGTCGGCCGCGGCGCCAGCAGCTGCAGCGCCCAGTACGCGACGATGCCGACCAGCAGCAGGAACAGCAGCAGACTCAACCCACGCGCGGTAGTTCCGTTCCCCGGCATCCGATTCCCTGTTGGGCAAAACCAACTGTTATGATACAAGCTTAACCCTGATAGTTCAGAGTTTGCTTGAATTCCCTGATGCATAAACAGCACCCGACTTGCGAGCTGCCGATCGAAGGCAGCCGTCGCCGCGCCTCGGCGCGCGGCTTCACGCTGATCGAGTTGATGGTCGTCATCATGATCCTCGGCGTGCTGGCGGCGCTGATCGTGCCCCGCGTGATGAC
This sequence comes from Lautropia sp., assembly GCA_050249335.1. Lineage (GTDB taxonomy): Bacteria > Pseudomonadota > Gammaproteobacteria > Burkholderiales > Burkholderiaceae_E > Lautropia. The sequence goes on from JBFWQR010000064.1 coordinate 12,359, forward strand.
CCGGCCCGACGAGGCCCGCGCGATCGCGGCGCGCCAGGACATCGCCCAGATCATGCAGCAGCTGCGACTCTACCGGCTCGACAATTCCCGCTATCCGACCACCGAGCAGGGGTTGATGGCGCTGGTGCAGCGGCCGGCCTCGGGGCCGCCGGCGCCGAACTGGAAGTCGTACCTGGACAAGGCGCCGGTCGATCCGTGGGGCAAGCCGTATCAGTATCTGAATCCCGGCGTGCGCGGCGAGATCGATGTGTTCTCGCTCGGTGCCGACGGCCAGACCGGTGGGACCGGTGCCGACGCCGACATCGGCAACTGGGATCTCTGACCGGTCGCCGGCGCGCCGCCGTCGCGGCGCCGCGATCGACGGCTTCACGCTGATCGAGCTGCTGGTGGCGCTGGTCATCGCCGCCGTGATCGTGTCGATGGTCGCGATCTCGGGGGCGCCGAATCCCGGCAGAGCGCTGCAGCAGGATGCCGACCGGCTGGCGCAGCTGCTCGCGCTGGCTCGCGAGGAAGCACAGATCCGCGGCGCGCCGATCCGGTTCCAGACCGACGGCGTCGCCTACGGTTTCGCGATCTTCAAGGACGCGCAGTGGCGGCTGATCGATGACGATGCGTTTCTGCGGCCGCGCCGCTGGGATCTGCCGACCGATGTCCAGATCACGCGCGCCGACGGCCTGCGAGTGCTCGAGTTCGGCCGCGACCTGGTCGAGGCACCGTACCGGGTCCGGCTGAGCCGCGACGAGAACGTCGCCGAGATCTTCGCCAACGGGCTCGGTGCCTTCGAGGTCGTGCGGCCATGAGGTCGCCCGCTCGCCGTTCGACACCGGCCACGCGCGCCGCCCGTGCCTTCACGCTGGTCGAGGTGCTGGTCGCGCTGACCATCGTCGCGATCGCGCTGATGGCGTCGATCCGCGCGGTCGGCTCGCTGACCAACAGCGCGAGCGACCTGCGCTCGCGGACGCTGGCGCAATGGAGCGCCGAGAACCGGCTGTCGCAGATCCGGGTCCAGCAGGAATGGCCGTCGCTCGGCCGGCGCACGTTCGACTGCACCCAGGGCAGCCAGCCGCTGCTGTGCCAGGAGGACGTCTTCGCGATGCCGCACCCCGGTTTTCGTCGGGTCGAGATCCAGGTCTTCGATCCGCGTGCCATGTCGGTCTCGGCCGGCGGTAGCGCGGTCGGCGGCCGGCTGGCGCGGCTGATCGGCTTCGCGGTGTTCCTGCGGGGGATCAGTTGAAGACGCCTCCGGATCTGCCGCCGGCGCGTCGACGCTCCCGGCCGGAGGCCGAGGGCAGGCCCGGCGTGTCCGCGCGGCCGCGCGGCTTCACGCTGATCGAGCTGCTGGTCGCCTGCGCGCTGATGGCGGTGCTGGCGCTGCTCAGCTGGCGCGGGCTCGACGCGGTGCTGCAGTCGCGCGAGCGGCTGACCGTGGCATCCGACCAGCTCCGCTCGCTGACGCTCGCGTTCTCGCAGCTCGACGAAGACCTGCTGCGGTCGTGGCCGGTCCGCAACTTCGATCTCGGCGAGCCGGCGCTGCGGGTCACGATCTCCGGCGCGCGCAATGTGCAGTCGCTGCAGCTGCTGCGCGAATCGAACCGCACCGGTTTTCCGACGCGGGTGCAACGGATCGTCTATGAGGTTCGCGATGGTCAGCTCGCGCGCGGCTTCTCGGAATGGAGCCGGCCGACGCCGGAAGGCTTCGGTGGCGGCTTCGGCAATACCGGCGCGTTCGCCGGCGCCGGCGGCGCGGTGCAGTCGCTGGTCTGGCAGCCGATCCTGAACGACGTCCGCGCGATCGCTTTTCGCGGCTGGGTCAACGGCAAAGGCTGGCTCGACGCGCCGACGCTCAGCACCGAGATCGAGCGTACCGCGCAGCTGATGGCCGGTGCGACCAGCGCTTCGCAGTCGGCGGCCGCGACGCAGGCGGCGGAGCAGGCGGCGCGGCGGTCACCGCGCGGCAATGCCACCGGGGGCGCTGCCGGCGGCCCCGGCGGCGGCACCGACCCGGCCGAGGCGGCGAGCAAGCAGGCGGCGCAGATGGTCGCGGCAGCCCGTCAGTTCGCCGATGCGGCCGCCGTGGTCGGCGTCGAACTGTTGCTCGAGAGCACCAACGGCGAGCGTTTCGTCCGGGTGTTCTCGGTGAAGGACTAGGAGCCCAGGTTGGAACCCCCCCCGTTGCGCCTTCGGCGCGGGTCGCGCGACCGGGTGCCCTCGGCGAGCGGTCGAGTCCGCCGCGCCCAACGCGGTGCCGCGATCGTCACCGCGATCCTGGTGGTGACGCTCGCGTCGATCGTGGTCGCCGCGCTGTTCTATCGCGAGAGCGTGTCGATCCGCTCGATCGAGAATCGCCAGGCGCTGTCGCAGACCCGCTGGGTCGAGCGCGCGGTGATCGACTGGGGCAAGGTGATCCTGCGCAGCGACCTCGAGGCGGCCTGGGACCATGCCAGCGACATCTGGGCGACGCCGGTCGTCGACGCGCAGTTCGACGAATCCATGACCGGCGGCGCCAAGGTCGGCGACAACCTGCGCAGCGCGTTCATCGCCGGCGCGATCACCGACGCGCAGTCGCGCTTCAACATCAATGCGCTGGTGCTGCAGGACAGCGTGCTGCCGTCGCAGCCTCATGTCGAGATGCTGACCCGGCTGATGGAGAGCCTCGGCCTGCCGGCGTCGCTGGTCCCGCAGCTGGTGGTGCGGATCCAGCAGTCGCGGCCGCGCATCGTCGAGGGCCGCTTCTTGCCGGCACCGCTGATGAAGCTGTCGCAGTTCGGCGACCTGCGCGATGTCCCCGGCTTCGACGATGCGACGATGCAAAAGTTGCAACCGCATGTGACGGTGCTGCCCGACGACGCACGACTGGTCAATCTGAACACCGCATCGGCCGAACTGATCGCGGCGTCGACCGATGGGCTGTCGGTCTCGACCGCCAAGCAGTTCGTCGCGCTGCGCGAACGCCGGCCGGCGCGCTCGTTCGAGGAGGCCGGCACGATGATGGGCAACAATTTCGCCGGCTCGGGACCGAATCAGCAGGTGTTGTCGCTCAACACTAGCTACTTCGTCGTCGACGGAGTCATCAGGTACGATCGCGTCGAGTCGCGCACCCAGTCGCTGCTCCGTCGGCAGGGCACGGGCCCGAACGGCCAGGTACAGGTGATATGGCAACACCGCAATTGAAGCGTCATCAGGCGGTGGTCTGGCTGCCGCCACGCAGTCTCGGCGAGCGGGCCTTCGGTTCCGAAGCCCGGCTGCTCGCCCATGTCGGCAGCGATCCGGTGAAGGCGGTCCGCCGCACTTCGCTCGATGCGCTCGAAGGCGTCCGCCAGGTCTGGCTGATCGCCGATCCGCGCGACGTCACGCTGATCGAGGTCGCGGTGCCGCCGCTGTCGGGCGCGCGGCTGCGGCAGGCGCTGCCGAACCTGGTCGAGGAATATCTGCTGCAGGATCCGGCCAAGTGCCTGGTCGTGCCGGGGCCGGTCGGGCTCGAAGGCAAGCGGGTGATCGGCGTGATCGACCGCGACTGGGTCGAATTCGTCGTCGGCGCGTTCGCGCGGCGGCAGATCCGGGTCGACAAGCTCTGGCCGGCGCAGCTGGCGTTGCCGATCGCTGCCGGCGAGTGGTCGCTCGGCTGCATCGGCGGCACGCTGACGCTGCGCACCGGCGAGCGCGGCGGCTTCGGCTGGGCGGTCGCAGACGACCCGGACTTCCGCGTCGAGGCGATCGTCGCCGCGCTCGAGGCCGGCGGGGTCCGCGCGACGCCGCCGCAACGCTTGCACGCCTATCTCGACGATGCCGACTGGCAGATCCCGGTGCAGCGGGCCGCGCAGCGCTGCGGGCTGGTGGTTGCGATGTCGCGGCTGCCGCTGGTCCGCAGCGCGCCGATCGACCTGCTGCTCGGCCGCGGCGCCGGCCTCAAGACCGCGTTCGCGCAGTTCGACTGGCGGATCTGGCGGGCGCCGGCGGCGCTCGCCGCCGGCTGCCTCGCCGCGTTCCTGATCGGACTGAACCTGCACTGGGCGATGCAGCAGGCCGAGAAGCGCAGCCTGCGGCAGGCGATCGAGCAGAAGTACCGCGCCGCCTTCCCCGGCCAGCAGGCAATCGTCGACCCGCTGCTGCAGATGAAGCGCAACGTCGCGACGCTGCGGGCGCAGAGCGGTCGCGCCGGGCCGGACGATTTCGTGCCGATCGCGGCGCGCTTCGCGCAGGCGCTGGGCCCGCAGGGCCAGAGCGGCATCGCGGCGCTGGAGTTCCGCGACGGCGCGCTGAAGGTCCGCTTCGAACCGAGCGTGGTCGCGGCGGCTCCGGCGCGCGACGCGCTGCGCCAGGCCTGCGCGCGGCTGGGCCTGCTGCTGCAGTTCGACAACGACCGCGACCCGACGGCGCGGCTGACCGTGCAGGACGCCTAGATGCTGGAACCGCTGCTGCAGCGCTGGCAGGCGCTCGGTGCCCGCGACCGGCGGATGCTGGTGCTGGCCACCGTGTTCATCGCGATCGTCGTGCTCTGGCTGTTCGGCTTCGAGCCGGCCTGGGACGGCCGGCGTCAGCTGGCCCGCGAGCTGCCGGCGCTGCGCGGCGACCTCGCGCAGATGGATCAGCTCGCCGCCGAAGCGCGGCTGGCGGCGACCGGCAACGCGCAGGTCAACGAGAGCACTGCCCAGTTGAAGGCGCGGCTCGAGCAGTCGCTCGCCGACGCCGGCCTGTCGGCGGCGACCGCACAGATCGAGGCGACCGGCGAGATCATCGAGGCGCGCTTTCGCCAGGCCGAGTTCGAGGCGTGGCTGTACTGGCTCGACGGCGCGGTCCGTGAAACCCGGATGCGGGTCGTCGACCTGTCGCTGACCCGCGAGTCGCCGGGCGTCGTCAGCGGCCGGGTCGCGCTCGAAGCGCCGCGGCGCCAGTGAGCAGTGGTTAGCATGGCCGGCGGAGAATTCTCGTTCGATCGGGTGCCGGGCGACGACCGGCGCGTCCGGGTGCCGTGGTTCGGTCACTGGAGCGTCGGCCGGACGCTGCTGTGGCTGCTGCTGGCGGTGCTGGTCGCAGCGGCGGTGATCCTGTTCACCGCGCCGGCCTCGCTGGTCGATTGGGGCCTCAAGCAGGTGACGGCAGGCCGGGTCCGGCTCGCCGACGCTGCCGGCTCGATCTGGGCTGGGCAGGGCCGGATCGTGCTGGTCGACGTCCTGACCGAGCGCCAGCGCGACGAGCAGGGCCGCAGCTCGACGCCGGCGTCGCTGGCCGGCGTCGTGATCCCGGGCACCGTGCGCTGGCAGATCCAGCCGCTGCCGTTGCTGATCGGCCGGCTCCAGGCGACCGCGAGCCACGAAAGCATGGCGCGGCCGGCCGAGATCTCCGGCACCGCCCAGCGGCTCTCGGTCAGCGGCGGCGCGATGCAGCTGCCGAGCGTCAGCCTGGCGCGGCTCGGTTCGCCGTGGAGCACGGTACGGCCGACGACCTCGCTCGCGGTCAGCTGGCAGCCGTTCGCGATCGAGAACGGCATCGCGCGCGGCAAGGCAGCGTTGGAATTGCGCGACGTTGCCTCCGCGCTCACGCCGGTGCGGCCGCTCGGCGCCTACCGGATCGACATCGACGGCAGCGGGCCGCAATCGACGGTCGCGATGACCACGCTCGAAGGCCCGCTGCGGCTCTCCGGCAACGGCACCTTCACGCCGCGGACCGGCCTGCGCTTCACCGCCTATGCCGAGGCCGACGAGTCTGAGCGGCTGAGGCTACAGTCGCTGCTCGGTTTGCTTGGCCCCCGGGAAGGAACGCGTACAATGATCAAAATAGGAGCGTAAGTTTGCGTCGTTTCTCACGGGGATTGGCTAAGTCGTTGATTGTTGCGCTTGCTTTGCAGGGCACGACTCCGGTCGCGCTGGCGCAGCAGGAGCCGATCACGCTGAACTTCAAGGACGCGGAGATCGACTCCGTCGTCGGCGCGTTCGGCCATCTGATGAACCGGACGTTCGTCATCGATCCCCGGGTGCGCGGCAAGATCTCGCTCGAGACGCCGCGGCCGGTCAATCGCGACCTCGCGTTCACGCTGTTCAAGACCGTGCTGCGGCAGCAGGGCTTCGCGGTGGTGGATCTCGGCAACCTGATCAAGGTCGTGCCGGAAGCCGATGCCAAGCTGCAGTCGGGCCCGGTCGAGACCGGCCGGGTGATGTCGCGCACCGGCGACGAGATCGTGACTCAGCTGTTCACGCTGAACAACGAGTCGGCGTCGAACATGATCCCGGTGCTGCGGCCGCTGGTATCGCCGAACAACACGATCACCGCCTATCCGAACAACAACACGCTGGTCATCACCGACTACGCGGCCAATGTCACGCGGCTGGCGCGGATCATCGCCAATCTCGACAATCCGCGCGCCACCAACGATGTCGAGGTCGTGCAGATCAGCAATTCGATCGCGACCGACGTCGCGGTCGCGGTGTCGCGGCTGCTCGACGATACCGGCCGCGGCGGAGCGCCGGGCGCGCCGGGCGCGGCGGTCGATCCGGGCCAGCGGGTCACGGTGCTGGCGGATCCGCGGACCAACACGGTGCTGCTGCGCACCGGCAGCCCGGCCAAGATGCAGCTGGCCCGGTCGCTGGTGCAGCGGCTCGACCAGCCGGCCAGCGCCGAGCAGGCCAACATGCGGGTGGTCTACCTGCGCAACGCCGAGGCGGTCAAGCTGGTCGAGGTGCTGCGCGCGGTGCTGTCCGGCGATGGCGCGACCGGCGGTGGCCTCGGCGGCCGCAACTCGATCGGCAATCTGTCGCAGCAGACCAGTTCGATGTCGCTGTCGAACACCGCGCAGCAGAGCCAGCTCGGCGGGCAGCAGAATTCGCTGTCGACGACCCAGCCGTTGCAGTCCGGCCAGCAGGGTCAGACCGGCCCGGTCACGATCAACGCCGGCGGCGCGATCATCGCCGCCGATCCGTCGACCAACGCACTGATCATTACCGCGCCGGAGCCGGTCTACCGCAACATCCGTTCGGTGATCGACCGGCTCGATGCGCGCCGCGCCCAGGTCTACATCGAATCGCTGATCGTCGAGGTCAGCGCCGACAAGGCGGCCGAGCTCGGCATCCAATGGCAGTTCCTGCGGCCCGGCTCGGGCGGCAACCAGATGATCGGCGGCACCAACCTGCCGGCGCCCGGCACCGGCGGCAACATCCTCGAGATCTCGCAGAATCCGGCCGCGATCGGCACCGGCCTCAATATCGGTCTGGTCCGCGCCGGCGCCAGCATCCTCGGCGAGACGCTGAATCTCGGCCTGCTCGCGCGCGCGCTCGAGACCGAGGCCGGTGCCAACATCCGCGCGACGCCGAACCTGCTGACGCTCGACAACGAGGAAGCCCGGATCATCATCGGCCAGAACGTACCGTTCATCACCGGCCAGTTCACCAGCACCACCGGCGCGGTGGCCAACCCGTTCCAGACGATCGAACGCAAGGACGTCGGCACTACGCTGCGGGTTCGCCCGCAAGTATCGGAAGGCGGTGCGGTCCGGATGCAGATCTTCCAGGAGGTCTCGAGCGTCCAGGACGCGTCGCTGTCGGCCGGCCTGATCACCAACCGGCGCGCGATCGAATCGAACGTGCTGGTCGACGACGGCCAGATCGTCGTGCTCGGCGGCCTGATCCAGGACAGCGTCGAAGGCAACGTCAGCAAGGTGCCGCTGCTCGGCGATATTCCGTTGCTCGGCCGGCTGTTCCGCTACGACAGCCGCACCAGCAAGAAGACCAATCTGCTGGTGTTCCTGCGCCCGATCGTGATCCGCGACACCGGCAGCGCCTGGGACGTCACCGCCAACCGCTACGACTACATCCGCAGCCGCAGCGCCTCGGCGCAGCTGCCGGACCTGATTCCGCTGCCGAACTACCGGATGCCGGATCTGCAGAACCTGCCGGTCCGGCCCGGCACGCCCGGCGCGCAGGCGCCGTCGCGGACGCCGCCGAGCCTCGCGCCGGGCCTTGCCGAGATCTTCGCGTCCGATCAGCCGTTGCCGGGTGCTTCGCCGCAGTCGCTGCAGCGGCCGCAGCCGGACCTGCCGGGGGCAGGCCACGGAGCCGGTGCGCCGGCGTCGCCGCCCGGCACCGCGCCGGCCGCTACACCGGCGGCGCCGGGCGCGGGCAACGGCGTGTCGAATCCGTCCGGCGGCCGGGCCCGCTTCGAGCCGCCGCTCGGCTCATACTGATCGCGCGGCCGCGCTTCCGCCTGCGCCGCTCCGGATCATGGCAACCGTCTCGCCTTCGCGCTACGTGCCGTACGGCTTCGCGCGCGCCCACCAGGTACTGGTCTCCGGCATCAGCGGCGACGCGATGGAGGTCTGGATCGGCGACGCGACGCCGCTGACCGCGCTGTCCGAGCTGTCCCGGACGCTGCCGTACCGGCTGGTACCGGTGCGCAAGCCCGGCCAGGAGCTCGCCGCGGCGATTTCGCGCGCCTATGCGCAGCAAGAGGGTAGTGCGGCGTCGGTGGTCGACGAGGTCGGCGGCGACGTCGACCTGTCGCGGCTGATGCAGGACCTGCCGAAGATCGAGGACCTGCTCGAGAGCGAGGACGACGCGCCGATCATCCGGATGATCAACGCGCTGCTGACCCAGGCCTCGCGCGACAACGCGTCGGACATCCATATCGAGCCGTTCGAGACCTATTCGATGGTGCGCTTTCGCGTCGACGGCACGCTGCGCGACGTGGTCAAGCCGCGGCGCGAGCTGCATGCGGCGCTGGTGTCGCGGATCAAGATCATGGCGAGCCTCGACATCGCCGAGAAGCGGCTGCCGCAGGATGGCCGGATCACGCTGCGGATCGGCGGCCGGCCGATGGACGTGCGGGTCTCGACGCTGCCGACCGGCCACGGCGAGCGCGCGGTGCTGCGGCTGCTCGACAAGGAAGCCGGCCGGCTCGACCTCGCCAAGCTCGGCATGAGCCCGCAGTACCTGGCGGCGTTCGACCGGCTGATCGCGCAGCCGCACGGCATCGTGCTGGTGACCGGGCCGACCGGCTCCGGCAAGACCACTACGCTCTATGCCGCGCTGTCGCGGCTGGATTCGAGCACGACCAACATCCTGACCGTCGAGGACCCGATCGAGTACGATCTGGACGGCATCGGCCAGACCCAGGTCAACGCGCGGATCGACATGACCTTCGCGAAGGCGCTGCGCTCGATCCTGCGGCAGGACCCGGACGTGGTGATGATCGGCGAGATCCGCGATGTCGAGACCGCCCAGATCGCGGTCCAGGCGTCGCTGACCGGCCACCTGGTGCTGGCGACCCTGCACACCAACGATTCGGTGTCGGCGGTGACCCGGCTGATCGATATGGGCATCGAGCCGTTCCTGCTGTCGTCGAGCCTGATCGGCATCGTCGCGCAGCGGCTGGTCAGGAAGCTCTGCCCGCAGTGCCGCCAGCCGGACCCGGTGACCCGCGGCTGGCGCGCGGTCGGCTGCCTCGCCTGCAACAAGACCGGCTTCCAGGGCCGCACCGGCATTTACGAAATGGTCAGCGTCGACGACGAGCTGCGCGGCCTGATCCACAACAGCGCCGCCGAGGACGAGCTGCGCGCGGTCGCGCGCAAGAACGGCTTCCAGTCGATGCGCGAGGACGGCGGCCGCTGGGTCCAGGCCGGCGTGACCTCGCTCGACGAAGTCGTCCGCGTGACGCGCGACTGATGACCTCGGCGCGCTTCCTGCCGCCCATGAAGTCGAACTTCTGATGCCGGCCTACCGATTCCAGGCCGCCGACCCGACCGGCAAGTTCCAGCGCGGCATCCTCGACGCCGACTCGGCGCGCCAGGCGCGCGCGCTGATCCGCGAGCGCGGGCTGGTGCCGATCGCGGTCGATACCGTCGAGACCGGGCAGGCGAGCGGCAGCATCGTCATCGGCGGCCGGCTGCGCGACGCCGATCTGGCGCTGTGCACCCGCCAGCTCGCCAGCCTGCTGGCGGCACGGCTGCCGCTCGAGCGGGCGCTCAATGCGGTGGTCGAGCAGTCGGAGTCGGCGCGGGTCCGCGAGCGCTTCGCCGCGGTCAGGAGCGATGTGGTCGGCGGCCAGACCTTGTCGGCCGCGATGGCCAAGTTCCCGCGCGACTTCCCCGATACCTACCGCGCGCTGATCGGCGCCGGCGAGCAGTCCGGTGACCTCGCCAAGGTGATGCTGAAGCTCGCCGACTACGTCGAGAGCCGGACCGCGCTGGTCGGCAAGGTGCGGATGGCGTTCACCTATCCGATCATCGTCACGCTGGTCGCGCTCGCGGTGATCGTCGCGCTGCTGACCTACGTGGTGCCGCAGGTGGTCAGCGTGTTCAACCAGACCCGCCAGCAGCTGCCGCTCCTGACCATCGTGCTGATCAACGTCTCGGCGTTCGTCCGGGTCTACGGCTGGCTGGTGCTGGTGGTGCTGGTGGTCGCGTTCATGCTGTTCCGCTACGCGCTGCGCGCGCCGACCGCCCGGCTCGCGTGGGATACCCGGATGCTGACCTTGCCGCTGTTCGGCCGGCTGATCCGCGGCGTCAACACCGCGCGCTTCGCGTCGACGCTCGGCATCCTGACCGGCAGCGGCGTGCCGCTGATCCGCGCGCTCGACGCCGGCGCCGCGACGCTGTCGAACACCGCGCTGAAGGCCAATGTCGAGGATGCGCTGTCGCGGGTCCGCGAGGGGGTGCCGCTGGCGCGCGCGCTCGGCGCCGGCAAGCAGTTCCCGCCGATGCTGATCCACATGATCGCGAGCGGCGAGGCGACCGGCGAGCTGCCCGACATGCTCGAACGCGCCGCCGAGACGATGTCGCAGGAGGTCGAGCGCCGCACGCTGACGCTGACCACGCTGCTCGAGCCGATCCTGATCCTGATCATGGGCGCGATCGTGCTGATGATCGTGCTGGCGGTGCTGCTGCCGATCATCGAGATCAATCAGCTGGTGCGCTGAGCCGATCGGCCGCTGCAGCGCCGAGCCGCCCGGCCGCTGCGAGCCGGCCCGGCACCGGTCGCCGCGGCGCCCGGGCACGGTAATCTTCCGACGGTTCCGATCTCGGCCTTGAATCAGGGTCAATCGCCCCCATGGTCGGGCCGGCGGTATCGTTGCCGTCGATACGAGCTCGATCGCGGATCGAGCTCGGCCCGTTCGGGAGATGTGCCATGCTGTGGCTGCTACGGATTCGCCGGCTGTTCAAGACCACCGGACGCGAGGCGCTGATTCTCTGGTATGCGTTCCGCAACCCGGGTACGCCCGCGTCGATCAGACTCGGCTCGCTGCTGCTGCTCGCCTACCTGATCAGCCCGGTCGACCTGTTGCCGGATTTCGCCCTGTTGTTCGGTTGGGCCGACGATCTGGCGCTGCTGATGCTCGGCATCCCGTTCCTGGTCAATCGGCTGCCGCCGCACGTGCTCTCGGACGCCGCCGAGAAGGCCGACCGCCGGCTCGGCCGGTTCCGCGAGCAGACATAGCCGCGGGCCGGTGGCGGCCACCGTGCTAGGATCGATTCGCCAACGGAGGAGCCACCATGCACAGCTGGATCATCGGAGCGGCGCTCGCGCTGTCGCTCGGCGTCGCGCAGGCCGCCATCAAGGAGGAGCCGGTCAGCTACAAGGACCGGGACACGACGATGCAGGGCTTCGTCGTCTACGACGACGCCAGCACCGCAAAGCGCGCCGGCATCATCGTCGTCCACGAGTGGTGGGGCATCACGCCGCACGTCCGCGAGGAAGCGCGCAAGCTCGCCGCCCAGGGCTATACCGCGTTCGTCGCCGACATGTACGGCGACGGCAAGACCGCGGACAACCCGAAGGACGCCGGCGCGCTGGCAGGGTCGGTACGCAAGGATGCGGCGGTGATGCTGTCGCGCTTCGCCGCGGCCAAGGACACGCTGGCGAAGCAGGCGACGGTGGACGCGGGCAAGATCGGCGCGATCGGCTTCTGCTTCGGCGGGTCGGTCGTGCTCGATGCGGCGCGCAGCGGCATGAACCTGGCCGGCATCGCGGCGTTCCACGCCGGTCTCGGTGCCGCCGGGGCGCAAGCGGCCCCGGGCAAGGTCGGCGCGAAGGTGCTGGTGCTGAATGGCGCCGACGATCCGTTCATCAAGCCCGACACGGTCGATACCTTCAAGAAGGAGATGGAGTCGGCGAAGGTCGACTACCGCTACATCGACTATCCGGGCGCGGTGCATGCGTTCACCAATCCGGATGCGACCGCCAAGGGCAAGCAATTCAACCTGCCGCTCGCCTATCACGCCGAGGCCGACCGGCAGTCGAAGGCGGAGATGGACAAGTTCTTCCGGGCGCTGTTCGGGAAGTAGCGGCATCACGTCCGAAAGTCGCGCCGCATCGTCCGCCGCCTGCCCGCGTGCGGCCTTGCGGCCGCGGTGCCAAGACAGTGCCTGCGGCACCCGGGTCGTGCACCATGCCTCGCGGCGAAGCAGCATAACTTACCACTTGATAAGTTAATCATCGGCGATTAGGATGCGGCGATCGCGCTCGGCAGTTCGCCGGGCCTGCACATCTGGAGATGCCGATGCCGGACCGCCGTTCCTTCCTCGCCGCCACCGGGAAGCCTGCTGGCGTCGCGTTGCTCTGTTCGGTCGCCGGCGCCGCGGTCGCACCGGCGCAGGCCCAGACCGGTCCCGTCCGGATCGGCTTCTCGATTGCGCAGACCGGCCCGCTGGGCGCGCCCAGCGCATCCCAGCGCCAGGCGTACGACCTGTGGCGGGAGCAGGTCAATGCCCGCGGCGGGCTCGAAATCGCCGGCCAGGGCAAGCGGCCGGTCGAGTTCGTCGTCTACGACGACCAGTCGCAGGGCCAGAATGCGGCCCGGATCTACGAGAAGCTGATCGGCGACGACAAGGTCGACCTGTTGCTCGCACCGTATGCGACCGCCATCCACATGGGGATCATCCCGGTCGTCGAGCGCGCGCGGTTCCCCATCCTCGCGAACACGATCGGATCGATCCAGGCGAAGAACGCCGGGACCAAGTACATGCTGTTCACGCAGCCGTTCCCCGATCAGTGGGCGGTTGCATTGATCCCGTTGATCAAGGCGAGCGGCGCGAAGCGTGTCGCGGTGATCACCGCCCAGCTGCCATTCAGCCTGGACATGAAGAAGACGCTGATCGGCGAGCTGAAGAAAGCCGGCATCGAACCGGCGTTCAACGAGGAATACCCGGGCGACGTCAAGGATCTGACCAGTGTGATCACCGGTCTCAAGGCGGCGGCTCCGGACTTCGTGGTCGGCCTGTCGTACTTGAATGACTCGGTCCTGTACACGACCCAGGCGCGTGAGCTGGGCCTGCAGGTCCAGAACCAGTTCACGCTGATCGGCCCCGCTCAGGCCAGCTTCGTTCAGCGGCTCGGCCCGAATGCCGACGGCACGATCTCGATCGGTCAGTGGAGCCGCCATGCCAAGCGCTGGCCACGCGCCGCACCGTTCTTCGATGCCTACGTCGCGCGCTGGAAGATGCCGCCGGACGACAAGGACACCACGATCGCGTATGTCAGCTGCGAGATTCTCGAGCAGGCCGTCGCCCGCGCCGGTCTCGATCGGGAAAAGCTGCGGTCGGCACTGATGACCGGCACGTTCGACACGATCATGGGCCCGGCCAAGTTCGACGACAAGGGACACAACGCCGCGATGCCGGCCGGATTCATCCAGATCCAGAAGGGCATCAACGAGGTCGTGTGGCCGCGCGAGATCGCAACCGCGGAGTTGATTCGCAAGCCCGGTTGGCAGTAGAGGCGTGCTCGAGACGCTCCTGTCCGGCCAGCTGCTTGCGGCGGCGGTCGTCTCGGCGTCGTTGTACGCACTGGTCGGAACCGGGCTGAACCTGGTCTACGGCACGGTCCGGCTGCTCAACGTCGCCCACGGCGACTTCGTGATGCTCGGTGCGTATGCGGTGTTCTGGACTCAGGCGTTGCTCGGCTGGTCGCCGCTGGCCGGTGCCGCGCTCGCGTCGATTGCCGGCGCCGCGCTCGGGGTGCTGGTCTATCGGGGGCTGTTCGCCAAGGTGCTGCGCAACTCGCTGCTCGCGGCGCGCCTGGAGTCGAATTCGCTGCTGGTGTTCTTCGGCCTTTCGATCGTCCTGCAGAACCTCGCTTCGCTCGCGTTTTCCAACAACTATCGCGGTTACCGGTATCTCGACCAGGTCGTGACGATCGGCGGGGCCTCGTTCGCGGCCAATCGGCTGGTTGCGGCAGCGATCGCGCTGGCCGTGCTCGCACTGCTGCTGTTCGTCATGGCGCGCACGCTTCTCGGGCTCGGATCGCAGGCGGTGATGCAGCATCGGGAGGCCGCGGCCGTGTCCGGCGTCGATGTCCGGGCGGTCTACATCTTCAGCTTCGGCGCCGGGTTCGGCATGGCCGCGCTGAGCGGCGGCCTGACCAGCCTGTTCCAGCAGATTCATCCGTTCATGGGCTTCGAGCAGACGGTCGCTGCCTTCGTCGTCGTGATGCTGGGCGGGCTCGGCCGCATCCACGGCGGTCTTGCCGCGGCCGCGATTCTCGGCGTGATCGAGACCTACGGGCTCGTGATCCTGGGCGCCGGCTACCGGTCGCTGTTGCTCTACGGAATCTTCATTGCGCTGCTGCTGCTGCGGCCGCAGGGACTGTTCCGGCCCGCTCTGCGATGAACACCACGATGATGCACTGGGTCGGGCCGGCCGCGCTCGGGATCGCCCTGGCTGCGTTGCCGCTGCTCGACAGCACCTACGCGCTCGGCGTCGGCTTCACGCTGGCCACCTGGATCGCGCTCGCGCTCAGCTGGTCGATGTTCTCCGGGCTGACCGGATACGTTTCGCTCGGCCATGTGGTCTTCTACGGGATCGGCGCAACCACGGTCGCGATGACCTGGGGCACATGGCCGATCTGGGCGGCAGCGGCGGCCGGCGGCGCGATCGCGGTCGCGCTCGCGTTCGCGGTCGGCCGTCCGTGCCTCAAGGTCCGAGGCCCGTACTTCGTCATGCTGACCTTCGGCCTGGCCGAGTTCGTCAAGTACGTCGTCATCGCCGTGGAGGCGCGCATGGGCAGCGGCTCCCGGATGCTGCTGGGAGCCCCCGACCTCGACGTGCTGTACTGGCTGATGCTGGCGCTTGCCGTTGCCGCCTTCCTGCTGATGGCGGGCGTGCGGCGCAGCCGGATGGGAGAGGCGCTGCGGGCGATCCGCGAGGACGAGACCGCGGCCGAGACGATCGGCATCGATGCCGCCCGCTTCAAGACCCATGCCTACGCGCTGTCGGCGCTGATCCCCGCGCTGGTCGGCGCGCTGCTGGTGCTGCGCGGGGGCTACTTCGAGGCGCATCCGGCATTCGACCCGACGATCTCGCTGACCCTGATCTGCATCGCCGTGATCGGCGGCAGCGACTCGCCATCCGGTCCGCTGGTCGGCGCGCTGTTCCTGGTGGGCTTGCAGGAGCTCCTCTGGACCCGCTATCCGAACCTGTACATGGTCGTGCTCGGCGTGGCGCTGATCACCTTCATCATGCTGGCCCCGCGCGGAATCGTCGGCACGCTCGACGGCCTGCGATCCGGGCGAGGCCGGTCACCGGCACGGGCCGAGACCGGGGCGGCCGGGTCCGACGCCGATGCTGCCCGCCCGCGACCCCTGCGTTCGGAGGCCGACGTTGGCCGTGCTTGAGCTCGACGCGGTGACCAAGCGCTTCGGCGGACTGGTCGCGGTGCATTCGGTGACGCTGGCCGTCGAATCCGGCCAGATCACCGGACTGATCGGCGCCAACGGTGCCGGCAAGACCACGCTGTTCAGCCTCATCGCCGGCAACCAGGCCCCGACCTCCGGCCGCATTCGATTCGATGGCCACGACGTGACGGGCTTGCCCGCCCATGCGATCTCGACCCGCGGCGTCGCACGGACGTTCCAGATCGTCCGTCCGTTTCGCGGCCTGACGGTCGCCGAGAACGTCGCCACCGCCGCCATGTTCGGCCGCCAGCGGCTCGGCCGCGGCGCGGCGATCCGGGTCGCCGACGAATTGCTCGCGTCGGTCGGCCTCGCCGACCGCGCGGAGCGCCCGGCAGCCGAGCTGACGCTGGCGGGCCTCAAGCGGCTCGAGATCGCGCGGGCACTGGCCACCGGACCGAAGCTGCTGCTGCTCGACGAAGTGCTGGCCGGGTTGACGCCGACGGAGGTCGACGAGGCGGTCGCGATGATCGCCGCCGTCCGCCAGCGGTTCGAGATCGGGATCGTGATGGTCGAGCACGTCCTGTCGGCCGTCATGCGGCTCTGCGAGCGGGTCGTGGTCATGCATCACGGTCGGCTGATCGCCGACGGCACGCCATCCCGGGTCGTCTCCGATCCGGCCGTCATCGAGGCCTATCTCGGCGAGCCGACGCCGGCCGAGCCGGCCGCGGCCGCGCCGGCGATGGCGCACGGGTCATGAGCGGGCCGGTGACGACGCCGGTCGTCAGCGGGCAGGCGACGACGCCGCTGCTCGAAGTCCGCCAGCTCGACGCCGGCTATGGCCGCGTCCGCGTGATCCGCAACCTGTCGCTGGCGGTCGCCCACGGTTCGATCACCGCGGTGCTGGGCGCCAATGGTGCCGGCAAGACGACGCTGATGCGCGCCATCAGCGGACTGGTCCAGCCGGATGCCGGCGAGATCCGCCTGGACGGCGGCCGTATCGAGGCGCTCCCGACCGAGCAGCGGGTCGCGCGCGGCATCTCGCTGATCCCCGAAGGCCGGCTGATCTTCCCGGACCTGAGCGTCGAGCAGAATCTCCGGATCGGTGCGGCGACGCCGCGTGCCCGCCCCGGCGCGGCAGCGCGGCTCGACTCGATCTTCGCGATGTTTCCGCGGCTGGCGGAGCGCCGCCGGCAGGCCGGTGCGACGCTCTCCGGCGGCGAGCAGCAGATGCTCGCGATCGGGCGCGGTCTGATGGCCGATCCGAAGCTGATCCTGCTCGATGAGCCCAGCCTGGGCCTGGCGCCCAAGATCGTGACGGAGATGTTCGACACGATCGGCCGCATCCGCGCTTCCGGCGTCACGGTCGTCCTGGTCGAGCAGAACCTCCGCCGCGCGCTGGCGATCGCCGATGAAGCCTACGTGATCGAACACGGGCACGTGGCCATGTCGGGCGCCGCCGCGACGCTCGCGGCCAACCCCGAGATCAGGCGGGCATACCTTGGGATCTGACCTTGCCGGCCCGGCGGCCGGTGGCGGGCGACCCGGTCTGCTGCGCGTCCGTCGGCGCCGGGGCGGGCGCCGTCGCCCCGGAATCCTCGGCCGCTTCGAGATCGGCGATCAGCTTGCGGATACCGAACAGTGCCGAGTCGACACCATACTCGATCAGGGGCCGGACATCGGTGCTCTCGATCGCCATGCCGTAGATCTGCTTGCGGATTGCCGAGTAGTAGAGCCCGCCATGCAGGATCCAGAGCAGCTCGACCTCGCGCGAGGTGACATCGCGAAGCGATGTTCCCCTGGCGCCGGCATCGATCCTGATCTGCCGGATGACCTCGCGCAGCAGAGGTTCGCTCAGACGGGTGATGCAGAGCCGATTGAACGCGCCGCCCTCGAGCCCGGCGAACATGTAGATCCGGATCCAGTCGTAGTCGTACAGCGTCGTCGCGTACGACTGGAAGAAATCGATCAGACGGGCGCGCAGGCCCACGTTCCTGTCGGTCAGCTTCGTGAACCAGTCGTAGGACGACATCCGCGCGAACAGGGCATCGAAGACCGCCTCGACCAGGTCGGACTTGGTCGGGAAATGCTGAAAGATCAGCGGCTGCGCGACTCCGATTCGCGCAGCGAGGTCCCGCGTGGTCGCACCGAACCCCTTTTCCGCGAAGAAGCGGATCGCCTGCTCGATGATCATCTGCCGCCGTGCCTGCTGCGACAGCCGGCGCGTGACCGGACGGACCGCCGCGGCGCGAACGGGAGTATCCGCTTCGGGCCGGGCAGCTGGTTTGGGGCGGGTGGGCTTCATCGATGGCTCGCTGGCCCCGATTGTATCGGACGCCCTCGAGGCCTTCGGCGGCGCCGCGCGGCTCCTTGCGCGACGCCTTCCCGTTGTCCGGCAGGCGCCGGCGCGGCGGCGTCCGTAGCGTGAGCAGGCCCTAGCGATCGACCACGGCGATCGATGCGATCTCGACCAGGAAGTCCGGCTTCACCAGGTCGGCACGAATGCAGTAGCGCGCCGGCGGATTGCGCCCGAAGTACTCGGCGTAGACGCTGTTCATCGCGGCGTAGTCCGACAGGTCCTTCAGGATGATCGTGTTCATCGTCACATCGTCCAGCGTCGCGCCGCCGGCTTCCAGAATCGCGCGAATGCTCTCGATCACCTGCCGCGTCTGCGCACGGACATCGCCGCGCCCTACGGTGGCGCCTTTCGCATCCATCGGCAGAACGCCGGAGACGAATACCATGTTGCCGGACTTCACCCCCGGCGAATAGGGGGCGAGCGGAGGCGCGGAACCCTTCGGAACGAGCGGGGTGCGGGGCATGGACAGCTCCTCGGATTGGCGGCAGCACGGCTGCCGGGCAGCGCGTCGCTCGGCGACGCGGACGACGGAATCGTTGACACGACCCGGTGCGGGCATGTTAACTTATCAATTGATCATCTTCAATCCGCTCACGGGCCTCCGCCCGTGACGAACCGTCATCCGGAGCGCTCATGTCCGTCAGACCCCAGGAACTGAACCCGGCGAAACTCCCGCTGCTGTTCCGCAAGGAATTCAAGCTCTGCAACGTGAAGCCGGGCGAGACCATCTGCCTGGTGACCGATCTGAAGACCCGCCCCGAATACGTGCAGTCGGCGTTCGCCGCCGCCGAGGACCTCGGCGCGTCGATCTTCGAACTGAAGCTCAACTCACCGTACTCGACGACGCACATCGGCGGCGAACAGATCTTCGCGACCAAGGGCACGATGGAAGCGGCCGAGAGCGCCGACATGGTCGTCGTGTTCCATATCCCGCTCGGCTCCGAATGGATGGCGCGTGCAACCGCCAAGGGCACGCGCTTCCTGATGATCTATGATCATCCGGACGATCTCGAACGTCTGATGTCGCCGCCCGGCCTGAAGGAAGCCTGTATCTACGCGCGCGATCTCGTGCACAACGCGAAGGAGATGGTGGTCAAGAGCGCTGCCGGCACCGATTTCCGCGCCGCGCTGGGCTCGATGGTGACCAGCTGCCAGTACGGGTACTCCGAGGAGCGGGGCCGCGTCGATCACTGGGGCGCAGGTCACTTCTCGACCTGGCCGAATGTCGGCACGGCCGAGGGGCTGATCGTTCTGCAGCCCGGAGACTGCTGGATCCTGCCTTACGTCAGGATCGTCGAGGAGGAAGTGCGCCTGACGATCGAGAAGGGCGTGATCCGGGACGTTCGCGGCAAGGTCGACGCCTACCTGATCCGCCAGTTCTGCGACGCCCACCGCAAGAATGCGGAGGACGACGAGCCCTATCATGTCTCCCATCTGGGCTGGGGCCTCAATCCGAACGCCATCAGCGATCAGCTCGCGGTGCACGGCAACGACATCGAGCGTGTCGGCGGTACCGGTCGCGCCTGGCCGGGGAGCTTCCTGTTCTCGACCGGGCCGAACGATCAGGGCGGCGGCACCAACGCGACCAAGGCCCACATCGACATGCCGATGTTCGGCTGCAGTGTCTGGATCGACGGCAAGCAGGTCATCGACGCCGGACGCATCACCGATCCGAAGATGATCGTCAAGCGCACGTTCTCGAACCAGGTCGCGGGCTGAGCGCGATGCGCATCGAGGACTATCCGCCCCAGGAGCCGCTCTCGGAGAACGGGGTCCGGTACAACGCCGAGATGCGCCGGCGTTCCGAAGGCATCGAAGGCCTCGAGTTCGAATACGGCGGCGATGTCCATCAGCGCCTGATGCTGTTTCCGGCGCGCAAGCCGAACGGCACGGTGCTCGCGTTCATGATCGGCGGCGGCTGGACCAACGGCTACAAGGAACTGCTCGCCTACATGGCGCCGCCGCTCAACGCGGCGGGCATCACGTTCGCGAGCCTCGGCTATCGAATGGCGCCGAAGCACCTCTTTCCGGCGGGATGGCACGATGCCGCCGATGCGGTCGCCTGGCTCCATTCGAACGTGGCCAGGCACGGCGGCGATCCTGCGCGGCTCTTCGTGGGCGGCTGGTCTGCCGGAGGCCACTACGCTGCCTTGCTGGCGTGCCGGCGCGACTGGCAGGCTTCGCGTGGGCTGCCTCGTGACGTGATCCGCGGCTGTCTGTGCATCTCCGGCATCTTCGACTTCACGCCCGGAAACGGAATGAGCGTCCGGCCGCGCTTCCTCGGTCCCGAGGCGGACGGCAACGACGTCCATGCGAGCCCGCTGTTCCACCTCGGCACGTTGCCGCCGCCGATGCTCCTGGCCCACGGCGACAACGACTTCCCGCACCTCGCCATCCAGGCCCGGAAGTTCGAGCGGGTGGTCTCCGTCCTCGGCGGTGATATCGAACGGGTCGAGCTGCCGGATCGCACCCATTTCTCCGCCGCCTGGGCGGCCGTCGATGACGGCAGCCGCTGGCTTGCAACCGCTGCCGACTGGCTCGCGCGACACTGAATCAATCCAGAGGCGAAGGCGCACGTCCATGCCATCGATCGACCTCGGCGACAACGTCGCGATGCACTACGAGATCCATGGGGAGGGGCCGCCGGTTCTGCTGGCGGCGGGTCTGGGAGGCGCTTCGAGCTACTGGGTGCCCCAGATCGCTGCGCTCGCACGCCACTTCCAGGTCATCGTCTACGACCATCGCGGCACCGGTCGCAGCACGCGTCACGAGACCAGCTACACGGTCGACGGCATGGCGCGCGACGTGCTGGCGCTGCTCGACGCGTTGCAGCTCCCGGATGTCCACCTGATCGGTCACTCGACCGGCGGTGCCATCGGCCAGATCCTCGCCGTCGATGCACCGTCACGGCTGCGCAGCATGGTGCTCTATGCCAGCTGGACCCGTGCCGATCCGGTGATGCGAGCGATCATGGAGATCCGTCGCGAGGCCATGCGCCTTGGCGGCGCACGGTCATACCAACGGGCGACGCCGGTCTTCCTCTACCCGCCCTGGTTCGTCAACGAGCGGGCCAGCGAGTTCGAGGCGGCCGAACAGGCGGCGGAAGCGAATCTTCCGGGCTTCTCGATCATTTCCAGCCGCATCGACGCGGTGCTGTCGTTCGATCGAGTCGCCGACCTGCCGCGGATCCGCGTTCCGACGCTGATCCTGTGCGCCGAGGACGACGTGCTGACGCCGCCGTATCACTCGCATCGGCTCGCGGCCCTGATCCCGACTTCGAAGCTGCTCATGCTGGAGCGCGGCGGCCACGCGCTGTCCCAGGTCGACCCCGAGCGCTTCAACCGTATCGTGCTCGGTTTCGTCGAGGCGCAGGAGCGCCTCCGGCGGGCGTAGCGCGACGCCGCGCGATGCGCGGCGGGGTTTCAGCTCAGCACGCCAGCGCCGCGTAGCCGGGCCGCAGGTGCGAAATGCGGCTTCCCGGGTAGAACGCCACGTCGAACGCCGGGCGCTCACGGCTGCGGCGATACCAGTCGAGCGCGTGCGGGTACCGCTCCATCATCGCCGACAAGCCGAGATCCTCGAGCCGAACGATGACCGGCAACAGGCACACGTCGGCATTGGTATAGCGGTCACCGGACAGCCAGGGCGTGCGCTGGATCGCGGAGTCGATGCGCGCCAGCGATCGATCGAGGCGCTCGATCGCGATGTCGTATTCCTGCCTGGAGAATCCGGTTCGGCCCATCCGCAGGAAGAAGTCCTTGCGCAGCGGATTGTCATCGGCGAAGGCGGCGAACGCTTCCTCGCTCATCGACTGGAACGCCGGCAGGAAGACGTTCTGGAACGAAGGCACCCGGATCGCCATCGACGGTACCTCGTCGATGAAGCGCAACCAGGCGCGCATCTGCGCGCGACCGAGCGCGGAATCCGGCGACAGACGGGGCGTGTCGGGAAACGCCTCTTCGAGGTACTCGCACATCACGGTCGACTCGAAGATCGGCTGTCCATCGTGCCGGAATGCCGGCACGACGCCGTTGGGATTGATCGCCAGGAACTCCGGGGTCAGATTCTCGCGACGTGAAAGGTCGATCGGGCGATCGACCCAGTCGATGCCTTTCTCGGCGAGGCACAGGCGAACCTTCTGGCTGCAGGTCGAGATGTGACTGTGGAACAGCTCGAGTGGCATCGCGTTCTCGCGGCAGGGCGTGCGGCCATCGCACGCAGGAGAATTAGCTTATCACTTGCTAAGTCCAGCTGTCGATGACGACCAGCGCGCGGATGCCCGGGGCGACTCTTTCTCATCGTCCGACAGCCTCCTAGAGTCGCAGCCGGCCCTGGTATCCCGTCAGTTCGAGATAGCCGGCGCCGACCCGCCGGCCGTCCTGCAGCGCGGTGACCGCGCCTTCCCAGTAGATCGTTCCGGTCGATCCGCGGCTGTCGAGCTCCTGGTCGTCGAACAGCGGCTCGAGCGTCAATGTCCGGTCGGGCAGGATCAGCCGCATCGCGACCGGATAGCGGCCGCCGGTACGCGGCGAGCGCCATTCACGCAGCGGCTGGAAGCGGACCGCCGCCAGCGGCTGCCGTCGGCCGTCGGGCCACCAGTGCGCGGCGTAGCTCCAGATCGGCTCGTCGGGACGGCTGCCGCGGCGACGGATGCGGAACGCCACCAGCGCGCTGCCGTCGTCGAGGTTGAGGCCGGTCCAGTCCCAGCCGGCGGCTTCGGGATCGAGCACGGTCGTCGACCACTCGTGATCGAACCAGGCATTGCCGCGGACCGGTCGTGCCGACCCGCCGCGCTCGTCGGGCCGTTCGTGGATCGTCCCGGCCACGGCGAGCTGTGGCCGGCTGTAGTAGTGGCTGGCCTGCTCGGGCAGCGGCCCCTTGCGCGAGAAGCCGTGTTCGCCCTGCAGCCACGGCGTCGGCGTCACCGGCGTCAAGGTCAGGTCGAGCGCGACCGCGGCGTCGGCCACGCGGGCACGATAGCGATCGTCGGGCGCGCGCACCAGCGACCAGTCGCCGAGCGTGAGCGCGGTATCGCTCGGCGACGCGCTGACCCCGGCGGCGCCGAGCCGGCTGGACCGTTCCGCATGCAGCGGCGTCGCACGCGCTGGCACCATCAGCGCGGCATGGGCGAACAACAGCTCGGTCGGCGCGAACCGGCTCGGATTGCCGTCCGGATGCCCGGTCCGGACCCGGAAGAAGGTCAGCTGGAAGCCGATGCGGCCGTCGAGCCAGCCGGTCACGTACCACCATTCGGTGCGGTACGCCGGGTGCGCGCCGTAGTCGCGCGGGAAGGTCAGCCGGTAGGCCGGGTCGGCCGCCGGGAAGACATGCGGGGTGCCGGGCCAGGCGGTTGGGCCGGCCGCCCGTGTGCCGCGCGGCAGCGCAGCCGCGAGCGTAGCCGCCAGCGCGGTTTCGCCGAGTCGACGGCGCCGCCGCCGGGCCGTCACCAGTCCTCCCGGACCGCACGCAGCGGCGCCGCGGCGCTGGCGCTGTTCGCGGCCAGCATCGCGGTGACGACCGCGGTGGCGAGCAGCGCGGCTGCCGACGGCAGCAGCACCGGCCAGGGCAACGTCATGTCCATGGTCCAGTGGAACGACTGCGGGTTGACGCGTTCGATCAGGATCGCGCCGATCGCGACGCCGAGCAAGCCGCCCCAGCCGATCGCGAGCGCGGTGCCGATGGTCGCCTCCAGGCCGAGCTGGCCGACGATCATCCGCCGCGTGACGCCGAGGTGGCGCAGCATGCCGAACTCGCGCGCGCGGTTCAGCGCCTCGGCGGCGTAGGCGCTGGCGACGCCGAACAGGCCGACGACGATCGCGATCGCCTCGAGCACATAGGTCACCGCGAAGCTGCGGTCGAAGATCCTGAGCGACAACGCGCGCAGTTCACCGGCGCTGCGGAACTCGGCGTCGGCGAGCGGCGGCGCCACCCGGCGCAGCGCTTCGGTGACGGCGTCCGGGCGGGCGCCGGCGGCGAGCCAGACCGCGACGTCGGAGACGGTGTCGTCGCCGGTCAGCCGGCGGTAGTCGGCGAGGTCGATGGTGATCGCGCCGGTCTGCCGGGCGTAGTCGCGCCAGACGCCGGCGACGAACACTTCGACCGGCCGGCCGGCGAGCGGAATGGTGCGCACGGTGCCGGGCGCGAAGTCGTAGCGGCTGACCATCGCCTCCGAGACATAGACCGTGGTCAGCCCCGGGTGCGGCGGCGAGCGCAGCGCGCCGGTCAGCGGCAGCTGCTGCGCGATCGGGGTGCCGTCGAGGCTGCGGGCGAGCAGCTGCACCGCGGGCAGGGTCGCCGCAGCTCCGGCGGCTGCCGTTCCGGACGCTGCTGCCCCGGATCCGGCCGCCGCTCCGGATCCGGCCGCCGCCCCGGATCCGGCCGCCGCCCCGGATCCGGCCGCCGCCGGCGGCGCCAGCGTCAGTTCGACGGTGCGCAGGAACTGCGCGCGCGCGACGCCGGGCTGCCGTTCGATCGCCGCGCGCATCGCCGGGTCGATCGATGCGGTGACGGTCGCGGGCGTCCGCGCATAGAGGTCGGCCGGCAGCACCGTGCCGAGCCAGTCGTCGACCGAGTCGCGAAAGCTCGAGACCATGATCACCATCGCACTGGTCAGCGCGAAGCTGGCGACGACGCCGGCGAGCGCGACCGCGACCGATGCCGGCGCCTGCGCCTGTCGGGTGGCCGCCAGCCAGGCGACCGGATGCCGCCACAGCAGGCGGCCGGCAATCCGGCGCAGCGCCGCCAGCGCATGCCGGACCACTTGCGGCACCAGCGCGATGCCGGCGAACAGCAGTGCCGCGATCGCCAGGTATGCGGCGATCGGCAGCCCGAACCACGGCGGCGCGAACAGCAGCGCGGCGGCGGCCGCGAGCAGCGGCAGCGCGGCACGGCCGCCGCGCAGCCGTCGCCAGGTGTCCTCGGCGCTGCCGGCCTTGAGCAGCCGCGCCGGCGCCGCGCGGCGGGTCGCCAGCGCCGGGACTGCGGCGCCCGCCAGCGCCGCCAGCAGGCCGAGCGCGCCGAAGCCCGCGAGCGCGAGCGGCGACGCGTGCAGGGTCGCGCCACCGCTGCTGAAGTAGCCGCCGCCGAGATCGCCGCCGACCGTGTGCAGCAGGATGCCGGCCAGCGCGACACCGCCGGCGACGCCGACCGCCGCGCCGGCGGCGCCGATCATCGCCCCTTCGACCAGCAGCGCGCGGACCGGCAGCGACGGCGCGGCGCCGAGCACGCGCAGCAGCGCCATCTCCGGCTGCTGGCGGACGGCGGCGAGCGACATGGTCGCGAATACGATGAAGCCGCCGGTCAGCAGCGCGATCAGCGCCAGCACGTTGAGGTTGACGCGATAGGCGCGCGACAGGTTGGACATCCGCTGCACGCCATCCTGCGGCGCCGCGAGCCGAACCGTTGCCGGCAGCAGCGGCTGCAGCCGTGCGGCCAGCGTCGCGAGCGGCGTCGCGGGATCGTGCCGCAGATCGATCCGCGACAGCCGGCCGACCGCGTCGAACGCCCATTGCGCGGCGCCGAGGTCCATCACCGCGAGCACCTGGCCGGGGGCCGCGCCGGGCACCCGGCCGGCGACCCGCAGCGTCAGCAGGCGGGAGCCGGCCGGGATCCGCAGCACCGGCTGCGGCCACAGCGCGCGGGCGGCATCGGACAGGAAGATCGTGTCGGCGGCGAACAGCGGTTGCGCGCCGCGGTCCGTATCGTCCGCGACCGGCAGCAGCGCCGGGGTCAGCCGGGCCGCCGCGAAGACGTCGATCGCGACCAGCGGCAGCGCGCGGTCGCGTCGTGCCCGGCTCGCGTCGCCGGAGGAACCGCCGGAGGAACCGCCGGATCCGGGCGGCGCATCCGGGTAGAGCGTCAGCTCCAGCACCGGGCTTGCCGCCGCGACCCCCGGCAGTCGCGCGACCGGGTCGAGCAGCGCATCGTCGAGCAGCCCCTGATCGGCGCGCAGCTGCGCATCGGCATCGCCGTTCACGGTCGCGATCGCGTGGCGGAACGCATCCAGCGCCGACGCGTTGACCAGATGGATCGCCAGCGCCAGCGCGACGCCGATCGCGACCGCCGCGACGCTGACCAGCGTCCGGCCCGGCTGCGCCCGCCAGTGCGCGCGGCGCAGCCAGCGCAGCACGGCGGTGCGGCCGCTCATCGCGCCGCCGAGCACCGCGCCGGAGACGACCGGTCTCGCGTCAGACCGACCGGCTGCGTCACGATGCGCGTCCCGGCACGATCAGGTCGATGGCGATGTGATAACGCTCGGGATGGTAGCGGACCACGACGACCTCCAGCGGCTTGCCGTCGGCACCGAAGTAGGTGCGCTGGATGCGCAGGATCGGCGTGTCCGGCTTGATCGCGAGCGCCCGGGCGGCATGCGCGCGGGCGATGTCGGCGCCGACCGTCTGCTCGGCGCGGTGGATCCGCACGCCGACCATGTCCTCGAGGTACTGGATCGGCTGCTTGCCGGTCCGCAGGTTCATCAGCGCCGCGGCGTCGGTGTAGTCGCTCGCGAAATAGAAGTCCGAGACCGAGTAGGGCGTGCCGTCGAACTCGTTGAGGGTACGGATATGGTAGCGGCGCTCGTCGCTTTCGAATTGCGCAGCGACGGAGGCGGGCGGCCGCTCCATGCCACGTCCGAGCACG
>JBFWQR010000065.1:0-38626 GCA_050249335.1 Lautropia sp.
CGCAGCTGCGGCCGCGCGGCCCGACGCTGGCCGAAGTGCTGACCGCGACGCGGCGCAGCGCCTGGGCGCTGCTCACGCCGGTGCTGCTGATCGGCGGCATCACTTCGGGCATCGTGACCCCGACCGAGACCGCCGGGGTCGCGCTGGTCTACGCGATCCTGATCGTCCGCTTCGTCTACCGGGCGGCGACGCTGCGCCAGATCTTCCAGATGTTCTGCGAGGCCGCCGAAGCCGTCGGCGTGATCATGCTGATCGTCGCTGCGGCCAATGCGTTCGGCTGGCTGATGACGCAGGCCGGGACCGCCGACGCGATCCTCGATGTCGTCAAGTCGTCCGGCTTGGGCCCGACCACGACGCTGGTGCTGCTGAACGTCGCGCTGCTGATCCTCGGCATGTTCATCGAGGCGACCTCGATGATCATCATGCTGTCTCCGATCCTGCTGCCGATCGTCGTGCAGACCGGCATCGACCCGGTCCATTTCGGCGTCGTCTTCGTGCTCAACATGATGATCGCGGTGATCACGCCGCCGATCGGCATCTGCGGCCTGATCGCCTCCGACATCGCCGGCGTCAGCATGCAGCGCTTCGCGCGCGAGGCGCTGCCCTATATCGCGGCGATGATCGCGTTCATGTTCTTCATCCTGTTCGTGCCCGGCTTCGTCACCTGGCTGCCGCGGCTGGTGTTCCCGTGAGCGCGCCGCCGGATCCGGCGCGCAGCGGCGGCGAACGGTCCGCCGGCGTGCCTGTCGACGCAGCCGCCGACGACGCGGCGCGACGTGCCTATTGGACGCGCCGCAACGAGGAAGCCTGGGATTTCATGTTCAACCGGGTGCTGCCGTATCCGGTCGAGGAATGCGGCGAGCCTTTGGTGATGCTGCCCGACGCGATCCGCGGGACCGGGGCCGAGGTCGCGTTCTCGCAGCGGCCGCACGTGCTCGGGCTGGCCCGGATCCCCGCGCTGCGCGCCGGCCAGCTCGACGCGTTCGTTGCCGCGGCGCGTGCGTTCAATGCCCGCGGCTGGACGATCCGCGTCGAGGACGGCTACCGGACTCGCGCGATCCAGAAGCAGCTGGGGCGGGAGCCGCTGGTGTTCGACGCGATCCTCGCGCGCACCATCTGGGAGCTCGGCGGCGAGGTGCCGTCCCCGGCCTTCATGTTCCGTCGCTGCAGCGGGCTGGTCGCCACCGTGCCGAAGTTCGCGACCCATATGAGCGGCAGCGCGATCGATGTCTCGGTGGTATGGCGCGATGCGCCCGATCGCGAGGTCGACCGCGGCGCGCCCTACGTCGAGCTGTCGGCGTTGACTCCGATGGATTCGCCGTTCGTCTCCGCGACCGCGCGCGCCCATCGCGCGGAGATCACGGCGTTGTTCGATGCGCACGGCTTCGTCGCCTATCCGTACGAGTTCTGGCACTACTCGAGCGGCGACGCCTACGAGGCGGTGCTGCGGCGGACCGGCCGGCCGGCGCGTTACGGCCCGATCGACCGGGATCCGGTCAGCGGCGCGATCACCCCGATCGCCGCCAGCGGCGTTCCACTGAACAGCGAGGACGAGATCCGCGCCGAGATCGCGCTCGCGCTGCGGCGCCTGGGCGAAGGCTCCGGAGGCGGCTGACGCCGGGCGCGGTGCACTGGCCCCTGGCGGTCGGCGGTGGTCGGTCGGCGGTGGTCGGTCGGCGGTGAGCGGTGGGCGGTGGGCGGTGGGCGGGCCCGGGCGCGGCCGAGCGCGATGTGTCGTTCAGGCCGCTTCCTCGGCGAAATCGATCAGCACCTTCATCGCCCGCTTCCGGTCGCTCGCGAGCTCGAACGCCTCGACCGCGCGGCTGATCGGCATCGTCTGCGTGACGACCGGCGACAGATCGATCCGCCGCTCGTTGATGATCCGCACCGCCAGCTCGAACTCGGCGTGGAAGCGGAACGAGCCGAGCAGCGCGAGCTCCTTCGCGACGATGACGTTCTGCGGGATGCTGACGTCGCCGCCGATGCCGAGCTGCACGATGGTGCCGCGCGGCCGCAGCACCTCGAGCCCGTCGCGCAGCGCGCGCTGATTGCCCGAGCATTCGAGCAGCACGTCGAAGGTGCCCTTGTCGGCCGAGTAGCGCCGGGCCCAGTCGGTGTCCCGGGCGACATTGATCGTCCGGTGCGCGCCGAGCTTCGCCGCGACCGCGAGCGGCTCGTCGACGATGTCGGTTGCCGTCACTTCGGCGGCACCGTGCAGCAGCGCGGCGGCGACCGACAGCACGCCGATCGGGCCGCAGCCGGTGACCAGCACCCGCTTGTTGATCAGCGGGCCGGCGCGCGTGACGCCGTGCAGGCAGACCGAGAACGGCTCGGCGAGCGCGGCCAGCGTGATCGGCACGCCGTCCGCAATCCTGAAGCACTGCTCCTCGTTGCAGACCAGTCCGGTTCTAAACGCGCCCTGGACATGCGGCATCCGCATCGCGCTGCCGTAGAAGCGCATGTCCAGGCACTGGTTCGGCAGCCCTTCATGGCAGTACTTGCAGTTCCAGCACGGTCGGCTCGGATTGACCGCGACCCGATCGCCGGGCTTGAACGCGGTGACGTCCGGCGCGACCGCGGTGACGGTGCCGGCAACCTCGTGCCCGAGCACCATCGGCTCCTTGATCCGGACCGCACCGAAGCCGCCGTCATGGTAGTAGTGCAGGTCGGAGCCGCAGATGCCGCCCATCGCCACCTGGACAGTGACCTGGCCGGGGCCCATTTCGCCGGCGTCGATCTCTTCGAGGCGCAGGTCGGTCGGGGCGTGGATGCGCAGGCAGAGGCAGCGGAGTTTCATCGGATGTCTCCCGGGAACCAGTTTACGCGCAGGACATGGCCGGAGCCAAGGATCGGGGCCCGGCGGCAGCGGCACCGTCAGCCGATGCATCGGGACGGCCCGTGCGCATGGCCTGGAACGATGGCGTGGTCATGACACGCCAACACCGGCCGCCGGTCGTCCTCAGGTGATCTCTTCGATCGGCATCTCCAGCGGTGACACAAACCGTGCAGCTCCCTGGGCACGTTCTGAACCTCGTCGAGCACCACGAGCCGGTCGCGCCGCGCCGCGAGGAAGCGCGCAGGGTCGGTCAGCTTCGCCAGATCGGCCGCTGTCGCCAGGTCCAGGTAAATCGAACGGGACGCGCCGCCGCTGTGGCACGCGCGAGGGTGGTCTTGCCTGCCTGGCGCGGGCCGAGGATCTCAGTCGCCGCGCGCTTCGCCGCAGCGGGAGGGTCACCCCCGCGACTCGTGCTTCAGCTGCGGCAACGCCCCGTCTTCCGCGTTCGCCAGCAACCCGGTCCGCGCATAGGTCGCGAGCTTCTCCCGGGTGTCGCTGATGTCGAGATTGCGCATCGTCAGCTGGCCGATCCGGTCCTGCGGCGAGAACACCGATTCGCCTTTCTCCATCGTCAGCCGCTCCGGCTGGTAGGTCAGGTTCGGGCTCTCGGTGTTCAGCAGCGAATAGTCGTTGCCGCGGCGCAGTTCCAGCGTGACCTCGCCGGTGATCGCGCGCGCGACCCAGCGCTCGGCGGTCTCGCGCAGCATGATCGCCTGCGGATCGAACCAGCGGCCCTGGTAGAGCAGCCGGCCGAGGCGCAATCCGTTGATCCGGTACTGCTCGATCGTGTCCTCGTTATGGATGCCGGTGACCAGGCGCTCATAGGCGATGAAGAGCAGCGCCATGCCCGGGGCCTCGTAGATGCCGCGGCTCTTCGCCTCGATGATCCGGTTCTCGATCTGATCGCTCATGCCGAGGCCGTGGCGGCCGCCGATCCGGTTCGCTTCGAGCAGCAGCTCGACCGGATCGCGAAACTCCCGGCCGTTCAGCGCAACCGGCCGGCCTTCATCGAAGCGCACCCGGACTTCCTCGGCGGCGATCTTGCAGTCTTCCCGCCAGAACGGCACGCCCATGATCGGCTGGACGATCCGGATGCCGCTGGAAAGGTGCTCGAGATCCTTGGCCTCGTGGGTCGCGCCGAGCAGGTTCGAGTCGGTCGAATACGCCTTCTCGGCCGACATCTTGTAGGCGAACCCGGCCTGCTGCATGAATGCGCTCATCTCGGCGCGGCCGCCAAGCTCGTCGATGAAGCGCTGGTCCAGCCACGGCTTGTAGATCTTGAGCTTCGGATTGGTCAGCAGCCCGTAGCGGTAGAACCGCTCGATGTCGTTGCCCTTGAACGTGCTGCCGTCGCCCCAGATGTTGACGTCGTCCTGCTTCATCGCCGCGACCAGCATCGTGCCGGTCACCGCACGGCCGAGCGGCGTCGTGTTGAAGTAGGTGACGCCGGCGGTCGAGATGTGGAACGCGCCGGCCTGCAGTGCCGCGATGCCTTCGGCGACCAGTTGCGCCCGGCAATCGACCAGCCGGGCGTTCTCGGCGCCGTAGGCCATCGCCTTGCGCGGGATCTCGTCGTAGTCGGACTCGTCGGGCTGGCCGAGGTTGGCGGTGTAGGCGTACGGGATCGCGCCCTTCTTGCGCATCCAGTGCAGCGCCGCGCTGGTATCGAGGCCGCCGGAGAAGGCGATGCCGACCTTCTGGCCGGCGGGGAGGGATTGGAGGATGGTGGCCATCGTGATGCGTGTTCGGCTGCGGGGTTGGGGCGATTGGTCATTCTATTCCGGCGTCGCGCGGCGGCGGTTCCGTGCCGCGAGGCCAGTCGGTGGCGGATATGCTGGCCCCCCCCACGCCACTGCGACCCCGCGAGATTGCCGCTCACACGGCGATCTTCAGCGAATCGATCAGACCGCGTGCCAGCCGGAACGCGTAGCGAAGGTCCACCAGGCAGCCGGGGAAGTCGCCGCTGATGTGGCTTTGCACGACGTAGCGATCCGGCGCGATCCGCTCGGCCGGAAACGGCCTGCCGGTACAGGTGTACTGCTTCGACGCGGCGGCCTTCCAGGCCCGGATGGCTTCGAGGCCGGGAGACCCTGGCTCGGCGTCGCGCTCAGTCGCGGGCTCGGCCAACGCGGTCAACGGACTCGAGTCCCGGAACCTCGGGGCTGTGATCGAGCAGACGATCGTCGCGGACCGTGTAGAAGGCAGCAAGCGTGAGCACGACGGACTTCGCCTTGCTGACCGGGTCCTCGACCAGTCCCTGCGCGTGCAGGCGATCCAAGGCGTCCCAGTCCATGCCCTTCCAGGCCCGGTTTCCGTCGTGTAGTGTCAGGTAGAGCAGACCCAGGACTGCTTCGTCGATCCGTTCGGTGTCGAGTTCCATGGGCTGCTCCGATCATCCGGGTTCAGTCCGACGAGACTCCGTCCGGATCGATATGCAGGGCATCCTGGCGCTGTCCCACCAGGCGGGCGACATCGATGTACGTCTCCCGCTCGAAATACCAGAACGTCAACGGGAATCCATCGACCAACCAGGACCGCATGCCGTCGATGCCGATGGCCTGTCCCAGCACGGGTGACCCGATCCCGGGGTTTTCCTCGAGTGCGACGAGCGCCCGCGGTAGCGCCTTGATGAGCTTGTCCGCGACCTTCGAGCCGGCTTCGTCCCGGTAGTACCGGACTTCGTCACGACGATCCTGCCTGGCTCGCGGGCGCAGGCGGACGGGTTTCACGCGATATCGCCGCGAGCGATCGCCACCAGTTCGTCACGGTCGGCCCGGGTATCGGCCGTGGCCGGCCCGCTCGCCAGGCCTTCCTCGACCATCGATCGCAGCCGCAGGATGCGCTGCTCACGCTGGTCCTTGCGAATCAGATCGCGCACGTATTCGCTGGTGTTGCCGTACTCACCCGACGCCACACGCTCGGCGACATAGGCCCGCATGGGTTCGGTGACGGCGATGTTCATCGTGGGCGTGGTGCTCATCCATACATTCTGGTTCTGTTGGCAACAGTTGTCAATCGCACGTGCGCCTGCCGAGGCAATACCGAGGCCGCCCAAGCCGAACTGGACGCCTTCGAGGCCGGCGCCGGGGCCGACGGTGGTGGCCGCCCGGCGCCGGGCCTGGGACCGATTCGCTGCATCGCGGGCGACAAGTCTGCTAGCCTGCAATGTTGTAAGCCGTTTCCGTAGGTCGCCATTTGCGGTGCGCGTGGCGCTGGCGGTGTCGCTGCTCCGCAATGGCTCGATATCTGCGGGGTTCGCTGAGGCGTAGTCGTCCTCGTCGTAGGCCAGCAGGGTGGGGAAGTCCAGGATCGAACGGCCCTCGGCAAGGTACTCGTTGAGGCTGAAGGCATCTTCACCGATGCCGATCAACGGTTGCAACCACTGGTTGATCTCGTTCTGAAGGGCCGGCGATACACGTCCCTGCGATTCCAGCCTGGCGGC
The DNA here is from genome assembly GCA_050249335.1 of Lautropia sp. Lineage (GTDB taxonomy): Bacteria > Pseudomonadota > Gammaproteobacteria > Burkholderiales > Burkholderiaceae_E > Lautropia. The sequence goes on from JBFWQR010000065.1 coordinate 6,279, forward strand.
AGCCAGCGGCCGGCGGCGCCCGTGGATCCGGAGCAAGGCGGCAACCAGCGCCTGCCGGTCCGCGTCCGGCAGTCTGACGCGGTAGCGCAGTTGATCGTCCGGTGGCCAGCCGAAGTAGTCCGGCAGCACCGAGATCAGCGCGCGCCGCAGCTCCGGTGGCCAACGAGTCGGATCCGTGCTATCTACCGGCCAGCCGGAGGGCCTGGTTGAACCGGCGGCTTCCCGGCTGCATCCGCGGCGGGTCCGGAGCCGTCGTCCGGCGCAGCCGCGATCAGGTCTCGAGCGGCCCGATGGCGCTCGAGCCGGTTCCGAATCTCGGCCTGCAGAGCATCGCTTCGCGTCTGAAGCGCATGCACGGCGATCACGATCGGCGTACCGCAGGCGCGCCAGTTGGCCTTGCGCAGCGCCTGCTCCAACACCGAGCCGCGCGCGAGATACGGTGCGGGGTCGTGGACGTGGACCAGCAGCATCGGCTGCCGGTTGGTGATCATCCCCTGAACGTGCTGGATATCGGACCAGGGGATGAAGCCGACCGAGGTGATATTGGACCGGTCCGTCAATCCTTCCGGGGCGATGACGAGCCCGGGGCGCTTGTCTCGCAGCCGCCGGATGGCCCAGAACGCGCAAAGACCGCCAAAGATGATCGACAGCCAGCCGGCCACACTGGACGCCGCATTCGCGTTCGTGGCGGCTTCGAGGTCCGCCGGCGAAGCCGAACCCCGCAAGAGCCAGAAGCCGACGATCACGCAAAGGATCGACGACAGGGCCAGCCACTGGATGCGGCCGTTGCCGCGTGCGATTGTCACTTCGGCGGAGGTGTCCATATTCACCGCCTCGTTTCACGGACTCGTTGACGAGGGCCGGATCATACAGTCAGGCTGCACGCACCTGCCCATTCACCCGGCCGTCGGCGGGCAGGCGAAGTCCCGCCGCCCCAGCCCCGCGTCGGCGGCGGCGGCTCGGGACGGATCGGCAGCTGTCCAGTCGATCCCGCGGCTTCAGACCCCCCGAAACCGCACGCCCCCCTTGTACACCGCCTCGACATCCCGCATGTGCCGGATGTCCTCGACCGGATTGCCCTTCAGCGCGATGAAGTCCGCGAACTTGCCTTTCTCGAGCGTACCGACCTCGCTTTCCATGCGACAGGCCGCCGCCGCGTTGCGGGTGGCGGCCAGGATCGCCTGCATGCTGGTCGCGCCGAATTCCACCAGGCATTCCATCTCGAAGCTCATCATGCCGTGGACCGAATCGGTGCCGACGGCGAGATTGGCGTTGGACTGGATGACCCGGGCAAAGGTTTCCTTCGCCTTGGCGCGCGCGGCCAGCACCTTGGCCTTGATCGCCGGGATGCCGAAGTCGGTCTTCTCGATGCCGCCGTGGTGGAACAGGATCGACGAGGTCGCGACGATCCACCGGTCGTGCTTGATGATCGCTTCCAGCTGCCGCTCGGTAACCAGCGCGCCGTGCTCGATGGTGCGCACGCCTTCCTCGATGCACAGGTCGATGCCGCTGCCGCCCTGGGCATGGGCCGAGACGTAGGTGCCGGCGCGCTCGGCTTCCTCGACCGCGGCGGCGATCTCGGCGCGCGAGTAGGTACAGGCGTCGGCCGGGCGGCGGGCGCTGCTCAGGCCGCCGGTGGCGAAGATCTTCAGGAAATCGGCGCCGGCGCCGAGGTTGCGCCGCGCGTTCCTGCGGACTTCGTCCACGCCGTCGGAGACCGTCAGCGCGACGCCGTGGCCGTTGGATGCCACCAGGCCGACGCCGGCGACCTTCAGCCGCGGGCCGTTGATGGTCCCGTTCTCGATGGCGAGCTTGAAGTCCATGTCGATGAAGTGCTCTTCGCCCATGATCCGCATCGTCGTCACCCCGGAGTTCATGTCCTTCAGGATGTTCGGCGTGCTGCGCAGGATCTTGGTGGCGGCCGGCTGCCGCATCTGGCCGAGCTGGTCGCCGTCGCCGGGCACGATCGACAGGTGGGTGTGTGCGTTGACCAGCCCCGGCATGACGTAGCGGTCCGTCAGTTCGATGATCTCGGCGCCCGCCGGCGCCGGTCCGATCGCCTCGATCGTGCCGACGGCCTCGATGCGGTCGTCGCGAAGGAGCATGCAGCCGCCGGGGATCGGCGCGGCGCCGGTCCCGTCGATCAGCGCGCGGGTCTTGACTAGCTTGTGCATGAATGCCGTCCGTTGCTTGGCCGAAGGACCGGTCTACTTGACCGCTTTCATGTTCATCGCCATCGTGTCCTCGTCGACGCGCGGCTTGAAGTCCACCTTGGCGCGCTGCATCGCCCAAGCGCTGCCGATGATCGCGATGGGGATGTGCGTGCGCTCCTGCGCGACCAGCGTCAGCGCGTCGTTCAGCAGCGCGCGCCGCTTCTCGACGTCCATCTCTTCGCCGGCGTCCTCGATCATCTTGTCCAGCTTCGGATTCAGATAGCCGGACCAGCTGAAGGTGCCGACCTTCTTGGCCGGATCGTTCGAATGGATGAACGCGGTCAGCACGGCCTGGGCTTCACCGGTCGGCGCGCCCATGCCCATCATCGCCATCGAGTACTCGCCGCGATTGCGGGCCGGCAGGAAGTTGGCGACCGGCTGCGAGTTGGCCTGGACTTCCAGGCCGATGCGGGCCAGCATCTGCGCCAGGGTCGTGCCGACCTGGCGGTCGCCCGGCAGCCGGTCGTTGGTGAATGCCATGCCGACCCTGAAGCCGTCCGGATAGCCGGCTTCGGCCATCAGCTTCCGTGCCGCGGCCAGATCCGTCTTCAGCGGCGGCAGCGATTTGTTGTGGCCGAAGATCGACGGCGGGACGAACTGGTTCGCCGGCGTGCCGAGGCCCTCCATCGCGATCTCCGAGATCGCCGGGCGGTCGATCGCGAGGCTCACCGCTTCGCGCACGCGCGGATCCAGGAACGGGTTCTTCGGCAATGGCGTGCCGTTCTTGGCGAAGACCTGCGGCGACTTCTGCCGCATGTCGAACTCCAGGTTGAACACGTAGATCGTCTGCGACTTCACGACGCGGATCTTGGGGTCGCGTTCCAGGGTGAGCACGTCCGCTGCCGGGACGCGGACGATCAGGTCGAGCTGGCCGGCCTTGAGCTGCGCGACCCGGGCGGAGTCGTTCGGCACTTCCTTGAAGAAGACGCGTTGCCACGGCTCCTTGCCGCCCCAGTAGTCGTCGAAGCGCTCCAGGACCAGCTGCTCCTTCGGCGTCCACGAGACGAACTTGTACGGACCGGTGCCGATGGTCGCCTTGCCCGAGTTGAAGCCGGCGTCGGCGGTCTCGCGGGTCGAATAGTCCTTGGCCGCCTTCGATGAGACGATGAACAGACGGTTGAAGTCGTTGATCAGCGTCGGCGCGGGCCCGTCGGTGGTGACGCGGATCGTGTAGGGATCGACGATCGTCACGCCCTTGACCCGGCGCACGTTGGTCGTCGTCGGCGAAGACGGGCCGGAGGCCAGCGGAATCCGCGCGATCGAGAACCTGACGTCCTCGGCGGTGAAGTCCGAGCCGTCATGGAACTTGACGCCGCGCCGGAGCTTGAATTCCCAGGTGACGTCGTCGATGACCTTCCAGCTTTCGGCCAGGCGCGGCTCGATCTGCAGGTCGTCGCCGGCCCAGACCAGCGTGTCGAAGATGTTCTTCAGCGCCTCCGCATGCGGCCCGATGTTGGAGAAATGGGGGTCCAGCGACAACGGCCCGGCGCGCACGCCGACAGTCAGGGTTTGCGCCCCGGCCCCGGCGCTGTAGGTCAGGCTCGCGAGCGACGTCAGCAACGCGGCCGCCGTGGCCAGCGCGGTCGCGACGCGGCGGATCCGACACGCCGGATCGCCAAGGCTCGCCGGCCTCGAGGCGTTCGGATGATGGGTCACCGATCGATCGGACGCTCGGGTCGGATGGGTCATCGAGATGCTCCTTAAGTGATTTCGGGGGGAAGGGCCGCTCAGTGAGGGAGTCGCTCGGGGAAGGGGTCGCTCGGGGAAGGGTCGATCGGCAAGAGGTCGCTCGGGGAAGGGGCCGCCGCTCAGTAGGGCGGCGTATTGATCCAGAGGATGCGTGCGGTGCCGCTGCCGGCGTTGCGGTACTTGTGCGGCAGTTCGGAACGGAAGAAGAAGGAGTCGCCCTCGTCCAGCGCGTGCCGCCGGCCGTCGACGAACAGTTCGACCCGGCCTTCCAGCACGTAGCCGATCTCTTCGCCGACATGGCTGATGTCGCTGCCGCTGTCGCCGTCGGGCTCCACGATGTGAATGGAGCCGAACAGCAGCTCGCTGTTGACCGCCAGGTGTTCGATCCGGATGCCGCGTCCGGTCTCCCGGCCGATGGTGCCGACGCTGAGCATCTGCCGTTCGCCGCGCCGGAAGACGACCTGGTCCGACGGTTCGCCGGTCGACAGCATCACGCCGACCGACGAGCCGAGCTCGACGCAGATGCGATGCAGCGTCTGCAGCGATGGCGTGGCGCGGTCGTTCTCGATCTTGGAGATCATGCTTTCCGAAGTGCCGGCGCGCTCCGCGAGCTCGCGCAGCGTCAGCCGGCGCGCTCTGCGCAGCTGGCGCAGCTTGGCGCCCATCTTGAACACCGGCGGGCCCGGCGGCGCTGCCGGCGGCCGGTCTTCCGGCCCCGGTGATTCGTCCGGTCCCGTTCGCTCGCCCGGTTCGGGGGAGCGGGCAGCGGGGGTCTTCATCGTCATGGGTTGGTGTGCAGCCTGGGCCGTCGGCCGTCAAGAGGATAGCACTGTGACGCCATTGATTGGAATCACATTCAAGTGACTTGACTGCGCAGGGGCCTTGCTCTAATTTCCGACGCAGGCCGGGACGTCGACGATTCCGCCGCCCGACGCGGGTGGCGTACCATTTCCAGCGGTTCCGACGCGGCCTCGTTCGAAGGGGGTTCAGCGATGCGTGCCATGCACGGCCCGGCCGGCGACGCCGACCTGCCGGCGGCGGATCCGGAGCGCGATCCGGCCGGCGATCCGTCGTCGCGCGAAGCCGATGCGGTGCTGGCCGACCTGGCGGCGGTGTTCCGGTGTCGCTGTTGCCTGCCGCGCGGCCTGTTCTCCGGCCGCTCCGGTGCTGCGGCGGATGCGGCGGCGGACCAGGACCAGGACCAGGACCAGGATCCGGAGGCGGGGCGGCCGCTGCGGCGCCGGCCGTTGAGCCGAAGCGATTTCCTCGGCCCTTCCTGATCCGCGACTCCTGCTGATGCTCGCGTTCTCGCTGAAGCGACTCTTCCAGGCGATCGTCGTCATGCTGGCGATGTCGATGCTGGTCTTCATCGGCGTCTATGCCATCGGCAATCCGATCGACGTGCTGATCGGCTCGGAAGCCACCCAGCAGATGCGCCAGGAGCTGGTGGAGCGCTACGGGTTCCACCTGCCGCTCTACCAGCAATACGCCGCTTTTCTCGGGCGGCTGCTGCAGGGCGATTTCGGCCAGTCGCTGGTGTTCAACATGCCGGTGGCCAAGCTGATCTGGAGCCGGCTGCCCGCCACGCTGGAACTGGCGCTGGCGGCGGTCGCGTTCGCGACGCTGGTCGGCGTGCCGCTCGGCATGTATGCCGGCTACCGGCCCGATGCCGCTTCCTCACGGCTGATCGTCGCGCTGTCGGTGATCGGCTTCTCGGTGCCGACGTTCTGGATCGGACTGGTGCTGATCTTCACGTTCTCGGTGTCGCTGGGCTGGCTGCCCGCCGGCGGCCGTGGCGAAACGACGAGCCTGCTCGGCATCGAATGGAGCGTCCTGACGCGCGACGGCTGGCGGCATCTGGTGCTGCCCGCGCTGACGCTGTCGCTGTTCAAGCTCGCGCTGATGATCCGGCTGGCGCGGGCCGGCACCCGCGAGATGCTGCTCTCCGAATCCGTCCGGTTCGCGCGCGCCACCGGGCAAGGCGAAGCCACGATCCTGTTCCGCCACGTCCTCAAGCTGATCGCGATCCCGATCGTCGCCGTGTTCGGCCTCGAACTGGGGTCGACGCTGGCGTTCGCGGTGGTGACCGAAACCATCTTCTCGTGGCCCGGCGTCGGCAAGCTGATCATCGACGCGATCTTCTCGCTCGACCGGCCGGTGATGCTAGCGTACCTGATCCTGGTCGCGCTGCTATTCGTCCTGATCAACTTCGTCGTCGATCTGGTCTACGTCGGCCTCGATCCGCGGCTGCGGAAGGGGCGGGCATGAGGGTCGTCCGATGAGCAGGATCCGTCGGTGATCGGTGCCGACGCCCCGGTCGTCCGGGTCTGGCGCGAATTCAGCGAAAGCCGGCTCGCCGTCGGCGCCCTGGCGGTCGTGGTCGCGATCGTCCTGCTGGCGGTGTTCGCGCCGCTGGTCGCGCCCCAGGATCCCTACGACCTCGCCAACCTAGTGCTGACCGACGCGCGGCGCCCGCCCGGCTACGTCGGCGCGGAAGGCTACACGCACCTGCTGGGCACCGATGCCCAGGGCCGCGATCTGCTTTCGGCGATTCTCTACGGGCTGAAGATCTCGTTGCAGATCAGTCTGACCGCCGGCCTGATCGCGCTCGCGCTCGGCGCGTTCCTCGGCATCACCGCGGCCTTTGCCGGCGGCCGCGTCGAGGCGCTGATCATGCGGCTGGTGGATCTGCAGTTGTCGTTCCCGGCCGTGCTGATGGCGTTGCTGCTGGCCGCGACCTTCGGCCAGGGCCGTGCCGAGATCACGGTCGCGCTGGTCGCTGCCCAGTACGCCTACTTCGCCCGTACCGCCCATGCGTCGGCGGTCGCGGAGCGCGGCAAGGAATACGTCGAGGCGGCGATGTCGGTGCCGCTGCCGCCGGCGACGGTGATGTTCCGGCACATCCTGCCCAACTGCCTGTCGCCGCTGATCGTCGTTTCGACGATCCAGATCGCCAGCGCGATCTCGCTCGAGGCGACGCTGTCCTTTCTCGGCCTCGGCCTGCCGCCGACCGAGCCGTCGCTGGGGATGCTGATCGCCGAAGGCTTCCAGTACATGCTGTCCGGCCGCTACTGGATCTCGATCTACCCGGGCATCGCGCTGGTCATTCTGATCGTTGCGATCAACATCGTCGGCGACCGGATCCGGGATCAGTTCAATCCGAGGCTGCAGCGGTGAGCGCGGCCGCTCCGTTGCTGGACGTCGCCGACCTGTCGACGTACTTCTTCACCCGCGGCGGGGTCGTCAAGGCGGTCGACGGCGTGTCGTTCCGGATCGGCGCCGGCGAGGTGCTCGGGCTCGTCGGCGAGAGCGGCTCCGGCAAGACCGTGACCGGCTTTTCGCTGCTCGGGCTGATCGAGCCGCCGGGCCGGATCGTCGGCGGTTCGATCCGGTTCGAGGGGCAGGAGCTGGTCGGCGTCGGCGCGAAGCATCTGCGCGGCATTCGCGGGCGCCGCCTCGCGATGGTGTTCCAGGATCCGACCATGACGCTGAACCCGGTGCTGACGATCGTCCAGCAGATGGGCCTGGCGATGCGCGCTCACGAGCGCTGTTCCGACGGCGCGCTGCGCGCACGCTGCATCGAGGTGCTGACCGCCGTCGGCATGCCGGATCCGGCGCGGCGGCTGGAGGCCTATCCGCACGAGTTCTCCGGCGGCATGCGCCAGCGGGTCGCGATCGCGATCGCGCTGCTGCACCGGCCGCCGCTGATCATCGCCGACGAGCCGACGACGGCGCTCGACGTGTCGATCCAGGCGCAGATCCTTGCCGAGATGAAGGAGCTGGTCCGGGAACTGGGCACTTCGCTGCTGTGGATCAGCCACGATCTCGCGGTGGTCTCGTCGCTGGCGGACCGGATCGCGGTCATGTATGCGGGCCGGATCGTCGAGACCGGCCCCACCGGCGACGTGCTGCGCGACCCCCGGCATCCGTACACCCGCGGGCTGCTGGATTCGCTGCCCGCGGTCGCGAAGCCGGGCAAGCCGCTGGCGCCGATCCCGGGCATGATGCCTTCGTTGCTGAACCTGCCGGCCGGCTGCGCCTTCGCACCGCGCTGCGGGCGCGCCGACGGAGCCTGCGACGTGCTGCCCGGTCTGGCGTCCGTCGGCGATGCGGCAGGCGGCACCGGCCGGACCGCCCGCTGCCATCATCCGCTGGCAGCGCCGGATGCCATGACGGTGCCGCTTTCATGACGGTGCCGCTTTCATGGTGACGCCGCTGCTGCAGGTGGAGAACGTCTCGAAACGCTTCGGCAGTCCGCCGGCGTTGAGCGAGCGGATCGCCGAGCGCCTGGCAGGCCGCTCCGGCGGCAGCGCCCAGCCGCGGATCGTCCACGCAGTCGATCGCGTCTCGCTGACGATGGGTCGCGGCGAGGTCCTCGGCCTGGTCGGGGAGAGCGGCTGCGGCAAGTCGACGCTCGGACGGATCATGACCGGCATCCTGCCGCCGTCCGACGGCCGCGTACTGCTGCAGGGAGGGCCGCTGATGAGCGCGGGCCGGCGTCCGGTCAAGATCGATCGGCAGGTCCAAATGGTCTTCCAGAATCCGTTCGCCTCGCTGAATCCGCGGATGCCGATCGGCCGGGCGATCGCCGAAGGTCCGATCCGGCACGGGCTGGTGGCGGCACGCGGCGCCGGCGCCTATGTCGCCGGCTGGCTGCAGCGGGTGGGACTCGATCCGGCCTATGCGAACCGCTATCCGCACCAGTTCTCCGGCGGGCAGCGGCAGCGGATCGCGATCGCGCGCGCACTCGCGATGCAGCCGTCGGTGCTGGTCTGCGACGAGCCGGTCGCCTCGCTCGACGTGTCGATCCAGGCGCAGATCGTCAATCTGTTCCTTGCGCTGAAGGAGGACCTGGCGCTGACGATGCTGTTCATCAGTCACGATCTGGGCGTGGTCCGGCACCTGTGCGATCGTGTCGCCGTCATGTACCTCGGCCGCATCGTGGAGATCGCCGACGCCGCGGCGCTCTATGCGAGCCCGCGCCATCCGTATACGCGGGCGCTGCTCGACAGCGTGCCGAAGCTGCGGCTGGATTCGTCCGCCGCGAGCTTTCGCGCCATCGCCGGCGAGCTGCCGTCGCCGCTGGCACCGCCGGCCGGTTGTCATTTCCACGCCCGCTGTCCGTCGGCGGAGGATCGCTGCCGGGTCAGCGCACCAGCGCTCGTGGAGATCGGCGGCGGGCATCGCGTCGCGTGTCACCTGGTACCGGCGGGCTGACGAACATGGCAACACCGGGTACCGGCACGGGCAGGGAGAATGGCATGACGATGGGGCAGCCACGCAACCCGGATCTCAGGATCCGCGGCGACCGGCTATGGCATTCGCTGATGGATCTGGCGCAGATCGGTGCAACGCCGAAGGGCGGCGTCTGCCGGCTCGCGCTGTCCGAACTCGACGGCGTCGGCCGGAACCGGTTCGTCGAATGGGCCGAGGCCGCCGGCTGCACGATCACGGTCGACCGGATCGGCAATATCTTCGCGCGCCGCGCCGGGACCGATCCGGACCGTCCGCCGATCGTGACCGGCAGTCACCTGGATACCCAGCCGACCGGCGGCAAGTTCGACGGCAACTACGGTGTCCTGGCCGGTCTCGAAGTCCTGCGCACGCTCGCCGATCATGACGTCCGGACCGCCGCGCCGTTGGAAGTGGCGGTCTGGACCAACGAGGAGGGGTCGCGTTTCGTGCCGGTGATGATGGGGTCGGGCGTGTTCGCCGGCGCCTTCGGCCTGGACGACGTCCTGGCGCAGCAGGACCGCGACGGCGTGGCGGTGCGGACCGCGCTGGCGGCGATCGGCTACGACGGCCCGCAGCAGCCCGGCAACCACCCGGTCGGCGCGTACATCGAGGCGCATATCGAACAGGGGCCGATCCTGGAGCACCATGGCGACACGATCGGCGTGGTGCGCGGCGCGCTCGGGCAGCGCTGGTACGACGTCGTCGTTACCGGCATGGAGGCGCATGCCGGGCCGACGCCGATGCAGACCCGGCAGGACGCCTTGCTCGCCGCGGCCACGATCGTGGGCGCCGTCAACCGGATCGCGCTCGATCATGCGCCCGACGGACGCGGCACGGTCGGCTGCCTCGACGTCCATCCGAACTCGCGCAACGTGATCCCGGGGCGGGTCCACCTGACCGTCGACTTCCGCCACGCCGGCGCGGCCGGCCTGGCGGCGATGGACCGGGCGCTGCGCGAAGTCTGCGCGGAGGCCGCGGGCGCCGGCCGGGTCGGGATCGAGGTCCGGCAGGTCGTCGAGTTCGCGCCTCAGCCGTTCGACGCCGCGATGATCGAGATCGTCGGCAGCGCCGCTGCGGGGCTCGGGTTGTCGCAACGATCGATCGTCAGCGGCGCGGCCCACGATGCCGTCTACCTGGCGCGGGTCGCGCCGACTGCGATGATCTTCGTGCCGTGCAAGGGCGGCATCAGTCACAACGAGATCGAGGACGCCGATCCGGTCCATCTCGAGGCCGGCGCCAACGTCTTGCTGCGATCGATGCTGGAACTGGCGACGCGGGCCGGATGACCCGGGGGCGAATGACCCGGGAGGCGGATGACTCGGGGGAGGGGCAGATGGCTCCGGGAGCGACCCGGCTGCCACTCGTGGCCGGCGATCAGGCCGGTCCGCCCGCTCCTCGAGGATTCTCGTCGCGATCCGCCTGCGCCTGACCGAACAGCGTCTCGCCCAGTCGCTTTTCCACGACTTTCGACACCGCGCTGAACTCCAGCGATCCCCAGCCGGCCGACATCGCTTCGGCGAACATCGCGTCCGCTTCCCGCAGCAGTGGCGACGGATAGTTCGCCGATTGCGCCATCCGGTGCGCGAGATGAGCGTCCTTCGCCCCGATGTAGAGGCGACCGGCGCCGCCGTCGCGCGCCCGCAGGATGTCCGGCGCGTGCAGGTCGAAGAACGTCGAGTAGCCTACGCCGCGGCTCTTCGCGGCTTCGCGGATCACGTCGACGAATGCGTCCGCATCGACACCCACTTTCAGGCACAGGCCGAGGACCTCGGCCGTGGCGGCGGCGTGGATCATGCCGAGCGAATTGTGCAGCAGCTTGGCGCGGCTCGCCGCGCCGACGTCGCCGACATGCCGATAGGCGCGGCCCATCCCGCGCAACAACGGATCCAGCGCCGCCAGCGTCCGCGCATCGCAGCCGACGATGAAGAACAGCGCCTGCTCGCGCGCCGCTGAAGGCGGCCCGATCATCGGTGCTTCTGCGAACCGGGCCCCTGCGGTGGAGAGCCGCCGCGCGATCTCCGCGCTGAGCTCGGGACTGGTCGTCGACAGTTCGCAGACCACGCTGCCGTCGCGCACGGCCGAAACGATGCCGCCGTCGCTCAAGTACACCGATTCGATCGCTTCGATGCTCGGCAGGCAGGTGAAGACGATCGATGCGGCGCTCGCCACCTCTGCCGGAGATCCCCGAGCCACGATGCCGGGAATGCTCGATGCCGCGGCGAGCGCATCGGCGCGCGTGTCGAACACATGGACTCTGCGGCCGTCGCGCGCCAGGGCGAGAGCGAGCGGCTGGCCCATCATGCCGAGCCCGACGAATCCGACATCCCGACCGTCCATCTGTGGCATCACCGCCTCCCGCCGAGCTGGCAGCCGGACACCGAAGTCCCGTGGCTCCGGTGTCGGGCTGCTAACGCCACCTGAGCAACCATTTCTCGACCAGCGTCATCGCCGTGGACAGCGCCCCGCCGATGATCGCGAGTATCAGCAGGATGGCGAAGACCCCGCTCGTATCGAACATGCCGCCGAGATAGCTGATGCGCTGACCAAGCCCGGCGCTCGAGGCCAGCAGTTCGGCGGTGACGACGCCCAGCAAGGCATAGACGAGAGACAGCCGCAACCCCGAGAAGATCGTCGGTACGGCGCCCGGCAGCACGACCTTGAGGAAGGTCTGCATCCGCGAAGCACCGAGCGTACGAAGGAGCACCAGGTGGTCGAGATCGGTGCTTCGGGCGCCGGCAAGCGTCGCGCTCAGCAGGATGAACAGCGACAGACTCGCGCCCAGCCCGATCTTGAAGGCGATGCCGAGGCCGAACCACAGCAGGAACAGCGGCGCCAATGCGATCCGGGGCAGCGAGTTCAGTGCCGCGGTCAACGGCTCGAAGAATTCCTCGAGCGCAGGATAGATCACGAACAGCAGCCCGATGATCACGCCCAGCGCGCTGCCGATCACGAACGCCAGCAGCGTCGCTGCCAGCGTCTGCCCCGCGTCGGTCCACAAGTAGGTCTCTCGAAAGAGTCCGTTGACCAGGAAGTGGAAGATCCCGGAGGGCGAACCGAAGAACAGCTTGTTCACCATGCCCAGGCGGAACGCGATCTCCCAGCCGCCGAGCACCGCGACGAGCCCGGCAAGGCGCCAGAGCCAGATGCGGTTCCGGCGCACCGGCGGGTTCCAGCCGTCCGTCGCGGCCGCCGGTGCTTCGGCGCCGATGCCGGCGACGGCGGCGACTTCGGGCCTGGTCTCGGAAGGTGCGGTACCGGCGGCAGAGGACATCGTGCGGCTCGTCAGTTCATCGCGCCGAGCGTTTCGCTGCGACCTGCGCGCGTTCCGTCCTCGAGCATCTGCCAGACCCGCGAATAGAGGGCGTGGTATGCCTGCGAGGTCTGCAACGCCCCGACCGCGCGTGGTCGCGGCAGATCGATCTTCACTTCGCCGTGGATCCGGCCCGGCCGCGCGCACATGACCACGACCCGGTCGGACACCATCACCGCTTCGTGCAGGTCATGGGTCACGAACACGACGGTCCGCCGCTCACGCTGCCACAGGGCCAGCAACGTATCCTCCAGTTGCAGCTTGGTGTGGGCATCGAGCGCGGCGAACGGTTCGTCCATCAGCAGTACTTTGGAGTCGAGCGCGAACGTTCGAGCCAGTGCCGTGCGTTGACGCATGCCCTGAGACAGCGCCTTGGGGTAGTGATTCAAGAAGCGATCGAGCCCGACCTCGGCCAGCAGGGCGCGCGCCCTGGCACGCCGGACATCGGCGCGGATTCCGCGCACTTCGCTGCCCAGCGCCGCGTTCTCCAGCACGGTTCTCCACGGCAGCAGCGCGTCGCGCGCGAGCATGTACGCCAGGTCGGGCCGTCCGCAGCGCGGCGGCTGACCCAGCACGCGGATGAAGCCGGCGGCCGGCGCGATCAGCCCCTCCATCATGTTCAGCAGCGTGGTCTTGCCGCATCCGCTGGGGCCGACCAGGCTGACGAACTCCCCTGGCGCTACGGTCAACGACACGTTGTCGAGGACACGCGTCGAGCCATCGGGTCCGAAGCCGTGCGTCAGCGACCGGACGACGATGGCGTCGTCCGACGCCGGCTCCTTTGCCGCGGGCGCGAAGGCGCCGTCCTGCGCCGCCGGCGTCATCGAGAGGCAGGTCCGGTCATGTGCGCGGCGCGACGTCGGCGACGTATCGCTTCGGATCCACCGGGCCGGGAATCAGTTTGTTCTTCGACAGGAATTCGCTGTAGGCGGTGATGCTGGCCGGGTCGACGGTCCAGGCGAAGTACTTGACGTTCTCGCTGATCAACCGATCGAGCACGGCGTTCATGTTCGACGCTTCGCCGATCGACACGTACTTCTTGATGAAGTCTCCGACCGCTGCACGGTTGGCCGTATCCTGCATCCACTTGACCGATTCGATCCAGCCGGCCTGAAAGGCTTTGACGGTCTGCGGGTTCTTCTGGAGAAAGGATCGCGCCGCATTGAACGTGACGAACGCGCCATTCATCTGCTGCAGCGCTGGCGGCCCTTCCCCCTTGCGCAGATCGACCAGGATCCTGCCGGTCTTCTGCGTATCGATCAGCGTGATCACGGGCTCGAATGCGAGCACGACGTCGACCGTGCCGGTCACCATCGCCGGATAGGCGGTCGCCGGGCCGCCGACTGCGATGTAGGTCGCGGAGTCGCCGCTCATGCCGGCGTTCTCGAACATCGACCGCACGATGAACTCGCTGGCCGCACCCCGTCCGGTGACGCCGACTCGCACGCCTTTCAGGCTCTGCATGATGCCGGGATAGGATCCGGCGCCGGACGCCGGCAGCGGCAGTCCGTTGCGCGCGACCAGCCCCCAGATGTTGGCGTTGAACAGGCCGAGGAAGATCTGCGTATCGGCTCCCTTGGCGTGTGCGGCGATGCCCGGATCCGAGGTGCCGTAGGCGATATCGAGATCGCCCGCCACGAGCGCCTGCTGTGCCAGCGGCCCCGACGGGATCGGCGTGATGACCGCCTTGATCCCGTTGGCCTCGAAGAACTTGCGATCGACGCCGATGTGCAGCGGCAGATTCAGCAGCGAGCCCGGGTAGCTCTGGACGGTGACCGAGGCCCGTTCCGCCGCGGCTCGTGCGCTGCCGAGTCCCGATCCGAGCCCGATGGCGAGTGCGCCGTGACCGATCCGATCGATGAATGCGCGCCGTTCGACGGCGACACCATTGTCGCGTAGTGTCATCGTGTCTCCCTCGTGGTGTCGGCCGGACCTTGGCGGCCATCGCGCGCCCGCAGGTCGAATTCCGTCGACGCGTCGTTCGGCGGGATTATAGGGAGGCGCATCGGAAACCCACCCGGTTGGCAAGAAGAGTTTCTTAAGGGAAACTAGAAATCCTTACCTCGGCGCCGAAGATGCCCAGCACGCCTCGCCATCGACTGCCGCCGCTCAACTCCCTGCGCGCCTTCGAGGCTGCCGCGCGGCACGGCAGCCTGAGGAATGCCGCAGTGGAGTTGTGCGTCACCCCGGCTGCGGTCAGCCAGCAGATCAAGCTGCTCGAATCCACGCTGGGGCTGAAGCTGTTCCTGCGCAACGGCGGGCGGCTCGAGCTGACTGCGGAAGCGATCCAGTATCTGCCGGTGCTGTCGGAAGCGTTCGATGCGATCGCTGCGGCAACCATGCGGCTGACCAATGCGTCGTTCGCCGCCAGCCTGTCCGTCAGCAGTTTCACGCACTTCGCGCTGGCCTGGCTGCTGCCGCGGCTTCGCAGCTTCAATCAGGCGAATCCGGACGTGAATGTCACCGTCGTCACGTCGATCAGGACGCTCGACTTCGTGCGCTCCGGCATGGACGTCGCGGTGCGCTGGGGGCATGCCTGGCCGAACCTGGAAGCGTGCTACCTGTTCTCGATCGACCTGATCCCGCTCTGCGCGCCGTCGCTGTTGCGACGCATGCGGCCGAGGAAGCCCGCTGACCTGCTGCGACATCCGCTGCTGGTCGTGGACGGTGCGTTGAACGACTGGTTCACCTGGCTCAAGGCAATGAAGGTGGACACCAGCCAGCTGAACCCGATGTCACCGTTCGATTCGTTGACCTTCGCGCTGCAGGCCGCGGCCGACGGGCACGGCGTGGTCATGGCGAGGCTGCCGCTCGCCGAATCGTTTCTGCGCTCGGGGCAGCTGGTGGCGCCGTTTCCAACCCGGGTGCGCAGCGAGCACGGGTACTACCTGCTCTACCCGAAGGCGGCAGCGGGGTTGCAGAAGGTCATGGCGTTTCGCGACTGGATCGTCAGAGAGGCCTCAGCGACCGAATACTTCGTTGCTTCGGAGGCGGATCGCAGGAAGGCCGTCGGTTCGCAGACCGATCTGGTCCTTTCCCTGCAGGCCGACGCCCGCGGGCGCTGAACGGGCTGCCGCTCAGCGCTCCACCGTCGCCCGCTCGATGGCGAGCAGCTTTTCGAGATCGATCGTTCGATTCAGTGCCTCGTGCTCCGCCTTGTGGGCATTGCCGAGCAGAGGATCACGCTCCATTCTCGCCATCGCCCGGTAGCTGGCGGCCATCGCCTTGTGCACGGCCAGCACGGGGGTCATCGGATCGACGATGAACTTGTAGCCCATTTCACCCATCGCCGCGACGCTCGCCGGCAGGGATTCGAATCCGCCGTCGAGCGTCATGTACATCAAGGGGCCGGGCAGCTGCCGCGCCAGCGGCTCGACCTGGTCCGCTGACTTGGGCAGGGCGAAGATCATGTCCGCGCCGGCGCGCTTGTACGCTTCGCCGCGACGAACCGCTTCGTCGAGCGTCGCGCAGCGCGCCGCGTTGGTGCGGCCGATGATGACGAACTCGGGGTTCGTTCTCGCGCGGACGGCCTCGCTGATCTTCGCGGACATGAGCTCCGTCGGGATCAGATGCTCGATGCCGATATGGTGGTGGGCCCGCTTCGGCAGCGGCTGATCTTCGATCTCGATGCCGGCGAGCCCGGCGGCTTCGCACATCGCGATCGTGCGATGCAGGTGCATCGGATCGCCCCAACCGCAGGTCCCGTCGAGTATCAGCGGCAGCGGACAGGCCGAGCGGATCTCGAGCGCCACGTCGATCATCTCGGGCAGGGAGATGTTGGCTTCGGTGATGCACTTCAGATAGCCGAGCGGGCCGCCGCCGAGATAGAGTGCCCTGAACCCCTCGGCCTGCGCCATCCTGGCGGTCAGCGCATTGATCACGTTGGGCGCGATGACAGGCCGATCTTCGGCGAGCATGCTGCGGAACGACTGGGTCATTCGGACCTCGTGGATTCGGTTGCGAAACGAACTGGTGTCGACAGGTTCCTAGTCCTCGAGCTTGCCCACGCCGAGGTTCTGCCAGCGCAGCAGCCTGCGTCGGGCGATGCGCAGCAGTACCGATATCGCTGTCGTGATGCACACCAGCAGGAGCAACGCTGCGAAGAACTCGTTGGTCTTGAACAGCCCGGAGTATTCCTGGAGGCGGACGCCGATGCCGGCATGGCCGGCCAGCATCTCGCCGGCAACGGTTCCCAGGAACCCGTAGATCATGCCCAGTTCGATCCCGGCGAAGATGCTCGGTATCGCCGACGGCAGCTTGATGCGGAAGAAGATCCGGCTGGGGCTGGCACCGAGCGTACGGGCCAGTGTCAGGTGATCACGGTCGACGCCCTGGATCCCGGCCATGGTATTCAACAGCACGACGAAGAAGACCAGGCTCGCCGACAGCGCGATCTTGGACTCCATGCCGACGCCAAACCACATGATGAACAGCGGCGCCAGCGCGACCCGTGGCATGCTGTTCAGCGCCGTGAAGAACGGCTGCACCATCTCGTCGATGACCGGCACCTGCGTGAGGAGCATCGCCATCGCGATCCCCGCGATCGTCGCGATCAGGAAGCCGATCAGCGTGCTGACGACGGTGGCCACCGCGTCGGTGGTCAGCACGCTGCCGCTGATCGCGTCCACGAAGCTCACGATGATCTGGCTGGGCGTGCCGATGAAGACCGGATTCCCCAGCCCGCTGCGCGCCGCCCATTCCCAGCCGCCGCAGATCGCGAGCAGGATCAGCAGGCGACCGATCCAGACGATTGCCGCGCGTCGGAGCGCGCTTCCATGTCCCGATCGCACCGTAGGCGCCATACCGGCGTCGGCGGAGATCGGGTCCTCAAGCGGCCCGCTGGATTTCAGCACGCTGGCTCTCCTCGGGCACGACTTCTTCGCGGAATTCCTGCCAGATCTGCTTGTACAGATTGTGATACTCGGCGCTGCCCTGCAGCTCCGAGACCTTGCGGGGACGGGGCAGGTCGATCTCGAACTCCGCCTTGATGCGGCCGGGCCGGCGCGACAGGATCACGACGCGGTCGGAAAGCACGATCGCTTCGCCGAGATCGTGCGTGACCAGGATCACGGTGCTGGCGCGCTGCTCCCAGAGCGACGCGAACTGCTCCTGCAGTACCAGCCGGGTCTGCGCATCGAGGGCGGAGAACGGCTCGTCCATCAACAGCGTGTCGGGGCCGGGCGCCAGCGTACGCGCGATCGCAACGCGTTGCCGCATGCCGTGCGAGAGCTGTGCGGGAAAGGCGTCGATGAACTCGGCGAGGCCGACCCGCGCCAGCGCGTCGGTCGCGATCGGAAGCCGCCGGGAGGCCGCGACGCCGCGGAATTCCAGCGCGAGCGTCACGTTGCCGCCCGCGGTGCGCCACGGGACCAGGGCATCCCTGGCGAACAGATAGCCCACGTTGGGCGCGCCGACCCGTGGCGGTTGCCCGGAAACCCGCACCGAACCGGCCGACGGCGTGACCAGGCCGCTGACCATGTTCAGCAGCGTGGTCTTGCCGCAGCCGCTCGGGCCCACGATCGAGACGAATTCGCCCTCGCGCACATTCAGGTTGGTCCGGTGCAGAACGCGCCGCGGCTTCTCGTCCCGACCGGTGGACGCGAACCAGTGCTCCACGTCGGTGAATGCGATCGAGCTTCCTGCCACGCCGTGACTCCTGTGACTTGCCCGCGGGGCCGGCCGTCGTCGCGCTCAGTCGATGGTCGGCGCTTCCGACCAGACGACGTCGCTGAACGGGATGGCCGACGGAATGTTGCCGGCGGACATCTGCAGCCGATTCCATCCGTCGACGCTGCTGCGCTTGATCGATATCGAGCTGAAGCGCACGTACTGATCCAGCAGGTCGTGGAAGATCTGGTCGCTGTTGGCGACCTCCCGTCCCAGTGCGACCCGCGTCTTCATCAGCCGGCTCAGCTCGCTGCGGTTCTTCGGGTCGCGGATCCAGTCCGTGGCCTGCCGGTTGGCTTCGACGTAGCGCCGGACGACGTCGGGATTGTTCCTGATGAAGTCCTCGGACGCCACCTTGACCTGGAACGTCCCCGACAGCGCCTGGATCTCCTGCGGGCCGACGTTCGGCCGGCGCAGGTCCACGATGATCCGGCCGATGCCGCTGTGCACTGCCAGGTCCTGCCCCGGATCGGCCATGATCGTGGCGTCGACGGCCTTGTTTTCCAGTGCCGCGAACTGGGTCGGCGTAGATCCGACCGCGACGAAGGTCACCTGTGCCGGATCGACGCCGGCGCCGCGCAGCAGCGTCTTGACGAACAGCTCCGAGCCGGTGCCCAGTCCGAAGACGCCGATCTTCTTCCCGATCAGATCCTTCATGACCGACGGATAGCCGCCGGCCGCGTTCGGCAACGGCAGATCCTTCCGTGCGACGATCGCGTAGGGCGTATCGGACGACTCGCCGACGACGACCTTGATCGGCAGGCCGCGTTGCCGGGCGATCAACGTGTTGTCGAACGAGCTGTCGCTGAACTGCAGGCTGCCGGCCTGCAGCTGCGCCATCCCCGCCGGGCCGGAAGCGACCGGCACCAGGACCGACGCCAGGCAGTTGCGCTTGAAGAATCCGGCGTCCTCCGCGATGTAGGTCACCATGTTGTTGAACAGCGATGCGAAGATCATCACGCGGATCGGGTCCATCTTCGCACAGGCCGACTGGGCTCTTGCGCCGTCTGCCCCCCATGTCAACGCCAGTACGCCGGCGAGCAGCACCGGGGCTGCGGCCAACCTGGCCCGCAGCCCGATCGATCGTGCGACGCGGATCATGGTCTTCCTCCTCGTGGTCGTGAACGGACCCATCGCCCGCGGTGGCAGGCGCGGGCGGTTGCGATCTCTATTGGAGCGTGCCCCAGTTCGCCGGGGCGATCACCGGCTCTCCGCGGACTTGCGTGCGGTGCATCACGCGGGTGGATGCGGCGTCGAACGCGTCGCGCCGGTGCATCGTGCAACGATTGTCCCAGAGGATCAGGTCGCCTACGCGCCAGCGGTGCGTCCACGCGAACCGGGGCTGTGTCGCGTGGGCCCACACTGCGTCCAGCAGGCGCTCGCTCTCGCTCAGCGACTTGCCGACGACGTAG
Organism: Lautropia sp.; assembly: GCA_050249335.1. Taxonomy (GTDB): domain Bacteria; phylum Pseudomonadota; class Gammaproteobacteria; order Burkholderiales; family Burkholderiaceae_E; genus Lautropia. The sequence goes on from JBFWQR010000065.1 coordinate 25,805, forward strand.
GCGTTGCGGCGACGTCCCAGGAAGAGAGCCTGCCGCCTGGTCAACGGATGCACGCGCACCATCGGATGCCGGGCACCAGGCGCCTCCATCGGGTTGCTGACCTCGGGGCGGCCCTTGCGCAGCGTTCCGGCGCTGTCGTAGCTGGAATCGTGAACGACGATCGTGCCTTCGATCTCGGCACGCAGCTCCGGCGGCATCGTCTCGAGCGCCAGATACATGTTGGCGAACTGCGTATCTCCTCCGCTCGGCGGAACTTCCAGCGAATGCAGCAGGCTGGCACGCGGCGGCACGTCCTCGTAGGACATGTCGGTGTGCCAGACCGACTCGTAGCTGCCCAGGCTGCCGATCTTCCGCCCGGCACGCGTCGCGTTCGAGATCACGACGATCTCGGGAAATTCCTCGATGTGCGTGCGTCCGAGATCATTCGGCGGACACGGATCGAGATCGCCGAGGCGCCGGCTGAAGGCGATGAGCTGCGGATCGGACAGTCGCTGGCCGCGGAACAGGAGCACGAGGTGCTCCTGCCAGGCATCCATGATCGCGTTCGTGTCCGCATCGGTCAGGTCGCCGGCGAGATCGATGCCGGTGATCTCTGCACCGAGGGGGCCACCGAGAGGACGTATCGAAATCCGCGAGGCCATTGCGAGTCTCCTTGAGCCGGGCGTTGCGGCGCGCCGGTTGCAATGATTCTAGTAACGGCATATGGACCACCCTGCGCAGAATTGCTCTGCAGGTATTTAGATTTTCTTGCAGTCGAGCGAGCGCGCGTGACTAGAATCGCCCGACATCACTTGACCGAAGCGGCGATGGCCAGCACCCTGGATGAGACGATCGACGTCACCGCGACCAGACGCGTGCTGATCACGGGCGGTACCGGCGGGCTGGGTGCGGCGACCGCGAAGGCATTCGCTCGCTCCGGCTCTCGTGTAGTCATCTGCGGGCGCGATGCGGCCCGCTGTGCGGCGGTCGCTGCAGCGCTGCGCGAGCAGACCGGCGGGCAGATATGGGGCATGGCGCTGGACTTGGCGCAACCGGCGCAAGTCGGCGCCGTGGTCGATGCGGCTGCCCGGCAGCTCGATAGCCTCGATGTCGTCGTCAGCGCGGCGGGGGCGCCGGCGGACGGCCGCTTCGAGACGATCAGCCCTGAAGCCTGGCAGCACTCCTACGCGGTGAAATTCTTCGGCGCCGTCGAAGTCATTCGAAGCGCGTTGCCGCATATCAGAAGAGCCGGGGGCGGCGCGATCATCGCGTTGAGCGGCCTGTTCGGCAGGGAACCCATGCCCGGAAACATCGTCTCCGGTTCGATCAACGCGGCGCTGGAGAATTTCATGAAGGCGCTCGCCGGCGAGGTGGCTCCTGATCGCATTCGTGCGCTCACCATCGCGCCGGGGCCGTTCGAGACCCAGCGCATTCGCGACATCCTGACGCGGCGCGCGCAGGACAGCGGGCGGCATTATGACGAGGTGCTCGCCGCGGACATCGCTGCGGTGCCGCTCGGCCGCTTCGGCGATGCCGACGAATTCGGCCGCTTCGTGACCGTTCTCGTATCCCGCGCATGCGATTACCTGACCGGCACCACCATCACGCTCGACGGCGGCCTGCGTCGGAGCGTCTAGGCGGCAATCGGACAACGGCCTGCGCAACGCGATGCGGATCGACGCACATCTGCACAAATGGAGAAGGTTCGATGCGGTGCGCCAGCGCCTGCATCCGCTGCGCGAATTCGAGCTATGGTATTGGGCGACCTTATCCGGCGGCACCGCGCTCGTCAACGCAGCATTGCACGCCGCCGGGGTCACCGAAGAGAATCGGCTGTTCGCTACCCAGGTGCCGGACGTCTACGCGGTCTACGACTCCGGCCGGGACTGGCATGCCGTACTGGGGCGGCGCTGTGACCTGATTCACGTCGGATTGCCGGAGATCGGCGCTCCGCTTCCCGAAGCGCTGCAGCGCGCATTCGACGCGATGCATCGCATCGAGCACTATCGCGACCCCTGCGTGCGCGGCTCGCTGCCCATGACCGAAGGCGTAGTCGAGGAATGCGAGACGGCGTACCGTGCGTTGACGTCCGCGCTCGGCGATCTGACCAGGTGCGAACGGCCATGACGCCCGATCAGCATCTGCACAAGGCGGCGCGGATCGTGACGGCCATGTCGCGGTTGTCGATCGCCGACTACGAGATGGTGATCGAGGCTGCCATGCTGGCCGGCACCCACTGGTTGAACGCGATACTGCACCGTCGGGCCGTGACCGCCGAGGATGCGGACGTGATGCATGCAGAGTACATGAGCGGCGCGGTCGTCAACAAGGCCGCCCTGATCGTTCCCGGCGCCGTCGACGCGCTCGCGTCGATCGAATGGCTGCGACCGGGGTTCGTTCGCGGCGATGTCCCCGACGGGTCGCTCGCGGCGGAAGCGGCGTTGCAGGCGCTGGATCGGCTGCGGGTCGCAGCCGGTGTCGAGCAGGCGGTCGTGCTCGCGGGCTACCGGTAAGCGATCAGCCGTAAGCGATCAGCCGGCCGAGCGTCGCGGCCACCAACCAGCAGCCGAGCGACGCTGCCGCCTGCGCGCGGCCGAACACCGGCGGTCGATCGTCCCAGCCGTTCAGCCGACGTGCCCACAGCGCGCGGAACAGCAGCGCATTGGCGGTGCCGAGCGCGATCAGCAGCAGCTTCAACTGCATCAGCCGATTGCCGAGCAGCGGCACCGCGTCGGCGGCGAACAGCAACGCTCCGCTCGCCAGCAGCAGCAGCAGGCCGGCGATCGCGAGCCGCGTCAGCACCGCCGAGACCGCCGCCAGCGCGAAGCGGCGGCCGGCGCCGAGCAGCCGCAGGTCGAGCAGCAGCATGTTGCCGACCAGCAGCACCAGGCCGGCGAGGTGGATCAGGTTCGCGACCGGATAGGCCCAGTTCGAGCCACGCATCCAGGCGCCGAGCGCCGACGCTTCGAGCGTCGCCGCCGCGGCGGCGACGTCGATCGCCAGACTCGGCAACCAGTCGGCCAAACTCGGCAGCCCGTCGTGTATCGGAACGGGTGGCGCGCAGGAAGATCAGCGCAGCTCGATGGTCTTGCCGTCGACGACGATCCGCTCGGCGCGGATCTCCGGCGTGCCGTCCTTGCGCGGATACCCTTCGATGACGATGAGCTTGCCGTTCTTCAGCGCATCGGCGGGCAACCCGCGGCTCTCCATCCGGCCGATCGGCGCCAGGATCACTTCCCAGCGCTTGCCCTGGTAGTCGACCGCGACTTCGGCATGCGGGTTGCGATAGCGGACGTTGTGCACCGGCACCTCGATCTTGACGGCCTTGTCGGCGTCGTAGCTGCTCCAGCCGTGGTGCGCCCAGGCGGCACCGGCAGCGGCGGTCAGCATGAGTCCGGCGGTCGCGACGCGCAGCAGCACGCGCCGTACGGCGCCGAGCGCCGCGCCGGCTGTGGCGCCGGCCACCTGGCCAGTCACCGGTTTCGACGGGTGGGTTCGGGTTCTCATGTCGATGACCTCCGCGGCAATGATCGGGTCGGCGGGCCGTTTCCAACGTCCGTCAGACCGCCTCCGGCGCACCACCGTGTCCGTGCGGGACCGCGGCGGGTGCCGGATGCAGCCCGGCGAGCTCGCGGACGATGGTAGCGAGACCGGCGTCCGCGATGCCCCATTCGCGCAGCGCATGCCAGGTATTGATCGCGTAGTCGCGATTGTGGCCACGCCCGCCGCGGCATGATGACAGACGCCGGATCAGTTCCGCATGAGAAAGCTTCAGGTAACTCGGGTGTTCCCGGCGCGCGACGAAGGTGATCGCCTGGACGATCCGGCCGCCGTCGAGCCGGATCGGCAGCAGTTTCGGCGTGTAGACGTGATTGATCATCTCGCGCTGGTAGAGCGCTTCGACGGTCGCGATCTCGGTGCCGGCACGCAGCCGGTAGGCGATGCCCTGGCACGAGCCGCCGCGGTCGAGGCCGAGCACGACGCCCGGCGCCTCGGGCGTGCCGCGATAACGGGTCGAATTGATGCAGAACGCCCGGTGAAAGCCGTAGACCCGGACGCGATGGCGCTCCGACCACTCGAACTCCGGGCTCCAGATCAGCGAGCCGTAGGCGAACACCCACTCGGCGTGGACACGGACGATGCCGTGCAGCGGATCGCTGGAGGCAGGGGCCGTCGCTCGCACGGCACCAATTTACCGCATCGCATCGCGACCCGGCGCAGGTCGCGACCGCCGCGCTACCATGCAGCCGGCCATGACCATGCCGATGATCCCGATCGCCGACCTCGAGCGGTCGATCAACCGCGCTCGCTCCGCGCATCCGGCGAGCGGCAGCGAGGCCTCGCTGTCGAGCGACGTGGCGCTGCTCGGAGCCCTGTACGGACGGCTGATCTACCGGAACCGCGTCGAGTTCGCCGAAGCCGAGCTGACGGACATGGAGCGCATGGCGCTGGCCCGCTGGCGGTAGGCCCGCTGGTGGAAGGGTTACTTCCCGCCAGCCTTTTTCGCGGCCGTTGTCTTCGTGCCAGGCTTTTTCGTGCCCGGCTTTTTCGCGGCAGCCGCCTTCGCAGCCGGCTTCTTCGCAGCCGGCTTCTGCGCGGTCGGCACCGGTTTGTTCGCGGCGGTCTCGTCGACGGCGCTCTTTTCGGCCGTAGCCGCGCCGGCGGCCGCCCCGCGCGCGCCGGCGACGCCGCGCCTGCCGCCCGCTGCCGCATCCGGCTTGCCGCCGTTGCCGGCTTCGCCGTCGTCGCCCTTGCGGCCGCGGTTGTCGAACTCGAAGCTGATCTTGCCGTCGGGCTGCCGGACCAGGAACGCCTTGAACTTGCGGCGGTTGCGCGACGAGACGAAGCCGGTCAGCAGGTCGGTCCGGCCGGTCTCGAGCAGCTTCCTCATCTGCTCGGGCTCGATCGGCTGCTGCAGGATCTCGCGGCCGGAGCGGAAGTCGCAGCTGCGCTCGGGGCCGACCGATTTCTCGCAGACGTAGCTCATGCCGTGCGCGAACACCCGGCTGCCGCATTTCGGGCAGGCGCCGAGCGGCTGCTGCTCACCGAAATCGACCGGCTCGGCACTGTCCTCGTCGTTCTGGCTCTGGCCGAAGTCGAACTCGAGCTTGTGCTCGTCGGAGATCTTGAGGATCGCCGAGAACGGCCGGCCCATCTTGCTGCGAAAGCCCGACAGCGGGCCGATGACCTTGTCGGTCAGCAGCGTTTCGACCTCGGGAATCTCGAACTGGCGGCCGCCGGGGATCTTGGTGATCGAGAAGTCGCAGTTGCTGCACGCGAACCGCTTATAATTCTCCTTGATCACGCCGCCGCACTTCGGGCAGGGCGTCTGCAACGTCGCGTAATCACCGGGAACCGTGTCCGCCTGGTAATTACGGGCGCGCTCGACGATCTGGCGGGTCATTGCCGCGATGTCGGTCATGAATGCATCGCGGTCTAGCCGGCCGCGTTCGAGCTGGCTCAGCTTGAATTCCCAATCACCGGTCAGCTCCGGCATCGTCAGCTCGGCGACGCCGAGCCCGCGCAGCAGCGTGACCAGCTGGAACGCCTTGGCGGTCGGGATGATCTCGCGGCCTTCGCGCAGCAGGTAGCGTTCGGCGATCAGGCCTTCGATGATCGCGGCCCGGGTCGCCGGAGTGCCGAGGCCCTTGCCGGCCATCGCCTCTCGTAATTCATCATCATCGACGAACTTGCCGGCACCTTCCATCGCCGACAGCAGCGTTGCCTCGCTGTAGCGGGCTGGCGGCTTGGTCTGCAGCGCCACCGTCTCGATCGCCTCTACCGGCACGATCTCGCCCGGTTCGACCGCGGCCAGGTTCGGGTTGACGCCGTCGGCCACGGCATCGCGGCCGTAGATCGCGAGCCAGCCCGGATTGACCAGCACCCGACCCTCGGTCTTGAACTGATGGGCTTCGACGGTCGTGATCCGGGTCGTCACCAGGTACTCGGCGGCCGGGAAGAACACCGCCATGAAGCGGCGCACCACCAGGTCGTAAATCCGCTGCTCGGCGTCCGACAGGTTCTTCGGCGCCTGCAGCGTCGGCACGATCGCGAAGTGGTCGGAGATCTTGCTGTTGTCGAAGATCCGCTTGTTCGGCTTGACCCAGTCGGACGCGAGGATCCGGCGCGCGAACTCGCCGTGCACCGGAGCGTCGGCCAGCACGCCGAGCGTCTGGCGGACGGTCGGCAGGTAGTCTTCGGGCAGCGCCCGCGAATCGGTCCGCGGATAGGTCAGCACCTTGTGGCGCTCGTACAGCGCCTGCGCCAGCGCCAGCGTCGTCTTGGCCGAATAGCCGAAGCGGCCGTTGGCCTCGCGCTGCAGCGTGGTCAGGTCGAACAACGCCGGCGCGAGCTGCGTCGACGGTTTCGATTCCTCGGTGACGGTGCCGGTCTTGCCGGTGCAGTCGGCGACGATCTGGTCGGCCGTGGCGCGGTCCCACAGCCGGTCGGCGCGCTGCTCCGGGTCATCGCCCTTCTTGAAGCCGGGATCGAACCACTTGCCGTCGTAGCTGCCGGCCTTGGCCAGGAAGGTCGCCTTGACCTCGAAGTAGTCGCGCGGGACGAACTTGCGGATCTTTTCTTCGCGCTCGACGACGATCGTCAGGGTCGGCGTCTGGACTCGCCCGACCGTGGTCAGATAGAAGCCGCCGTCGCGCGAATTGAACGCGGTCATCGCGCGGGTGCCGTTGATGCCGACCAGCCAGTCGGCCTCGGAGCGGCTGCGCGCGGCGTCGGCCAGCGGCAACATCTCGCGGTCGGTGCGAAGCTTGGCGAAGCCCTCGCGGATCGCCGTCGGCGTCATCGATTGCAGCCACAGCCGCTGCACCGGTTGCTTCGCCTTCGCGTGCTGGACGATCAGCCGGAAGATCAGCTCGCCCTCGCGGCCAGCGTCGCAGGCGTTGATCAGCCGGTCGACGTCCTTGCGCTTGATCAGCCGCGTCAGCAGCTTGAGACGGTCTTCGGTCCGCTCGATCGGCCGCAGGTCGAAGTGCGGCGGAATCACCGGCAGATGCGCGAACGACCACTTGCCGCGCTTGACCTCGTAAGCGTCCGGCGCGGCGATCTCGACCAGATGGCCGATCGCCGAGCTGAGCACGTACTCGTCACTCTCGAAGTAGTCACCGGTCTTGGTGAAGCCGCCGAGCGCGCGGGCGATATCGTTTGCAACCGAGGGCTTCTCGGCAATGATCAGTGCTTTACCCATGAAGGGGGCCAATAGTAAGAGCCGGTATCCCGATCGCGCAAGCGGCCCTTGCCGAACCCCAGCCTCCGACAGGCTCCTAGAATTGGGCGCCGCGATCCGCCGGCTATTGGCGGCAGCCATCCGGTGACCGCCCATCGGCCGGCAGTCCGCGGCTGTCAGCCGGTGCGGACGTAGCGGCCGTCGCGCTCCCGCCGCACCGATCCGGCCAGTTCGAGCGCCTGCAGCGACGCCAGCACCGAGGCCAGCGGACGGCCATGATGGCTGGCCAGCGCCTCGGCGGCGACCGGATCGCCGGCGATCGAAGCGAGCAATCGGGCGCTGGCCGGATCGATCGCAGACGGATCGCTGATTTGGCCGTTCGATGTGGCTTTAGCCGTCAGTGAGCACTCGCTTGATATTCGAACGAGATGCGGCAGCGCGGCCAGCACGTCGTCGGCCGATTCGACCAGCCCGGCACCGTTGCGCAGCAGTACATGGCAACCGCGGGCGAGCGGCGAGTGGATCGAGCCGGGGACGGCGAGCACTTCACGGCCGATTTCGGCGGCGAGCCGCGCGGTGATCAGCGAGCCGCTGCGGACCGTCGCTTCGACCACGACGACCGCGTGCACCAGCGCCGCGATCAGCCGGTTGCGGCGCGGGAAGTTGCCGGCCAGCGGCGGCATCCCGAGCGGATATTCCGACAGCAGCGCGCCGGCGGCGGCGATCGAGTCGGCCAGCAGGCGGTGCCGGGCCGGATAGATCCGGTCCACGCCGGCGCCGACGACTGCGACCGTACGGCCGCCGGCCGCGGCCAGCGCACCGACATGAGCGGCCCGGTCGATGCCTTCGGCAAGCCCGCTGGTGACGACCAGCCCGCGGCCGGCGAGCGCAGCCGCGAGCGCAGCCGCGCTGCGGGCGCCGAGCGCGGTCGCATTGCGGCTGCCGACGATCGCGATCTGCGGTTGCGCCAGCACCGCCGGATCTCCGTGGCAGTACAGCAACAATGGTGGATCCGCGCCATCGAGCAGGCGGCCGGGGTAGGCCGAATCGCCGAGTACCAGCAGCCGGCGGCGCGGCCCGCGCCAGGCCAGCGCGGCCGCGACCGCCGCGTCGCGCGCCGGGTGCGGGCTGATCAGCGCGGCGGCGAGCGCCGGCGAGCCGGCCGCGGCCGCGAGATCATCCGGATGGGCGGTGAAGATGGCGGCCGGCTCGCCGAACCGCGCCAGCAGTGCGCGGCCGCGGGTGGGGCCGAGGCCGTCGGTATGCACCAGGCGCAACCAGGCGGCGAGTTCCGCGTCATCCGGTTGCGCTGCCGCGAGAAGGGACATGCCGGCTCCACCCGCCCCGTACGGGGCCGGATGGCGCCGCCCGAGGCCGGATCAGGGGTTGACGACGCTGTCGCCGACGGAAATCGACTGCGAGGCGTCGACGATCAGACCGTAGGCAATGTTGTCGAAGGTCCGGAACACCAGCAATTGGCCGATCGGTTCATTCGGAAGTCTTACCAGTTCGTTGGTCTGGCGGTCCTTGGCGAGCTTGCCGGTCAACTGCACCGACAGCACATGGCCGACGTCGAGCCCGGCCCTCTTGCCGATATTGATCGCGACCACGCTGTTGCGGCCGACCTGAGTGATGCCCCGATAGACCGAGACGATCCGGCCGGCGACATCGCGCTCCGGGGCGCGCGGCGCGAAATTGACGGTCCGCCCGGCGTCGGCCGGCACCAGCCGGTCGCCTTCGCCGATCTCCTCGGCGTTGCCGACCACCTGGACGGTGGTCGGGTCGCCCTTGCGGATCACCTGGGCAGTTCCGAGATAGAGCGCCTCATAGGCGATCGGCTTGCGGGTGTCGGGGTCCAGCAGCGGTCGCGCCGGCCGGTAGACGTGCCAGTTCGACGGGCCGTCGGTTTTCATGCCGCGGACGTAGGCACGGTCGCCGCGGCCGAGGTAGACGCGGCCTTCCTGGGTTGCGATGATCCGCGGCGATTCGGCCAGGCCCTTCTCGTCGACGATCAGCGGACGGTTGATGAACGCTTCGATCGCGGCCATCGAAACCGTCGAGATCGCGCTCTTGTCGAGTTGCTCCGCCCGGACCACCGGCTCGAGCCGGGCCACTCCATCGCCGCCGCGGCCGGTACCGTCGCCGCCGGACCCGCTGCCGACCGCACGACCGAGCCGCAGCCGCGGTGTGGCGCCGGAACGGTCCAGGTAGACGATATCGCCCGGATAGATCAGATGCGGGTTGGCGATCTGCTCGCGGTTCAGCTGCCACACTTCCGGCCAGCGCCACGGCGATTTCAGGAAGGTCGCCGAGATGTCCCAAAGGGTGTCGCCCTTGACCACGATGTGCTTGTCGGGCGCGCCATCGGCGAGCTCGATCGGGCCGGTCGCCCGCGGGCTGGCCGGGGCGGCCACCGGCATCGGAGCCGCGCCGCTGGCCTGCGCCACGGCTGCCGTCGGCAGGGCAGCGCCGGCCAGCGCCAGACCGGCGCCGAGCGCTAGTGACGCGCGGGCACGGGTGCTAAACTTTTTGTGCGACATCGGGGCGGTCCTTGAATAGGCGGCGGTGCGAGCCCACCTGATCGACAACCCGCCTGAACCGGTTCGGGGCCGACCGCTGGGTCGACTTCAGTTTCGATATCAATTGTTGTCCATAGATCTTTGATCCGGCAACAGAATTTTGGTTTAGTGGTAGTTTTGATCCGATGGCCGCTCTTGACATCCTCCGCTATCCCGATCCGCGCCTGCACACGGTCGCCAAGCCGGTCGCGCAGATCGACGAGCGGATCCGCAAGCTGGTCGCCGACATGGCCGAGACCATGTACGCGGCCCCCGGGATCGGGCTGGCCGCGACCCAGGTCAATGTCCATGAGCGGGTCGTCGTCATCGACGTCTCGGAAGCGCACGATCAGCTGCAGGTCTTCATCAACCCCGAGATCGTCGCCGCCAGCAGCGAGGCCAAGGTCTACGAGGAAGGCTGCCTGTCGGTGCCGGGGATCTACGACGAAGTCGAGCGGCCCGACCGGGTCACGGTTCGTGCGCTGGGCCTCGACGGCCAGCTGTTCACGGTCGAAGCCGACGGCGTGCTGGCGGTGTGCATCCAGCACGAGATCGACCATCTGAACGGCAAGGTATTCGTCCAGTACCTGTCGCGGCTCAAACAGTCGCGGATCCGCGGCAAGCTCGCCAAGCAGGAAAAGCAGGACCGCGAGGACCGCGCGGCGGCTTGAAGACGCGCTCGCCCGAAGCCGCACGCCTGCCGGGAGGCTTGCGGGTCGCATTCGCCGGCACGCCGGCATTCGCCGACCGGGCGCTGGCGCGGCTGCTCGAATCGCGCCATACCGTCGTCGCCGTGCTGACCCAGCCCGACCGGCTGGCCGGCCGTGGCCAGAAACCGACCGCGTCGCCGGTCAAGCAGCGCGCGATCGCCGCCGGGATCCCGGTGCTGCAGCCGCCGACGCTGCGGCAGCGCGGCGCACCGACCGGCACGGGATCCACCGGGCCTGCCGGAGCCGCCCAGCCTGACCAATCCGACCGATCCGCCGAATCCGACCAATCCGACCAATCCGCCGAATCCGCCGAAGCCCGGGCGCTGCGACTGACTCGCAATGCCGCGGCGGCGGACGCGCTGGCGGCGCTCGCTACGCTGGCTCCCGACGTGTTGGTGGTCGCGGCTTACGGCTTGATCCTGCCGCCGCCGGTGCTGGAACTGCCGCGACTAGGCTGCCTCAATATCCATGCATCGCTGCTGCCGCGCTGGCGCGGCGCGGCACCGATCATCCGGGCGGTCGAAGCCGGCGACCGCGAGACCGGCATCTGCATCATGCGGATGGACGCGGGTCTCGACACCGGCGCGGTCGGTCTGGTACGCACGACGCCGATCGGCGAGACCGAGTCGGCCGGTGCGCTGCACGACCGGTTGGCCGAGCTCGGCGCCGACGCGATTGTCGAAGTTCTGGACGTGCTCGGCGAAGTGAGTACTGACCGGGTGATCGAATTCCGGCCCCAGGCCGAGATCGGCGTCAGCTATGCGCAGAAGATCGGGAAGGCCGAGGCCAGGATAGACTGGCGCGACGATGCCGCCGTGATCGCGCGCCGGATCCGCGCCTTCGATCCGCAACCCGCGGCGCATGCGACGCTGGCGCGGCTGCCCGGCACCCCGATCCGGCTGTTCGGCGCGAGGGCCGAGGTGCTGCCGCCCGCTGCCGGCGGCGACTCCGCGGCTCCGGGCACGATCGTCCGCTGCGATGCCGCCGGCCTGGTCATCGCCTGCGGCCGCGGTGCGATCCGCGTAACCGAATTGCAGCGAGCCGGCGGCCGCCGGCTCGCGCTCACCGACTTCGTTCGCGGCTGCCCGCTCACGGCCGGCGATCGCTTCGACTGACGGTCGCCGCGCCGCCGCTGCCGGTGCCACCGCCACCACTGCGTCGCCACCGCCACCACCACCGCGCTGCCACCGTCACCGCCACCGCGGCGCGGCATGCGGCGCATTTCATGGCCGGTACGTTGCCGTGCGCGGTCCGCGCCATAACCCCGCAGCCGCAGCGCCGCATGCCCGGAGTGGCCTTGAATCATCGACAATCGGCCCCAATTCGTCGCCAGTTCGGCCCGTGTTCGGGCCCAGGCACCGGGCCTGGCGATGGCCGCCGCCCGGCGCCACTTTCCTGGGAGGTCACTCCGTATGTTCAATTGGTTCAAGACCGCGATGCTGATGGCGGCGATCACCGCGCTGTTCGGCGTCATCGGAGCCTCGATCGGCGGCCAGAACGGCATGCTGCTCGCGCTCGGCTTCGCGCTGGTGTCGAACTTCTTCGCCTACTGGTTCTCCGACAAGATGGTGCTGCGGATGTACAACGCGCAGCAGGTCGATGCGACCTCGGCGCCGCAGTACTACAACATGGTTCGCGAGCTGGCCGAGCGGGCGCAGCTGCCGATGCCGAAGGTCTATCTGATCGACGAGGACGCGCCGAACGCGTTCGCCACCGGCCGCAATCCGGAAAACGCCGCGGTCGCCGCGACCACCGGGCTGCTGCGGGTGCTGACCGCACGCGAGCTGCGCGGCGTGATGGCGCACGAGCTCGCGCATGTGAAGCACCGCGACATCCTGATCTCGACGATCTCGGCGACGATGGCCGGCGCGATCTCGGCGCTGGCCAACTTCGCGATGTTCTTCGGCGGCCGCAGCGGTGACGGCCGGCCGGCCAACCCGATCGCCGGCATCGCGGTCGCGTTGCTCGCGCCGATCGCCGGCGCGCTGATCCAGATGGCGATCTCGCGGGCACGGGAGTTCGAAGCCGACCGGCTCGGCGCCGAGATCGCCGGCGACCCGCAGGCGTTGGCATCGGCGCTCGAGAAGATCCACCAGTATGCGCAGGGCATTCCGCTGCCGGCCGCCGAGCGTCATCCGGAAACCGCGCAGATGATGATCATGAACCCGCTGTCGGGTGGTGGTCTGCGCGGGCTGTTCTCGACGCATCCGAGTACCGAAGAGCGGATCCAGCGGTTGCTCGCGATGACCGGCCTCGGCCAGAGGGCGTGAATGGACCGGCTGCGCGGCCCGGGGTCGATGCTGCGATGCTCGCCTGGCATTAGCCAGGCTGCGCTTCTCCCATCGACCGCGGGCCGGTCGCTTCGGTCCCCTCGCGCCCTCTGAGCGCTCGC
>JBFWQR010000066.1:0-38298 GCA_050249335.1 Lautropia sp.
CGCTCCTGCTCACCGGGCGGTTGTTCGTCGCCGGCCTGCTGCTGCTGGCGCGGGTCGACGTCGAGCGCGGCGTCCGCGCGGCGGCCGCCACCGAGCGCGCCTAGGCACGATCCTGGGCGCAGGGTCGGCCGGTTCTCACCATGCCGGGTGGAACCGGGTACCGGCCCCTCTGCGCGAAGTGCTCCGCGAGGAACTCGACGCAGGCCTTGATCTTCGGCGGTGTCCGCGCGCCGGCGATATAGTGCAAGGCGATGAAGGGATCGAACGGACCGACGCTCTCGTAGTCCGGCAGGATCCGCAGCAGATCCTTCTCCTCGTCCCGCGACCTCAGCACGAAGGTCGGCAGCAGGGCGATTCCGGCCCCCTGGAGCGCCGCCGTGCGCAGGATCTCGTTGTTGTTGACGCTGAGCCGCGCATGGATCGGTACCGCGACCTCGCGGCCGTTGCCGCGGAATCGCCAGACATTGCCCGGTGTCACCGTGGATCGGTACGTCAGACACGCATGGTGCGTGAGCGCCTCGGGCGATGCCGGGGTGCCGTGCGACGCCAGGTAGCCCTTCGACGCGCAGGCGATCGAGACGATCGGCACCAGCCGCCGCGCCGCGAGGTTGGCGGCAGGCAGGGCGTCCGAGGTGATCGCGATGTCGATGCGTTCGCTGACCAGATCGACGGCGCGATCGGTGGTGACGAGCTCGACGTTCAGGCCCGGGTGGCGCGCCAGCAATGCTGGCAGCGCCGGCGCCAGGTGCAGCCGCGCGAAGGCGGCGGCGCTACTGATGCGCACCAGCCCTTCGGGTGCGCAGCCGAACAGGCTGGCGGTGACCTCGCTCGCCTGCGCTTCCTGCGAGATGCGGGCGCAGTGGGCCAGGATCGCGTTGCCCGCATCGGTGAGCTGCAGCTGTCGGGTGGTCCGGTTCAGCAGGCGCAGCTTGAAGGCCGCCTCGAGCCGCGACACGTGCTTGCTGGCCGAGGAGCGGGACATCTGCAGATGCCCGGCCGCTGCCGCGAAGCTGCCGAGTTCGACCACCTTCGCGAAGACGACCATGTCGAGCGGGTTGTGCATGGCGGAGCGCGATTGGTCAAGTTAAGGAAACAGTCCAAGTCGGCATCGCGTCTTCTCGGCACGATGCCGCGTCGATAGCATTTCGTTCACGAGGCCGCCCGGCGGGAGTCCGGCCCGACCTCGTCCGAGAGCATCACCGCAGGGTACGGCATGAAACTGGTGACTTTTTCCGTCGCGGGTGCGGCGCCCTGTCTGGGAGTTCAGCAGGGTGACCGGGTGGTCGCCGTGCGCCCGCAGCTGCTGGCGCGGGGTGACCCGCGGCGGGCGTGGTTGTCCGATATGCTCGGCCTGATGCGTGCCGGGGACGAGGCGCTGCGGATCCTGGCGGATGCGGTACCCCGGCTGCTGCGCGACGGCGCGGACGTGTTCGCCCTCGATGCCGTGACGCTGCATCCGCCCTTTCTGCCGACGACGGTGCTCTGCGCCGGCAGCAACTACGCCGCGCACAACAAGGAGAAGGCCGCTGCGCCGCTGTCGGGGAAGGAGCCGGAGTTCTTCCTGAAGACGGCCGACTGCGTGACGGGACCGGACACGCCCATCCTGTTCGACGCGCGCCTCACGCGCAAGCTCGATTGCGAGACCGAGCTCGCCGTCGTCATCGGCAAGCCGGGCCGGCACATTCCGGTCGCGTCCGCGCTCGACCATGTCTTCGGCTACTCCATCGTCAACGACGTCACGGCCCGCGACCTGCAGGTCCGCCGGCGGCCGGACGGCGTGACCTGGTACGAGCTCGGGCGCGGCAAGGTCTTCGATACCTCGGCACCGTTCGGGCCGTGCCTGGTGACCGCCGACGAGATCGCGCAGCCGCAGGGCCTCACGATCCGCACCCGCATCAACGGCGAGCTGCGCCAGCTCGGCAACACGCGCGACATGATCTGGTCTTGCGCCGAGCTGATCCACCATTTCTCCACCAGCCTGACGCTGAAGCCGGGCGTCGTGATCATCACGGGTACGCCTGCCGGCACGGCCTGGTCCACCGACGAGGAGCTGGGCGGCCGCTGGAGCCCGGTGCATGACGGCCTCGAGACCGTGGTGCCCGCCACGCGGTATTGCCTGCCCGGAGACCGGATCGAGTCCGAGATCGAAGGCATCGGCGTGCTGCGCAACATCATCGCCGATGCCGCCGGACGCGCCGGTGCGTGACGCATCGTCCTTCACCGCCCACCAGCCATCGAGAGGAGTACCGAAGTGAAGATCAGCCCCGTGCATCATCTGCCGCTGCTGCCGGAATACGCGAGCCCTTTTTCCGCGGGATACACGGTGGAAGGAAAGCTGCTGTTCTTCTCGGGATGCGGCCCGATCCCGCCGTATCACAAGCATCCGCACGACCCGGTCGCCGAGGCGCAGTGGCTCGCCGGCGACTTCCGGGAGCAATGCGAACGGACTTTCGAGAACATCAAGCTGATCCTGGATGCCGCCGGCACCGGCTGGAAGAACATGCTGAAGCTCAACATCTACGTCACGGACATGAGCCAGCAGAACGTGCTGAACCAGATCTCGGCCCGCGTCTTCGGGCCGGAGGCGCCGCCGGCGCGGACCCTGATAGCGGTGCCCGAGCTCGCGCATCCACGCATGATGATCGAGATCGAGGGCGTGGCGGCCGTGGCGGATTCGCGCTAGCCTGCGGCAACGCCATCGCAGCCCATGAAGCCCGTCGCCCCGAATCCTCCGGACGACCCGCGCACGACCGTCGTGCGCGACGTGATCTACGGCAGCGGCCAGGTCGGCTACGGCGGGGCCGCGGCGCCGGTATCCCGTCCGCTGGGGATGGATGTGTACCTGCCCGCGGTGGCGGGCCGGCTGCGGCCGTGCATCCTGTTCGCATTCGGCGGCGGATTCCATCGCGGCTCGAAGGAGAACGATGCCTTCTTCGGCCCGGAGGGCAATACCTCGGTGGCGGAGTATTGCCGCCGCTTCGCCGAGCACGGCTATGTCGCCGTGGCATTCGATTACCGTCTGGTGCCGGAGCATCCGTTCCCCGGCGATACGCGTGCCGTGCTCGATCCCGATGCGATCCCGAGATCGCGCATCGACGAGGTGCGCAAGCTGATGGGACTCGGCCCGCTGGACAACGCATCGCTCTGGCGAGGCGTCGAGGCCGCCGCCGACGACATGGCGCTCGCCACGCGCTACGTCCGCCAGCATGCGGCACGCTGGAGTGTGGACCCGGAACGCATCGCGGTGGGCGGCTTCTCCGCGGGTGCCCGCACGGCGCTGAACGTCGCCTTCGCCGAGCAGGTGCCGGTGCGCGCGGTCGTTGCATTGTCCGGCTCCATGGAGCCGGCGGACCGGTTGCGCCATATCGTGGCGCGCGACGGCGCGCCGCCGGTGCTGGTCATCCACGCGGAGAACGACATCGACCACATCAGGGCCGCGACGCCGGGACTGGTCGCCCACATCCGTGCCGCCGGACTGCAGTGCGAGCATTTCGAGGTGCCGGGTGCCGGCCACTTCTATCCGGCAGCCTCGCGTGCCGTGGACGATGCAGGGCATGCCACGACCGTGGAGCAGGCCATCCTGACGTTCCTGGCGCGTCATCTGGGAGCGGCGAAGGGCTAGTGCGGGCGGGAGGGCCGGGCACCGCCATGCAGCGCTACAGCCAGCTCGTCAGCGGCCCGGTCGGCTCCCGGAAGCGGAGCTCGAGGCCGTCCGGGCTGCGGAGGGCCAGAACCTCGGCGCCGTCCGAATCCCGGCGCGCTTCCAGTTTCGCGCCGGTACGGGCGCGCACCGCTTCGGCGTCCGTGGCCTGGACGGGCTCGGCCAGGGCAAAGGTCACCGAGCGCAGTCCGGTCGGCTGCCCCTCGGCGGCCTCCTCGAGGACCAGATCGGTCTGGCGGCAGGTGCCCGCGAGCACGACCGATCGTGCCGGCCTGCTGGTGCGATCCCGCACCGTCAGTCCGGCGACGCGCTCGAAGAAGGCGAGCATCGGCTCGAGGCGCCGGGTGGCAAGGGTCACCTGCGCGAGATGGCTGGCGTGCAGCGGGGCCGGATCGACGCGCCGGATGACCGGATCGATCGGGTACATGGCGCTGGCGCGTGCCGTCTGCGCCTGCGGTGTCCAGGCGGCCGTGAGCTCGTCCTCCTGTTCGAGGTTGAAGATGCTGCGCCAGTCCTGCAGTTCGTCGGCGTAGAACTCGTGCGCGTTGCCGTCGGGGTCGGCGACGTACACGCTGTGGGCCACGATGTGGTCGACGGCGCGCAGGACCCGCACGCCGTCGGCGTCCTGCGCGTGCCGGTATGCCGCCACCAGCGCCTGCTCGTGCTCCATCTCCCAGCCGAGATGGTTCAGGCCCGGATCGGTACCCCGGTCCTTGGGAATCTGCAGCAACCCGTTGCGGCCATACCGGTCATGGCCGCGCGAGGTTTCGACGATGCCGACGTCATGATGCGTGTTGCCGTTCGAATGGAATGCGATCCGCAGGTCGCGCTCGCGCCGGACCAGCTCGAGCCCGCAGATGTCCTCGAAGAATCGGATCGAGCGCTCGAGGTCGCCGACCCACAGGTTCACGTGGCCGAGCCGGCGTGGCGCGAAATGCACAGACTGCATGATGTCGAGTCCCGTTGTCGAGAGGTTCGGATTTCACGGATCAACCCTCGCGCGCGCGTGCACCTGCCAGGCCGGCTGGCCGCAGGAACAGGATCGCGAGGATCGCGAGAAAGGGGATGAGCGTGGCGGGCAGGGCGCCGAGATAGAACGAGCCCACGCTTTCCACGATGCCGAGGATCAGCGCGCCGACGAATGCCCCCGTCATGCTGCCCAGGCCGCCGAGGATCACGATGACGAAGGCGCGGATCGAGTACTCCATGCCCATGTCCGGATACACCGCGTACATCGTGGACAGCAGCATGCCCGACAGCCCGGCCAGCGTGGTGCCGATGCCGAACGCCACGGCGTGCACATGCCGGTCCAGCACGCCGCAAGCCGACGCCAGCTCGCGGTTCTGCGCCGTCGCGCGGATCGCCAGGCCGATCCTCGTCCAGTGCAGCATGCCGACGAGCAGGATCGTGACGGCCAGCGCGCAGCCGAAGGCGAAGGTCCTGGAGATCGGAAAGATCATCTCGCCGACCAGCCAGGAGCCCTGCAGGAACGGCACCGAGCGGTAGTCGGCACTCCAGAACAGCCGCGCCAGCGCGACCAGCACGAGCGAGAGCCCGTAGGTGAGCAGCAGCGAGGCATCCTCGATGGCCATCCGGCGGTTCGCGATGCGCCGCACCACGAAGTACTGGAACAGGTAGCCGCACGCGAACAGCAGCGGCCCCGAGATCAGGAAGGAGGCGACCGGATTGAGGCCGGCGAGGCGCCACGCCCAGAATGCGCAGAAGGCGCCGATCATCAGGACTTCGCCATGGGCGAAGTTCAGCACGCGGATCACCCCGAAGATGAGGTTCAGTCCCATCGCCATCGAGGCATAGACGCCCGCGAGCAGCACCCCGTTGAGCACGAGCTGCAGGATCAGGACGGGATCGTTCACGGGGCGGCTCCTGTTCTTCCGGCGATGGCGGGCGGCGCGTCCGGCCGGCCCGCGTCGGCCGCGGCTGTTCCGGTCAGCCGCGGCGGCTCCACTCCGCGAGTGCGGTCGCGATCGGCGCCGTCGCCAGCTCCTGCGGCGAGACGATCTGGCGGGTGCCTTTCTGCCACTGGGCGATGCCGAGCCGCTGGCCCGTCTGCCTGCCGGTGCCGGGATCGAGCTTGAACTTGCCGGGCAGCAGCGTCGTTGCCTCCAGCCGCAGGAACGCCTCGCGCAGCTTGTCGTGCTCCAGCGAATCCGCCGATTTCACTGCCGCCTCGAGCAGCTGGCCGCCGCTCCAGCCGAAGGCGGACTGCGCGTCCGGATCGTCGCGGTAGGCCGACTTCCATTTCGCCGTGAACGCCTTGCCCTGCGGGCTCTGGTCGACCGGTTCCCAGAGATGATCGAGCATGACGCCGTCGGCATCGCGGCCGAGCGCCTGACCGAAGTCGTCCTTGGCCGCACCCGGCGTCAGCGCGATGGCTTTCGGCAGCACGCGCATGTCCCGGAGCTGCCGCATGATCAGGATGGCGTCGGGAAGCTGGGTCGCCCCGGCGATCAGGTCGGGTTTCGCGGAACGCAGCTTGAGCATGAGGCTCGACAGGTCGCTCGCATCGAGCGGAAACTCCTCGCGCAGGACCAGGTCGCGGCCGTGCTTCCTGGCCAGCGCCTCCAGGTTGGCGGCCACGCTCTTCCCATACAGGTCTGCGCCGTTGATGATGGCGACGCGGCGATAGCCGGCCTGCGCGCCGATGTCGGCGAACAGCGGCTCGAACATCGTCGAGCTCGGCGGAAAGAGCTGGAAGATGTATTTGTACCCGCGCGTGAAGATCGTGTCGCTCGCCGCCGAAGGCAGCAGCATCGGATACCGGTACTTCTCCGTCACGGCCGTGGCGGCGAAGCTCGCGGCACTGCCGTAGGGGCCGATGACGAGGTCGACCTTGTCCTGGGTGATCAGCTTCTCGTAGAGCCGTGCGCTCGTGCCGGCATCGCTGCGGTCATCCAGGATCAGGAACTCCACCGGTCGGCCCAGCAGGCCGCCGCGGCCGTTGACGTCGGTGGCCCACAGCTCGTAGGCGCGCTTCACCTTGTCGCCGGACTGTGCCAGCGTGCCCGTCAGCGACAGCGATGCCCCGATCCTGATCGGACGGCCCTGTCCGAGCACTTCGATGCTCACCAGACCCGCGGTCAACCCGACCGCGGACGCACAGACCTTCCGGCGTGACACATTCTCAATCATCGCGATCTCCTGTCATAGGTTGAACAACCTGGCGGCATTGCCGCCGACCAGCTGCCGCTGGGCTTGCTCGGGAAGATCGGACATCAATTGCGCGAGGCGGCTCTGCGTCTCGATGCCGATGGAGCGCACGTGCGGGAAGTCCGATCCCCAGAGCACCTGCTGGTATCCGACCGCCGCGAAGCCCAGCGCGGCGTGGGGGTCGTCGACCATTCCGTGGAAGACGCGCGTGCGCATGTAGTCGCTGGCCTGGTGCTCCAGCTGGGGGAGCTTCAGATAGTCGGCGAAGTCGTCCTGGATCTGGTCGATGCGGAACATGAAGTTGGGCAGCCAGGACAGCTCGTACTCGCCGCACAGCACCTTGAGCCGCGGGAAGCGGTCGAGGATGCCGCCGAAGATGAAGTCGTTCGCCAGCGTCTCCTGGACCTCGTTCCACACGGCCAGCATGCAGCGCGGGGCCTGCGGGTACTGCTTCTCGTCGTGGAAGTAGACGAGCGGGTCGATCGCCTGGCCGGTGATGATGTGCAGGATCACCGGCTGGTCCAGCGCCTCGCAGGCCGCCCAGAGCCGGTCGTAGGCGCGGTCGACATAGGAGAGGGCGCCCCGGGGCGGCGCGACGTTCACGAGGCAGCCGCGCAGGCCGAGCGCCGCGGTGCGGTGCAGCTCGGCGACCGCCCAGTCGATGTCGTGCACCGGCAGCGCGCTGGTGCCGATCAGTCGCGCGCGGTCGCGTGAGCAGAACTCCGCGATCCAGTCGTTGTAGACCCGGCAGGCCGCCTTCGCGATCTCGGCGTCGTCGACCGACATGATCTGCGCGGTGAGGCTCGGGTAGAGCACCTCCGCTGCGATGCCTGCCCGCTGCTGGAACTCGACGCGCACGTCCGGGTCGTATCCCGATCTCAGGACGAGGTCCTCTTCCTCCGTGCGCTGGTTCTCCGGAGTGACCCCGACGCCGTACTTGCTGATGCGCTGGCCGCTGAAGAAGAAGTTGCCCTTGCGGCCTTCGCACTCGTCCAGCGGGCGAGGCGTGCGGTCGCCGTAGGTCCGGCCCATGGCCCGCCACCACAGATCGACCGGCTCGCGCACATGCGAATCACCGGAGATCACGCGTTCGAATTGCATCGTCATCCACGACTCCTGGTTGAAAGCGGATTGCTCGGCGCATCGTCATCCGCGCCGAAATAGAGTGAAAGCAGCCGGTCCGGGTCGCCGAGCCGGGAGGCGGGCTCGTCGCGCTCGATGCGCCCCAGCCTGAGAAAGCACACCCGATCGGCCACGCGCAGCGCGAACCGGACGTTCTGCTCGACCAGCACCAGCGTGATGCCCTGCGCATGGAGCCGGGCCAGTTCGTCCGCGAAGAAGCCGAGGGTCCGGGGGTCGAGGCCGATCGACGGCTCGTCGAGCAGCAGCGCCTTCGGCTGCGGCATCATGGCCCGCGCGAGCCCCAGCATCTTCTGCTGGCCGCCCGACAGCGCGTTGGCGCGCCTGCGCCGCAGCTCGGCGATCGATGGAAACCGCTCGTAGGTGCGTGCGAGGGCCGCGCGCCGGGCGCTGCGATCCGGTTCGAAATAGACCCCCATCAGGAGGTTCTCCTCGACCGTCATCGCCGGGAACACCAGGCCGGACTGCGGCAGCAGGGTGAGGCCCAGGCGGGCGCGGGCCGCGGCGCCCCGGGCGGTGACGTCCTCGCCGGCGAAGCCGACGCGGCCTGCGCGCACCGGCAGGATCCCCGCCATGGTCTTCAGCAGCACGCTCTTGCCGGCCCCGTTGGGGCCCAGGATGGCCAGCCGCTCGCCGGCCTGCACGTCCAGGTCGAGGCCGTGCAGCACGTCGATCGGCCCGTAGCCGGAGCGGACCGCGTCGAGCCGGAGCAGCATCAGGCTTCTCCGAGGTAGGACGCCACGACCGCGCGGTCATGGCGGATGTCGTCGGGGGTGCCGTCGGCGATGACCTTGCCGCGGTGGAGCACCACGATCCGCGGGCACAGCCGGGTGATCATCGCGAGGTCGTGCTCGATCAGCACGACGCCGACGCCGGCTATCGGCAGCGCCGCGACGTGCCGTTCGAGCTCGGCCGCCACCGCCGGCGACAGTCCCGCGAAGGGCTCGTCCAGCAGGATGAAGGCGGGCCGACCGATCAGCGCCCTGGCCAGCTCGGCCAGACGCCGCTGGCCGAACGACAATTCGCCGGCACACCGCTCGGCGAGCGGCGCGATGCCGAGTTGCTCGAGCACCGCCGCGGCGCGGCCGGCGGCGTCGCGATCGGCGTCGGCATGCAGGCCCAGCAGGACGTTCTCGAGCACGCTCAGGCTGTTGAACAGGCGCGTGGTCTGAAACGTGCGGCCCACTCCGGCTCGCGCGATCTGATGGGGCCGCAGGTGCGTCAGCCGCCGGCCGCCCAGCGTGACCTCGCCGGCATCGGGCTTCGCGATGCCGGTGACGGCGTTGAACAGCGTCGACTTGCCGGAACCGTTCGGGCCGACCAGACCCGTGATGGTGCCGGCCGCGCATGCGAAGGAGCATCCGTCGAGCGCCACCAGGCCGCCGAACCGCTTGCGGACGTCGTGGATCTCGAGGCCCATCGGCGCGCTCTCGTCCTGGCGGGTGTTCACGGTCTACCCTCCGGCGTCGCGTCCGGGCCGGCGCGCGCGCCGCCGGCGCAGCCAGCCGAGCACCCCATCGGGGAGGAACAGCACGAGTGCGACCAGGGCAATGCCGAAGGCGAGCTGGTGCAGCACGGGGAACTGCGCCCAGAGCAGCTCGGAGACGAAGAAGACCAGCAGCGCGCCGATCACCGGCCCGAGCACCGTGCCAGCACCACCGAGCAGCACCATGACGATCATGCTCACGTTCAATCGGTGGGAGAACGCCTCCTCCGGGTTGATGTAGCTCAGGTAGAACGCATACACACCGCCGCAGAAGCCCGGCAGCAGCGCGCTGAGGATGAAGGCCTTGGACTTGTCGGCCTGAGTGTCGATGCCGATCGATTCGGCGGCGAACTCGTCGTCCCGGATGGCCTTGAGCCGGCGGCCGAATGCCGAGCGGTCGATCCACCACGTTCCGGCCACCGCGGCGAATGCCGCCGCCGCGAAGGCGTAGTACACGCCGGTGAGAGACTGGACCGGCGGCAGCGAGAGGCCGCGCCCGCCGCCGGTCCAGGTGTCGGCGACGTGGGTGGTGATGCGCAACGCCTGGCTGAATGCGAAGGTGATGATGACGAACGCCGGCCCCTTGATCCGCAGCGACGGATAGCCGACCACCGCGCCCAGGCCGGCGGCGAGGAGTGCGGCCAGGCCGGCTGCCGCCAGCCAGTGCATGCCGAGTTCGGTGATGGCCAGCGCGGCCGCATAGGCGCCGACGCCGAAGTACGCGACGTGACCGAAAGTGAAATAGCCCGCATAGCCGCCGATCAGGTTCCAGCTGCATGCCAGCGCGATGTACATGAACGCCAACAGCAACAGGGACAGCTGGTAGGGCGGCGCGACCAGCGGGGCCAGGACGGCGAGCAGCACCAGCAGCGCCGGCACGGGCGACGGTCGACATCGCCGCCACCAGCGCTGCACCTCGGGTGCGAAGCGGTCAGGGGCGAGGTCCGCGGCCGCCTTGTCGCGGTTCACGGCTGCTCGCACCAGCTGAGGTACGATGCCGGGTCGGTCTCGGGACGCCTTGCGGGTGGGCGGGCGGGATCGGCATGGCCCGCGTTCACGACCGCCACCACCTGACCGGCCTCCGGTGCGAGGCCGATCAGCCGGTGGACCTCCTCCGATTGCGCGAGGTCTCCCGTCGAGATCAGCGAGGCCAAGCCGCTTGCCGCCAGCGCGAGCAGCAGGGTCTGCACGGCAGCGGCCGTGGCGAACGATTCTTCCGCGGCCCGGACCTTCGGGTTCCGCAGGTCCGGAACACAGGCCACCACGATCATCACCGGCGCATCGAGCGCGCGTGCCCTGGCCCTGGCGACATCGCGCCCGAGCCGCGTTGCCGCGGCTTGGTAGGCCCGGGCGAGGCGCTCGCGACCCGCCTGCGTGAAGACATGGAAGCGCCACGGGTGCGTGCGGTGATGGTTGGGCGCGAGCACCGCGAGGCGGATCGCGTGCTCGATCAGCTGCCGCGGAATGCCGTGCTCGAGATACCCGTAGACCGAGCGCCGCCCGCGCACGATGCCTTCGAACGTCTGCAGCGGAACGCGGTCCTCCGGTTGCCCCGCTTCGAGGTGTGCGAGCCCAGTGCCGTCGGCTGCAGGAGTCCGGATCACTGGCAGTTTCCTCTCGCGGGGTTCGACGGGGACGGGCAACGATATCGACACCCGGCAGGGCGGACAATCTTCATTTGCCAAGGGGGGGCTCTGCCCGTGCCGAAGCCCATGGGCAGGTGCTACGCCGCCTCCGCATCGATCTTGAGCAGGTTCACGAAGTCGCGCGCGAACGACGGCAGCTCCTGCTCGCTGCGCAAGCAGATACGCATATGCCCCTCGGCCCATTCGTCGTTCAACCGCACGACGCGGATGGCCATCGTGCTGGCGTAGCGCACGGCGGCCGAGTCCGGCAGCACGCAGACGCCGATGTTGGCTTCGACCATGCGACAGGCCACCTCGAAGTGGCTGAGGCGGATCCGCACGCGCAGCTGCCGGTTGAGCCGGGCCGTGACCTGGGTCAGGAACTGGAAGATTGGATTCGATTCCTGCAGCGCCACGTGCGGCAGGCCGAGCGCATCGCTGAACATGACGCTGCCGGTGGCGGCCAGCTCGTGGCGTGCGGGCACGACGAGCACCAGCCGCGCGTGGCGATAGGGGATGACCTGCAGGCCGTCCGTGCAGACGTCGCCGGAGACGATTCCGATGTCCGTGTGGCCCTCGGCGACCGCCCGCACGATCTCGGGGGAAGGGCGCTCGCGCAGATCGATGTCGACTGCCGGATGGACGGCCAGATACGCGCCCAGCGCGGGCTCCAGGAACTCCGTGATGGGCGCGCTGCTGGCGGAGATGCGCAGCAGCCCCGTCACCCCCTGGCTGTGCTCCTGGAGGTCACCGTGGAGCTTCTCGAGCTGCTGGAGCACGAGGCGGGCATGGTGTCCGAGCGTCTCACCGGCCGGGGTCGGCGTGACGCCGCTCGTTCCCCGATAGAGCAGCTTGGTGCCGACGGCCTCCTCGAGGTTCCTGATGCGTGCGCTGGCGGCGGCCAGCGAGAGGTGACTCTGCGCCGCACCGCGGGTGACGCTGCAGCAATCGGCGATATTGACGA
This sequence comes from Lautropia sp., assembly GCA_050249335.1. GTDB lineage: Bacteria > Pseudomonadota > Gammaproteobacteria > Burkholderiales > Burkholderiaceae_E > Lautropia. The sequence goes on from JBFWQR010000066.1 coordinate 12,045, forward strand.
AGAGCCGCAGGTCCACGAGATCGAATCGGACGGCCATGCAGGTCCTCCGCAACGGTATGGAGTGGATTGGAACGCGCCCCTCTACACGCCGGGGAAGTCGTGCACGGCGTAACCATTGCAGCACCGATCCGCCGATCCGCGCGCTGCAGCGCGCCCTTCGGCCGGGGCGACGGCAGCGCCTACGAGGCGATGGTCGCCGGCGGGTAGACGGCCGGCGCGGTCAGCGCGGTCAGCGCACCGTCTCGGCCAACTGCTCGATCCGTGCGCGCCATTGCTTCGGTCCGGTCTCGTGTACCGACGTGCCGTTCGCGTCGACCGCCACGGTGACCGGCATGTCGCGGACCTCGAACTCGTAGATCGCTTCCATGCCGAGATCGGCAAAGCCGACCACGCGGGCGCGGCGGATCGCTTTCGAGACCAGATAGGCGGCGCCGCCGACGGCCATCAGATAGGCGGCCTTGTGCTTGCGGATCGCCTCGATCGCCGCCGGACCGCGTTCGGCCTTCCCGACCATCGCGAGCAGGCCGGTCTGCTCCAGCATCAGGTCGGTGAACTTGTCCATCCGCGTCGCAGTGGTCGGTCCGGCCGGGCCCACGGCCTCGTCGCGTACCGGGTCGACCGGGCCGACGTAGTAGATCGTGCGCCCCCGGAAATCGACCGGCAGCGGCTCGCCGCGGGCGAGCATGTCCTGGATCCGCTTGTGGGCGGCATCCCGTCCGGTCAGCAGCCGGCCGGACAGCAGCAGCGTCTCGCCCGGCTGCCAGGCGGCGACCTCGGCTCGGGTCAGCGTATCCAGATCGACCCGGCGCGAGCGCTCGTAGTCGGGCGCCCAGTCGACCTTCGGCCAGGCGTCGAGCGGCGGCGGCTCGCAGAATGCCGGGCCCGAGCCGTCGAGGACGAAATGGGCATGACGGGTCGCCGCGCAGTTCGGGATCATCGCGACCGGTTTGCTGGCGGCATGGGTCGGGTAGGTCATGATCTTGACGTCGAGCACGGTGGTCAGGCCGCCGAGGCCCTGGGCGCCGATGCCGAGCGCATTGACCTTGCGGTAGAGCTCGATCCGCAGCTCCTCGAGCTTGCTGGCCGGACCGCGGGCGAGCAGTTCGCTCATGTCGAGCGGCTCCATCAGCGATTCCTTGGCCATCAGGCAGGCCTTCTCGGCGGTGCCGCCGATGCCGATCCCGAGCATGCCCGGCGGGCACCAGCCGGCGCCCATCGTCGGCACCGTTTTCAGCACCCAGTCGACGACCGAGTCCGACGGATTCAGCATCACCATTTTCGACTTGTTCTCCGACCCGCCGCCCTTGGCGGCGAGCCGGACGTCGACGGTCGCGCCGGGGACGATCTGGACATGGACCACTGCCGGCGTGTTGTCGCGGGTGTTCTTGCGCTCGAACTGGGGGTCGGCGACGATCGACGCGCGCAGCGTGTTGTCCGGATTCAGGTAGCCGCGCCGCACCCCTTCGTTGATCGCGTCCTCGAGCGAACCGGTGAAGCCTGCCCAGCGGACGTCCATGCCGACCCGCAGGAACACGTTGACGATGCCGGTGTCCTGACAGATCGGCCGACGCCCGGAAGCGCACATCCGGGAATTGGTCAGGATCTGTGCGATCGCGTCGCGCGCCGCCGGGCTCTGCTCGGCCTCGTAGGCCCGCGCCAGATGGCGGATGTAGTCCTCGGGGTGGTAGTAGCTGATGAACTGCAGCCCGGCGGCAATCGATTCGATCAGGTCGTTCTGGGTGACGGTGGCCATTGGGATTCCTGGGGCGGTGCCCGGGTTCGGCCGCGCCCGCGGCGGCCCCGGCGCGAATTCTACGATGGCGCCGCGTGGCACCCGACCTGCTTCCGGCCCCCGGCGAGCCGCCCACGCGCCCCGGGGGGTGGCGATGCGGCGCAAGCGGGGTGATGTCGCGGAACCACAGCACGACGCTGCGGAAAACCCCTGCGCGCAGCCGCGGCGCGACACCATAGAGGGTCGGCTCCCTCCAGTAAGGGGCCGGTAAGGGGGCCCGATTATCGTCGGGCCAAATCGGGCCGGCCGCCGAGCGCCGCCGGCCGCGCAACGGATCGGAGGAGAAGGTGGCAGCGGAGATCGAATCGGTATTGACGGAGGCGCGGGTGTTCCCGCCGCCCGAAGCGCTGGTGCGGCAGGCGGCGATCGCCGGGATGGCGCAGTACCAGGCACTGTGCGCGGAGGCCGAACGCGACCATGTCGGCTTCTGGGCCCGGCAGGCGCGCGAGCAACTGCTCTGGAAGACGCCGTTCACCAAGGCGCTGAACGACGCCGACGCGCCGTTCTTCAAATGGTTCGAGGACGGCACGCTGAACGCGTCGTACAACAGCCTGGATCGCCATCTCGGCACGCCGGTCGAAGACAAGACCGCGATCATTTTCGAGGCCGACGACGGCAAGGTCACGCAGATCACCTACAAGGATCTGCATGCGCGCGTCTGCGCGTTCGCCAACGGGCTGGCCGCGCTCGGCTACCGGCAGGGCGATCGCGCGATCATCTACATGCCGATGTCGATCGAGGCGGTGGTCGCGATGCAGGCGTGCGCGCGGCTCGGCGTCACCCACTCGGTGGTGTTCGGCGGCTTTTCGGCGAAATCGCTGCAGGAGCGGATCGTCGACGTCGGCGCAGTGCTGGTGATCTGCGCCGACGGCCAGATGCGCGGCGGCAAGGCGCTACCGCTGAAGCCGGCGGTCGACGAGGCGTTCGGGCTCGGCGGCTGCGACAAGGTCAGGAAGGTCGTTGTCTACCGCCGCACCGGCGAGAAGGTCGACTGGGCTGAAGGGCGCGACGTCTGGATGCACGACGTCGCCGCCGGTCAGCCGGCGACCCGTGAACCGGCCTGGGTCGGCGCCGAGCATCCGCTGTTCGTGCTCTACACGTCGGGTTCGACCGGCAAGCCGAAGGGTGTCCAGCATTCGACCGGCGGCTTTTTGCTGCAGGCGATGCTGACGATGAAGTGGACCTTCGACATCAAGCCGACCGACGTGTTCTGGTGCACCGCCGACGTCGGCTGGGTCACCGGCCATACCTACGTCGCCTACGGGCCGCTGGCGGCCGGCGCCACCCAGATCGTGTTCGAAGGCGTGCCGACCTGGCCGAATCCGGGCCGGTTCTGGGAGATGATCGGCCGGCACCGCTGCACCGTGTTCTACACCGCGCCGACGGCGATCCGCTCGCTGATCAAGGCCGGCAACGTCTCGCCCGATCATCATCCGTCGAAGTACGACCTGTCGAGCCTGCGGATCCTCGGCTCGGTCGGCGAGCCGATCAATCCCGAGGCATGGATCTGGTACTACGAGCAGGTCGGCAACAAGCGCTGCCCGGTGGTCGACACCTGGTGGCAGACCGAGACCGGCGGCCACATGATCACGCCGCTGCCGGGCGTCCACGGGCTCAAGCCGGGCTCGTGCACGATGCCGCTGCCGGGCATCGCTGCCGCGATCGTCGACGAGACCGGCGCCGACGTGAGCCGCGGCAAGGGCGGCTTCCTGGTGATCAAGAAGCCGTGGCCGTCGATGATCCGCAACATCTGGGGCGATCCGGAGCGGTTCCGGAAGAGCTACTTTCCCGATGACTTCAAGGGCCGGTACTACCTGGCCGGCGACGGCGCCGCCGTCGACGCCGACGGCTACTTCTGGATCATGGGCCGGATCGATGACGTGCTGAACGTCTCGGGCCACCGGCTCGGCACGATGGAGATCGAGTCGGCGCTGGTGTCGAATCCGAAGGTCGCCGAGGCCGCGGTGGTCGGCCGGCCCGACGAGACCACCGGCGAAGCGGTCAGCGCGTTCGTGGTGCTGAAAGGCGCGCGGCCGTCCGGTGACGACGCGAAGAAGGTTGCCGCCGAGCTGCGCGACTGGGTCGGCAAGGAGATCGGCCCGATCGCCAAGCCGAAGGACATCCGCTTCGGCGACAACCTGCCGAAGACGCGCTCCGGCAAGATCATGCGCCGGCTGCTGCGTTCGATCGCCAAGGGCGAGGCGATCACGCAGGACGTCTCGACGCTGGAGAACCCGGCGATTCTCGAGCAGCTGAAGCAATCGCTCTGACGTGAAACCAACCCCCCTTGGGCCTGCAGCCCTACTGCCGTCGGCCAGAGGCCGACGGCGTTCGGCAGGCACGGACAGTCCGCCGGGACTGCTCGTGTCCGGCCTCATTCCCTTGAAAAGGGGGGTGTCGCCAGCGGCCGGGCAAAGCCCGTTCCGCGGCGACCGGCCCCCGCGCGGCCGAGCGAGCGGCAGAGCGGCATGATCAGGTCGATGCCGGCCTGAACGCTCAGCCGTTACGGGCTCGGCCAGATCTACGGCTTGTATACGATCGGCTTCCTGCTGTTCGTGCTGCTGCTCGCCTGGCTCGAAGAGCGCGGCATGACGCGGCAGACGATCGGCTACCTGTTCCTCGCCTGCACGCTGCTGCTGTACGCCTATATCGGCGTTGTCAACCGGACCAACGACCCGGCCGAGTATTACGTCGCCGGGCGCCGGGTTCCTGCGCTGTACAACGGCATGGCGACTGCCGCCGACTGGATGTCGGCGGCCTCGTTCATGGGCATAGCCGGCAGCATCTACCTGCAAGGGTACGGCGGCCTCGCGTTCGTGATGGGCTGGACCGGCGGCTACGTGCTGATCGCCGTGCTGCTCGCACCGTACCTGCGCAAATTCGGCCAGTGGACCGTGCCCGACTTCCTCGGCGCACGCTTCGGTGGTCACGCACCGCGGATCATCGCGATCGTGATCACGGTCATCTGCTCATTCACCTACGTGGTCGCGCAGATCTACGGCGTCGGCCTGATCACGACCTGGCTGACCGGGGTCGATTTCACCGTCGGCATCTATCTCGGCCTGACCGGCGTCCTGGTCTGCTCGTTCCTCGGCGGCATGCGCGCGGTCACCTGGACCCAGGTCGCGCAGTACGTCGTGCTGATCGTCGCGTATCTCGTGCCGGTGGTCTGGATCGGGCTGAATCTGACCGGCTCGCCGGTGCCGCAGCTGACCTACGGCGAGACGATCGAGCAGGTCGCGAGGATAGAGCAGCGGTTGCTCGAGGATCCTCGTGAAGCCGAGGTCGCCCGGATCTATCGGCAGCGCGCCGAGATCGCGCGGGCCAACCTCGCCGACAGCGCCGCCGCCTTCGCCGACGGTCGCTCGCATCTCGAGCAGCAGATGGCGCTGGCGCGCGCCGCCGGCGATCCGCGCGGCATCGAGCAGGTCGAGCGCGAGATGGCCAGCTATCCGCGCAGCGAGCGGGAAGCACGGTCGATCTGGGAGCGCCAGTCGGTGATCGACGCGCGCGCGGCGCCGCTGGTCCGCCATGCCGAGGCGTTTCCCGGCGAGACCGAGCGCGAGCGTGACGTGTCGCGCCGGAATTTCCTCGCGTTGGTGTTCTGCCTGATGGTCGGCACGGCGGCGCTGCCGCATGTCCTGGCGCGCTTCTACACGACACCGACGGTGGCCGAGGCGCGCCGCTCGGTGGTCTGGGCGCTGGCGCTGATCGTGCTGCTCTACGTCTCGGCGCCGACGCTGGCGATCATGGTCAAGGCGCTGGTCTACGACGGTCTGGTCGGCAGCTCCTTCGCGGCGCTGCCGCCGTGGGTCGATGCCTGGAGCCGTGTCGACCCGGGCCTGCTGTCGATCGTCGACGTCAATCGCGACGGGATCGTGCAGCTCGCCGAAGTCCGCATCAACGCCGACATCGTCACGCTGGCGACGCCGGAGATCGCCGGCCTGCCGTATGTCGTGTCCGGGCTGGTCGCGGCGGGCGGTCTCGCGGCGGCGCTGTCGACCGCCGACGGCCTGTTGCTGACGATCGCCAATGCGCTGTCGCACGACTTCTACTATCGTGTCGTCGATCCGCGAGCGCCGAGCGGCCGCCGCGTGCTGATGTCAAAAGCGCTGCTGTTGCTGGTCGCGGCGCTGGCTGCCTTCATCGCCGCGTCGCGCCCGGGCGGCGTCCTCGATCTGGTCGCCGCGGCGTTCTCGCTGGCCGCCGCCGGCTTCTTCCCGGCGCTGGTGCTCGGCGTGTTCTGGAAGCGCGCGACCGGGCTCGGCGCGGTCGCCGGCATGCTGGCCGGCTTCGGCATCACGCTGTACTACCTGGCGACCACGCATCCGTGGCTGCGCGACAAGTTCGGCGTCACGACGCCGCTGGCCGAGGCTCGCTGGTGGGACATCGCCGCAGTCTCGGGCGGTGTCTTCGGGGTGCCGCTCGGCTTCGCCGTCATCGTCGCGGTCAGCCTGCTGACACCGGTGCCGTCGCAGAAGACGCGCCAGCTGGTCGACTACCTCCGTTCACCGGGGCGCTGATGCTGTTCGCCGTTTCCGCCGTCAAGCTGGTCGCCGAAATCGCATTGATGTGCTTCGTCGGGCAAATGCTGCTCGCGCTGCTCGCCGGCGCGCGCCGTCACGACAACCTGTTCTACCGGATCCTGCAGACGGTCACCAGCCCCTTCGTCCGCGTGGCGCGCCTGATCACGCCCAGGATCGTGCTCGACCGCCACATTCCGATCGCAGCGTTCCTGCTGGCCGCGATGCTGTGGGTCGCGGCGACCGTCTACAAGATCAACCTCTGCGTCCAGATCGGAGTCCAGCAATGCCGATGACCGAACCCGCCGCGCTTCGGCACAGTGCCGACTATCTGTGGGACAAGGCTCGCGTGATCGTGCTGCTCGTCCTGAACCGGCGCGCCGCCGCGCTGCAGGTGCTGGACCGCATGGTGGGCCGCTGGCCCGCCGATCGCTATGCGCGGGTCAGCCGCGCGCATGTCGCCGCGCAGTTCGGCCGCGCGGCCGACGCGATCGCCGACCTGCGGGCGGTGACCGCGATGACCGAGCCGCCGCCGCTCGCGTCGGACTGGTTCAACTTCGGCTTCCTGCTCGACGAGGCCGGCGATCCTGCCGGCGCCGAGGCCGCATTCCGTGCCGCGGTCGGCCTCGACCCGAAGCTCGATCGCGCCTGGTATGGGCTCGGCCTCGTGCTGATCCGGCAGCGCCGGCTCGACGAGGCGGTGGCCGCGCTGCAGCGCAATACCGAGCTGCAGCCGATGAGTCCGTACGGCTGGTACCAGCTGGCGCGGGTCCAGATGGACCGCCATCAGCCCGACGAGGCGCGACGCATCATCCGCCACCTGAAAGGCTTCGAGCCGAAGGTGGCGGCGCAGCTGGAGCGCGAGGTCGGGCATGCCTGACGCAGAGAGTTCGGCTTCGATCCGCCGGATCGGGCCAACCAAGGTCCGGAGCGATCCGGTGGCAATCAAGGGAGGAGAGGGCTCATGCAGTTGACCGAGAAGCATCGGGAATACTGGCGAAGGAACCTGAAGATCACCGCGGTCCTGATGGTGATCTGGTTCATCGTCACCTACGTCGTCGCGTATTTCGCGCGCAGCCTTAATTTCACGTTCTTCGGCTGGCCGTTCAGCGTCTGGGTCGGCGGCCAGGGCGCGCTGGTCGTCTACGTGCTGATCATCTGGTACTACGCCCGGTACATGAACCGGCTCGATCAGGAATACGGCGTTCACGAGGGAGACGACTGAAATGGCTAGCGTATTCGGGAGCGCTCAGGAAGGGCCGGGCTCTGCGGCCGAGCAGCGCGCATTCAAGAAGCAACTGAACAAGGTCTACAGCTGGTACGTCGGCGGATTCATCGTGTTCGTGGCGCTGATCGCGATCGCCGAGCAGATGGGGCTGCCGCGCTCGTGGATCGGGATCATTTTCCTGCTCGCCACGGTCGGCTTGTACGCCGGCATCGGCATCATGAGCCGGACCACCAACGCCGACGAGTACTACGTCGCCGGCCGGCGTGTCCCGGCGATGTACAACGGCATGGCGACCGGCGCCGACTGGATGAGCGCGGCGTCGTTCATCGGCATGGCCGGAACCGTCTACCTGGCCGGCTACGGCGGCCTCGCGTTCATCCTGGGGTGGACCGGCGGCTACTGCCTGGTGGCGCTGTTCCTGGCGCCGTACCTGCGCAAGTTCGGCGCGTTCACGATTCCGGACTTCCTGGGTGCACGCTACGAGGGCAACCTGCCGCGCTTCATCGGCATCCTCGCCGCGATCCTGTGCTCCTTCACCTACGTCGTCGCGCAGATCTACGGCGTCGGGTTGATCACGTCGCGGCTGTCGGGTCTGGCGTTCGAGATCGGGATCTTCGTCGGCCTGGGCGGCATCCTGGTCTGCTCGTTCCTCGGCGGCATGCGGGCGGTGACCTGGACGCAGGTGGCGCAGTACATCATCCTGATCATCGCCTACATGATCCCGGTCGTGTGGCTGTCGGTGACGCAGACCGGCAATCCGATCCCGCAATCGGCCTACGGCTACCAGCTCCAGAAGGTCACCGAGGCCGAGAAGAAGCTGCTCGCCGATCCGAAGGAGCTTGAGGTCCGCAATACGTTCCGGGCGCAGGCCGATGCGCTGTCGGCGAAGCTGAAGGACGTGCCGGCCGCGCTGGCGGCAGACAAGGCCGCCGCCGAGAAGCGGATCGCGGAGCTGAAGGCGGCCAGTGCGCCGGCCGATCAGGTTGCAGCTGCCGAGCAGGCGCTCGCGGCGGTGCCGGCCGATGCCGCTGCCGCCACCCGCGCCTGGACCGCGCAGCGCGCCGCCGCGACGGCGCGGACCGCGCCGCTCGGCGGCATGCCGCCGCATGCGCAGCAGTACGCCGGCAACCCGGACGGTGACGCCGCTGCGAGGAAGACTTTCGACGAGTCCCGCCGCAACTTCCTCGCGCTGGTGTTCTGCCTGATGGTCGGCACCGCGGCCTTGCCGCACATCCTGGTGCGCTACTACACGACGCCGTCGGTCAAGGAGGCGAGGAACTCGGTGACCTGGTCGCTGTTCTTCATCTTCCTGCTGTACTTCACGGCGCCGGCGCTGGCGGTGCTGGTCAAGTACGAGGTGTTCACGCAGCTCGTCGGCACGCCGTTCACGCAGCTGCCCGCCTGGATCGCCAACTGGGCGGCGGTCGATCCGTCCCTGCTGTCGGTCGTGGACACCAACAAGGACGGCATCCTGCAGCTTGGCGAGATCCGGATCGGCGGTGACATCATCGTGCTGGCGACGCCGGAGATCGCCGGCCTGCCGTACGTGATCTCGGGCCTGGTCGCCGCCGGCGGCCTGGCGGCGGCGCTGTCGACCGCCGACGGGCTGCTGCTGACGATCGCGAACGCGCTGTCGCACGACCTGTACTACAAGATGATCGACCCGAATGCGCCGACCTCGCGTCGCGTCGCGATCTCGAAGGCGCTGCTGCTCGTCGTCGCGCTCGCCGCCGCCTTCGTCGCTTCGCAGAAGCCGGCCGACATCCTGTTCCTGGTCTCGGCGGCGTTCTCGTTCGCGGCGGCGGCGTTCTTCCCGGCACTGGTGCTCGGCATCTTCTGGAAGCGCGCCAATCGATGGGGCGCCGTGCTCGGTATGGTCGCCGGCCTCGGCATCACGTTCTACTACATGGCGACGACGCAACCGTGGCTGCGCAGCATATTCGGCGTCACTACGCCGATCGCGGACCACATCTGGTGGGGCATCCAGCCGATTTCGGCCGGCCTGTTCGGCGTGCCGCTCGGGTTCGCCGTCATCATCATCGTCAGCCTGCTGACCCCGGCCCCGCGCGCCGAGACGCAGAACCTGGTCGAGCACGTCCGCTACCCGAACCTCGTTCCGGCGCGCTGACCTGCCGGCGTGGATCGCTGCCGGAATCGCCCCGCGGGCGGTTCCGTTTCCCTCGAACAGGCCCCGAAAGGGGCCTGTTTGCTAGAATTCGCAGGTCCGGAGAGATGGATGAGCGGTTTAAGTCGCACGCCTGGAAAGCGTGTAAGGGTTAACAGCCCTTCGCGGGTTCGAATCCCGCTCTCTCCGCCAACGATCTCGCTGCCCCGCCGTCAGAGCAGCGCCGCCACCTTCTGCGCAGTCGCCTTGGCCGACCATGGATTCTGGCCCGTGACCAGACGTCCCGCCACGACGACGTTGGAAACGAACGGCAGGAAGGCCTTCTCGTAGAGCGCTCCGCGCCGCTTCATCGGCAATACGCCGCCTTTCGGGCTCGCGATGCGCTGCTCGAAACCTTTCGCAGCGAAGACATCCCAGGCGTGCGTCAGCTCCGACAGCCACAGGCCGGTCGGTTCGGACGGATCGGCATAGTGGGCGACGTTGCTGACGACGTGGAGAACGCGCTTGCTCATCCATCGAACCCTTTTCGCCTGCCCGCCGAGAGCAGTTCACGATAGCAGTCGAACAGCCGCCGCTGCATCGACCGCGTCGAGTAGTGCCGCCGCTGCCGATCCTGGGCGGCAGCGGCGAGCCGCGCGCTCAACGATGCGTCCGCCATCAGCCGGCCGATCGCGTCGGCGAGGCGTGGCGCGCAGCCCGGCGGGACCAGCAGGCCGGCTCCGTTGTCGAGCAACTCCCGGATGCCGGCGATGTCCGAGGCGACGATCGGCCGGCCGTGCGCCATGGCCTCGAGCAGCGCCATCGGCAGGCCTTCACCGTACAAGCTCGGCAGCACGAAGACGTCGCAGGCGTCCAGCAGCTGCGTCATGTCTTCGACGAAGCCGAGGTACTCGACATGCGAATCGAGGTTCAGCCGCGAGACCTGCGCACGGATCGCCGCTTCGTGGCCGGGATCCGCGAACTCGCCCGCCAGCCGCAGCCGGAAGTCGCGGCCGCCGTCGCGCAGCAGCGCCGCGGCGTCGACCAGATGCTCGAGCCCCTTGCGGTCCCTGAAGAGCGCCGCGCAGAGCAGCGTGAACGGACGGCTCCGGGTCGTTCGCCAGGGCTGCGTTTGCGGTCGGTCCGCAACGCCGTTCGGCACCAGGCTGATCCGGCCCGGTGCGATGCCGTAGCGGTGCTCCACGTGGCGAGCGAGCGCCGGCGAGACGGCCACCACCCGATCGGCGTGACGCAGCACCGCCCATTCGGCGAGATGGTTCGACAGGTTCAGGTGGCGGCGGGCCGACTCGTGCAGCGCCGGGCTGTGGACATGGTGCAGCCAGGGCAGGCCGGTCAGGCGCTGCACCCGCCGGGCGACCAGTGCGCTGCGCACGGTATGCGAATGCAGCAGCGCGCAGTTCGCAGCCTCCGCGAGCGTGGCCGCGGCGCGCGCGACGCCGAAGTCCACTCGCGAGCGCATCGGCAGGTCATGCATGGCGACATCAGCCGTGGACATTCGCTGCCGCATGGTCCCGGGCTTCAGCAGCGCCAGCACCAGCCGGAACCGCTCCGTCGCCCCCGCCGCGGCCAGTTCGTCCACCACGCGTTCCAAACCCGAGTACTGCTCGCCGTTGAGCAGGTGCAGTACCGGCGTCGGATCGGTCACCGTGCCAGCAGCGCTCGCATCTGCTCGCGCCCCACCCATCTCGCGATCGCCACCGGGTGGCGCTTGAGTTCGCTGCGTGCCGTGCACATCATCCAGCAGCGCCGGCAGCGTCCCGCTTCCTCGCGGACGCGTAGTGCCTGCTGGCTGCGCCACAAGGTCTCGAAAGGGGTCCGGCGGATGTTGCCGAGCGCCGTGGGGAGGGTCAGGCAGGGGTGGACGTCGCCGGTCGGCGCGAGGAAGAAGAAGCCCGACGCCGCGTCGCAGCCGGAGAGTCTGGCGCCGGTCGCCGCGAAATGAATTACGCCGTGATCGAAATAGGCGCGCAGCCAGTCCTTGGGCGAGGTCGACCGCAGCCGCGCCCGCACCAGCGCGCCGAAGTGCCGGGCGACGGTCTGCGGGTCGATCGCACGGTTGCTGTCGGTCGCGTAGTAGACGTCGGAGTTCTGCGCCACGGTGGCGGCGAATTCGACGCCCAGCTCACCGGCGAGCGCATGGACCGACAGCAGCTGGTCGACGTTGTCCGGCGTCGCCGTGAACCCGATCCGGATGTCGCGTATCCCCTGCGCGCGCAGTCCGCGCAAGGTCGCGACCGCTCGCCGATGGGCATGGGGCACGCCCCGCATGCGGTCGTGGGTCGCGGCGTCCCCGTCGATCGACACCGCAATGCCGAGGTCGGGCACGTGGTGCCGGATGCGCGCGACCGTCTCCAGCGTCCGTTCGGTGCGGAAGCCGTTGGTCGCGAGGATCATCCGCGGGCGGCCGCTGGCCTCGTGGATCGCATGGGCGACCTCGACGATATCCGGCCGCAACAGGGCTTCGCCGCCGGTCAGGTTGACATTGCGCAGCCCGGACGGGAGCCCGCGGCGATAGTCCTCCGCGCTCAGCAGTTCCTGCCGCGGCAGTTGCCAGATGTTGCACATCGAGCAGCGGGCATCGCAGCGATTGGTCACCGAGATGATCGCCTCGACCGGCCGCGGGTACGACGCTGCTGGATGCGAGACCGCCGGATGCGACGCCGCCGGATGCGACGCCGCCGAGTGTGACGTCGCCACACGCGGTGCTACCGGATGCAGTGCTACCGGATGCGGCGCCGTCACATGCGCCCCCGCTGCTGCAGCGCGTACAGCGCGCCGTCGACGAGCCGCCAATGGTCCATGCAGCCGCGGACGATGTCGGGGAACAGATCGTCTTCGTTGCCGCCTTCGATCTTGATCCTGGGCAGCAGGGCCGACCCGCCCCGGGGCCGGCAACGGCCGTGGGTCGCGGTGAAGCAGTAGCGAAAGCCGCGCGCCTGCAGCTCGCGAGCCAGTGCCGGCGAGTAGTCCGCGCGCGTGCCGAACGGAAACGAGAAGAACGGACCGGCCGCGCCCGGCAGGGGCTGCAGGGCCGCGCACGCCTGGTCGATCTCGGCGATCGCCTGCGCCAGCGGCATGCGTCCCAGCGACCGGTGGGAGTGGCCGTGCGGAGCGATCGTGTGCCCGGCGCAGGCGGCGCGGATCAGATCACCACGGCTCATGAAGGCGGCCCCGGATTCCCCGGCTTCGTCGGTCGCCGGCGTCGTGGTCTCGGCCGGCGAAAGCAGTGCGGGGCAGACGAACAGGATGGCCTGCATCCCTCGGCGCTCCAGCGCCGGCAGCGCATGCCGCGCCGCCGAACGATGGCCGTCGTCGATCGTGATCAGGACGGCGTCGCGGGGAGCGGGCTGCAAGCCGCGCATCGCCGCATCGAACTCGGCCGGCGCCAGCACGTTGGCATGCTCGCGCAACCAGTCGAGCTGCGCCTCGAAAGACCGCGGCGACAGGCAGCAGGGATCGAGCGGCGAAGCGCCGAAGCGATGATAGGTGAGCACGCGGATCGACCCATCCGCCGGCGAGTCGCGCCTGCGGATCGAACGGCTGAGTCCGACGGCCATGCGGCGGGCGATCTTCTTGGCCCGCAACCGGGCCGGCGAGATGTCGAACGCGGTCATGCGGTCGATCGTCGCAGCCGCAGCAGCGCGGCGGCGAAGTGCGCCGCGTCGATCGAGTAGACGCGCCATTTGTGCGGCTGCTGCGCCAGGATCCAGAGCCACTCCAGCCCGACGGCCTGCAGGATTCTCGGGGCGCGCCGCAGATCCTCGGCCCAGTAGTGGAACAGGCCGCCGACGCAGATCGCCAGCCGCCCCGGCAGGCGGGCGCGATGCTGCTGCAGCCAGCACTCCTGCACCGGGCTGCCCATGCCGATCAGCAGGATGTCCGGCCTGGCCGCCGTGATCGCCGTGAGCACGCTCCGGTCCTGCGGCGGCCGGAAGTAGCCATGGTGCGTCCCGGCCAGCACCAGCGACGGAAACGACCGGGAGAAGCCGGCGCCGGCCGCCGCCGACAGGGCCGGCGTGCCGCCGAGCAGGAACACCCGGGTTCCCGGTGGCAGGCGCTGCATCAGCAGCGGTATGGTGTCCGTCCCCGACACCCGGGGATAGGGTCGCAGCCCGAGCAGCCGGCGCGCGACCTGCAGGCCGACGCCATCCGGGTACACCTGGTCCATCGACGCGAACGCGGATTCCGCATCGGGACTGCGCCGCGACGCGACGTAGTTGCGCATGTTCATGAAGGCAACCGTCGTCGGGCCGTGCGGTGAGGAGGGCAGGCGTAGTCCAGCCGCGAGCTGCTGTGCCACCCGGGCGGGCGGCAGGCCGATCAGGTCGACGGCGGTACCTCGGGTCAGACGCAGCCGGGCGAACCCGGACGGCCTCAGCCCTCTGAAAGCGGAGACCGGATGGGCCTGGGTATCCCGCGCACCCCCCTTCGGCTCCGTCGACTCGACCGGGCCCATCAGCCTCCTGGTTCGCTTCGTGCTGTGCCGGCGCCGTGCTCCGTAACTGAACGTAGCAAGCCCGTGACGACTGTAACTCAGATTGTCGTCGATGCGCGGAGCCGCCGGTCAAAGGGCGGCATCGAGGGGGGCGGGTGTTGCGCCGACGACGACGATCGCTCAGGAACCGGGCGGCACCACCAGCACGTCGTTCTCCGTCTGCTCCAGGATGCGCTGCGCCACGCTGCCGAGCAGCAGTCCCATCAGACCGCTGCGGCGCTGGGTACCGAGCACGACCAGCGTGGCGGGCTGCATTCTGCTGCGGGCGCGCAGCAGCGCGCCCGCGTCGCCGTGGGCCAGGGTCATCCGGATCCGGTCGCGTACCGTTGGCGGAAGATCGCAGGACTGCAGGAAGGCCGCGGCCTCGCCCTGGGCGATCTGGTGGCCGCTGCTGCGGGCCTGGGCGCTGTCCATGCCCGCCAGCGCCGGGTAGGGGTCGCTGAAGGCGTGGAACAGCACGAAGCCGGCTTCCGGAAACAGAGCGGCAGCGGTCTCGAGCGCGACGCGCGAGGACGGCGAGAAGTCGCTCGCGACGACCACTTCGTCGTACGGCGCGCGGGCACGGCTGCGGACGACGAGCAGCGGTACCGGCGAGCGGCGCGCCAGCACGTCGACGCTGGAACCGAGGACGATGCGGCTGAGGACCTGGTCGCGCGCGATGCCGGTGACGATCAGGCCGGCGGCCTCGGCTTCGCAGGTGGCGAGGATCGCCTCGGTCACCGGGCCCTGCGCAACTTTTGCGGTGAGCGGCAGGTCGTCCATCGAGAGGTCGGCGCGCAGGCGCTGCTCGGCCTGCCGCACCGCGTCGGCGCGGGCCTGGGCGCCGGCCCTGCCCAGGGCCGAGGCCGCGAGTGGATCGAAAGTGCCCTCGGGCTCGACGACGGTCAGCGCGACCAGGCGGGCGTGCCACTGCCGCGCCAGGATCAGCGAGCGGTCGAGCGCCCGGTCGCAGCGACTGCTGAGATCGGTCGCAAGCACGATGGTCTGTGGGGGCCGATGCGAGACGGCAGGCGGCAAAGTCATCAGGCAACTCCTTTCAGAGGGGGACCTCGCCCAGCGGCCGGGCAGTCGGTCCGAGTTCGGCAAAGACGCGCCAGCGGCGCAGCAGCGCCTTCTCGATTTCGAGCACGACCATCGACGCGAAGCCGATGCCGATGATCACCAGGCCACCGGCCAGCGGTATGCTGCGCGAGTCGAACAGCCTCTGCATCAGCGGCAGGTAGGTGAAGGCGAGTTGCGCCAGCACCACCGCGGCGACCGCCCACAGCACCGCCGGCGTTCCGCGCGCGCCGCGCCAGGTGAACGAGCGCATGTGCAGGTACCTGACGTTGAACAGGTAGAAGATCTCCATCACGCACAGCACGTTGACCACCATCGTGCGCGCCAGCTCGGTGCCGAAGCCGTTCAGCCGGGCCCAGGTCATGACCGCGAAGACGCCGAGCGTGAAGAGCCCGGAGACGAACACCACGCGCCAGATCATGAACGGCGACAGCAGCGGCGCCTGCGGCCGACGCGGCGGCCGCTGCATCACGCCGGGTTCGGCGGGTTCGAAGGCGAGCACCAGCCCGAGCGTGATCGTCAGGATCATGTTGACCCAGAGGATCTGCGGCGGCGTCATCGGCAGCGTCAGACCCAGCATCAGCGCGACGACGATGGCCAGTACCTCGCCGCCGTTGGTCGGCAGCGTCCACGCGATGACCTTGCGGATGTTGTCGTAGACGGTGCGACCCTCGCTGACGGCGGCGACGATCGACGCGAAATTGTCGTCCGCGAGCACGATCTGGGCGGCTTCCTTGGCAGCGTCGGTTCCCTTGTTGCCCATGGCGACGCCGACGTCGGCCTGCTTCAGCGAGGGCGCGTCGTTGACGCCGTCGCCGGTCATCGCGACCACCTCGCCCTCGGCCTGCAGTGCCCGTACCACACGCAGCTTGTGCTCGGGGTTGGTCCTGGCGAAGACCTGGGTACGCCGGGCGAGCGCGCGCAGCTCGGTGTCGGAGGCGGCGTCGACGTCCTGTCCGGTCGCCACCACCGGCCGCTCCGCCAGCCCGAGCTGGGCCGCGATCGCCGCGGCGGTCTCGGCGTGGTCGCCGGTGATCATCTTCACTGCGATGCCGGCGCTGCGGCAATCGGCCACCGCCGCCAGCGCCTCCGCGCGCGGCGGATCGATGAAGCCGACGATGCCGAGGAAGACCAGCTCGCCGGCCGTGCCGAAATCCAGCTGCGCCGGCGCAACGTCGAGACGCCGCATCGCGAAGCCCAGCACCCGTTCTCCGGCCGATGCCGCGGCGGCAATGGCGTGCTGCCAGTGCGACCGGTCGAGCGGGACGGCCGCACCGTTCGCGTCGAGCTGGCGGGTGCTCATCGCGAGCACGCGTTCCGGTGCGCCCTTGACGAACAGTTCCGCGCCCCCGTCGACCCGGCCGTGCAGCGTCGCCATGAAACGGTGCTGGGCGTCGAAAGGGATCTCGTCGACCCGCGGGTGACCGGCGCGCAGCGCGCCCGGCTCGAGCCCGGCCTTCATCGCCAGCGCGACCAGCGCACCTTCCATCGGGTCGCCGTCGACCTTCCACTCGCCTGCCGCCGGTTGCAGCAGCTGCGCGTCGTTGCACAGCAGGCCGGCTTCGACCAGGCGGCGGGCATTGGTCGGCAGCGCGGCGCTGCCCTCGGGAAGGTCGATCGTTCCGACCGGTCCGTAGCCCGACCCGCTGACGCCGATGCGGGCCGAATCGGTCACGATGCGGCACGCGGTCATCTCGTTGCGGGTCAGCGTGCCGGTCTTGTCGGAGCAGATCACCGTCGTGGCGCCGAGCGTTTCGACCGCCGGCAGGCGGCGGACGATGGCATGCCGCGCGGCCATCCGTTGCACGCCGATCGCCAGCGTGATCGTGATGACTGCGGGCAGGCCTTCGGGCACGATCGAGACGGCGATGGCGACCACCACCATCAGCGACTCGATCCAGCCCATGCCGCGCAGCCCGACCATGTAGGCGAAGAGCAGGGCGGCGGCAATCATCGACAGCACCGTGAACCGCCGGCCGAACTGGTTGATCTGGCGCAGCAGCGGCGTGCTGAGCGGCTGGACCGAACCGAGCAGACGGCTGATGCGGCCGATCTCGGTGCCGCTGCCGGTCGCGACCACCAGCCCGAGCCCCTGCCCGGCGGCGACCAGCGTGCCGGAATAGGCCATGCCGTCGCGGTCTCCCAGCGCCGCCGCGGCATCGACCGCGGCCTCGGTCTTCACGCTGGCGACCGATTCGCCGGTGAGGATCGCTTCGTCGATCAGCAGGCCGCGGGCGCGCAGCAGCCGCAAGTCGGCCGGCACGCGGTCGCCGGCTTCGAGCAGCACTACGTCGCCGGGCACCAGCGTTGCCACCGGTACCGCTTCGCGCCGGCCGGCGCGTATCACCCGCGCGCTCGGGGCGAGCATCGCGCGCAACGCGTTCAGCGATTCCTCGGCCTTGCCTTCCTGCACGAAGCCGACGATCGCGTTGGCAGTGACCACGGCGACGATCACCGCCGCATCCACCCAATGTCCGAGTACCCCGGCCAGCACGGCAGCGGCCAGCAGGAACAGGATCAGCGCATTGTTGAATTGCCGCAGGAAACGCAGCAGCGCGGGTGTGCGGGGCGGTGTCGGCAGCTGGTTGGGGCCATGGCGGTCGAGTCGTCGCGCGGCCTCGTCCGGTTCCAGCCCTTCGCCGCGCGATCCGAGTTGGCGCAGCACGGCAGCGGCCGGCATGGCATGCCAGTTCTCGACCGCCGGCTCGGAGTGCGGCGCGACTTGACGCGCCGCAACTCGATCCATCGAAGGGTCCGTCATCATGACCGCAATAGAACATACGCGACCCCGCGGCCGCCGCAAGGCGGCCATGCCGGAGGGTCAATCGTGGTTTGCCCTTTGATTCAGATTAAATCGGGAGCATGAACACACGCACACCCCGGCATCCCCCGGACGGCGACCTGATCCTGGTGCTCAACTGCGGTTCGTCGAGCATCAAGTTCGCCCTTTTCGATGCCGCCGGCCGGTCGCCGCTGCCGCGCCAGCCGGCCTGGAGCGGCAAGGTGCAGGACATCGGCGGCCCGGCAGCGACCTACGGCGAATCCGGCCGTGCGCCGGTGCCGGTCACGCTCGATGCGCAGCGGCCCTACCATGCGGCGCTGGCGCGCATCCGCGAGGGTGTCGTCGCGCGGCTCGCCGGACGCCCGCTCGCTGCGGTCGCGCACCGCGTCGTGCACGGCGGCAGCAAATATTTCGCGCCGGTGCGCGTCGACGCCCCGGTGCTGGCCGACCTGAAGACCTTCATTCCGCTCGCGCCGCTGCACCAGCCGTTCGCGCTCGACGCGATCGCCGAACTGCTGGCGTCGGATCCGGCACTGCCTCAGATCGCCTGCTTCGATACCGGCTTCCATCACACCCTCCCGAAGGTGGAGCAGATGCTGCCGCTGCCGTACGCGGCCTGGGAACGAGGATTGCGCCGCTACGGCTTTCATGGTCTGTCGTACGAATACATGGCCGTCGTCTTGCCGGAACGGCACGGAGCGCGGGCACGTGGCCGCGTGATCGTCGCACACCTCGGCAGCGGTGCGAGCCTGTGCGCGATGTCGGACCTGCGCAGCGTCGCCACCACGATGGGCTTCTCGGCGCTCGACGGCCTGATGATGGGCACCCGCACCGGCGCGCTGGACCCCGGCGCGGTGCTCTACCTGATGGAGATCGAGAAACTGACGCTGGAGGAGGTCGGCCGCGTGCTGTATCACGAATCGGGGCTGCTCGGCGTCTCGGGCGTTTCGCCGGAGCCGCGAGTGCTGCTGGCGGCCGAACAGCGTGACGACGACGTCGGCGAGCGCGCGCGGACCGCGCTGGCCTTGTACGTTCGTCGCATCGCCCGCGAGATCGGCGCACTGACCGTCGTGCTCGGGGGCCTGGATCTGCTGGTCTTCACCGCCGGCGTCGGCGAGAACAGCGTCGAGATCCGCGAGCGCGTCTGCCGCGATCTCGGCTGCCTCGGAGTGGAACTGGATGGTGCGGCCAATGCGCGTCAGGCGCCGGTCATTTCCACGGCGGACAGCCGGGTGACCGTGGCGGTCGAGCCGACCAACGAGGAATGGATCGCCGCGCGTCACTCGGTCGCGCTGACCGGTCCCGGTCAGCACTTTACTGCAGGAGCTACCCATTGAACGAGCGCTCGAAACCGACCCTGTCGGACCGCGGACAGAACCGCTCCGAACCGAACCGCCTCGAGCCGGGCCGCCTCGATCTGATCGATCGGTATTGGCGGGCCGCGAACTACCTGTCGGTCGGCCAGATCTACCTGATGGACAATCCGCTGCTGCGCACGCCGCTGGCGGCCGAGCACGTCAAGCCGCGGCTGCTCGGCCACTGGGGAACGACGCCCGGCCTGAACTTCATCTATGTCCATCTGAACCGGATCATCCGGGACCGGGGCAGCGACATCCTCTACATCTGCGGCCCTGGTCACGGTGGCCCGGCGATGGTGGCGAATACCTGGCTCGAAGGCAGCTATAGCGAGATTCATCCGGAGGTCGGCCGCGACGAGCGCGGTATGCGGCGCCTGTTCAAGCAGTTTTCCTTTCCCGGCGGCATCCCGAGCCATGCCGCGCCGGAGACACCGGGTTCGATCCACGAAGGCGGGGAGCTCGGCTATGCGCTGGCGCACGCGTTCGGCGCCGCCTTCGACAATCCCGACCTGGTCGTCGCCTGCGTGGTCGGCGACGGCGAGGCGGAAACCGGCCCGCTGGCCGCCGCCTGGCATTCCAACAAGTTTCTCGATCCGCGATCCGACGGCGCGGTGCTGCCGATCCTGCATCTCAACGGCTACAAGATCGCGAGCCCGACCATCCTGGCGCGACTGGACGAGCAGGCGCTGCGACGCCTGTTCGAAGGCTACGGCTACGAACCGCTGTTCGTCGAGGGCAGCGAGCCGTTGCCGATGCACCAGGCGATGGCCGCGGCGCTCGACGTCGCGTTCGACCGGATCGGCGAGATCCAGCGGCTCGCGAGGCGCGCCGGTGGCCATGACGGCCGTCCCGCCTGGCCGATGATCGTGCTGCGCAGCCCGAAGGGCTGGACCGGCCCGGCCGAAGTCGACGGCGCCAAGGTCGAGGGCTTCTGGCGCTCGCACCAGGTGCCGGTCTCGAATGCCCGCGGCAATGCCGGGCACCGTGCGATCCTGGAGGCGTGGTTGCGCAGCTATCGGCCCGACGAGCTCTTCGATGACGACGGCCGACTGCGTCCGGAGCTCGCTGCGCTCGCGCCGACGGGCGCCAAGCGCATGGGCGCGCTGCCGCACGCGAATGGCGGCGTGCTCAAGCGCGACCTCGACCTGCCGGACTGGAAGACGCTCGCGATCGAGGTGCCGCATCCCGGGCAGCCGGTCACCGAGGCGACCCGTTCGGCGGGGCAGTACCTGCGCGAGGTCTTCCGCAGGAATGCGGGTGCCCGCAACTTCCTGCTGATGGGCCCCGACGAGACCTCCTCCAACCGGCTGGACGCGGTGTTCGAGGTGACCGATCGGCGCTGGCTGGATCGGATCGAGCCGTTCGATGTCCATCTGGCGCGCGACGGACGCGTGATGGAGGTGCTGTCGGAGCACCTCTGCCAGGGCTGGCTGGAAGGTTACCTGCTGACCGGCCGCCACGGTCTGTTCTCGTGCTACGAGGCCTTCATCCATATCGTCGATTCGATGATGAATCAGCACGCCAAGTGGCTGAAAGTCTCGCGGGGCCTGGGTTGGCGCAAGCCGATCGCCTCGCTGAACTATCTGCTGACCTCCCACGTCTGGCGCCAGGACCACAACGGCTTCAGCCACCAGGATCCCGGCTTCGTCGATCTCGTCGCCAACAAAAAGGCCGATATCGTCCGGCTGTACTTCCCGCCCGACGCCAACTCGTTGCTCTGGGTCGTCGATCACTGCCTGCGGACGTGGGATCGCATCAATGTGATCACGGCCGGCAAGCAGCCCGCGCCGTCATGGCTCGGCGCCGACGAGGCCGAGGCGCACTGCCGCGCCGGTGCCGGCATCTGGTCGTGGGCGGGCAACACCGGTGCGGACCAGCCGCCCGACATCGTCATGGCCTGCTGCGGCGACGTGCCGACGACCGAGGCGCTCGCCGCAACCGATCTGCTGCGAACGGCGCTGCCGCAGTTGCAGATCCGCTTCGTCAACATCGTCGACCTGATGGCGCTGCAATCGCCGGACGAGCATCCGCATGGAATCCCGGACGCGGCCTTCGAGCAGCTGTTCACCGCCGATCGGCCGGTTATCTTCGCCTATCACGGCTATCCGTCGCTGATCCATCGGCTCGTCTACAAGCGGCCGAATCACGCCCAGTTCCACGTCCACGGCTTTCGCGAGGAAGGTACGACGACGACACCGTTCGACATGGTCGTCATGAACCAGCTCGACCGGTTCCACCTCGCGCTGGCCGCGATCCGGCGGGTGCCGCGACTCGCCGGCGAATCGCGGGCCGTCGTGGCGGATATCGAGGGCCGGCTCGCGCGGCACGGCGAGTGGATCCGCGAGCATGGCGAGGACATGCCGGAGATCACCGGCTGGCGCTGGCCGGCGCCTGGCGCGGCAACCGCGGGCCGGCGCTGACGCGATCGAACCGGTGCCGGCGCGATCGACCGGCGCGGGTGCTATCGGGCCGGCGCTGGCGCTATCGGGCCAGCAGATCCATCATCTGCCGGATATCGCGGTGGCACTTCTGCGCGGCTTCCCGCTCGATGCGCCGGTACAGCTCGATCAGTCGGCGGCCGGCGTCGCTGACGGCGCTGCCGCCGCCGCTGGCCCCGCCTTTCGCCGTCACGACGGCGGGTTCGCGCAGCGAGCGGTTCAATTCGTCGACCAGCAGCCAGGCCCGGCGATAGGACATGTCCAGGCTTTTCGCCGCGCTGGTGATCGAGCCGGTCTGCTCGATCGCTTCGAGCAGCGCGATCTTGCCGGGCCCGACCGCGATCTCGTCGCCGTCGGTGATCCGCATCCGGAATCGCAGGACCGGGCTCTGCCGCCTGGCGGCATCGGTCCGGGCCGTCGGCGGCCGGGCATTCGGGGCAGGCATCTTGACCATCCGTCGCTGTGCTGCGCGAAGGATAGCCGAGAACCGGCGCCGAATCACGCGCGTCGCTGGCACGGCACGGCCGCCGGCACGCGCCGGCGCGCGATCCGATCGTGGCCTGCCGGTGCTATCCGTGCCGCGGGCAGCAGTGCCGCGGCATACCCGGGTCCGGCTTGCCGTCCCCGGCCAGCGCCACGATGAAGCTCGCGACGCTGGCGCTGCGCAGCGGCAGGAACGGGCGTCCGTGCCGCGTGCAATCCCGCTTCAGCGACAATGCCGAATCGTGGTCGATGCAATCGACCGGGAACACGACCAGGTCCGACCAGGCCAGTGCCGGCGCGAGCAGGCCCTTGCGATCCTCGATGCCGCCGTCGTGCTTGCGGAATTCGCCGCCGGCGGATTCGACCAGCTCACGGATCGCGGCCGTCGTGCTGGGGCGACCGCCGACATACAGGATACGGCGCGCCGCCAGAGCCGTCTGCAGCCGGTCCGGGCCGGCGCGGTCGACACGCCGCCGGAATTCCGCCTCGACGGCTTCCAGCTCCGCGGCGACATTCACCAGACTCTGCTGCAACCGAGCCAGCTCGAGCGACAGACGCTCGGCCTCGCGCCGCGCGCCTTCGGCGTCGGCTTCGGCGGCCTCACGGCGCCCGGTCTGCAGTGCGACCGCCGACGACAGTTCCTCGAGCCGTCGTGCCATCTCCGCGGCCCCGGGCGCTGCCGACGCGCGCTCGGCGTGCCGTTCGGCTGCAGCCAGGCGGGCCCGCAGCGCGGCGCGGTCGGCGACCGCCGCGTCTCGTTCGATGTCGCTGTTAGCCAATCGCCGCCGCGCCTGGTCGCGTTGTTCGCGCAGTGCGGCGTTCTCCTGTTCCAGCGCGACCAGCCGGCGAATGTCGGCGCGGTTCGCCGCACCGACCAGGTGCGACAGCATGTGCACGTCGCCGAAGGCCTGCTGCCGCAGGTCGCTGCTCGTGCGGCGATGGGTCATCACCGCCCAATAGGCGCCGGGTATTTCGCCGGCCTGCAGGGATTCCCGCCATAGCAGCGCCACCTCGTTGCCGTCGCGCAGGCGCTCGAAGCGGGCCAGCACGGCGGCATGTCGACGATCGAGCGCCTTGTGCAGCCTCCGGGCCACCGCCGGATCCAGGCTCGACTGCCGGACCGCTTCGTGATGGATCTCGAGATCGGAGGCAGCCGAGACCTCCATCGTTTCACGCATCAGCTTGCGCAGCTCGCTGGTCGTCAGGCAGGTGCCGATGATCGAGCAGTGCAGATGGGAGTCCAGGTCGGCGAAGCGCAGCCGTGCCGAGACCCCGGCCGTCGGCGGCGATTCGGCGGACTGGCCGATGCTCTCCAGCGACTGATCGACGTCGGCATCCCGGCGGGCCCAGACGAACGCGGTCGGCTGCAGCGAGGAACGGAACGGTGGGACTTGCACGGCAGTGTGCTCGGGGGTGCGGAGTTCCATCGAAATATACAGACGAATATATCGATGGTAAAGCGCTCCGGGCGCGGCCGAGCGGCAGCTCGAACCACTACGTCGTGGCGACCGGCAGCGGCCCGAGCACGCAGTTCACGGTGTCGGGCTCGATGGAGGTGTCGCCGTGCGACATCGAGGCCGGTCGGTTCGTATCGAACCGGGCCGGCCTCGGGGTCTTCGTCGCGGTACCGTGACGCGATTCACCTCATTTGGCGACCGCGAATCCGTACTTGGTCAGGATCTCGATGCCGCGCCCGGACGACAGGTACTGGACGAACTTGCCGGCGATCTCTTTCTGCTTGCTGTCGGCGATGACCGCAACCGGGTAGCTGACCGGGGTATGGCCGGTCGCGGTCAGCACGACCTTGACCCTGTCGCGCATCACCGCCGCATCGGTAGCGTAGACGAAACCGGCTTCGACTTCACCTCGACCGACATAATCGAGCACCTGGCGGACGCTGTCGGCAAACACGAACTTGGGTTCGAGCTTGGACCACATGCCTGCCGTGTCGAGCACCTCCTTGGTGTAACGGCCGACCGGTACTGTTCCGACCTTGCCGACGGCGATCCGCTTGACGCCGGCGCCGGCCAGTCCCTGCAGGTCCTTGATGCCGGTGCCTTCCTTGGCAGGTTCGATCAGCACGACCTGATTCATCGCGAAGTCCTTGCGCGTCGCCGGCACGATCAGATTCTGCTGCGCAGCACGATTCATCGTGTCCTGGTCGGCGCTGGCGAAGACATCGACCGGCGCGCCCTGGCTGATCTGCTGCAGCAGCACGCCGGACGCCGCGAAGTTGAAGCGGACCGTGGCGCCTTTCTGGTCCGCCTCGAAGCGCGAACCGATTTCCTTGAAGGCGTCGGTCAGGCTCGCCGCCGCCGAGACGGTGATCTGCTGCGCGGCGGCAGCGAAGGGCAGGGCCAGCGCGACCACGGCGGTCGTCAAACGAGCAACGATACACATGAACGGTCTCCCGGGGATGAAGCAATATATACGCAGGAATATAGCGTTCCCGGAAATATAGCGCACCGGCCGCGGGATTCCGTCAATCTGCCTTCATCCGGCCGTCCGAGCGCGTCTCGGCCAGGTGCTCGATGCGCCGGCTGAACCAGCCGATCCGGTCGGTGGTGCGCACGTCGAACTGCGGGACGTACGGCTTGATGTCCAGCACCGGCGTACCGTCGAGCATGTCGTTGCCGGTGAAATGCAGGACGTTGCCGGCAATGCTCGTCAGCCGAACGATGGAAAGACCGATCCGGTTCGGTCGCGCCGGCGCGCGCGTCGCGAACACGCCGTGCGGCGTGTCGTCGAGGAACGGCACGACCTGGAGACGTTCGTCGCTGCCCGCATGCAGATGGGTGATCAGGATCAGGTATTCGAACCCCTCGATGTCCCGCAGGCCGGCGGAAAAAGGCTCGAAGACGGTCACGCTGCCGGCTTCCTCGGCCGCTCCCGCGGTCTGGATCGGCATGCCGACAGGGTCGGCGAAGCGGCTCGAGACGATGCCGATGGGGCGGCAGACGACGACGGCCGCCCCCGCTCCCGCCATGGGGTCGGTCACGAGTCGGTTCCGATCATCACACTCGACGCCTTGATGACGCCGTACGCCGGGTCGCCCTGCTTCAGGCCCAGCGATTTCGCGGATGCCGTAGTGATCGTCGAGACGATCTGCAGACCCGGTGCGACCTCCAGCGTGACTTCGGTCGAGACCGGCCCGTGCACGATCGATACGATCTTGCCCGGCAGGACGTTGCGTGCGCTGATCTTCATCGGTGCCTCCTGGGTGGTGTGCGGCGATGGTGGGGAGTCAGGGCGCGGCCGTCCTGGCCGGGCCCGGGCCGGTGTCGCCGGCTCGACGGACCTGGTGTCGAGCTGGGCGAGAGCGGACACCGCATCGCGACCGCGTGCCGGCCAGGGGCGGTCCACCGCCGCCATGGCATTGGCGGCACAGACGGTCAGGATTAGGCACAGCGGCACGACCCGCGGCATGCGGGCCGGAGTTCCGGCGGGGATGGCCATGTGGGCAGCCTGCAAAGGCGCGACACGCTTCGTCATATTTCCGTGGCTATAACGATCATAGCGCACTGCGCGACGCAGGCCTCGGAAACGTGTATAGTGGGCGAGTAGATATCCCCAAGACCAATCGTCCCGGTCTTTTAGTCCCGCCCCGCGCAGCCGGGCCGGCGATTCAAATTCCCCGAGTTTTGCTTCTTGAGAGTCTCTGCCGTGCGGCCGCACGTTGTCGCCGCACGTCCAATTTCCTACAGGGAATCAGATCGTCATGACTACGCAGATCGGTATCGTCAAGTGGTTCAATACCTCCAAGGGCTTCGGCTTCATCATGCCCGAGACCGGCGGCAAGGACCTGTTCGCCCACATCAATGACGTCGATCCGAGCATCGGGCCGCTCGCCGAGAATCAGCGCGTTCAGTTCGAGGTGATTCAGGGCAAGAAGGGTCCTCAGGCATCGAGGATCCGCGCCGCGGCTTGAAGCCGGCAGGATCCGCGCCGGGCGGCCGAGCGGCCGCTCCGAA
>JBFWQR010000067.1:0-37850 GCA_050249335.1 Lautropia sp.
TCCGACGTCGTCGAGGCCGAGCGGCCGCAGCGCGGCGTACGCGGCCGCCGCCGAATCGATGGCCGGATCGTCCTCGACCCGTTGCACCGCTTCCGCGACGTATTCCAGCATCCGATGCCCTCCGCGTGACCGCTCAGCCGGTGACCACGGCGTCCGCGCGGGTGCGCATCACCTCGCCGATCCGGTCAAGATACCGCAAGCCGACCTTGCGGTAGGACAGTTGCCGGCGCACCGCGAGACCGGCGCGCTGGCCCAGCGCGCGCGCGGCCGCGACGTCGGCCAGCAGCTGCGTCATGTAGCGCGCCGCCTGCTCGACATCCGGCTCGGCCCAGACCTGACCTTCGGCGAACGGATAGGCGCCGGCCGGCACGGCCACCAGGCGGTAATCGACGCACAACGCGTTGTCCGGCGTCATGAAATCCATGTTGCCGGAATACGCCGTGGCAATGACCGGCCGACCGAGCACCATCGCCTCGGCCATGCCGCGACCGAAGCCCTCGGATCGATGCAGCGAAACGAACGCGTCGCAGACACGGACGAGATTCTTGACCTCGTTGTCCGACATCGTGCGGTTCAGCACGACGACCTGGCTCTCGATTCCATCCAGCAGCCCGAGCAACCGTTCGGTCGCATCGGGCGCATTCTCGGCACCGTTCAGCTTGATGACCAGCACCGACGGCGTCTGCGGCCCGCTCGCGAGGCAACGGCGAAACGCCTCGATCACCGCTTCGGGATTCTTCCGCGAGGCGTAGGAACGGAAGTCGAAAAAGAACAGGAACGCGAAGCGATCCTCCCGGATGCCGAAGTAGCGCCGGCTCAGGAAGCTCGGCAGCACGACCTGGCAGGCCAGCGGCATGTGCACGACCGGGATCGAAACCGCCGGTGCGATCGCGTCGCGGATGAACGCCGATGGCGCCCAGACCTCGTCGAAGCGGGCCAGCTGCTCGGCCCACGGCTCCGGGTAGCGGGCGAGCTCCCAAGCGGGGTAGACGATGTTGTAGGCGTCGGCAAGGCTCGCCGCGTCGACGCGGGGCAACGACTGGGCGATCTCGTCGCCGTTCAGGTGAAAGACGTTGACGCGACCAATCGACTTCGTCAGGTCTGCCTCGAACTCGTGCACGAGTTCCGGTTCGGGATCGTTCAGGCCGTAGAGGTCGAGCAGCCGCACGCGGCCTCCCGCCGCCCGGAACGCCCGGTAAGCGCAGCGAACGTGCTCGCCCATACCAATCGGAGCAAACGGGTGCCCCACCAGGACCGGCGACTGCTCCGCTGGCTCGGCGGCAGGATTCTGGGGCTTCAGAGTCATTCGGCAATTGGCGGAAACCTTGAATTGTCGCATAAGCACCATGGCGCCGAGCCGAGGGTGACGCGTCTGGAACGGCGTTTCCGGACACCCTCACGCCGGATCCTCCCCCTATAATGCCGGCGACTGCACGATTCGATTGCGATCCGGACAAATAGCCCGGCGCGAAACCAGCCAAGGACGATGAAACGAGGGGTCGACGCCGCGGCCGCCGGCAGCCGTATTGCCCATGTCGCCGTCGGCCGAGCCCCGGGACCCGGGCGGAATGCCGCCGCAGTCTTGCCGCTGGTGGTGGATCTGGACGGTACCCTGCTCCGCTCGGACATGCTGGTCGAGTCGGCACTGGCATACGTTCGCAGCCATCCGTCCGAATTGTTCGCTCCGCTGATCTGGCTGGCGCGAGGCAAGGCACATCTGAAGGCGGAGCTGGCACGAGGCGTCGACCTCGACGCCTCGCATCTGCCCTACAACGCGCCGCTTCTGGCGCTGATCCGGGAGGCGCGGGCCGAAGGCCGCATGATCGTACTGGCAACCGCGAGCCACAGGATCTATGCCGATCAGATCGCCGCGCATCTCGGCCTGTTCGACCGAGTCTTCGCGACCGAAGGCACGGTCAATCTGTCGGCCGGGAGCAAACGCGACGCGCTGGTGGCCGAGTTCGGCGAAGGCGGCTTCGACTATGTCGGGAACTCGCGCGACGATCTCGCCATCTGGGCGAGCGCGCGGCGCGCCTACCTCGTCGACCCTGAGGCCGGTGTCGAAGCCGGCGTGCGCAGGCTGGGCAAGCTCGAGCGGACGATCAGCAGCCGTCATGCGTTCGCACGCTCGTGGCTGCGCGCGATGCGGCTCCATCAGTGGGCCAAGAATCTGCTGTTGTTCGTCCCGCTGCTCGCGAGCCATCAGCTCGACCACCCAGCGCAGCTTCTGAACGGCGCGCTCGCATTCCTGTTCTTCGGCTTGTGCGCATCCAGCGTCTACCTGTTGAACGATCTGCTCGACCTGGAGGACGACCGACATCACCCGACCAAGCGGCACCGACCGTTCGCGGCCGGCGAGCTGCCGATCAAGTCCGGCCTGCTGGCGATCCCCGTGCTGCTGGTCGTGGCGTTTGCCGGAGCGTTGTGGCTGCTGCCGTGGCAATTTGCCGCGATCATGGCTGCCTACTACGGACTGACCCTGACCTACTCGTTGTCGTTGAAGCGGCTGATGATGCTCGACGTCATCACGCTCGCGATGCTCTACACGCTGCGCATCGTTGCGGGCACCTTCGCATTCGGTGTCGCGCCGACATTCTGGATGCTGACGTTCTCGCTGTTCATCTTCCAGAGCCTTGCCCTCGTGAAACGACACGCGGAACTGCGCCAGGCCCGCCGCAAGGGAGACGTCGGCAAGACACGCGGACGAGGTTACTTCCCGGAAGACCTGGACATGATCGCAGCGCTCGGCTCGGCGGCCGGCTACCTGTCCGTGCTGGTGCTCGCGCTGTACGTGCAGGACCCGCGAGTGGCGCAGCTCTATCGGAACCCCGAGGTGATCTGGCTCAGTTGTCCGCTGCTGCTCTTCTGGATCTCGCGGATCTGGATGTTGACGCACCGGGGCAAGATGTATGACGACCCGGTGGTCTTCGCACTGAAGGACCGGACCAGCCTCGCTGTCGGTCTGCTGTTCGCAGCGATCTTCTGGGCGGCCCGATGATGCCTGGCGGGCAGGCGGCGGGCGCGGTACGTCGCTCCTGGGGGTTGTACCCGCCGGCCGCCCAGACCCCACACCGGGTTTCCTGGCGGGACGGCATCCACCGGACGCTGCTCGCGCTGCACCGCGAATGCGGCACGACGCTGCCCTACGGCAACGGCCGCAGCTACGGGGACAGTTGCATGGCGGCTTCGGACCACGTGCTGGAAACCCGCCTGCTGGACCGCATCGTCTCGGCCGACTGGCAGACCGGCGTCGTTGCCGCCGAAGCCGGCATGACGCTGGGCGAACTGCTGGCGCTGGCCGTTCCCAGAGGCTGGTTCCTGCCGGTCACACCGGGCACGCAGCACGTGACGCTGGGCGGCGCGGTCGCCAACGACGTTCATGGCAAGAACCACCATGTCCGCGGTACGTTCGGGCGACACGTTCGGCGGTTCGGGCTGACCCGCTCGGACGAGGCGGATATCGTCTGTTCGCCGGACAGCCGGCCCGAACTCTTCACGTCGACGATCGGCGGTCTCGGTCTGACCGGTGTGATCGGCTGGGTCGAGCTGGGGTTGGTGCCGATCACGTCGAGCATGATGGAGACTGTCTCGGTGCGCTTCGGTTCGCTCGACGAGTTCTTCGCGTTGTCGCGTGAACTCGATGCCCGTCATGAGTACACCGTCTCCTGGATCGACTGCCTGGCGAAGGACCGGGCGTCGGGCCGCGGCGTCTTCCATGCCGGCGACCACGCGCAGAACGGTCCGCTTCGGGTCTCGACGAATCGCCAGCTGGTCGTGCCGTTCACACTGCCGGTATCGCCGATCAACCGACTGACACTGCGCACCTTCAACGCGATCCACTACGCCTGGCAGCCGTCGAAACGGCGGTTCGTCACCCGGTACTACGAACCATTTTTCTACCCGCTCGACCGGCTGCTTCACTGGAACCGCCTGTACGGTCGCCGCGGCTTCCAGCAGTTCCAGTGCGTAATCCCGGAAGCGGCCGCCCCGGACGCCATCGCGGCCCTGCTCGATGCGATCAGCCGTCATGGCCAGGGCTCGTTTCTGGCCGTTTTGAAGCGCTGCGGCGATCTCCCGTCGCCCGGCGTCCTGTCGTTCCCGATTTCGGGCACGTCGCTCGCGCTCGACTTTGCCCAGCACGACCGCCTCGAGCCCGTGGTGTTCGCGCGGCTGGACGCGATCGTCCGCGAAGCCGGCGGCCGACTCTATCCGGCGAAGGATGCTCACATGAGCGGCGAGGATTTCCGGCGCGCCTACCCGGCCTGGCCCCAGGTCGAATCATTGCGCGACCCTGCCATTTGCTCGAAGTTCTGGCGACGGGTGACGACGACATGACGCGGATCCTGATCGTCGGAGCGACGTCCACCATCGCCCATGCTTGCGCCCGACTCTGGGCAAGTCGCGGGGCCGAGCTCTTTCTCGTCGCGCGGAACGCTGCCCGGATGGACCTGAATGCGTCCGATCTGCTTGCCAGAGGTGCCGCTGCGGCTCACACGCATCGGCTGGATCTCGACGACCTCGATGGACAGCCGGCAATGATCGACGCCTGCTTCGAACGCCTGGGCGGGGTCGACATCGCGCTGATCGCCCACGGCACGCTGCCGGACCAGCAGGCCTGCGAACGGGACGTCGCGGCCATGCTCTCGGCGTTCTCCAGCAACGGACTCAGCACGATTGCTTTGCTGACCCGGCTCGCCAACCGGATGGAAGCGCAGCGGTCGGGAACGGTCGCCGTGATTTCCTCGGTGGCGGGCGATCGCGGCCGGCCGTCGAACTACGTGTACGGCTCGGCGAAGGCGGCCGTGACGACGTTCTGCAGCGGACTCCGCAGCCGACTGCTCAAGTCCGGAGTTCACGTGCTGACGATCAGGCCCGGTTTCGTCGACACGCCGATGACGGCAGGACTCGCACTGCCCGCCCTGCTCGTCGCGTCGCCGGATTCCGTCGCGCGCAGGATCCTGTCGGCGGTCGAGCGCGGCCGAGACGACATCTATGCACCGGGATTCTGGCGCCTGATCATGTTTCTGATCCGGTCAGTCCCGAATGCATTGTTCAAACGTCTGTCACTCTGATTCCGAGGGACGCGTCGGTGACGAAGACACTACATCAGGAAGCCGCCGGGGCGCCGCCAGTGCCGCCGGTTCGAACGGCAGGCGCGAAAGCCGTGACGGTCACGGGATGGCTGCTCGTCGGAACGCTGCTGGCACTCCATTTCGCCGTCTACCTGCCCGACAGCCGCAGCTATCCGTTCTCCGACGAGTGGAACTACCTGCCGTCGCTCGGAATGGGCGTCCGCGATTTTCTGGACTGGCTGTTCCAGCAGCACGTCGATCATCGCATTCCGATTCAGAAGTTGCTGCATATCGCGCTGCTGCGCACGACCGGATTCGACTTCAGAGTGCCGATCGCATTCAACCTGTTCGTCGCTGCCGCGATGGCGATATTCCTGATGCGGCTTGCCCGACAGTACCGCGGCCGTCCTTTGCTCGGCGATCTCTTCATCCCGCTCTGCATCCTGAACCCGGCAACCGGTCATGCGCAGTGGGGGTTCGAGTTCCAGTTCCTGTCGTCGATCTTCTTCGTGACGGCCTTCTTGCTGTTCGTCGGCGAGTTCGCGCGCAGCCACCGGACGATATACACGAGGCTGGCGGTAGCGGCGCTGTTCCTCGCGGCATGGTCCGGCATGAACGGTGTGATCCTTTCCGCCATCCTGTCGCTCGGCGTGCTCGCGTACGGCGTCGTCGATCGGAGACGAATCGACCGGACGACGCTGTTGATGGCTGGCGTGACGCTGGCAGTCGATGCTGCGCTGGTCTACTTCTGGTCGGCGTCGCCGGCCTCGCTCTCGGAGTCTGCGACACCGGCTGCGCTATGGCGATTCGTCCAGGGCATGGTGAATGCGCCGTTGATCGTCTACGCGTTCACCGCCCGCAACGTCAAATTTGCGCTATTCGCCGCATTGATAGTCGGCGCGGCCGTGCTCGGATCGCGAAGGCTGCTGCGAACGCGACCGATGGACCCGGTGACGGCGGCGCTTCTCGCCGTGCTGGTCGCCACGCTGGTTCTCGTCGCGGCAGTCGCATCCGGCCGTGCGCGTGGCGATGGCTGGTCGCCGGGCCTGGAAATGCACTACGGTGTCCTGGTGATGATCCTGCCAGCAACGGCGTGGCTGCTCGTGTCAGCCAATCTGCCGAAGCGACCGGCCGCGGTGCTCGGCGTGGTACTGCTCGTGCTGTTTACCGCCGCGTATCGGGCCAATCACAATTGGCGGGTCGCTTCCCTCGCCGACGCCCGTGCCGCGAACCTGGCAGCGCGCGACGCGATCGCCGGCGACGCAGCGGCCGATGTCGTGGCAGCCCGCCATATCGATCGGTACTACTTCATCGACAATGCCGAGGCCCGCTCGTACGTCACCGAGGGAATCGTCACGCTGCGAGAATTGCAGCGCCCGCGCCGCTGATGCTGCGGCATCGGCCGGCCCACCCGGTACCGCTCAATGCGGGCGATCCAACCGCCCGCGCATCGCCTCCAGCGTCCACAGGCAGACCAGGCCGACCGCGACCGCCGTCCATAACGTCGCGACACGGGACGCGACGGCGACAAGCATGGCCGCGTCGAAGGGTGCCTGGTGCAGCATCAGCAAAGACACGATCGCCGCCTCGGTCGTCCCGATGCCCCCTGGCAACATCGATGCCGCCCCCACCAGCGTGGCAAGCGGATAGACGGCCAGGGCGATCGTCGTCGGAACCTCGATGCCCGTCTCCCGGAGAAGCCAGGCGAAACCGACCGCGAGCCCACCCCAGGCCGACAGGCCGAGGCCCAGCGAGACGGCGACGTCGCGAACATTGAGCCATCTTCGCGCCTCTTCGAGCCCGCTCGCAAGCACATCGAGGACTTCGGTCACCCGCCCTAACCCGCGGCCGACGAGCCAGACCCTTGACCTGCGCAGCCAAGCCGGGCGCGCACCCGCCGCCATCACCGCGGCCACGACCACCAGCACGAATGTGATGGCGACGTGGAAGGCGCCGAACTGTCCGGCTGCAAGGGCCGCCAGCAGAAGGATCGCAATCAGATCCAGGCAGCGTTCGTAGAGGAACAGGCCGACGACCATTCCGGGGTCCGCACCCAGCGGTTCGAAATACCGGATTCTGACCAGTTCGCCGACCTTCCCCGGGGTCGCCGTGAACGCGAAGCCCGCAAGATAGGCCATCAAGGCGCGCCCGTAGGGCACGCGGACACCCGCTCGCCGCATCAGTCGATGCCAGCGCAGGAAACGGATCAGCCACGACATCAGCGCGACGCCGCTCACCACCGCGACCAGACCGGACAGTTCCGATGTAACCCGTTGCAGTACGCCCCGCGAATCGATCCAGGCCAACGCCGCCAGATAGACGATCGTGATACCGACAAGGCCGAGCACCGCGCGGGAAGTGGCGACGCGCGACATCTACCGGAACGACCAGCGCTTGTGGCCCAGGTAGCTGGTGAACACCGGGACCGCGATGCCGATCGCATGCGCGATCTCGGCCGCGAAGTGCCGGATGCCCAGCGCCGGAAAGACGGAATCGGCGAGGACCAGGCTGACGATCCAGGTCTGCAGGACAGCGGCCAGGTTGACCAACGCGAAGAACGCCGCCGAATGAGCGACCGGTCGCGACGAGCCGGTAAAGACGAAAGCGCGAGCCAGCACGAAGGCGGTCAGCATGCCGGTCAGATAGGCGAGCACGACCGCCGGCGAAAAATCCATCCAGCGGCTGTAGATGATGCGGCTGCCGAAATTGACGAGCGCCGCAACGCCCCCCGTCGCCAGGAAGAAGACGAACTGACGCGACAGGAATGTCTTCCTCGTCACGACGGCACGCTGCCTCGATCGCCTGCCTGCCGTGCGAGCGCGCGGCCGAACCCGATGCTCTCGGAGATCCCCCGGTCTTCGGGATAGTAGTAGGACGTGTCGGCGACCCAGAGGCCGGCCACCGGCAAAGCGACCGGCGGCAGGCGGTCGAGGAACCCGGGCGGGCACACCGGCTGCGCATGCCGGTAGCGGCTCGCCCGGATATCGATGAAATCGGCGTCGGTCAGCTCCGGATTGATCTGCATCAGATAGCGCCGGACCTTCGCGATGAAGACCGCGTCGCTGTCCCGGAACTTCGGATGCTCGCCCGGCATGTAGAACGGCACGTAGACGACATGATCGGCCAGCGGCCGCAGATTCGTGTATTCGACCAGGCCGGGGATGTCCATCGCCGGATCGTTGACGTTCAGCCAGAAGTTGCCGGTCAGCCGGCGCCGCAGCTTGGCGATGACGCAGACGACCGCGATGTTGGCGACCGCGCGGTAGCGATCCAGGATGTCCGACGGCAGGTCCGGCATGATCGCCGGCACGTACGGCAGCGGAACCGTGCTGACGACCCGGTCGAACGGCTCGAAGCCGGCGGGGCTCTCGATGCCGTCGACCCGGCCCGACGCGATCCGCACCCGGGTTGCCGGACAGCGGAGCCGGAACTCGCCGCCACCGGCCTCGATCCGGGCCCGCAACGCCTGCAGCAGCGTGGCCGAGCCGCCGTCGAGGTAGCCGAGCTTTTCGCGGAACAGGTCGTAGCGCGAGCGGCCGATCCGGCGGATCCGGCTCCAGATCCAGGCCGCCGACAGGTTGCCCGCATGGTCGTAGAATTTGTACTCGAACAGCCGGCGCCAGAGGACCTCGTAGGCTTCCTCGCCGACCCAGCGGCGGATCCAGCCGGACGCCTCGATGCCGTCGAGCGGCCGCCAGTCGTCGCGCCGGGTGGCCAGGAACGCATGCAGCCCGTAGCGCAGCTTCGCGACCAGCCCGAGGCCCGGGAACTTCAGCAGCGCGACCGGATTGCCCCACGGCACGACCCGCTGCCGGTAGTAGTAGCCCATCCGGGTCTCGACCCACCGCATCCGGTCGGCCAGGCCCAGCTCATCGAGCACCTGCAGGAAAGCGGAATCCGAGATGCAGTGGAAGTGGTAGTAGCGCTCGATGTCCAGGCCGTTGAAATCGAAGGTCGCGGTCATCCCGCCGACGCGGTCGTCCGCCTCGTAGATCACCGGCAGATGCCCGTCCAGCACCAGTTGATAGGCAACCGCGAGCCCCATCGGTCCGGCGCCGAGCACTGCGACGCGTTGCCGGCCCATCGTCAGAACTCCAGCACGACGCTGCCGTAGCGCGGATCGGTGAAGGTCTGCTCGATCGCGACGGCGAACGGCGTCGCCTCGACCCCGAAGATCGCCTCCCAGTCGATGACCTCGAACTCGTCATGGGCGACCAGCGCCTTCAACTGATCGGCCGTGAACGGCGGATTCCGGTCGAACACCGCCCACAGCCGCAACAGCATCAGGAACAAGCCATACGGAATCCGCTGGATACGGGTCCGCGCGCCGGTGACCCGCCGGATCTCGCGGATCATGTCGATGTAGTCGATCCGCTCGAGCCCGCTGATGTTGTAGGCCTGGCCGGTGATCCGCCGGCGGATGCAGCTGATGATGATGTCGCAGAAGTCGCCGGCATAGAGCGGCTGGCGCATGTAGCGGCCGTCGCCGGGGATCGGAAACACCGGCACGCGCTTCATGAATCGCGACAGCCAGCCGAGATGCTTGCGGTCGAACCACCCGAACATCAGCGTCGGACGCAGCACCACGTGGTCGATATCGGACTGGACGACCTCCTGCTCCTGGGCGCGCTTGGTCCGGGTGTAGTCGTCGTCCGCCACGGATTCGACGACCGACGAGCTGACGTGCACGAGATACGGCACCGACGATTCGCGCATGGCCGCAAGGATGTTGCGGGTCGAATCGATGTTGTTGCGGATGAACGGCGCGGGGTCCGGGCCGCCGATCTGGGCCTGCAGCATCACCACGACGTCGGCGCCGTGCAGATGCCCGGACCAGGCACCGGGCTCGGCGAGATCGGCATACTCGGCAACGAGGTCGGGATGGAAACGCCGAAGCACGGCGAGATTCGGGCGGTGCTTGTCCAGCACGACCAGGTCCCGGAACCCGGCATCGCGAAGCCGGGCAACGAGATTCTGTCCGACCAGGCCGGCGCCCCCGGGGATGACGATCTTCATGAATCAGGGCCCGTTCGGGCGCGATCACTCCGGTGCACGATCACCCCAGCGCATAGTCGCTGCCGCGGTTCAGGCGCGACGCTTCCTTGGCATTCCGGACCGCCTCAAGATAGGTGTGGCCGAAGCGCCGGTCCGGCTCCAGATAGGCGCCTTCGGCCCATTCGTTCCAGGCGTTGACGAAGACCAGGCGCTCGTCGCCGCTGAACTGGCGCTTGGTGTCGGCGATCGCCGCCTCGGCCCAGGCCTGGAACGCGCCGGGCGTGGCCCGATGCGCACAGAACGAGCGATCCTGCTGGCGCGCGGTGTTGTCCCAGCCCGGCATGACGCCGCGGTAGCGGGGATAGCCGGGATTCGGCCGGGTGGCGAAGCGCACGGCGAGGTCGCGGTAGTCGTCCACCGCGCCGCGGAATGCCGGGTTCAGCACCGCGCTGCCGGGTGTGCCGGCGACCCCCATCTCGAGCGGCGGGAATTCGACTGCCGCGTCGCAGCCGAATTCGGACGGCGGCCGGCCGGCCGTGACGAGCTCGAAGGTCTCGACCAGCACCAGATGGATCTCGCCGATCCCCTGGTCGCGGCAGGCCTGCCGCCAGATCTCCGCGGTACGATTGAAATCCGGGAACAGCGTCACCCGATAGACCAGGATCAGCGGCTTGCCGCGGACGCGGATGTAGTCCGGGTTGCGGAAGTGCCGCATCAGATCGTGAATGACGCGCAGGTCATCCGCGTCGGAGTGG
This sequence comes from Lautropia sp., assembly GCA_050249335.1. Lineage (GTDB taxonomy): Bacteria > Pseudomonadota > Gammaproteobacteria > Burkholderiales > Burkholderiaceae_E > Lautropia. The sequence goes on from JBFWQR010000067.1 coordinate 10,823, forward strand.
TTCTGCGCGATCAGGATCTGCTGGTCGTTGCCGTCCCAGCGGCGGGTCCAGTTCTCGTTGGCCCAGCACAGGCAGTACGGGAACGACGGCTCGCGGCTCGCCAGCATCCGCTCGATCGGCCGCTCGAGCAGACGCTTGCCGTCGAACCAGTAGTAGTAGAAACAGAAGCCGTGGATGCCGTAACGGGCCGCCAGCGCTGCCTGGTCGGCCATCACCGACTCGAGCCGCAGGTCATAGTAGCCGAGATCCGCCGGCAGGCGGGGCTGGTCATGGCCGACGAAGTTCGGCCTGGCCTTGGCGACATTGCGCCATTCGGTGAAGCCCTTGCCCCACCAGAGGTCGTTCTCCGGGAACGGATGGAACTGCGGCAGGTAGAACGCGATCATCCGGACGTCGTCCTCGGTCCACAGGCGCTGATGCCAGCGGTCCGACAGCGCATCCAGGTTGCGGCCGATGCAGCGCAGCTTGTAATCCCGATCGATCGACTCCGAGCTCTTGCTCAAGTGGTGGACGACGACGGCGCCGGGACAATAGACGATCTGCAAGCCGCGGTCCCGGATGCGCAGGCACAGGTCGGAATCCTCGCAATAGGCCGGTGCGTAGCGCTCGTCGAACCCGCCGAGGGCCTGGAACAGCTCGGCGGCCAGCAGCAGGCAGCCGCCGGAGCAGTAGTCGACCGCACGCGGACGCGAATAGGCCGGATCGGCCGGCGAGCCGCCGAGGCCGATCATCTCCGCCGACCCATCCCAGCGCAGCCGCGCCCCCGCTTCCTGCAGATGCCCGTCGGGGAACAGCAGCTTGGGACCGACCGCGCCGATGCCCGGCGCGCTCTCGTGCAACGCGACCATCGCCGCCAGCCAGCCGGGCGTGACCTGCGTGTCGTTGTTCAGGAACACCAGGAACCGGCCGCGCGCCGCGCGGCTCGCGGCGTTGCAATTGCGCAGGAAGCCGAGGTTCGTCGGCTGGCGGACGATGCGCAGGTTCGCGACGCGGCCGAGCAGTTCGATCTCCGGATCGACCGACGCATCGTCGGCGACGATCACCTCGTAGTCGTCGAAACCGCCGGTCGCGTTCGCGATCGATGCCAGGCACTCGAGCGTCAGCTTGGTCTGCCCATAGACCGGCACGATGATCGAAACCGCGGGCGCCGCCTTCGGTACCGGCAACCGGATCCGCGCCGCCTCGTCGGCGAGCGCGGCCGGCTTGAAGTCCAGCATCGGCTGCGGCTCGACCGGATAGCCGGCCGCGACGCTCGCCTTCGCCTGGCGGATCCGCTCGGCCACCGGGTCGTGATCCGCCCACTCCCAGTGGCCGTCGGCGATTCTCTCGCCGGTCTCGTCGGCCGGGCTCGCCGCCCAGGCAGCGGCCACCGGCTGCGCCCGCCCCGCCTTCCAGCGCCGATACGTCAGCGAATCCCGCAGCGCCCATCCGAAACCGGTGAAGACGGCGTTGCGGATCCGCGCCCGCGTCGCGACCGACAGGTTCAGTCTGCGATAGCCGCCGATCAGCACCGGGACCAGCCGCGCCCTGGCGCCGCGGGCACAGCGCCGCGCCAGCGTGCTGGCGAAACGGACCGGCGCGGTCAGCCGCCAGGACAGCGAGCGATGGACCGCGTCGAGATCCGCCTGGCGAGCGGCGATCTGCTCGGCGATACGCGCCTGCAGCGTCTCGACTACAGCATGCAGCTCGTGCGCTTTGCCGAGCCTCTCCTCGGCGTTGCGGCGGACATCCTCGAGCGCGAGGCGATGCGCTTCGATCGCCGCCGAGGCCTGCTGTAACGCGTCCTTGGTTGCGGCCATTTCTGGCCAGTACGGCGGCACCTCCGGGACATAGGTGCTCGACGGCCAGGCCGGCAGCTCGGCGTCCGACGCGAGCGCGACCAGGTACGGCGCGGCGTGCAGCCCGGCCTGCCGATGCAGCACGCCGTCGGCACGATTGAAGGACACGAAGCGATCGCCGGCGCCGGCATCCCGGGCCGCGATCACCGAGCCGTAGAGCACCTTCTGGCAATAGATCCGGGAATGCCGGAAGTGCCGTCCGAGCAGTTCGCCGAACTCTTCGGCATAGAGCTCGCGGACGTGATACTGGTTCTTGAACCGCGGTACGTCCGAGTACTCGCGCTTGTCGGGAGACGAGATCACCAGCAGCCCCCCCGGGGCCAGCACGCGGCGGATCTCGCGCATCATCGCCTCGTGCGCATCGTGATGCTCGATCGTCTCGAAGCTGACCACGACATCGACGCTGGCGTCGCCGAGCGGGATCGCCGCGCAGGAACCGACTTGGAACTCGAGGCCGTCCTGCGCATAGGCGCCGCGCGCATGCATCACTGCGGCTTCGTCGATGTCGACGCCGACGACCGACGCGGCCGAACGCCGCAGGATGTTCGAGCCGTAGCCCTCTCCGCAAGCGATGTCGAGCACCCGCCGGTCGGCGACCAGCGCCTCGGCCAGCAGGTAGCGATGAATATGCTCGAGCTCGATGTCGCCGACGACTGCGGGAACGAAGCGCTCCCCGGTGAACGTCATCTCACCCACGGCCTTGCCGGCATCACCCATCGACCCTGACTCCGTTCGTCTGCGAGACCCGCAGCGTGATTCGCTTCATCGGAACGCCGATCAGACCGAAACAGACCGAGCTGGCATGCGCGCGCAGCAGCAGCGCGTCGTGCACCCACTGATGCTGGACATGCTGTACCTGCGTGCCGTCCGCGATCGCGACGCCGATGCTGTAGTCGCCGCTCGGCAGCACCGGCATCCGGAACTCGAAGCAAGCGGTCAGTCGATCACCGGGCTCTGCCGCGGCCGGCGTATCCACGCTGGCCAGGAAGGTGTTGTCGCCGAAGATGACCTGGCCGAGCCGGTCCTTCAGCAGGAAGCCGACGATCGGGTTGGCCAGCGGACCGGACGCCGCGACGGCGACCTCCAGCCGTACCGACTCGCCGCCGACCGTCCAGGTGAGCGGCCGGCCGACGGAATCCAGCAGACGGACCGACTCGACCGTGGCGGCTCCGGCGCCGAACGACTCGGCCGCGGGATCGAACCGGAAGATCTCGATGTCGTTGCGCAAATGGCTGCCGTTGATCAGATCGGCGCGCATGTCCCGCGGCACTTCGTCCGAGGCGCCGTCATCGGACGCGCCAGCCGCCGGCGCCGTCGCCGGGGTCGCCGCGGCGGCCACTTCCTGCGTCTCCCGGTACAGGTCGGCCAGATACCGCTGCGTCACGGCTTTCGGATCCGAGTCCATCAGGAGCCTGCCGCCGCTCAACAGCAACGCCCGCTGGCACAGATTGAGCACCGCGCCGGTATCGTGGCTGACGAACAGCAGCGTACCGTGCTCGAGAAAGGCGCGCAGGAACCGCATGCACTTCTGGACGAAATAGGCATCCCCGACCGAGAGCGCCTCGTCGATGATCAGGATGTCGGCATCGACATGCGCGATCACCGCGAAGGCGAGCCGGACGTACATCCCGCTCGAGTAGGTCTTGACCGGCTGGTCGATGAACTCGCCGATGTCGGCGAAGGCACGGATGTCGTCGAAGCGCCGATCGATCTGCTCGTTGGTCAGGCCGAGCACCTTGGCGTTCATGTAGACGTTCTCGCGGCCGGAGAACTCGGGGTTGAAGCCGGCGCCGAGTTCGAGCAGCGCCGCGACCCTGCCGAAGGTCTCGACCTGCCCGGCGGTCGGCGTCAGCGTGCCGCAGATCAGCTGCAGCAGCGTCGACTTGCCGGAGCCGTTGCGCCCGATGATGCCGAAGGTCTCGCCGCGCCGGACTTCGAACGAGACATCGCGCAGCGCCCAGAACTCCCGGAAGTAGTGTCGCGGCGGCCGCCCCGTCAATCGCTGGAGCCGCGGCAGCACGAACTGCTTCAGACGATCGCGCGGCGTCTGGTAGATCGCGTAGCACTTGCTCAGGTCACGGACCCGGATCGCGACGTCAGAGGACATCGGAAAATCCCTTGCGGGTCCGCTGGAACCACCAGAAGCCCGCCAGCGCGACCGCTGCCGCCAGCACCGTGTACAGCAGCAGGCCGGCGAAGCTGGGCATGCGCCCCCAGATCAGCACCTCGCGGGTCTGCTCCATGATGAAGGTCAGCGGGTTCAGATGGATCCAGGTCCGGAGCTCGGCGGGCACGGCACTGATCGGATAGAACATCGGCGAGACGAACAGCAGTACCGTCGTCAGCAAGCCGACCGCCTGGCCGACGTCGCGGATGTAGACACCGAGCGACGCGAGGATCCAGCCGAGGCCGAGCGTCAGCAGCACCAGCGGCGCGAACACCACCGGCAGCAGCACCGCCGTCCACGGCAACGCCCCCTTGAAGACCAGCAGTGCCGCGATCAGCACCGCCATGCTGATCGCGGTATGCGCGAGCACGCCCAGCAGCGTGACCGGCACCAGGAGCTCGAGCGGAAACACGACTCTCCGGACGTAGTTGGCGTTGCCGAGAATCAGCCCGGTCGAACGGTTCAGCACGTCGGCGAAGAAGCCGTGCACGATCATGCCGGCGAACAGGATCAGCGCGAAGTCGAGCCGCGACTCGTTCGGGCCGGTACCCCAGCGCGCCTTGAACACGACGCTGAACACCAGCGTATAGATCGCCAGCATCAGGATCGGATTGACCATCGACCATGCGAAGCCGAGGATCGACCCGCTGTAGCGGCCGCTGATTTCCCGCGACGCCATCTGCGCCAGCAGCCCGCGATGCGAGACCAGCGTCCCGAAAAGACGCGGCAACGAAGCCGAATGCGCCGCGTGCGGATTCATCGGCGGGCGAGCAGCGCGAGGCCGGACGGATAGCCGAACGGAACCAGCTCGCAGCGGGCGAAGCCGGCGGCAAGCACCATCGTCCAGACGTCGGCACCGAACTCGTGGTGCACCAGCAGGTCGTCGGCCGCCGTTCCGGGCGCACCGTGATAGCTGGGCGGCAGGCCGGTGCGCGATCGCGTCAGCCGGCCGATCACGACCGGCACCGTGAATACCAGCGCACCGTCCGGACGCAGTACCCGCCGCGTCTCGGACAGCGCCTGCGCCGGATCCGGTACATGCTCGAGCGTATCCGAATGGACGACCGTGTCGAAACTGGCATCGGCGAACGGCAGCCGCTGCAGATCGCACTCGGGGTAGGCGCCGAAGCGGTGACCGGGAAAGCGCCGCAGGCGTGAATGCAGTGTCCCCGCCTCGTTGACCTCGAGCAAGGGGCCGGCCGGTGGTGCGGCGAGCAGCGGATCGAGCGCGCCGTCGTGCGCGAACCGGACGCAAAGTGCCCGAGCCAGGGCGATCGACCGCAGATTGCAGCCGCAACCTCGGCAGATCGTGCCCTGCTGGCGGTCGATGTAGGCCGTTTCCTCGGGACCAAGCCCCCATGCCGTGACCAGTTCCGGCCACAGCACGGCCTGGTCGACGTAGTCGGCAGTACCACACACCGCGCACGCGGGAAGCGGCTCGGCCGGGGTCCGCGGCTGCAGCTGAAGCGGCACCTGATGCGGCATCTGCGGCGAGAGGTTCATGGGCTCGGACAAACGTGGGATTCTCGCATAAGCGCACCGAGCCCGTTTCGCCTGGTGCACTACCATGCGAACCTCGTCGGAGGGTCGGCACGATCGCCGGATACCGCCTCCAACACAGAGACAGCCAATGGTCGATCTCAGGCAGGCCCCTGCGCTCGCAGTCATGACCGGCACGCGTCGAGGCGTCGGCCGCAGAGCCGGCGCCGCCCTTGGAACGATGGGCGCCCTCCTCGCGGCGCTGGTGATGCTGCTGGCGGCCGGATGCTCGCGCTCGCCTTCGGAGCAGGGACTTCGGGACGTGATCGCCGAGATGGCCGCCGCGGTCGAGAAGCGCGATGCCGCCGCGTTTCTTTCCCATGTCGCCGACGACTTCACCCGGGAATCCGGCGGCATGGACCAGCAACAATTGCGCGCGCTGCTGCTCGGCCTGTTCCTGCGCAATCAGCGGATCGATGTCGTGACCAGCATTCGCGAGATCCGGATCGACGGCAAGCGGGCAACGGTTCGCTTGAGCGTCCTGGCCACCGGCGGTGCGGGGCTGCTGCCCGAACGCGGCCGGGCGTGGGACCTGACCACTGCCTGGCGTCATGACGGCGACTGGAAGATCTTCAACGCGCAGTGGACCGAGTGAGCACCCCGGGCGCCGACACCGTCAGAGGAAATGGTCGAGCAGCCTGCGGCTCTGCGGATCGAGCACCGACACGTCCCGGATCCGATAGGCGAACCCGCGACTGTCACCGATCAGCAGCCCGCCGTTCGCCAGCCGCCGGATCGCCTCCTCCGACTTCAGCAGCAGCTTCGCCTCGCCGCGGTCGGTGACCACCGTCCAGGTGCACGGCGTCAGCCAGCCGCTGACCGCGACGATCCGTTCGATCCACGGCATGAATTCGCGCTGTGCCAGTTCCTGCTCCAGCAGTCCGCGATCGGCCGGCGGCAGGCGATCGAGGCGATCGATCCAGGCGCGCTCATGGCCGTCGGCGCCGACCAGGGCGACGCCGTCGTCCGGCGCGCTGAGCGGAAACGCGCGGACCGGCACGACCGGAACTCCGGCGCGATCGGCTCGATCGGCGTGACCCGCTTGACCCGCTTGACCGGCAGGATCGACACGGCCATCGCGACCGCCGTCGCGTTCGCCGGCATCCTCGTGCAGCAGCAACCGCCCATGCGCATCCCGCGACAGCCGGATCATCCGCCCCCCTCCCCGGCCGCTGCGGCATCCCCGTCGTTCATCCGCTGCTGCGCCCGATACAGCTTCGCATAGTGCCCGTCGCGCTCGAGCAATTGCTCGTGCCGCCCCTGCTCCACCACCATGCCGCGATCGAGCACCACCAGCCGATCCGCCTTCCTCAGCGTGCTCAGCCGATGCGCGATCGCGATCGTCGTGCGCCCCTGCACCAGGTTGTCGAGCGCCTTCTGGATCTCGCGCTCGGTCTCGGTATCGACCGATGAGGTCGCCTCGTCGAGAATCAGGATCTTCGGATCGATCAGCAGCGCGCGGGCGATCGAGATCCGCTGGCGTTCGCCGCCCGACAGCGCCTGGCCGCGCTCGCCGACCAGCGAGTCGTAGCCGAGCGGCAGCCGCAGGATGAATTCGTGGGCATGGGCGGCGCGGGCGGCGGCGACGATCTCGGCGCGGCTCGCGCCGGGCCGGCCGTAGGCGATGTTCTCGGCGATGGTGCCGAAGAACAGGAACGGCTCCTGCAGCACCAGGCCGATGTGACGGCGGTAGTCGGCGACCGCGAAGCGGCGGATGTCGGTGCCGTCGAGCGTGATGCGGCCTTCGGCGACGTCGTGGAAGCGCAGGATCAGGTTGACCAGCGTGCTCTTGCCCGAGCCGCTGTGCCCGACCAGCCCGATCATTTCGCCGGGCGCGATCGCGAGGTCGACGCCGCGGATGATCGGCCGGTTGCCGTAGCGGAAGCGCACGCCTTCGATGCCGATGCGGCCGTCGACGCGGCCGAGCCGCGCCGGCTCCGCCGGCTCGGGCACGCTCGAGACGTGGTCGAGAATGTCGAAGATCCGCTTGGCGCCGGCCGCGGCCTTCTGGGTCACCGAGACGATCCGGCTCATCGAGTCGAGCCGGGTGTAGAAGCGGCCGATGTAGGCGATGAAGGCGGTCAGCACGCCGACGGTGATCCGGTCGTTGGCGACCAGCCAGATGCCGAACGCCCAGACGATCAGCAGGCCGATCTCGGTCAGCAGCGTCACCGTCGGCGTGAACAGCGACCAGACCTTGTTGACCCGGTCGTTGATCTCGAGGTTGTGCCGATTGGCCTCGCGAAAGCGCGCCGATTCGCGCGCCTCCTGGGCGAACGCCTTGACGACCCGAATGCCGGGGATGGTGTCGGCGAGCACGTTGGTGACCTCGGCCCAGATCCGGTCGACCTTCTCGAAGCCGTGGCGCAGCCGGTCGCGCACCAGGTGGATCAGCCAGACGATCAGCGGCAGCGGCAGCAGCGTCGCCAGCGCTAGCCACGGGTTGATCGAGAACAGGATCACCGCGGTCATCGCGATCACCAGCAGGTCGGTCGCGAAGTCGAGCAGGTGCAGCGACAGGAACAGGTTCAGCCGATCGGTCTCGGAGCCGATCCGCGCCATCAGGTCGCCGGTGCGCTTGGCGCCGAAGTATTCGAGCGGCAGCGACATCAGGTGGTCGTAGGTGGCGGTGCGCAGGTCGGCGCCGATCCGTTCGCTGACCAGTGCCAGCTGCCAGGTGCGCGCCCAGCCGAGCACCCAGGCGAGCAGCGCCGAGGCCAGCAGCCCGCCGAGATAGAGCAGCACGGTCCGCGGTTCGATCGCGACGCCGTTCTGGTACGGGATCAGCACGTCGTCCATCAACGGCAGCGTCAGGTACGGCGGCACCAGCGTCGCAGCGGTCGCGGCGACGGTCAGCAGCAGGCCAATCAGCAGCCGGCGGCGGTACGGCCGCGCGAAACGCCAGAGCCGCAGCAGCACCCAGGTCGAAGCAGTGCCGTCTTCCGGGTCGTCGCCGCGATCTTCCCGGTCTTGGTCGTCGCGGCCGGCTTCGCCGCCGCGGTGCTCATGGCTGGCGCCCGCCGCCGCGGCGTCGCGATGACGCACCGGGCCGCGGTGGACGTCGCCACGGTCGATACCGTCCCGCTCGACATCGTTCCGTTCGACACCGCCAGTGGCCGTTTCCACCTCCCGCGCGTCCGCTACGTCCGCTACGTCCGCTGCGTCCGGCACGGACGACGAAGCGACCGTCCGGAATGTTTCGACCAGCCGGCCGAACGGCGACGCCTGGGCCATCGTCGCGCGCCAGGCGGCAAGCCGGCGCTGCGGATCGGCGAGCGCCAGCGTCGCGACGCCGGCGTGGTCCTGCAAGGTCAGTGTCAGCGCCGGCGCGAGCGGCCATGCAGCCGGGGCGGCGTCCAGCGCCGGCCAGGCGAGCAGCCGCCGGTCGGTGACCAGCAGCAGGCCGTCGGCGAAGCGCAGCGCCGGATCGAGGTCGGTCTCGGCAGCCGCCAGCGGGCGTTCGCCGGGCAGCAGCGCGGGCGCGGCGGCGGCACGCCAGCGGGCCGGCACGGCATCGATCGGCGGGTCGGACGGAGGAGAAGCTGGAATCATTCGGTCGAATCGGCGCACCGGGCGATCCGCCGGCTTCCGCGGCCCGGAAACGGCGGCGGGTCGGGCGGCATGACCGCACGGTGTCCGGGCCTCGCGGCGGTGTAGTATCGCTGGCCGCGGGCGCGCCGTACAGCGCGCGTCCGGCAGGCCTGCTGATGCAGGATCGCCGCGATGAAACACGATGACATCCGGATACTCTCGGTTACACACCTGAAAGGTCCGAACCTGTGGACCTATCGCCCGGTGCTCGAAGCGCTGGTCGACATCGGCGCGCTCGAGGACTTTCCGTCGAATACCCTGCCCGGCTTCGTCGACCGGCTCTGCGCCTGGCTGCCGACGCTGGTCGAGCACCGCTGCAGTTACGGCGAGCACGGCGGCTTCGTGCGGCGGTTGCACGAAGGGACCTGGCCGGCGCACATCATGGAGCACGTGACGCTCGAGCTGCAGAACCTCGCCGGTCTGCCGGGCGGCTTCGGCAAGGCCCGCGAAGTGCCGATCCGCGGCGTCTACAAGGTGATCGTCCGGGCCTGGCACGAGGACGTCACCCGCGCCGCGCTGCATGCGGCGCGCGATCTGGTGATGGCGGCGATCAACGATACCGGGTTCGATGTCGCCGGCACGGTCGCGACGCTGCGCGAGCTGACCGACGACCGCGTGCTCGGCCCGAGCACCAGCTGCATCGTCGACGCCGCCGACGACCGCGGCATTCCGTTCATCCGCCTGAACCGCGGCAATCTCGTACAGCTCGGCTACGGCGCGCGGATGCGGCGGATCTGGACCGCCGAGACCGACCGCACCAGCGCGATCGCCGAAGGCATCTCGCGCGACAAGCAGCTGACCCGCCAGCTGCTGCAGGACTGCGGTGTGCCGGTGCCCGAGGGACGCCGCGTCGACGGTATCGACGACGCCTGGGCGGCGGCCGAGGAATTCGGGCTGCCGGTCGTGGTCAAGCCCGACGACGGCAACCATGGCCGCGGCGTGTTCACCCATCTGACGACGCGCGCCGAAGTCGAGAAAGCCTATCGGGTCGCCGACGAGGAAGGCAGCGGCGTGATCGTCGAACGCTTCATCCCCGGCAACGAGCACCGGCTGCTGGTGGTCGGCGGCAGGATGGTCGCGGCGGCGCGCGGCGAGGCCGCGACGGTCACCGGCGACGGCCGGTCGACGGTGCAGGCGCTGATCGATTCACAGCTCAATTCCGATCCGCGCCGCGGCACCGGCGAGGACTGCCCGCTCAACACGATCCGGATCGATTCGGCGGCCCGGCTCGAGCTGGCGCGCCAGGGCTTCGATGCCGACTCGGTAGTGCCGGCCGGCCATGAAGTGCTGGTCCAGCGCAACGGCAACGTCGCGTTCGACGTTACCGACCGCGTCCATCCCGAGGTCGCCGCCGACGTCGCACTGGCGGCCCGGGTGGTCGGGCTCGACATCGCCGGCATCGACCTGGTCGCCGAGGACATCTCGCAGCCGCTCGGCCCGCAAGGCGGCGCGATCGTCGAGGTCAACGCCGGCCCCGGCCTGCTGATGCACCTGAAGCCGGCCGACGCGCCGCCGCGGCCGGTCGGCCGCGCGATCGTCGACCATCTGTTCCCGGAGGGCGACGACGGCCGGATCCCGGTGGTCGGCATCACCGGGACCGGCGGCTCGCCGACACCGGTCGCGCAGATCGTCGCCCACATGCTGCGGCTCGCCGGCAAACAGGTCGGTCTCGGCTGCGCGAGCGGCATGTATCTGGGCCGCCGCCGGATCGAACGCGGCGACCGTACCGACTGGCTGACCGGCCGGCGGCTGCTGCAGAACCGGCTGGTCGATGCGGTGGTGCTCGAGAACGGCCCGAAGATGATGGCCGACGAAGGCCTCGCCTACGACCGCTGCCTGGTCGGCGTGGTGACCGGCATCGATCCGGCGGCGACGCTGCCCGACAACTACATCGACTCGGCCGAGGCGCTCTGCAAGCTGCTGCGCACCCAGGTCGACGTGGTGCTCGCGTCCGGCGCCGCGGTGCTCAATGCCGCGGACCCGCTGACGGTCGCGATGGCCGAGCATTGCGACGGCGAGATCATCTATTTCTGCGCCGATCCGGCGTCGCCGGTGGTCGCCGCGCACCGCGCCGCCGGCGGCCGCGCGGTGCTGGTCGACGACGGCAGCCTGGTGATCGCCCATGGCCGCAGCCGCGATCCGATCGTGCCGCTCGCCGGTGGCGACTGGCGCGGCAGCATCGGCATCGACAGCCTGCTGGCGGCGGTCGGCGCCGCCTGCGCGCTCGGGCTGCGGATCGACCTGATCGCGACGGCGATCAATACCTTCGTTCCCGATCTCGAATGAAGCGCCCTCTGTCGACTCCCCTACGCGCCCTGGGCGCCGGGGCAACGGCGACTGGGGCTGGCCTGGGGCCGGGCCCAGCCGCCGTCGCCCCGCGGCGCCGACAGCAGGAACCCCGGCGCCAGTCGCAGGAACCCCGGCGATGAATGTCACCCGTATCCGCGCACTGCGCGGACCGAACCGCTGGAGCCGGCAGACCGCGATCGAGGCGCTGGTCGAATGCGACGAGCTCGAACGCGCGGTCGAGCGGATCCCGGGCTTCGAGCAGCGGCTGCGGCTGCGCTGCCCGCAGCTGCCCGAACTGCGGCCGGCGACCAGCGTCGAGCCGGTCTCGCTGGCGCAGGTGCTGCAGCTCGCCGCGCTGACGCTGCAGGCGACCGCCGGCTGCCCGGTGACCTTCGGCCGTACCGCGGCGACCTCGGGCCCGGCGGCCTTCCTGGTGGTGGTCGAGTACTCGGAGGAAGCGGTCGGCCGGCTGGCGATGACGCTCGCCGAACAGCTGTGCACCGCCGCGCTCGACGACGCGCCGTACGATCTCGCCGCCGCGCTGCGCCAGCTCGGCGAGCTCGACGAGGACATCCGGCTCGGGCCGAGCACCGGCTCGATCGTCCGCGCCGCGGTCGCGCGCGGCATTCCGTACCGGCGGCTGACCGACGGCAGCCTGGTGCAGTTCGGCTGGGGCCGCAAGCAGCGCCGGTTGCAGGCCGCCGAGGTCGACCAGACCAGCGCGATCGCCGAATCGATCGCCCAGGACAAGGACCTGACCAAGGCGCTGCTCGCCGCGGTCGGCGTGCCGGTGCCGGCCGGCCGGCCGGTCGCCGACGTCGACGATGCCTGGGCCGCGATGCAGGAGCTCGGCGGCCGGGTCGTGGTCAAGCCGCTCGACGGCAACCAGGGCAAGGGGGTCACCGTCAATATCGCGACCCGCGAGCAGCTCGAGCCGGCGTATGCGGCGGCGCGCGCGATCAGCCGGCAGGTGCTGGTCGAGCGCTATATCGCCGGCAACGACTATCGATTACTGGTGGTCGGCAACCGCCTGATCGCCGCGGCCCGCCGCGATCCGCCGTTCGTCATCGGCGACGGCTCGCACACGGTGCGGCAGCTGGTCGACGAGGTCAACAAGGATCCGCGCCGCAGTTCGGGGCACGCGACGTCGCTGTCGTATATCCGGCTCGACGAGATCGCGCTGGCGCGGCTCAGGCTGCAGGGGCTCGACGCCGACTCGGTGCCGGCCGCCGGGCAGCGCGTGGTCCTGCGCAACAATGCCAACCTGAGCACCGGCGGCAGCGCGACCGACGTCACCGACGAGGTCCATCCGGAGGTCGCGGCGCGTGCGGTCGAAGCGGCGCTGACGGTCGGGCTCGATATCTGCGGTGTCGACGTCGTCTGCCGGACCGTGTTCGCGCCGCTCGAGCAGCAAGGCGGCGGCATCGTCGAGCTGAACGCGGCGCCCGGGCTGCGGATGCACCTGACGCCGTCGTTCGGCAAGGGCCGGCCGGTCGGCCAGGCGGTGATCACGTCGATGTTCACGCCGAACGACGACGGCCGGATCCCGATCGTCGCGGTCACCGGCACCAACGGCAAGACCACCACCGCCAAGCTGATCGCCCACCTGCTCGCCGCGACCGGCCTGACGGTCGGCAGCACCGGTACCGACGGCATCCATGTCGCCGGCCGCCGCCTCGACGACGGCGACTGCAGCGGCCCGAAGAGCGCGCGCAACGTGCTGCTGCATCCCGACGTCGATGCCGCGGTGTTCGAGGTCGCGCGTGGCGGCATCCTGCGCGAAGGGCTCGGCTTCGATCGTTGCGATGTCGCGGTGGTGACCAACATCGGCGCCGGCGATCACCTCGGCATGAACTTCATCGATACCGCCGAGCAGATCGCCGAGGTCAAGCGGGTGATCGTGCAGAACGTCTCCGACCGCGGCCATGCGGTGCTCAACGCCGAGGATCCGCTGGTGGCCCGGATGGCCGACGTCTGCCCGGGTTCGGTGATCTGGTTCGCCAGGAGCGCGCAGCAGCCGGTGATCGCGCAGAATCGCGCCCAGGGCCACCGCGTCGTCTATGTCGACGGCGACCGGATCGTCGCTGCCGAAGGCGAGCGCGAGGAAGCGATCACGCTCGCCGGCGTGCCGCTGACGCTCGGCGGCCGGATCGGCTTCCAGGTCGAGAATGCGATGGCCGCGATCGCCGCCGCCTGGGCGCTCGCGCTGCCCTGGCCGGCGATCCGCGCCGCGCTCGCGACCTTCGACAGCGACGCCGCGACGACGCCGGGCCGCTTCAACCGGATGGACTATCGCGGCGCGACCGTGATCGCCGACTACGGCCACAACCCGGACGCGATCGCGGCGCTGATCGCCGCGGTCGAGGCGCTGCCGGCCGAGCGGCGCACGGTGGTGATCAGCGGCGCCGGCGACCGCCGCGACCAGGACCTGACCCGCCAGACCGAACTGCTCGGAGCGGCCTTCGACACCGTGATCCTGTACCAGGATGCGGCGCAGCGCGGGCGCGCCGACGGCGAGGTGCTCGCGCTGCTGCGCGCCGGGCTCGCCGGCGCGGCGCGGGCCCGCGAGATCGTCGAGGTCCGCGGCGAGATCAAGGCGATCGACAAGGCGCTGGCTGGGCTGGTGGCTGGGGATTTGTGCCTGGTGCTGGTCGATCAGGTGCCGGAGGCGCTGGCGCACCTGCAGGCGAGCATCCGGGACTCGCTGGAACAGGGACGTGCTGCGCCCCGCACCGGCCTTGGTCGGGCTGGTCAGTCGCGGAAACGAAACTGAGCCGCTGAACGAGATCGATGCGGTCTCGTCCAGGCCTGTTCGGCAGGTGGAGCTCGAACTCACCGGCTGCGTGCCCGGACAGAGAGAAACAGACACCAGGCGCTGAACCAGGACGCCGGGATGCCGAGAGCAGCCCACGAAAGCCCGTCCCACACGCCGTCGCCGATCAGCGCGGACACGAGGCCGACGATGCTCAGCGCTCCCAACAGCAGCGGCCAGCGGAAGATCATCCACAGCGAACGGGTCATGCCGCACGCCCCCGAGCGTTCACCAGGTGCCTGATCTTGGCCTGGCGAACGCCCGCAGGCCCGCGTAGCCACAGGTAGATGCCGCTGCCCAGCACCACGATGGTGATCAGCGTCAGCAGCGCCCAGATAGTCTTGAGCGGCAGGCCACCGTAGTCGCCGAAGTGCAGCGGCTGCGAGAGATTCAGCGTTTTGATGTACCAGGGCATCGCACGCATGTCCGTCAATTTGCCCGTCCCCGCGTCGATCAGCGCAGGTGTGCGCAGGCGGCTGGTCAGCGGCGTGTTACCGGCCATGAAGGCGGTGTAGTGATGCGGGCTGGTAACCACCGCGCCGGGAAAGTTGATCCATTGCAGCTTCATGTCAGGCGCGGCCTTGCGAGCCGTGTCGATGACGACGTCCACCGGCACGCGCTGTATCAGCGGCGTCGCGTTCTCGTAGGGCTTCAGCATGTCTGCCAGCTCAGTCGCTTCCCAGATCGAATCCAATGGCCTGGCAAGTGTGTTGATGACGCCCGTGATGCCTACCACCAGCACCCAGGCGACGGTGACGATGCCCAGCAGGTTGTGCAGATCCAGCCATAGCACACGCGGACCACGCTTGATGCGCGCGGCAGCGAAGTCGAGTTTGCGCATGAAAGGTGCGTAGACCACTACGCCGGAGATGACCGCAACGACAAGCAGAAGCCCCATTACCCCCAGAAACAACGTGCCGGGTAGATTGGCAAACAGATCCACATGCAGCCGCATCATCACGTACATGAAGTTCTTCTTGACGCCCCGGCTGCCGAGCAGGAGGCCATCCCGCTGGTCAAATACCTGGAAATGCAGCCCTTCCCAATCGCCCGATGGAGGTGGTCGCATAGTGGCAGCAGTGGCAACGCCGACCACATGAGGTTCGTCATCCTCGAAGTAGAGGTAAGGAACGACATGACCCGTTGGACGAGCAGCCATCGCACGCTGCACCAGGCTTTCCAATGAGGGCGACGACGTGTCTGCCACGTCCGCCCTGATCGGCGGATGAGGATCGATCCAATCGTGGATCTCGTGCGCGAAGATCAGCGGCAAGCCGGTGATGCAAAGCATCAGTAGGAACAGCATCGATACGAGGCTGCTCCATTTGTGGACCCATAGCCAAGCGCGCAGCGTACGGGGCTTCATGCTCTAGAAATCTACTGTGGCAGATAGCGCAACAGTTCGCGGCATGCCCAGCACCAGATTGCCGTACGAGGTAGCTGCCCAATAACGCCTGTCGAACGCGTTTTCAATTGAGGCCCGGAAGACTATCGGCTGGTTTCCCATGCGTGCGGCCCAGCGTGCGCCAAGGTCGGTACGCGTCCAACTGGAAATTTGGATCGTGTTGCCCGCATCGACATAGGACGATCCCGTGTGAACGAGTCCGCCCGTCAGCGTCAGGCCAGCCACAGCCGGCACGTCCCATTCACCCGACAGGTTGGCTGTGAATCGGGGGATACCGATCGGCCTCTTGCCGATGATGAGCGTGCTCGCGGTACTGGTCATCTCCGCATCGACCCAAGCTGCACCACTCAGCAGGCGGACACCGCGCGCCAGTTCGCCGAACGCATTCAATTCGAGGCCGCGATGGCGCTGTTCTCCAGCGTCGTCGAAGCGGTTGTTTGCCGGATTCACCATGCCGCTGCGCTGGGCGATCTGAAACAGGCTGACCGAGCCACCGAAGCCGTTCCATTCCTGCTTGACGCCTGCCTCATATTGCTTGGTCTTGTACGGCGGCAGCGTCTCACCCCGGTTGGTGGCCGTATCGGGCGCCATGCTGCCCTGGGCCAGTCCTTCGATGGCATTGACATAGATCGCGCCACCCTGCCAAGGCTTCACGACGAGTCCGGCAAAGGGCGTGCTGGCGGATTTGTCGTAGCGGCTGGAGACCTGCCCGGTGGACAGGTTGAAGCTGTCCATCTTTACCGTCTGATGACGGATGCCCAGCGTCAGCCTCACCCGATCATCGGCGAATGACAACGTGTCCGCTATGCCCAGGCTGGACAGACGGCTGCGCGAATACCGGGTGGCCGTGGGCAACTGCATTCCCGGCGGCTCCGGATAGTAGGTCGGGTGGTAGAGGTTCGACGCGAGGGGTGTTGTCGTTGCTCCGAAACCCAAATCGAAATCGCGCTTCAACATGGCCATCGCCAATGACCACTGGTGTTTCAACGTTCCGGTGGAAAGGCGGCCTGTAGCGCCGATTTCGCCCGAGGTCGTTTCTTGGCGGAAGTGGTTGTGAGCTGGCGAACTGGTGGTATCACCAGCCGTGGATGTCAGGAAGTTCGCGTTACTGCTCTTGCCGTTGCTCCAACCTTTGGCTCTCCCCAGCATGGCATGCACTGTCAGGTCAGGCGTGATGTCAAATTCGACACGGCTGGTCAGCATGCGATTGCCATTGCGAACTTCAGACCAGGGCTGGGAGAGATTCGTGCTGCCATCGGGCGGCGCCGGCACCACGCCTATCGTGCCGACGTAGAGCAATGGCGTGCTGTTGCCAGTGTCTCGCAGATTCTGATTCACGTAGTCGATCGAGGCCCGCAGACGTTGGCTGCGGTAGTCCAGTGCGATGGAGCCCAAGGCATGTTTCTGATCTTGGGAATCACGTGCCGTTTCGCCCTTGCCCAATGCACCGTTGATCCGTATGCCCCATTCGTTGTCGGTGCCGAAGCGACGCCCCAGATCAGCATGCAGCCCGAAGCGTGAATCAGACAGGTAGCTGGCGGTCAGCCGCGTCAGCGGCACGTCACCCGCCCGCTTGGGCACGACGTTGAGTGCCCCGCCGACTGAGCCGCCGGGCGCCATGCCGTTGAGCATTGCATTCGGACCTCTGAGCACTTCGACACGCTCGGCGAACTCGGTTCCGCTTCGCTGGTAGGAAAGCAGACCAGGCAGGCCGTCAAAAGCCGCGTCTGCTATCGCAACATTGAAGCCACGGATGCGCAGCGTGTCGGTGTCGGCGCCATCTCCGCCGTACACACGTACCGAGGGGTCATTGCGGCTAACCAAATCCGCCACGCTACGCCCTTGCAGTTGCTGGTTCTCGATGGTCCGGGCCGTGTAGCTGGCGATGCCGAAGGGCGCGTCCATGATGTCGGTGTTGCCCAGCAGGCCGAGCCGCGCGCCGCGCGCCACCTGCCCGCCCGCGTAGGCTTCGGGCAGGTCGCTCGGGCGCTCGGCCCGGCCCGTCACCCTCACGGGCGCCAGCGTCGCCGGAACCCCCTCCCGGGGCGTAGCCTCACCCACCAACCCCGCAGGGACCGCCCGCAGTACATACCCGCCGCCATCCAGCGCCACCGCCTGCAACCCCGTACCCGCCAGCACAGCCGCCAGGGCCTCCTGCGAGGTGTACTGCCCCTCGATGCCGGCGGTGGCCTTGCCGCGGGTCTGCTCCTCCGTGAAGGTCAGCAGCAGATTCGCGGTGCTCGCCAGGCTGCGCAGCGCCGCAGCCAGCGGGCCCGCCGGAATGTCGAAGCGAAGCAGGCCGGTCTGTGCCGCCGGAGCTACGGATGACTGTGCCGAAGCGGCCTGCGGCAACGCCATGTACAGCATCAGCGCGCAGATGGCGCCCGAAACCGCCTGGGCGACGGGATGCAGCCGCAAGGGCTCGGACGAGATGGCCGGACGGGGCAGATGGGTCGTGCGGCCTGCGGCTCGGCTCGCGTCGATCGGCATGGGGTTCTCCAGCAAAGGGGGCGACCATGAGGTCCTCACTGGTAGGTGCCGCGAGCCGGCGAATCGGGCAGGCGAAATCGGAAAGGATGCGAAGAAATTCGTAGCCGGGGTGCAGCGATAAGCGCTGCGGGTGCTGGATGCGCAGACGCTACACGTGGTGTTTGCGCAAGCGAGCTGGCAGGCCTAGGATCGCTTCCGCCGGGCCCCGGCTACGAAGCGGCTTCCACCACCACCCACCAGCGCGTGTGCTGCCGTACCCGCACCGGCAGCACGCCGGGCAGCGTGGTGAGGATGCGGTCGGTGTCGTGCAGCGGAAAGACGCCGGAGAAACGCAGCCCGGCCACCGCCGGATCGCAGTGCAGGATGCCCCGACGGTAGCGAGCCAACTCGGTCAGGAAGTCGCCGAGCGGCATGTCGCTGGCGACGATCTGGCCGCGCGCCCAGGCGCTGTCCTGCTCGGCCACCGTCTGCGGGATGCCGATGGCGGTGCGCGTGAACGAGGTGCGCTCGCCGGCCTTCAGGATGCGCGGCGCATCGCCGTCGGCGGGACGGATCTCCACGGCGCTTTCCAGCACGGCGACACGCGTGCGACCGTCGTGCTGGCGCACGCTGAAGCGGGTGCCCAGCGCGCGGATGCGCCCCTCGGCGGTCTGGACGATCAGCGGGCGCGGATCCTCGGGCCCGGCCGGCCTGCCGCCGAGCGCATGCGCGGTGGCGACGAGCACCTCCCCGGCCACCAGCCGCAGCAGGCGGCGCTCGCCGTCGAAGCGCACGTCGATGGCGCTGGCGGTGTCCAGCGTCACCCGCGTACCGTCGCTCAGCGTGACGGTGCGCTGCTCGCCGGTACCGGTATGGTGATCGGCCACCTGGCGCTGCCAGGTCTGCGTGCGGGAGGCGAGCAGGCCGGACAGACCCACCGCCCCACCCCACAGCAGCAGGTTCAGCGCCTTGCGGCGGCGCGAGCCCTTCGGCCCGGCGGCATAGGGGGACAGCACCCGGTAGCCGGCCGAAGGCGCCAGCGCCTGGAAGCGCCGGGTCACGGCGTCGATGTGCTGCCAAGCGCGCTCATGATCGGGGTGCGCCGCCCGCCACTGCTGCCAGCGCTGCCGGTCCTGGTCGGAGGCTTCGCCGGACATCATCAGGGTCAACCACTCGGCGGCCCGATCGGCAATAGCCTCGCTGATCGGCAGACCGCCGGCCATCGGCGGCCCGGTCGAGCCGTCATGCGTGGGCGACGAGGACATGGGTCAGTAGCAGCGATCAGCGGTCGGCGGCGTCCGGCTGGAGTGTGATCGAGAACAGGCACTGCCGGTTCGCACGCGTCAGGTACTGCTTCACGGAGCTGGCGGAGACGCCGAGCCGCCCGGCGATCTCGGCGTAGCTGAGCTCTTCCAGGTGGGCGAGCAGGAAGGCCTCCTTCACCTTCGGCGGCAGGCCGTCCAGCGCCCGGTCGAGCTGCTGCAACGCCTGCAGGGCTTGCAGGCGTGCCTCGGGCGACGGCGCCTGCTCCTCCGGCAGCGCGGCCAGCAGTTCCAGGTAACTTGCTTCGAGCAGTTGCCGGCGATGGTGGTGCGCCATCAGCCGCCGGGCAATGGTCACGAGAAACGGGCGCGGCTCGCGGATCTCGGTGGCGCTGCTGGCCGAGATGACGGCCACGAAGGCGTCCTGCGTCAGGTCGGCAGCGACGAAGGCATCACCCAACCGACGGCGCAGCCAGCCCTGCAGCCAACCGTGGTGGTCGCTGTACAGGCTTTCGACGCGTTGCCGAAGCGCGAACTCGATGCCGCTCATGATCCCTCTGACCTGCGCCCGGTAGCCGGCAGGATGGTGTTTTTTGATGAGAATCAGTCTCATTCTATCGGATGCGCGGGCCGACGAACTGTTGCAGCGGTGCGTGCGTACGCTTCGAGAACCGCGTTCATACGATGGTGCCGTAGAGGCCGGCCCGGACAGCGAGGGATCGAAGCCGGGGACGCCGGTACGGCGCTGGTGCGCTCCGGCGCTGCGAACGTATCATCGGGATCGCGAGCCTGCGAATGACTATCCGTACGATTTCCCGAGCGCAACGCTTCCGATACGGCGATTAATCGAACTTCGACCGATCCGCATGAGTGCTGAATTCCCGCCGTCGCCATTCCCGCCGCCACGGCTCGACACGCTGCGCGCCGCCTTCGCCGGCCGCCTGCTCACCGACCCCGCCGATACCGAGCCGTTCCTGCTCGACTACCGCAAGCGCTGGCGCGGCAATGCGCTCGCAGTAGTGCAGCCGGACACGGCCGAGGACGTCGCCCGGGTGGTCCGCTGGTGCCATCAACAGCGGGTCGCGATCGTGCCGCAAGGCGGCAACACCGGCCTAGCCGGCGGCTCGGTGCCGGACCGACAGGGCCGCACGATCCTGCTGTCGCTGGCGCGGCTGAACCGGATCCGTTCGATCGATCCGCTGAACAACACGCTGATCGCCGAAGCCGGCTGCATCCTGCAGAACGTACAGGATGCCGCGGCGGCAGCGGCCCGGCTGTTCCCGCTATCGCTCGCCGCCGAAGGCGCCTGCACGATCGGCGGCAACCTGTCGACCAACGCCGGCGGCGTGCAGGTGATCCGCTACGGCAACATGCGCGAGCTGTGCCTCGGGCTCGAGGTCGTGACGCCGGACGGCGAGCTGTGGAACGGGCTGCGCGGGCTGCGCAAGGACAACACGGGCTACGATCTGCGCGACCTGTTCATCGGCGCCGAGGGCACGCTCGGAGTGATCACGGCGGCGGTGCTGAAGCTGTATCCGCTGCCGGCCGGCTCGGTCGCCGGCTTCATCGCGGTCGAATCGCCGCGCGCGGCGCTGCAGCTGCTGGAGCGCGCGCAGGGCCGGCTCGCTGCCGCGCTGACCGGCTTCGAGCTGATCTCGGCGTCGTCGCTCGCGCTGGTGCTCAAGCATTTCCCCGGCTCGCGGCTGCCGCTCGCGACCGAGAGCCCGTGGTACGTGCTGCTCGAGGTCGTGGACCTCGCCAGCGACGCCGCCGCGCGCGACGCGATCGAGGCGGTGCTCGGCGATGCGATCGAGGCCGGCATCGTGCAGGACGCCGCGGTCTCGACGTCGATCGAGCAGTTCCGCGCGTTCTGGTCGCTGCGCGAGAACATCTCGGAGGCGCAGAGCGCCGAAGGCAAGAACATCAAGCACGACATCTCGGTGCCGATCTCGCGGATCGCCGACTTCATCGAGCAGACCGATGCCGAGATCCGGGCCGCCCACCCGGCGACGCGGATGATCGTGTTCGGCCATCTCGGCGACGGCAACCTGCACTACAACGTGTCGCCGGCCGACGGCCACACCGACCATCTCGACGAGGCGTTCCTGGCGCTCGAAGGCCCGATCAACCGGATCACCCACGACGCGGTCGCCGCCTTCGGCGGCTCGATCTCGGCCGAGCACGGCCTCGGCATCCTGCGGCGCGACGAGTCGGCGCGCTACAAGCAGCCGGTCGAGCTGGCGATGATGCGGGCGATCAAGCAGGCGCTCGATCCGCTCGGCCTGATGAACCCGGGCAAGCTGCTGACGCCGCAGTAACTAGGGCCGCAGTAACTAGGGCCGCAGTAACAAGGGCCGCGGTAACACGGCCGCGGTAGCAAGGCCGCCGCCGCGGAGCGGGACAGTCACGATTCGCGGGCACCGCCGGGGCCGGCCGATCAATCCGCCGCGAACCCGACCCAGCGGAACCCGGTGGCGCCGACGTGCAGGTAGAGGCACGGATGCACGATCACCTGCGGCTGGATCGAGCCGGCCGGCGGCCGTTCGACGGCGGCACGGACTTCCAGCCGGTCGCCGCGCAGCTGGGCGGCCGGCTGGCCGAGCACCAGCCGATGGCCGGGGTTCGGCCGCTGGCCGGCGTCGACCAGCAGCACCGCTTCGCCGGCAGTGAAGTCGACGCGCCAGGCGGCGAGCGTCCGCTGCGCTGCACCGGCGTCGGCTCCCGGCGCGGCGATCAGCGTCGCCAGTTGCCGCCGCCATGCGGCCGCGTCGCGGAACGCTGTCAGCTGCAGGCCGGCGTCGGCCGCGCCGGCCGCGCACTGCGTCGCGAACTGGCCGCGCAGCGGCACCGGGGTCGCCGCGTCGGCCGGCGGCAGACTCGAGCAACCGGCGAGCGCAGCGAGCGCGGCGAGCGCCGTGAGCGGGCTGGCCAGCACCCGAACCGCCGGTCGTGCAGCCGTGCTCGTCACCGGGCTTCCTGCGGCAGGCGTCGCCGTTGCGTCGGTGCTCGGGTTCATCGCGCCTTCACCGCCGCCGCCGGCCGGATGCCGCCGAACGGCCACAGCGAGAAGTCGATGTCGGTCAGACTGCCGGTCGGTCGCAGCACGACGAGATCGGACGCGAGCGTCGGGTAGGCGCCGCAGGCTTCGCCGGCGCTGCAGATGAAGCCGTCGTTGTCGACGTCGTTGCCGGCCAGGATCGAGATCGCCGGCGTGCCCGGCACTGCGACGTCGTAGCGGTAGACGCCATTGATCGGTGCGGTCAGCGTCGCGCTGCCGACCACCCTGCGGTCCGGCGTCGCCGCGTCGAGGATCAGGACGTAGACCGCGCCCATGGTGCCGAGGCCGGCGCTGCCGTCGACCCGCGACAGCGCGACCGGGATGGTGATGGTCCGCTCCGGCGCGAGCCGCACGATGACGTTCGGGAACGCCGACGTGCCGGCCGGAATCGCATTACGGTTGGCATGCACGCGGTAGGTGCCGAGCCCGGTCGCGGCGTCGACCGCCCCGCTCTGCATCGGCCCGACGGTGATCGCCGGCGAATCGGTGGTGACCGAAACCACCCGCTCGTTGCTGGCGCCGACGTGCGAGAGCACGAAGTCGGCCTCGGTACGGATCGCGCCGAGGCTCAGCGTGCTCGGCTGCGCTTCGGTCCGGCCGCCGACCGGCACCGGCGCGCCGCCGCGCGACGCGAGCGCGGCGTCGACCGCCTTGCGGGCGTTGATCAGGCCGTAGCCGAACAACTGGTCGCGGCCGGCCGCGCCGATGTCGTCGACGATCGCGCCGCTGCGGATCAGCGATTCGATCGCCGCCGCATTGAGTGCCGGATTGACCCAGCGCATCAGTGCGACGACGCCGGCGACATGCGGAGTCGCCATCGACGTGCCCTGCAGGAAGCCGTAGGTCGGCGTCCGCGTGCCGCCGCTGATCGCAGCGACGGTGCTGTAGATGCCGTCGGGCAGGCCGTTGCCGGTGGTCGAACGCGAGCTGTCGCCGCCGGGCGCCGCGACGAAGTTCTGCGGGCCGACGTTCGAATACGGCGCCCGCTGGCCGCGCGCGTCGGTGGCCGCGACCGAGAATACCGTTTCGCAGTTGGCCGGGAAGCCGACCGGGGCGGTCCGGGTCGCGGTCGATTCGTTGCCGGCCGCGGCGACCACGACGATGCCGCGGGCGCGGACTTCGTTGAACAGCGCCTGCAGCGACGGCTCGCAGGCGAGCCCTTCGGCGCCGAGGCTCAGGTTGATCACGTCGGCCGGCCGCGTCGGTGTGACGCCGGCGTCGGTGGCGAGTCCGGCGGCGAAGCGGATGCCCTGCAGAATGTCGAACAGACCGCCGCCGCCTTCGACGCCGAGCACGCGGACCGGCATGATCCGCGCGATCGGCGCGACGCCGGTGCCGCCGATGCCGTTGTAACCTTCGGCAGCGACGATGCCTGCGACATGGGTGCCGTGGAACGGCGTGCCGGCGGCACGCGCGGCATCGTCCGGATCGGGATCGATGCCGCCGCCGTCGCCGCCGCGGGCCGGATCGGAGACGAAGTCGTAGCCGGGGACCACCTGGTTCACAAGGTCCGGGTGGTCGGCGACGATGCCGGTATCGAGCACCGCGACGATCGGCGCCGGCGACGCTGACAGGTCGAGCCCCTGCAGCGCGGCGACCGCGCCCGGCAGGTTGATCGCCTCGTAGTGCCAGCGCTGCTTGACGTATTCGCGGTCGTTCGGCGGGAACGGCGACAGCGTCCGGGTCTGGCTCGCCCGGACGCGGTATTCCGGCAATGCCGCCCGATAGGCGCCGCTCGCGACCAGCAGCTTGGCGTCATCGAAGGTCCGGCGCACCGCCAGCACTTCCGGCGACAGGCCACGCCGCCAGGCACTGGTCAACGCCGCAACCCGCTCGGCGACCGGCGCGGCTCCGGCCGCGGCGTCGAGCGCGCCGAGCTGTTTGACGCTGCGCGCGGCGGCGGTCAGCCGGGTGATCGCGGCCCCGCGCGCGCCGGCGCCGACCGGCAGTTCGACCAGGACCGGGCGGTCGCTCGCCGGATCGCCCTTGAGCACGTTCAGATCGGCGGCCTGCCGCGCAGCCCGGGCCGCGGCGGGAGCGGCAGCCTTCGCGGCGGACCCGCCCGGCCCGCCCGGTATCGCGCCGAGTCCGGCACCGTCATCGGGAAATGCGATGATCCGGTCGGCCAGCACCCGGTCGGCGGCGCCGGTCGCGTTGGCGCAAGCCGTGCCCGAGCCCGGCGCGCCGACCCGCAACTGATAGACGCTGCCGTTGCGGCTGCTCGGCGCATAGACCTCGACGCCGATCGCGTACTCGCCGGTGGCGCTGATCCGCACGCATTCGTACTGGTTGACGCCGATCGACTGGCCGACGATCCGGCGCGCACCGTCGTAGATGTAGAGGTCGATGTCGAACCGTTGCGGATCGGCCGAGAACTCGAGTTCGACGACCTGGCCGGCCTCGAGCCTCATCCGGTAGCCGTCGGCGACGTCGCCGGTGCGGCTCGCCGGCCCGTCGGGTATGCCGCCCGGCATCGTCAGGTAGCCGACCAGCTGAACCGGATTCGGCAGCTGCTGCAGGCTCTCGAAGGTGCCGTTGTCGGACCGGTCCGGCTGATTCGGATCGTTGGTGTCCGAATCGATCGCGCTGGTCTCGGTCACCGAGATCGCGCCGCGAACCGTATAGGGGTCGATCGACGACGGCGCCCCGGGCGGGGTCGCCGAGACATCCGAGCCGCCCCCGCCGCCGCAACCGCCGACCGCCGCGGCGGCGACCAGCAGGCCGGCCAGCCAGCGCCCGGAGCGGGTCGACACGGTCGGGGTCGGGTTCATCGGGATTGCTCTCGGATGGCACGCGCGCCGGATCGTCGCCCGGTGCGCGGGGAACCGGCATCATGGTCGCACTCGCTTACTTGAAACTTTCATTCCGACCATTCGGCCAGAGTGGATCGCATAGAATCGGCCGATCCGAAAACCTGCCGACAGCGCGGCGCGCGGTCGGCGCACTAGGAGGCATCCCCGGTGGCCAAGGACACGCACAACGGCAAGGTCGCGATCATCACCGGGGCCGGCAGCGGCATCGGCCAGGCGGTCGCACTGGCCTTCCTCGCCAACGGCTACCGGGTCGCGCTCGCCGGCCGCCGCGCCGATGCGCTGGAGCAGACGATCGCCGAGTCGAAGGCCGGGTCGGCCGCGCTGGCGGTGCCGACCGACGTCACCGATCCGAAGTCCGTCGACGCCCTTTTCGATCGGACCGTGAAGAAATTCGGCCGCATCGACGTCGTGTTCAACAACGCCGGCATCGGCGCGCCCGGCGTCAATCTCGAGGACCTGACCGTCGAGCAGTGGCAGAACGTCGTCGCGACCAACCTGTCCGGCCCGTTCTACTGCATCCAGGCGGCATTCCGGGTCATGAAGTCGCAGGACCCGCGCGGCGGCCGGATCATCAACAACGGCTCGATCTCGGCGCACAATCCGCGGCCGAACTCGATGCCGTACACGGCGACCAAGCACGGCGTCACCGGCCTGACCAAGGCGGCGCAGCTCGACGGCCGCAAGTACGACATCGCCGTCTGCCAGATCGACATCGGCAACGCGCTGACCGACATGGCGCGCCGGATGACCCAGGGCGTGCCGCAGGCCGACGGCCGGATCGCGATCGAGCCGACGATGGACGTCCGGCACGTCGCCGAATCGGTGCTGCACATGGCGAGCCTGCCACTCGAGGCGAACGTGCCGTTCCTGACGGTGATGGCGACCAAGATGCCGTGGGTCGGCCGCGGCTGAATCCGGCCCGGCCGCGAGGCCGTCCTTCTGCCGCGCAGCCTCCTAGCCTCCTAGCTTCCTAGAATCGCGAGCCCGGCTGCTTCAGGAACGAGATCTCCTCCTCGGTGCTGCTGCGGCCGAGGATCTCGTTGCGATGCGGGAAGCGGCCGAACCGCGCGATCACGTCGCGATGGCGGCGGGCATAGTCGGCGGCATCCGCGACCAGCGCGGATTCGGCCGCGAGCGCCTCGAACAACGTGACCGAGCGTTGCTGGTCGGCGAGGTCTTCGCTGTGCATCAACGGCATGTAGAGGAACCAGCGCCGGACCACCGGCATCGCCAGCTCCGCTGCGCTGCCGATCAGTGTCTGCGCGGTCGCGCGCGCGACCGGGTCGAGCGCGAATGCGGCCGGGCGATCGCGCCACGCGTTGCGGGCGAACTGATCGCAGACGAGAATCCGCGCGAGCCGCGTGTCGACCGCATCGCGGACCGCCGGATCGGCCTCGAGCCGGCCGTGCAGCGCGCGGATCAGCAGGCCGCCGAAGCGCTCGGCGATCAGCGCGTCGAACGCCGGGTCCTTCCCGAACCATTCCGGCCGCGCCGCATCGCCGTCGGCACCGCGCGAAGGCCCGAACCAGAACGCCAGAACGTCGTCCGGCGACGGGACTTCATGCTCGTCGGGTACCCGCTCGGTCACGAGCGGCAGATCCGGCCGTTCCATCGATCACTCCTCGCAGCGCGCCGACCCCGCCGGGCCGTTCAGCCGCCGCTCTCGTCGAACACGGTATTGACCTGCTGCGTGACCCGGACGAAGGTGGTGCACTTCGACAGGTCTTTCAGCTTGCGGGCACCGACATAGGTGCAGGCCGAGCGCAGGCCGCCGAGGATCTGCTG
>JBFWQR010000068.1:0-37673 GCA_050249335.1 Lautropia sp.
CACGTTCCTGCCGGTGCTGTTGGTCTTGGCGGCGATCGAGCGGATCGGCTCGGCGTCGGCCGCGCAGACGGGTTTGATCGGCCCGGCATCGACGATCGTGCTCGGCGCGCTGATGCTCGACGAGCCGGTCGGTGCGATTCAGCTGATCGGCACCGCGATCGTGCTGTTCGGCGTGTTGATGCTGAGCCGGGTCGCGTCGCCCGGCCAGCCGCGATGATCGGAAAAAAAAGGGGAAGACATGGATCTCGGCATCAAGGGCAAGTGGGCGATCGTCTGCGCCGCGAGCAAGGGCCTCGGCTACGGCTGCGCGCGATCGCTCGCCGGCGAGGGCGTCAATCTGGTGATCAATGCCCGTACCGCGGTCACGCTCGAACAGGCGGCGGACCGGATCCGCGGCGAGACCGGCGTCGAGGTCGTTGCGGTCGCCGGCAACATCGCCGGGCCGGAGGTTCGCGCCCGGGTGCTGGCGGCGGCGCCGCAGGTCGATATCCTGATCAACAACGCCGGCGGACCGCCGCCCGGCGATTTCCGTCAGTTCAGCCGCGACGACTGGATCGCCGCGATCGACACCAACATGCTGACGCCGATCGAACTGATCAAGGCGACCGTCGACGGCATGATCGAGCGCCGCTTCGGCCGCGTCGTCAACATCACGTCGAGCGCGGTCAAGGCGCCGATCGAGATCCTCGGATTGTCGAACGGCGCCCGCAGCGGGCTGACCGGCTTCGTCGCCGGTCTGGCGAGGACCACGGTCGCAGCCAACGTCACGATCAACAATCTGCTGCCCGGGCGGTTCCTGACCGAACGGCTGCGCGGCAATTTCAAGGCCGAGGCCAGCAAGCGCGGCATCACCGAGGAGGCCGCGGTCGAGGCGGCGCGGCGCGCGATCCCGGCCGGCCGCTTCGGCGAAGAGATCGAGTTCGGCCAGTACTGCGCCTATCTGTGCAGCCGGCAGGCCTCGTACATCACCGGGCAGAACCTGCTGATCGACGGCGGTGCCTACCCGGGTACGTTCTGACCGTCCGCGGCCGGTTCCCGAGGCGATGTTCGAGCAGGTTTTCGAGCAAAGGTATTCGAGCAAGGAGATGACGGAATGACCAAGGCGATCCGGATCGAGCAGCAGGGCGCGCCGGAAGTGATGCAGTGGACCGACGTCGAAGCCGGCGAGCCCGGGCCCGGCCAGGTGCGGGTGCGGATGCGTGCTGCCGGCCTCAACTTCCTCGATTGCTACCACCGTTCGGGCCTCTATCCGCTGCCGATGCCGAGCGGCATCGGCCAGGAGGGCGCCGGCGAGGTCGAGGCGGTCGGCGAAGGGGTCGGCCATGTCAAGGTCGGCGACCGGGTCGCGTTCGCCGGCGGGCCGCCGGGCTCGTATGCCGAGGCGCGGGTGATGCCGGCCGGGCCGCTGGTCAAGCTGCCGCGCGGCGTCGACTTCGAGACCGCCGCCGCGGTGATGCTGAAGGGCATGACGGTACAGTACCTGTTCCGCCGCACCTATCGGTTGCAGAAGGGACAGACCATCCTGTTCCATGCGGCAGCCGGCGGCGTCGGGCTGATCGCGATGCAGTGGGCCAAGGCGCTCGGCGTCACCGTGATCGGCACGGTCGGCTCCGAGGCGAAGGCCGAGCTCGCCCGCGCGCATGGCTGCGACCATGTGATCCTCTACGATCGCGAGAACATCGTCGAGCGGGTCCGCGAGATCACCGGCGGCGCGATGGTGCCGGTGGTCTACGATTCGGTCGGCAAGGACACCTTCAGCGCCTCGCTCGACTGTCTGCAGCCGTTCGGCCTGATGGTCAGCTTCGGCAACTCGTCGGGCGCGGTGCCGCCGTTCTCGCTGACGGCGCTGAAGGGCACGCTGTACGTCACGCGGCCGTCGCTGATGCCGCACACCGCACGGCGCGAGAACCTCGAGGAGATCGCCGGCGACCTGTTCCGGATGGTCGGCTCCGGCAAGATCAAGATCCGGATCGCGCAGCGCTACCGGATGGCCGACGCGGTCCAGGCGCATCGCGACCTCGAGGCGCGCAAGACCACTGGCCAGTCGGTGCTGGTTCCGTGAACCCCGTCTCGGTCGGCGGCGCCGCCGGCAGCGCGGCCGAGCGGTGACGGAGCAGCCGGACCGCCGTTTCGCGTCGACGCGGCAGCTGCTCGGCGATGTCGCGATGCGCCGGCTCTGGGGGGCGCACGCGGTCGTCGTCGGCATCGGCGGCGTCGGGTCGTGGGCCGCCGAGGCGCTGGCGCGTTCCGGCGTCGGCCGGCTGACGCTGATCGATCTCGACCAGATCGTCGAATCGAACATCAACCGGCAGCTGCACGCGCTCGAATCGACGATCGGCAACGCCAAGGTCGAAGTCATGGCGCAGCGGCTGCAGCAGATCGCGCCGTTGGCGGTGGTCCGCGCGATCGAGCAGTTCGTCGAACCCGATACCGTTGCCGATCTGCTGCCGCGCGACGCGGCCGTCGTCATCGACGCGATCGACGCGGTGCCGGCCAAGGCGGCGCTGATCGCCTGCTGCGTGGTCCGCGGCGTGCCGGTGATCGCCTGCGGCGCTGCCGGCGGCCGGCTCGATCCGTTGCAGCTCGCGGCGGACGATCTGGCGCGCACGCGCGGCGACGCGCTGCTCGCGGCGGTGCGCACGCGGCTGCGGCGCGACTACGGCTTCCCGTCCGGCGCCGCCGTGGCCGCGACGGCGGCGGGCAAGACCGCCGTCAAGTCCGCCACCCGAGCCGGCGCAAGGTTGCCGCGGCGCTTCGGCGTCACGGCGATCTACTCGGCCGAGGCCGATCCGGCGGCGCCGCCGGAAGCGGGCGAAGGCGCGCGGCCCGGCGCTCCGCTGGCGTGTTCGGGCTACGGCTCGATCGTCACGGTGACCGCGGCGATGGGGATGGCGGCAGCGGCCGAGGCGATCAAGGCGGCACTCGGGCGCGGCGGCTGAACCGCGGGCGAATCACCGGCCTGCGGGGCTTTTCCCCGATCATCGTTGTCGACTATGGAATCGATAAGAACCATCGAATTCCGTTCTTGCGGGGATTTTCATAGCATCCCGACAACCGATCCCCCGAGGGATCCCGCCACCAACCTTCATCCGCAGGAGCTGCCATGAGCAACGATTCCAGGAAATGTCCCGTGACCCACCTGACGACCGATTTCGGAGCGCCCGTCGTCACCAACCGCGACAGCCTGACCGCCGGTCCGCGCGGCCCGCTGCTGGCACAGGACGTCTGGCTGAACGAGAAGCTCGCCGGCTTCGTGCGGGAGGTCATCCCCGAGCGCCGCATGCACGCCAAGGGCTCGGGCGCGTTCGGTACCTTCACCGTCACCCGGGACATCACGAAGTACACCCGCGCGAAGATCTTCAGCGCAGTGGGCAAGAGGACCGAGATGTTCGCCCGCTTCACCACCGTGGCCGGCGAGCGCGGCGCAGCCGACGCCGAGCGCGACATCCGCGGCTTCGCCCTCAAGTTCTACACCGAAGAGGGCAACTGGGACATGGTGGGCAACAACACGCCGGTGTTCTTCATCCGCGACCCGCGCCAGTTCCCCGACCTGAACAAGGCCGTCAAGCGCGACCCGCGCACGAACCTGCGCAGCGCCACCAACAACTGGGACTACTGGACGCTGCTGCCGGAGGCGCTGCACCAGGTCACCGTCGTGATGAGCGACCGCGGCATCCCCGCCAGCTACCGCCACATGCACGGTTTCAGCTCGCACACCTACAGCTTCTGGAATGCCAAGGGCGAGCGCTTCTGGGTCAAGCTGCACTTCAGGACGCAGCAGGGCATCAAGAACCTGACCGACGCCGAGGCCGAGGCGTTGGTCGGCAAGGACCGCGAAAGCCATCAGCGCGACCTGTACGACGCGATCGCGCGCGGCGATTTCCCCAAGTGGACCCTGTATGTCCAGGTCATGCCCGAGGCCGACGCCGAGAAGTACCGTCTGCACCCGTTCGACCTGACCAAGGTCTGGTACAAGGGCGACTATCCGCTGATCGAGGTCGGCGAGTTCGAGCTGAACCGGAACCCGGAGAACTTCTTCGCCGACGTCGAGCAAAGCGCGTTCTCGCCGGCCAATCTGGTGCCCGGCATCGGCGTCAGCCCGGACCGCATGCTGCAGGCGCGCCTGTTCAATTACGCCGACGCGCAGCGCTACCGCCTGGGCACCAACCACCACCAGATCCCGGTCAACCAGGCGCGCTGTCCGGTACACAGCAACCACCGCGACGGCGAGGGCCGCGTGGACGGCAACTATGGCGGCCTGCCGCACTACGAGCCCAACAGCTTCGGCCAGTGGCAGGGCCAGCCCGAGTTCGAGGAACCGCCGCTGCGGATCAACGGCGACGCCAGGTTCTGGTCCTATCACCAGGACGACGACAACTACTTCGAGCAGCCGCGCAAGCTGTTCCAGTTGATGACGCCGGCGCAGCAGGAGGTCCTGTTCGGCAATACCGGCCGCGCCATGGGTGATGCACCGGAATTCATCAAGTTCCGCCACATCCGCAACTGCCACGCGGCCGACCCGGCGTACGGCGCCGGCGTGGCCAAGGCGCTCGGGATCGACCTGCAGAAGGCGTTGGCCTCGAAGCCGGAAGATCCGATGTACGGCAGTCCGCTGGTGTCGCTGCCCGCTTGAGGTCGGGCGTTCCCCGGCGCAGGGCGCCGGGGGACGCAGGAGGCCGTGCCGGGGAGCGCTGGAGGCCGTCAAGGACGACTGCCTTCCCGGTGTCGGGCGGTTTCGCGCAAGCCGGCCGAGCCCGCGCCGCCGCCGGCGTGAGCCGGCGCGATTCAGCGCCTGTCGCCGGCCCCGGTGCCGCCATCCCGCATCCACCGCTCGGTCGCCCAGGCACAGACCAGCCAGAACAGCCAGAGCCACGGCGACGCATCGTTGACGTGCGCCAGCACGCCGATCGGCAGCACCAGCGCGATGGCGCCGAGCCACGACGCCCGGCGCCAGTTGCGTGCGAAGCCGAGCAGCGCGGCGACCGCCAGCAGGCAGCCGAACGCGAACGCCGGCCGCAGCGCGACGCGCTCGGTGTCGAACAGCGCGATCACGCCCCAGATGACGGCTGCGAGCCAGAGCAGGACCTGTGCGGCGAGCCGGGCGAGGACACGGTAGAACATGGCAGATCCCTGGGATCGTTCAGTCTTCGAACACGATCCGGGCTTCGCGTGACCCGGCGTCGGTGTCGCGCTGCCGAAACAGCAGCGCCTGTCGCGTCGCGAGCCAGACCGAGAAGCGCTCGCGGACGTCGCTGGGGCCGATCAGGTCTTCCGGGTGGGCGATATCCGGCGGGTCGGGCAGCGGCTCGCCCTGCCAGGTCAGGGTGAACTCGACCCGGTCCTCGGCACGGCGCGCGGCCAGCGACACAGTCGCGACGTCCCGTTGCGCCAGCAGTTCCACCAGCTCTCCGAGCGACTGCTGTGCCGCCCGCGCGGTCTGCGCCTTGAGCGCCCAGGACGCGGCGACGGTCCCGCACCAGTCCGTCACCTGCCGGCTGGCATCGATATGCAACGGCAGTTCGACGGCGGCACGACGGGCCACCAACGGCAACGTGGCCAGGTTGACTGCGAAGGCGACCAGCGCGCCGATCGTCAGCGGCGAGGCGAGTGCCGGCAGCGCGCGGGCCAGCGCTTCCGGCGCGACCGCGGCGGCGATGCCGGAGCTCAGGCCGAACGCGACGATCAGCATGCGCCGCGTGTCCAGCAGCCGGGCAGTGACGAGCTGACAACCCTGGGCCATGATGAAGCCGGCGACATAGAACAGCATCGCCGACTTCAGCGGTTCCGGGACCAGCACGAACATGACGGCCAGTTTCGGGCACAGCCCGACGACCACCAGCAGGGCAGCGCCGACGGTGACGATCCGTCGCGCCAGCGTGCCGGTGGCGATCGACAGGCCGACCGCGGCGGTGGCCTGCGCCGGACAGGCGCCGCCGACGGCACCGGCGGCGATCATCGCCACGCCGTTGGCGAGCAGGCCGCGACGGATCGGCGGTGCGTCGGCGCGCGACCAGTTGGCATCGCTGGCGCGCTGGAACATCGCGATGGTGCCGACCGAGTTCGCCTTGATCGCGACCAGCGTGAGCAGGAAAGCGAGCAGCGGCTCGCCCCGGATCTGATCGAAGCGCGGCAGCCATGGCTGCGGCAGCGCGATCCATGGCGTCGCGGCCACCAGCGCCGAAGCGTCCGCCGGCGCGTGGCCGGCGGCCAGTGCGACCGGTACTCCAGCGACGATTCCGACCAGCACGGCGAACGGCGCGGCGCGGGTGCGGCTGAGAGCCACCAGCACCATGATCGTCAGCGAAACGACCATCACCAGCACCGCCGAGGCATCGGGCGGGTGGCCGCCGGGCTGCAGGCCGAGCCGCTGGGTTCCGACGATCACCAGCGTGACCCCGATCAGGATCACGACCACGCCGGCCACTTCGTTCGGCAGCAGCGCCTGCAGCCGGTGCATCGCGAACGTCAGCAGGACCGCGGCGATGCCGGCGATCATCAGCATGGCGCCGGCGGCACCGAAGCCGAGCCCGGCGGCGCCGACCAGCGCGTAGGCGCCGATCGTCGCCGGCCCATGGGTGGCCGGGATCGCGTAACCGGCGCCGATCGGGCCCCGCCGGCTCAGCATCAGCAGCTGGTAGAACGCCGCCGCCAGGATCGACAGGCAGAGAAATCGCGTCGCGTCGGCGGGATCGGACGACATGGTGCCGGCGATCACCGCTGGCACGACGAAGTACACCGACTGGATCGACAGGTGCTGCAGTGCCAGCCCCCACGATACCAGCGGCGGCGGAACGTCGTCGAGCGCATAGACCAGCCCGGGCGGGCGGGTGAACGGCCGGTCGAACCGCCTGCCGAGATATCCGCTGCCGAGTCCGATCATGTATGACCGGCGGATCCGCCGCAGCGATCGCGCATCGCGCGGGCAGCGGCCGCGCACTGCTTCAATTCAGTTTTCCATCCCGCTTCCGGGACGGGGGCCTCTTCATGTCAGTTTCCCATGCCGCCACGCAGCACCCGCGTCGCATGCAACAGGTCGAGCCAAGCAGTCGCCGGGGAGCGGGCTTTGCCCGGCCGCTGGCGGCGCCCCCAGTGGGGGAGGCGCCGAAGGCGCTTCGGGGGCGTGATCATCCTAGCGCCGCGACCGCCGCGACCGGATCCGGGGCGACATCGAGGATCTTCAGGAAACCGCTGATCTCGAACACTTCGCGGACCTGTGGCGCAAGGCTGCAGAGCATCAATCGTCCCTGGTTCTGTTTGGCGCGCTTGGCGAGCATCAGCACGACGCGCAACCCGGCGCTCGAGATGTAGTCGAGCGCCGACAGGTCGACGATGGCGCGCTGGCCGACGTCGCCGAACAGCGACTGCAGCGCTTTCTCCATCTCTCCGGCCGACGCGCTGTCGACACGGCCCCTGATCGCGTGCACCGGCACGCCCTGCAGGATGGTAGTGACATGGCTTAGGGGCATGACGCGGCTTCCTCGCAGATCGCTGAATCTCGGACAGTCGGGCAGGACAGTCAGGCAGGGTCGGTACGGCGCAGGGTCTTGAGCAGCACGATCAGGTTGCCGCTGCCGTCATAGTAGGCCCGGGCATCGTCCATCAGCTGCTTGACCAGGTGGACACCGAGCCCGCCGATCGGCCGGTCTTCGAGACCAAGCTCGAGATCGGGATCGGGCGTCTCGACGAACGGATCGTAGCGCGGTGCGTCATCCTTCAGCACGATCTCGAGCCATTCGTCCGAAATACTCATGCGCACATCGATCCGGCCGTCGGAACGCCCTTGCAGTCCATGCTGGATTGTATTGGTGATCAATTCTTCCAGGCACAGGTTGGCCGAGAATGCGAGGTCGCCGCGGTCGGGCAGCGCGGCCTCGACCCGGCGCGCCAGATCGGCGATCGCATCGAGCCGCGACGGCATCTGGTGGTCGAGCAGCAGCACCTTGTTGTGCAGCACGATCGGTGAGCCGGACTTCATTGGCGTGCCTCCGGTTTTGCGGGTCAGCAGCAGGCAGGTCAGATCGTCCGAGGCCTCGGCCGCGCCGACGAACGCATGCACGTCCTCGACCAGCGCCGCAACCCGCTGTGCGGGGTCGCCGGTACCGGTCCGCGCGAGCCATTGCTGCAGGCGCTGCTCGCCGTACGCCGAGTGGTCGCTCGCCAGCGCCTCGGTGATGCCGTCGGTGTACAGCAGCAGCGTTGCCCCCGGCTCCAGGCGGGTCGCCCCATCGGTATAGCACGCGCCCGGCACCACCGCCAGCGCCAGCTCGCACCGGCTCGGCAGCACCCGGACATCGCCCTCGGCGCCGCGCAGCAGCGGCGCCGGGTGGCCGGCGCTGGCATACACCAGCTCGCCGTTGCCCGGATCGTAGACGGCGTAGCAGACCGTCACGAACAGGTCGAGCGGATTGCGCTGGCACAGCAGATCGTTGGCCTGTGCCAGCACCTGCGCCGGCGGTACGCCGGTCGTGGCCAGATCGAGCAGTACCGTGCGCGACACCGCCATGAAGAAGGCAGCGGCGACTCCCTTGCCCGAAACATCGGCGACCAGCACGCCGCAGCGTCCGTCGGGCAGCTCGAACACGTCGTAGAAATCGCCACCGAGCTCGCGCGCCGGCAGCATGCTGGCGTGTACCGCCCAGCCGGGCTCGTCGGGAAACTGTTGCGGCAGAATCGCCAGCTGCATGTCGCGCGCGAGCCCGAGCTCCTCCTGCACCCGCCGGCCGGCCTGGCTCAGCTGCTCGTTCTTGTCGGCGAGCTCGGCGGTCCGCGCCTGGACCTGGTGCGCCAGTTCGCGCTCACGCGATTCGTTCTGCTCGCGGATCACCTCGAGCAGCCGGCCGAACTCCTCGGCGACCGTGTTGAAGTTGCGCGCCACCAGCACGAGCTCGTCATGCGTGTCGAGCCGGATACGGGCGTCGAGCCGGCCGGCACAGAAATCGGCGGTGCCCTGCGCCAGCCGCCGCAGCGACTGGCGGGTCGACGCATAGATGCCGGCGAACAGGTAACCGATCGCCGCCAGCGCACCGACCAGCAGGCCGCCGATGATCCACCGGGTTCGCGTCAGCTGCGTGATGCGATCGGCCAGAGACGCATCGGCGGCCTCGGTGACCCGGGCGATGAACGCATCGGCCAGGGCCTCGTTGCGCGTCGCGGCAATGCGCAGTTCGTTCCATGCCTGTGGTGCATCGACGGTACGGTCGGCGGCGTCCTGCTGCTGCTCGATGCCGGCCAGCAGCTGGTCGAGCGCGTGCTGCAACTGCCCGGGCATCGGCCGCACGGCGAGCAGTTGCGCCAGGCCGTGCCGCAGCGCCGGGATCGATTCGGTCAGGAAGACCTGGGCACCGAGGACGTAGGGCGTCAGGTCGTCGGCATTCAACCGGACCGCGACCTGCTGCTTGCCGAGCGTGTCGAGCAATTGCGGCAGCCGGCCGGTCAGCATCGCGAAGACGGCGTCGAGGTCCGGGTCGACATTGAGCCGGAACGCCTGCGCGTCGGTCTGGATCAGACCGACCAATGCCTGGATCACGCCGTTGTAGGCGCCGAAGCGCAGTGCCGGCGAAGCATCGGCGGGCAATCCCTGCAGTTGCCGCCAGCGCGCCGCCAGCGGTTCGACCAGCTCGGCCGACCGGCCGTCGCGCAGCCGCGCGATCGCGTCGTTCAGCGCGGCGCGCGATGCCGGTTGCGCCGGCCCTTCGGCGAGGACCCCGTCGTCGCGCTGGCGCACCAGCATCGACAGCACCTGCGTCGATTCGCGGAAGCTGCGCAGACCGGCGCGTTCGAGCTCGGCGACCTCGCTGGCGTGGCTGACGTGCTGCCACAGCGGCACGCTCAGTGCCGACAGCGCCAGCAGCACCACGACGCCGATCAGGATGTATTTGCGGGTGAAGCTGAGCTGGTGCGACAGCCAGATCGACGGCGCGAGCAGCAGATCGAAGCCTCGCCGCGGCCCGGCGACCGTGCTGGCGGCACCGGTCGAAGTGTCGTCCATCGGAGTGGCCGCGGGCCGTGCCACCGGAGGCGTCGCTACTGCGCGTCGAGCAGGACTTTGGTACTGTCGTCGACGTCCTTGCGGTCGATGTAGCCGACGGCGCCGCGCTGCGCCCGGACCGCGCGACTGACGTCTTCCGCCGTCGCCACCTCACGCGGCGGGAATCCCATGCCGGTGAACGACTGCCTGGCCCAGTAGGCGCGCAGCTGGGCCGGCGTGCGGCCGGTGATCTTGGCGTAGAAGTCGATTCGCAGCGGCGAGCCTTCCTTGATGTCGACCGGCTCGATCGGCACGCCGTCCGGCCAGGTGTGGATCTGCTTCAGGAAGATCTGGGTGGCTTGCCCGGCGTCGATGCGGTCGATCGACACCGACTTGTTGGCGATGATCACCGGCGCATGCTGGGCCGCGACCGGCGCGCTCAGCAGCAACGCCAGCAGGATGAGGGAGCGCGGCATCGACATGGTCTTACCTTCAGAAAACGAAACTCAGCGAGGCGCTGAAGAGGTTCACGGCCGAATCGATCGGCAGCGACTGCACGGCGAAGACGCCGGGGACATTACCCGATGGCGTGCGCAGCCGTTCGAACTGGAGCTTGACTGCCATATTGGCGCGCACATCCCAGCGCGCGCCGATGCCGATCGAGCGGCTCGACAGGTCGGCGAACCGTGCCGCTTCGTCGAGCGCGCCGCGCAGCTGCGCGAGGCCGGCATCGAGCGCCGGCGACAGCTGCGTTGCGGCCAGCGCGCCGGTATCGAGTGCCGCGGTCCTGCGGTCGTTGCGCGACGCGGTAACGTACGGCGTGAAGGCACCGAGCGTATAGCCGACGGTCGCGCTCCAGCCGCGGTAGCGGCCGATGATCTCGGCGCGCGAATCGAGCAGCGCCCATTCGCCCATCAGCCGCCAGTTCTGCAGCGAGGCGTCGAAGCCGAGGCTGGTGTAGCGGACGTCACCGTCGAACGGGTCGGTATGCGCCTGAATTGCGGCGGCCTGTGCCGCCAGCGCCGCCTGCAGCGGGGCCGGCAGCGCCGGGTTGGCCGCTGCCTGGCCGATGCCGCCGGCCAGTTGTCCGAGGCCGGCGTTGATCTGGCCGAGCTGCGCCGAGCGCATCGAAAAGCCGGCGCGAGTGTGCGACGCCCGTACCGTCAGTTGCGGCAGGCTGACACTGACGGCAAGGCCGCGAATCGACTTGAGCTCGCCTTCGGCCTCGCTGCGCGGCGTCGTGTTGTAGAACATCTGGTCGTACGAGCTGCGGCCGAGGAAGCCCTGCAGCATCACGGCGGCCGGGCCGAGCTGGTGCCGCCACTGGACGTCGCCGCCGTCGACATGCGGCGCGCTGTTGACCGCGGTCGCGTAGAGCGGCAGGCCGGGGCGGACGGTCAGCGTCGCGAAGCCGATCTCGCCGACGTCGGAATCGAAGAACAGCGGGCTGCGGATCCGCCCGAGCCGGACCGCGAAGTCGGGACCGATTCCCTGCCGCAGATAGCCCATCCGCAGCTTCGGCTTGAAGTCGTCACCGGCGCGGGTGACGCCCTGCACCGTCACCGAGGTCGCAGCGGCCAGCCGCGCGTCGAGTTGCAGGCCGAGGACGGTATCGAGATTGGCCGACCAGCCGTGCTTGGCCGGACGGCGTTGCGAGAAGCTGTGGATCACGCCGACGTCGTCGTTGTCGTGATGCACGAGGCCGAGCGTGCCGAAGCCCGACCAGCGCAACGGCCCGGCCGGGTCGGACCCGTCTTCCTGCGCCGAGACCGGCGCCGCGTGAAGGATCGCAAGCAGCCCGAAGCCGGCGGCCAGGCGTGAGCAGAACGATAGCGAACCGGACACCCTGCGGGCCATCTCCCCATTCCCTGATTGGCTGCCGGATTCTGTTGCCGTCCGGCTAGCGGGGGGAGTGTAACAACCTCTGACGTTGAGCGGTGAATCGCGCCGGGGCGTCCGGCCGCCGGCCCGCTACGCCGGCTGGTGGTAGCCGGTGACCCGCTCGACCTCTTCCTTCGAGCCGAGGAATACCGGTACCCGCTGGTGCAGCTGCTCCGGCCTGACGTCGAGAATCCGGATCCGGCCGTTGGTGGCGGCACCGCCGGCCTGTTCGACCAGCAGCGACATCGGGTTCGCTTCGTACAGCAGCCGTAGCTTGCCGGGCTTGTCGGGTTCGCGCTGGTCGGCCGGGTACATGAAGATGCCGCCGCGCGACAGGATGCGGTGGACGTCGGCGACCATCGACGCGACCCAGCGCATATTGAAGTCCTTGCCGCGCGGGCCGGTCTTGCCGGCCAGCAGTTCGTCGACATAGCGTTTGACCGGCGGATACCAGTGCCGCGCGTTCGACGCGTTGATCGAGAATTCCTTGGTCGCGGCCGGGATCTGCATCCGGTCCTGCGTCAGCGTCCAGGAGCCGGTCTCGCGGTCGAGCGTGAAGACCGCGACGCCGTCGCCGACCGTCAGCACCAGCAGCGTCGACGGGCCGTAGACTGCGTAGCCGGCGGCGACCTGCTGCGAGCCCGGCTGCAGGAAGTGCTGCTCGGTCGGCTCGGTGACGCCGGGCGGCAGCTTCAGCACCGAGAAGATCGTGCCGATCGAGACGTTGACGTCGATGTTCGACGATCCGTCGAGCGGATCGAACAGCAGCAGGAACTCGCCCATCGGATAGCGGTTCGGGATCGGGTAGGGCGTGTCCATTTCCTCCGACGCCATCGCGGCGAGCTGGCCGCCCCATTCGTTGGCTTCGAGCAGCACGCTGTTGGCGATCACGTCGAGCTTCTTCTGCTCCTCGCCCTGGATGTTGCCGGTGCCGGCGCTGCCGAGCACGTCGGCGAGCGCGCCCTTGCTGACCGCGATGCCGATCCGCTTGCAGGCCCGCGCGATCACTTCGAGCAGCAGTCGCAGCTCACCG
Source organism: Lautropia sp. (assembly GCA_050249335.1). Lineage (GTDB taxonomy): Bacteria > Pseudomonadota > Gammaproteobacteria > Burkholderiales > Burkholderiaceae_E > Lautropia. The sequence goes on from JBFWQR010000068.1 coordinate 12,882, forward strand.
GGGATCAGGCCCTTGTCGCGTTGCTTCTCGACCAGGTACTGGGTCAGGCTGATTCGTTTCATCGGGAGCTCCAGCGGACAGGGTTTGCGGCGGGCGCGGGCGGTCGGCGGCGGTCGGCGGCGGGCAGGGGCGGACGGCAGCGGGCGCGGGCGGTCATGCCGCCGCGGCGGCGCCGGCGTCGCGGGCGCGGCCGACGATCTCGCGGACATCGGCCGAACGCGCCTGGCGGGCGACTTCGCCGAGCGCGGCGAACATCTGCGCGCGCAATGGCTCGACGAACTTGGTGTGGCGGTCGAGCGCGCGGGCGAGGCGGGCGGCGACCTGCGGATTGCTGGCGTCGAGCGCCAGTACCTGCTCGACCCAGAGCGCGTAGCCGGCGCCGTCGGCGCGATGGAACTCGGCGAGGTTGCCGGTGCAGAACGCGTTGAGCAGCGCCCGGACCTTGTTCGGATTGTCGGCCGACCAGGCCGGATGCCGCATCAGCCGCCGGACCCGCTCGAGCACCGGCTCGCCGCCGGGCAGCCGGTGCATGGTCGCCTGCAGCATGAACCACTTGTCCATCACCGCGGGCTCGTCCGCGAACTGGCGTTCGAAGTCGGCGAGCGCGGCGTCGCAGGCGGCCGGCGAGATCAGCATCAGCGCCTGCAGCGCGGCGGCGCGGTCGGTCATGTTGTCGGCGCCGTCGAACTGGCGGCGGGCGCGCGCGGTCAGCGCGGCATCGGCGCCGCCGCCGGCCGCCGCCAGCAGCACCAGCGCGGCGTTGGCGAGCGCACGGCGGCTGACCGCGCCGACCGCGAGCCGGTACGGTTCGCGCCAGTGCTCGGCGGCGATGAGCCGCGACAGCGGCTCGGCCAGCGCGCCGGCCAGCGCACCGCGGACCGCGTTGCGCGCGGCCCGCAGCGCGCTCGGATCGATCCGGTCGATCTGCTCGGTCAAAAAGCCTTCCGACGGCAGGCCGAGCAGCTGCTGGCGCAGTCCGGCGTCGAGCCGGGCATCGGCGAGCGCATCACCGAGCGCGCCGATCAGCGCGGTCAGTGTCGGTTCGGCGGCGGCAGCGGGAGTGGCGGGAGCGCCAGCAGCGGGAGCAGCGGGAGTAGCGGTCGCAGCGCCAGCAGCAGTCAACGCGCCAGCGCCGGTGTCGCCGCCCACTGCGGCCGTGCCGGCGTCGAGGACCCGGCGGATCGCCCGCACCGTCAGCTGCTGGCCGGCTTCCCAGCGATTGAACGCGTCGCTGTCGTTGGCGAGCAGGAAGGCGAGTGCTTCGTCGTCGTAGTCGTAGTGGACGATCACCGGCGCCGAGAAGCCGCGCAGCAGCGACGGGATCGGCGCGGCGGCGCCGGCGAAGCCGTCGAACTCGAAGCGCTGTTCGGACTGGTTCAGCTCGATCGTGGTCGCATGCGATTCGGTCGCCGGGCCGGCCGCGGCGCCCGGCGCGGCGCGGCTGATCAAGCCGAGCGCGATCGGGATCGTCAGCGCGCGGTCGCCGGCCGGTTCGAGCCGGCCGGCGGCAGACCGCAGATGCTGGCGCAGCGTCAGCGTGAAGCGGCCGCGCGCGGCATCGAAGTCGCCGCGCGCCAGCACCAGCGGCGTACCGGCGGTCGAATACCAGCGCAGGAACTGCGACAGATCGCGGCCGTTGGCATCGGCGATCGCCGCGACGAAATCGTCGCAGGTCACCGCCTGGCCGTCGTGCCGCGCGAAATAGAGGTCCATGCCCTTGCGGAAGCCGTCGACGCCGACCAGCGTCTGCAGCATCCGGATCACCTCGGCGCCTTTCTCGTAGACGGTCGCGGTGTAGAAGTTGTCGATCGCCTGGTAGCTGTCGGGCCGGATCGGATGCGCCATCGGGCCGGCGTCCTCGGCGAACTGGGTCGCGCGCAGCACCCGGACGGTCTCGATCCGGTGCACCGCGCGCGCACTGGCCGCCGCCGCGGCATCGTCGCCGAGCTCGGCGGCGAGCAGGTCGGCCGAGAACTCCTGGTCGCGGAACACCGTCAGACCTTCCTTCAGCGTCAGCTGGAACCAGTCGCGGCAGGTGACCCGGTTGCCGGTCCAGTTGTGGAAGTACTCGTGGCCGACGATCGACTCGATCCGCGCGAAGTCGTCGTCGGTGGCGATTCGCGGATTGGCGAAGACGTACTTGGCGTTGAAGATGTTGAGGCCCTTGTTCTCCATCGCGCCCATGTTGAAGTCCGAGGTCGCGACGATCATGAACCGGTCGAGGTCGAGTTCGAGACCGAAGCGGCGCTCGTCCCAGGCGATCGATTTCTCGAGGCTCGCCATCGCGTGGACCGTCTGGTCGACGCGGCCGGGCTCGGACCAGACCTGCAGCAGCACCTCGCGGCCGGAGCGGGTCCGGTAGCGCCGCTCGTTGACCTCGAGGCGGCCGGCGACCAGCGCGAACAGGTAGCACGGCTTCGGGAACGGGTCCTCCCAGACTGCCTGATGGCGTGGTGCCGCCACACCATCGCCGGCATCGTTGCCGGCGCGGTTGTCGCCGTCGCCGGACACCGGCCCGGATTCGATCAGGTTGCCGTTGGACAGCAGCACCGGGAACTGCGCCGCGTCGCCGCGCAGCACGACCCGGTAGGTCGCCATCACGTCGGGGCGATCCTGGAAGTAGGTGATCCGGCGAAAGCCCTGCGCCTCGCACTGCGTGATCAGCGTGCCGCGCGACGCGTAGAGCCCGGACAGCTGGCGATTGGCTGCCGGCCGGATCGCGACCCGGGTGGTCAGGCTGAATGCCGCCGGCGGCGCGATCACGGTCAGGCCGTCGTCGTCGACCCGATAGCGCGCCGGTGCCAGCGCGACGCCGTCGAGCGCGATCGCGAGCAGTTCGAGCGCCTCGCCGTCCAGTCGCAAGGCCGCATCGGCAGCGATGCCATCACGCCGACGGTAGCGGCAGGTCGCGGTGACCAGCGTCCGTTCGGGGTCGAGGTCGAAGACCAGCTCGACCGTCTCCGTCAGGTAATCCGACGGGGCGTAGTCCGCGCGCCGGACCGTGGGGTTCGACAGCCCGGGATCGCTCAGCGTGTTCATGCCGGCGATTCTAGGGCCTGTTCCCGTCACCGATGCCGCCGTGCCCGTGGCGCGAGCAGGCCCCGGCGGCGCCGGCGCGGCCTGCGGCCACGGTCACGCGCTACCTGCAATGAAGTGAGACGAAGCGCCCGTTACCTATTGCATAGTTTGCCGACGTCGCTTGTTGGTGACCGGCACGCGCGCTATCGTTGTTGCCGGACTACAATTTTGGGCACTACAGGGATGCGGTCGCGCCGCGTGAGAATCTGTTCATGTTCAAGTCGCTAGCTGGAATGCGCTCGTCCGGATCGCGGTGCCGGCCCCTCGCGCTGGAACCGCGGCTGCTGTTCGACGGCGCGGCGGCGGTCAGCGTCGACGTGGCTGCGCCGAGTGGCGACGGGCATGCGGCCGACGCCGGTCGAGGCGCCGATGCCGGCCGCGGCGCCGATGCCGGTGGCCGTGACGCCGTCGCTGCCGCCGCGATCGATCTCGGCGCGGCGATCGCGACCGCGCCGCCGGCCGAGGCCGTCGCGATCGATGTGGGCAAAGGCGCGTTCGACAGTGCCGCGGCGCTGGACTGTGCGGTCGCCGCCCGCCCCGATGCGGTCCGCGATGCCGACGTCGCCGGCGTCGACGCCGCCGACAGAATCCACTACGCGATCATGATCGCCAACAACGGCGACGGCGCGGTCTACGATCTGCAGGTCCGCGACCAGCTGCCGCCCGGCATCGGCCTCGGCGCGGTCAGCGAGCTCAGGCTGCTCGACGGCAGCGGCGCCGAGATCGATTTCAGCGGCGGTGACGTGCTGCGCGACATCGCGAGCGGCGCCGCGATCCGCGACGCGGCCGGCTTCGCCGACGCGCTGTTCTGCGGCAGCGGCGTCGAGTTCGTCGACCCGGCGTCGGGGCAGGGCGTGCTCGGCGGTGACTGCGGCGGCGACCGGCTGACGATCGCTTATGCGGTGACGCTGCCGACCTCGGTGGTTGCCGGCAGCACGCTGGTCAACGAGGCGAGCGTGGTCGGCGCGGCCGCCCGCGAATGCGGACCGAACCTGATCTCCGACTGCGATCCGCCGGGTGACAGCGCACGGGTCACGATCGCCGGCGCCGAGCTGGCGACCGCGCTGATCGACACCAATCAGGCGCACACTCGCGACAGTGACGCGGTGATCGGCGAGATCCTGACCTACCGGACCGTCATCACGCTGCCGGAAGGCACCAGCCCGGATGCCGTGCTGACGCAGACGCTGGAGCCGGGTCTGTCGCTGGTCGCGATCGACAGCGTGACCGTCTCCGACGGCGTCGAGCTCGGCCGGTGGCCCGACCTGGCGGCGATCCAGCCGACCGACCACGACGGCGGCAGTGCCAACCGGTTCGTGATCGACTTCGGCACGGTCCGAAACAGCAATACCGCCAACTGTGACGCCGATACCGTCACCGTCGTCTATCGCGCGGTCACGGCGAACGTGCTCGAGAACCAGCAGGGCGCGACCCGGATCACCGACGCCGGCTACCAGAGCGGTGCCGGCCCTGGTGGCGACTGCGGTCCGCTGGTCGATCTGAGCGCGGCTGCCGAGCCGATCCGGGTCGTCGAGCCGGTGCTGATGGTCGACGTCGTGCCCGACGGCGGCAGCGTCACCGCGGGCGGCGTCGCCGAATTCACCGTGACGATCCGCAACGACAGCGAGGTCGATGCGTTCGACGTCACGATCGATCCGATCGAGCTGCCGGGCGGGCTTGCCGGCGGCCGCTGGCAACTGGTCGGCCCAGCGGCCAGCGAGCTGGCCGCGACGGCGCCGACGCTCGCGGTGCTGCGCGCCGGCGAGCAGGCGACGCTGCGGCTGGTTGCCGACGTCGCCGCCGATGCCGCCGCCGGCCAGGCGCTGCCGATCGATGTCGCGGTCCGCTATACGTCGCTGCCCGATTCGCAGTCCTACGCCGACGGTTATCCGCCGGGTACCGACAACAACGACCTGAGCCCGCACGTGACCGGCAGCGACCGCGAGCGGACCGGCGCCAGCGGCCGGACCGGGCTCGACGACTACTACACCGCCGACGCCGGTGCGGTGATCGCGCAGGCGCGGCCGGCGCCGCCACCGGGGCCGCCGCCCGGCCCACCGCCCGAGCCGCCCGGTCCGCCGCCGGCGCTGCCGGCGAGCCCGGTCGCGCCGCCGGTCGACCGCATGCCGGAGCCGCGGACGCCGTTGGTGACGGCGCCGGTGGAGCCGCTGCCGCCGCTGGCGCAGAGCAATCCGTTCGCCCGCGACGTGCCGTTCGAAGCGAAGTCGCTCGACGCGGTCGCGCCGGTCGTCGCCGGCGACAAGGCAGTGGCGCCCGACGACGACTGCGTGCCGATCAAACCGAAGGCCAAGCCGGCCGAGCCGGTAGCGAAGCCGGCGGCCCGCGGCGTCTTCACCGAGCGCGCCAAAGTCGAGAAGAAAGTGTCCGAGCCGGCCGTGCCCGTCAAGAAGCGGATCGTGCCGGCCGCGGTTGCCAAGCCGCGCCCGGCGCCGGACTGCTGAAGTTGTACGCCGGCGGGCTCCTGGCTGTGGCGGGAACGAGTCAGTGTCGAGAGGGCGCCTTGATCGCGCAGTGCAAATTGTGAGAAACTTTCGAGGTTGTCAAGATAACTATATGATTAATCGAGGTTTTGCCGCCTCGATTTTGGGCAAACTGGCCGGGCCTTCTTCCTCCTGCGAAGGTGCGGCGGGCAGTGAAAACACAGGACGCACCGGATCGGCCCCGGCCAGCCCCTTTCTCCTTCCTCCAACGGTTATCGCAGACGACGTTTTCCGGCGCGCCCGCCGCCGGCCTTTCCGCGCCGCTTCGGCTGCCGGTGCTGCTTCGGCTGCTGGCACCGTTTCGGTCGCCGGCGCCGCTTCGGTCGCCGGCGCCGGCCATTCACCCGTTTACGCCCCAGCACGGGCTTCACGGCGCGCGCGCTGGCTGATCGCGCCGGCGGCGGCGCTGCTGCTCGGCGGTTGCGCGGTGATGAACCAGCCGATCAGCGAAGAGGCGGTCGCCGAGCGGGTCCGGCAGGATCGTGCGCAGATGTACGCGGACCAGGAGCCGGTGGTGGCGCCGCTGACGATCGAGGAGGCGGGCGCCCGCGCGATCAAGTACAACCTCGACTATCGGCTCAAGCTGATGGAACAGGCGTTGCAGCAGGGCATCTACGACGTCACCACGTTCGACATGCTGCCGGCGCTGACGGCACATGCCGGCTACGCCTGGCGCGACCGCGATCTCTATTCGCAGTATCAGACCCGCGGCACGCCGTACGACCCGAACCTGCCGTACTCACGGTCGACCGAGAATGCGCGGCGGATCACCGGCGCCGAGCTGTCGTGGAACCTGCTCGATTTCGGCGTCGCCTACTACCGCGCCAAGGCGCAGTCCGACCAGGTGCTGCTCGCCGAGGAACGCAAGCGCAAGGTTGTGCAGAATCTGATGCAGGACGTGCGCAACGCCTATTGGCGCGCGCTCGGCGCGCAGCGGCTCGCCGAACGGATCGACCGGCTGCTCGCGCGCAGCGATCTCGCGCTGACGCGCGCCCGCGAGATCGAGAAACAGGGGCTGATCCCGGTGCCGCAGGCGCTTTCGTACCAGCGTACGCTGCTCGACGCGATCACCCAGCTGCAGTCGCGCCGCCAGGATCTGGAGCTGTCGCGCGCCGAACTCGCGGCGCTGATGAACCTGCCGCCGGCGGCGCGCTTCAGCCTGTCGGACCTCGCCGAGGCCGATCTGCCGGCGCCGCCGACCGCGATCGGCGAACTCGAGGACATCGCGCTGATCAGCCGGCCCGAGCTGCGCGAGGAGGACTATCGCAAACGGATCTCGGCGACCGAGACCCGGCGCGCGCTCGCCTCGACGCTGCCGAACTTGTCGTTCGACATCGGGCCCCAGTACGACTCGAACAAGTTCCTGCTCAACAACACCTGGGTCGAGGGCGGCATCCGGCTGTCGGTGAACCTGTTGCGGCTCGCCGCGATCCCGGCGATCCAGCGTCAGGGGCAGGCGCAGCAGCAGGTCGACGACGCCCGCCGGATGGCGCAGGCGATGGCGGTGCTGACCCAGGTCCGGGTCGCGGCGATGCGCTACGGCCTCGCGCGCAGCGAATACGAAACCCATGTCGCCAGCGCCGGCGTCGACGAGCGGCTTGCCGGCTACGCGCGCGCCTCGGCCAGCTCGCAGGTCGAATCGGAACTCGAGGTGATCCGTACCGAGGCGCGGGCGGTGCTGTCGGAATACCAGCGTCACATCGCCTATTCGAACGCGCAGGCGGCCTGGGGCCGGCTCTACAACTCGCTCGGGCTCGACATCGACGCCAGCGACAGCCGGTTGCCGGTCCGGGCGCTGGCGGTGCAGATCCGCCACTCGCTGCTGAAATGGCAGGCGCGCACGTTCGAGACCGTTGCGGTCGGCGCGATCGACGCGATCCCGGTCGCGTTGCGGATCGACGGCGTCGCCGACCCGGCCGAACGCGCGGCCGCCACGACTGCTTTCGCACGGGCGCTGCACCGCCAGTCGATCCGGCTCGTCGATGGCAGCGGCGACGCCATCTGGACCTTGGCGGCGCACCGGAGCGTCGAGCCGGGTGGAGGTGCCGGAGGCAGCGCTGGCAGCAGCATCGGCAACGACGCCGGCCGCGCTGCCGGGCCCGCGACCGGCACCGATCGCGTCGCCTGGACGATCACGCTGGTCCGTCCGAACGGCAGCACGGCCGGCCGGACCGTGCATGCCAGCACGATGGCGACCAGCGCGCCGACGGCGACCGTGGCGGCGATGACCGAGGCCGCCGCGACCGTGCATGCCGATGCAGTCGCCGACTGGCTCGAGCAGGAGCGCCGGCGGGTCCTGGTGCAGCGATGACGCGAGCCCGGGCAGCGCGGTCCGCCGGCATCGTCGCCGCGCAGGCGGTCGCGCTGCGGGCGATGCGATCGCGGACGGTTGCAGCGCTGTCGGTCGCAGTGCTGGCGATCGCGGCGTTGACGGCGCCGCTGCCGGCGGGTGCCCAGCCGGCACCCGGCGCCGCTGAAACACCGCGCGTGCTGTTGATCCCCGAGCGCGAGACGACGCTGGTCGCGCAGATGGTGGGCACCGTCCAGAAGCTCGGTGGCGACCTCGGCGCCGCGTTCAAACAGGGTGCGCCGCTGATCCGCTTCGACTGCAACGAGCAGCGCGCGCGGCTCGGCATGGCGCGCGCCGAACTGAATTCGGCCGAGGAGCAGCATCGCGCCAAGGTCCGGCTGCAGGGCCTCGCTGCCGCCGGCGAGGTCGAGGTCGCGCTGGCCGCGGCGGCAGTCGCCAAGGCGCGGGCGCAGCTGGACCTCGGCAATGCGCAGCTCGCCCAGTGCACGGTGCCGGCGCCGTTCTCCGGCCGGATCTCGAAGCTGCACGTCCGCGAGTTCCAGGGCGTCAACATCGGCCAGCCGCTGCTCGACATCGTCTCGTCGGGGCCGCTCAAGCTGCGGCTCAATGCGCCGTCGCGCTGGCTGTCCTGGCTCAAGCGCGGTACCGCGTTCGAAGTGCGGATCGACGAGACCGGTCGCGACTATCCGGCGGTGGTCTCGGCGATTAACGCGCGGGTCGACGCGGTCAGCCAGTCGATCGAACTGGAAGGGCAGATCAACGGCCGGTTTCCGGAGTTGCTCGCCGGGATGAGCGGCACCGCGCGCTTCACTGCGCCGCGTTGACTCGTCCGCGGACTCGCCGATGCCGCCGCGTACGACCCCGCTGCCGCCGGTGCCGGCCGCCGCATCTGTCCGTCCCGCGACCGTTGCCGTTGCCGCACGCGCCATGGTCGCCAGTGCCGCCAATGCGCCGGTTCGGGTTGCCGCGCAGGCCGGCCCATCGCCCTGGCAGACGCTCGCCGGCCTGCAGCAGCGCGCGGCCGCTGCCGGCAGCGTCGCCGAGCTCGGCTTCGTCGCGGTCAACGAGACCTGGCAGCTGGCGCCGTACCGGCAGGCCGTGTTGTGGCGGCTCGATGCGCGCGGCGCGCCGGTGTTGCAGGCGGTCTCCGGGCTGGCGCGGCTCGCCGAGGATTCGCCGAACACGATCTGGCTGCGGCGGCTCGGCCGCTGGCTGGCGAAGGCGATCGCCGCCCGGGCGGCCCGCGCCGCTGCAAAGGCGGCGCCCGCCGCGAGCGAGAACCGGCCCGCGACCCCGTCCCTTACTCCGAGCGCCGCACCGAGCGCCTCACCGAGCGCCGCACCGAGCGCCTCACCGAGCGCCGCACCGAGCGCGACCCCGTTCACGACCCCGTTCGCGATCGGCCCCGCTGCGCTGCCGGCCGCGCTGGCGGCACCGTGGCCGGAGTTCATGCCCGCTCATGGCTGGGTGCTGCCGCTCGCCGCGCCGCACGGCGGCCGGCTGCTCGGCATCCTGCTGCTCGCCTGCGACGAATTGCCGGAGCCGGCGCGCCGCGAACGGCTGGCGCAGGCGGCGTTCAGCTACGGCCATGCCTGGGCCGCGCTGATCGGCCGCGCGGCGGCCGCGCCGACCCGGCCGGCGCGGCTGCGGCTCGCCGGCTGGCTGCTCGCGCTGGCGGCGCTGGCGTGCCTGGCGCTGCCGGTGCGGCTGTCGGTACTGGCGCCGGCCGAAGTGATCGCGCTCGACGCGCTCGCGGTGACCGCGCCGATGGACGGCGTGGTCAAGCGCTTCGCGGTCGAGCCGAACCAGACGGTCGCCCGCGACGCGCTGCTGTTCAGTTTCGACGACACCACGCTGCGCAACCGCCGCGAAGTCGCGCAGAAGCAGCTGCAGGTGGCGCGTGCCGAGGCGCTCGCCGCGGCGCAGAAGGCGTTCGCCAGCGACGCCAGCCGCGCCGAGCTGGCGGCGCTCAACGGCCGTGTCGCCGAGCGCCAGGCCGAGCTCGGCTGGCTCGACGAGCAGCTGCAGCGGATCGAGGTGCGCGCGCCGGCCGCCGGCGTGGTCGTGTTCGGCGACGTCAACGACTGGATCGGCAAGCCGCTCGTGACCGGCGAACGGGTCGCGCTGCTCGCCGACCCGCGCGACGCCGGCGTGCTGATCTGGTTGCCGGTCGCCGACGCGCTGAACATCGAACCGGGCGCCGAGGTGCGGCTGTTCCTGCAGACGGCGCCGCTGACGCCGCTGCCGGCGCGGCTGTCGCAGACCAGCTACCAGTCGCTGCTGTCGCCCGACGGCGTCGCCTCGTACCGGCTGCGCGCGCGCTTCGACGCGCTCGATCCGGCGCTCGCGGCGCAGGCGCGGATCGGGCTGCGCGGCACCGCCAAGATCTTCGGCGAGCGGGCGCCGCTCGGCTACTACCTGCTGCGCCGGCCGCTCGCCGCGCTGCGCGAGCTGTCGGGCTGGTGATGCCGCTGCCGCCGCTGCGCGCCGATCTCGCGCTGTCGCCGGCGGCACCGGAGCGCGACGGCGCGCCGGCCTGGCTGATCGAGGATCCGGTCACCAACCGCTTCTTCCGGATCGGCTGGATCGAGCAGGCGCTGTGGTCGCGCTGGTCGCTCGGCGAGCCGCAGCGGCTGCTCGACGCGGTCAACCGCGAAACGCCGCTCGCCGTCACCGCCGCGGAGCTGAACGACTTCATCGCGTTCCTGCGCGGCAACCAGCTGCTGCGTGCGGTCGATGCCGCCGATACCGCCCGGCTGCTGGCGCAGCACCGGGCGGCGCACGGCTCGCGATTGAAGTGGTTGCTGCATCACTACCTGTTCTTCCGGATCCCGCTGGTGCGGCCGCAGGCCTGGCTCACCGCGGCGCTGCCGTGGGTCGAATTCTGCTTCCGGCCGGCGGCGCGCTGGCTCACGCTCGCCGCGACGCTGCTCGGGCTCTTGCTGGCGGCGCGGCAGTGGGATCACTTCGTCCACACCTTCCAGGATCAGCTCAGTCCGGCAGGGCTGCTCGGCTTCGTGCTGGCGCTCGTGGTCGCCAAGGCGCTGCACGAGCTCGGCCATGCGTTCACCGCGACCCGGCTCGGCGTGCCGGTCGCGCACATGGGGATCGCGTTCCTGGTGATGTGGCCGATGCTCTACACCGACACCGGCGCCAGCTGGCGGCTGTCCGACCGCCGGCAGCGCTTCGCGATCGCCGCCGCCGGCATCCGCACCGAGCTCGCGCTGGCCGGCTTCGCGACGCTCGGCTGGAGCCTCGCCGACGACGGACCGCTGCGCAGCGCGCTGTTCTTCCTCGCTACCACCAGCTGGCTGCTGACGCTCGCGATCAACGCCAGCCCGTTCATGCGCTTCGACGGCTACTTCCTGCTGTCCGATGCGCTCGACCTGCCGAACCTGCATGCGCGCTCGTTCGCGCTGGCACGCGCGGCGCTGCGGCGCGGCCTGCTCGGCTGGGACGAGCCCGACCCGGAACCGTTCGCGCCGCGGCTGCGGCGCGGCCTGATCGGGTTCGCCTGGCTGACCTGGCTGTACCGGCTGGTCGTCTATCTCGGCATCGCGGTCGCGGTCTATCTGTTTTTCTTCAAGCTGCTCGGGCTGGTGCTGCTCGCGGTCGAGCTGGCCTGGTTCGTGCTGCGGCCGATCGGCGCCGAGCTCGCGGTCTGGTACCGCGGGCGGCGGCGCGCGCAGGCCGGTCATGTCGGGCGCACACTGGCGATCCTGATCGCGCTGGCGGCGTTGCTGGCGGTGCCGTGGCAGCGCGACGTCCGTGCCGAGGCCTGGCTGCATTCGGCGCAGCAGCAGGCGATCTATTCGCCGCTGGCGGCACGGGTCGTCGAGATCGCGCGGCCCGGGCCACAGGCCGAAGGGGCGGTGCTGGTCCGGCTCGACTCGCCGGACACCCGCAGCCGGATCGAGCAGTCGCTCGCCAGCGCCGGCGCGCTGGCGCTGCAGCTCGACCAGACCGTCGGTCGGGCCGAGGGGCTCGAGCGCCGGGCCCGGATCGCCGAGCAGCTGGCGGAGCAGCGGGCCGAGGCGGCCGCGCAGCGTGCCGAGTTGCAGCGGCTGACGCTGGTCGCCGCGTTCGACGGCATCCTCGACGACGTCGACCCGGAAGTCGCGCCCGGCGTCTGGGTCAACCCCGGCCAGCCGATCGCGATGCTGTTCGACCCGCGGCGCTGGGTGGTCGATGCGCTGGTGCCGCAGGATGCGATCGCGCGGATCGCGGTCGGCGCGGCAGCGGCGTTCCACGCGCGCGGCCGTTTCGCGGCGCCGATCGCCGGCGAAGTCGTCGCGATCGATACCGCGCGGGTGCAGAGCCTGCCGCATCCGATGCTCGCGACCGCGCACGGCGGCCGCGTGCCGGCGGTCGCCCAGCCGGGCGGACAGCTGGCGCCGCGCGACGCGCTCTACCGGGTCCGGATCCGGCTGGACGCGGTACCGGAGCCGCGGCAGACGCTCGGCAGCGTGACCATCGCCGGCGCACGGCGCAGCCTGATCGCCGACTGGGCGACTCGGGCGGCGGCGCTGCTGATTCGCGAAAGCGGGTTCTGACCAGCCACTACTTGGTCGGGCGCGGATTCCACCAGTTCGGCTGGACGAACGCAAACCGGCCGCTGGCGTTGAGCCGCTCGGCGATTTCGAGCGTCGCCAGGCCGGGGGGCGATTCGACCAGCCACATCCGGTCGCCGATCCGCCGCAGCGGGGTGACCCCGGCAGCGGCGAATTCGCCTGCAGCCGCATCATTCGAAACGCTGGCCGCGAAGCCGACGATGACGCCTCCCGGCAGCGCGCGGGCGCGTCCGCCTGCGTCGAGGAATACCGGCGACACGGTCGTGGCCGCGGTCGAGCCGGTGTCGGCGGCGGACTTCGCGCTCCTGTCGTCGTCGCGCTTGCCGGCGCGGGCGCGGTCGGTCAGCTCACCGGGTGCCGGCGGCCGCAGCGCCGGCTGCACGGCGGCGCCGCCGGCGCCGAAATCGGCGATGCGGTTCGGGTCGATCCAGAGCGCACGGGTGCCGCCGCCTTCGACGACGATGACGCTCGGGTTGGCGGTCTTGCTCGGCGCGGCTGCGGGCTTCACGACTTGGGGCACGGCGTCCGCCGGCAGCGTTCGCGCCGGATCGGGCGACTCGGCCGCGGACCGCGGCGGTGACGGCGCCAGCGGCGCCGCGGCCGGCGTCGGGCCGATGGTCGCCGGCCGTACGCTGTCGGTCGTGGCGTCGCTCATGGCGTCGCTCGCCGCGGCGACGCCGGCGCCGAGCGCGGCGACCAGCGCGAACAGCATCGCGCCGGCCCGGCCTGCCGCTCGGGCATGCGGTCGATCCGGCCTCCGCACGCGGCGATCAGCGTCCATAGAAGGTCAGCCTCCATGAGGCCAGCTTGCCCTCGTCTGCAGCCAGCATGTCGGTCACGGTCAGCTTCCAGTCGCCGTTGCTGCCGGAGACGACCGGCTCGCCGAGATGCCGGACCGAGCCGAACGGATAATCATCGTAGCGGCCGCAACTGACCGTCTGTTCGGCGGCGTTGTAGCAGACGTGTTCGTCGGCCAGCTCGCTGACCAGGCCCTGCGGGCTGGTCAGCCGGATCCGCAGGTCACCGGTGCTCGGATGGTCGGCGATGGTGATGCGGACCTCGACATGCTCGATCCGGGTGATGCCGCAGCTCGATGGCACGGTCAGCGTCCGCTCGACCGGCTGGGCGATGCCGCCGGGCGGGCGGTCCGGCAGCGTCTGGTTGACCGAATCGAGGTACGGGCCGCAGCGCTGCAGCGTCGACGAGTCGCCGACGCTGCTCCAGGCGGCTGTCGCTTCGACCGCTGCCGCCGCATCGACGACACCGAAGCCGTAGCGGTGATTGAAGTTCAGGCCGAAGTTGCTGGTCCAGTCGGCGTTGAGGGGGTCGTTCTTACGCGCGGTCTGCGCCAGGATCAGCCGGACGTCGCGCCAGGTCAGGTCCGGATTCGCCGACAGCATCATCGCGACCACGCCGGAGACCATCGGCGTGCTGGCCGAGGTGCCGGTGAAGTTGCTGCGGAAGCCGTCGCCGATCGCGGTGGTTCGCACATACGAGCTGGTGACGATATCCGACGACGGTGCGCAGACCAGCATGTTGGCGCCGTTCTCGCCGTACCACGGCTGCTTGCCGCCGCTGGTGGTGGCGCAGACGGTGATCACGCCGAGCTTGTTGACGTAGCCGTCGTAGTTCGAGTTCTCGCGCACGCACGGCTCGGCGTAGTTCGGCGTTGCCGCCAGATCCGGGTTGTAGCAGCCGCCGTTGCCGGCCGGGAACACGTAGATCGCCCCCTTGCCGCTGCGGCCGTTATTGATGCCGCGCTCGATCGCCTCGACGAAGCTCGGTTCGGCCGGGTGCAGGAAGCCGTCGTCCGGCGATCCCCAGCTGTTGTTGTAGATCTGGTTGTTCGCCAGGTCGCGGTTCAGCGCGTCCATGACATCGGCATCGGCCGAGGTCGCCAGCGCGTTGTAGCCGACCAGGCTCGCGCGCGGCGCGACGCCGGCGACGCCGACGCCGTTGCCGTCACGGGCAACGATCAGGCCGGCGACCGACGTGCCGTGATCGTCGTCGGCGTGGCACGGCAGCGGATAGGCGTTGCCGCGATAGACCTGCCGGTAGTTGTAGCTCGCGTTCGGCACGACGTTCGGCAGCAGATCGCGGTGGGTGACCTCGATCGCGTCATCGACGACCGCGACCCGGACGCCTTCACCCTTGGTCCGGGGCCAGGCCGAAAACGCGCGGACATCCTCGCCGGCGGTGCCGGAGACCGAGGCATCGTTGTTCAGGTGCCATTGCTGCGCCAGCAGCGGATCGGTGCCGGTCAGCATCGGCGTGTCGGTCGGGCCGTATTTCAGCGGGCAAGCCGGGTCGTTGACGACGCTATCGGACGGCGTCGGCGCCGGCACTGGTACCGGCACGGACGACGGGGTAGACGTGGGCGTGCCGCTGCCGCCGCCACCGCCGCAGGCGGCCAGCCCCAATACGGTGCCTGCGAGCAGGCACGCCGAACGACTTCTTCTTCTACTTCTTGGCATCGTCTTTGCAATCGCGGATGCCGGCCCCCTGGCCGATCGACCCACGCCCGAATTATCGGCGATCGATCCGGCTGCCAGCCCCGGCGTGCAAGATCGCAACGACCGTCCGGAGCGGCATTGCGGCCGCCGGTCGGTGATACTCTCGCAGCGGTTTCCGCATTGCATCAATCGAAGGCTCGATCCGATGAAAAGGCTGACTTCCGTGCTGGTCGCGAATCGATCGGAGATCGCGATCCGGGTGATGCGTGCCGCTGCCGAGCTCGGTATGCGGACGGTCGCGATCTACTCCCACGAGGACCGCTTCGCGCTGCACCGCTTCAAGGCCGACCAGAGCTACCTGGTCGGCGCCGGCAGGAAGCCGCTGGCGGCCTACCTCGATATCGACGACATCATCCGGATCGCCCGCCAGGCGCGGGTCGACGCGATCCATCCCGGCTACGGCTTCCTGTCGGAGAATCCGGCGTTCGCGCGTGCCTGCGCCGCCGCCGGAATCGCCTTCATCGGCCCGACGCCGGAGGTGATGACCACGCTCGGCAACAAGATCGCGGCGCGCAACGCCGCGGTCGCCGCCGGCGTGCCGGTGATGCCGGCGACCGCGCCGCTGCCGGCCGACGAGGCCGCCTGCCTCGCGCTGGCGCGCGAAGTCGGCTATCCGCTGATGCTGAAGGCGAGCTGGGGCGGCGGTGGCCGCGGCATGCGGGTGATCGAGCACGACGACGACCTCGTGACCCAGCTGCCGGTGGCGCGGCGCGAGGCCGGCGCGGCATTCGGCAACGACGAGGTCTATCTGGAGAAGCTGGTGCGGCGCGCGCACCATGTCGAGGTCCAGATCATCGGCGATACCCACGGCAACCTGGTACACCTGTTCGAGCGCGACTGTTCGGTGCAGCGGCGCAATCAGAAGGTGGTCGAGCGTGCGCCGGCGCCGTATCTCGATGCCGACCGGCGCGAGGCGCTGTGCGGCGCGGCGCTCGCGCTCGGCCGCGCGGTCCGCTACACCCATGCCGGCACCGTCGAGTTCCTGATGGACGCCGACACCGGCCAGTTCTACTTCATCGAGGTCAATCCGCGGATCCAGGTCGAGCACACGGTGACCGAGCAGGTCACCGGCATCGACATCGTCAAGGCGCAGATCCGGATCACCGAGGGCGCGCGGATCGGCAACCGCGACGACCGCCACGATGCCGCCGGCGAGCTGGTCGAGATCGGCTCCGGCGTGCCGGCGCAGGCCGAGATCCGGCTGAACGGCCACGCGCTGCAGTGCCGGATCACCACCGAGGATCCGGAGAACGGCTTCACGCCGGACTACGGCCGGATCAGCGCCTATCGCAGCGCCGCCGGCTTCGGCGTCCGGCTCGACGGCGGCACCGCCTACAGCGGCGCGGTGATCACGCCGTACTACGACTCGCTGCTGGTCAAGGTGACCGCCTGGGCGCCGACCGCGCGCGAGGCGATCCGGCGGATGGATCGGGCGCTGCGCGAATTCCGGATCCGCGGGCTCGCGACCAACCTGCAGTTCGTCGAGAACGTGATCAACCATCCGGACTTCGTCGCCGGCCGGGTCACGACCCGCTTCATCGATACCACGCCGGCACTGTTCCGCTTCGCCCGGCGGCGCGACCGTGCGACCCGGCTGCTGCGCTACGTCGGCGAAGTCATCGTCAACGGGCATCCCGACATGAAGGGCAGGGTCGCGCCGGATCCGGCCCAGCTCAAGGTGGCGTTGCCCGAGCGTTCCCGGCTGGCCCCCGAGCGGCCGCTCGAACCCGGCAGCCGCGACCGGTTGAAGGCGCTCGGGCCGGCCGCGTTCGCGCAGTGGCTGCGCGCGCAGCCGCAGGTGCTGGTCACCGACACGACGATGCGCGATGCGCACCAGTCGCTGTTCGCGACCCGGATGCGGACCGCCGACATGACCGCGATCGCGCCGTACTATGCGCGGCTGCTGCCGCAGCTGTTCTCGGTCGAGTGCTGGGGCGGTGCGACCTTCGACGTCGCGCTGCGCTTTCTCAAGGAGGATCCGTGGCAGCGGCTCGAGCAGCTGCGCAGCGCGATGCCGAACCTGCTGCTGCAGATGCTGCTGCGCGCGTCGAACGCGGTCGGCTACACCAACTACGCCGACAACGTCGTCCGCCATTTCGTCGGCCAGGCGCAAGCGCACGGCATCGACCTGTTCCGCGTCTTCGATTCGCTGAACTGGGTCGACAACATGCGGGTCGCGATCGATGCGGTGCTCGAGTCCGGCGCGCTCTGCGAGGGCGCGATCTGCTATACCGCCGACCTGTTCGACGCGGCCCGGCCGAAGTACGACCTGAAGTACTACGTCGGGCTCGCGAAGCAGCTGGAGCGTGCCGGCTGCCACGTGCTCGGCATCAAGGACATGGCCGGCGTCTGCCGGCCGCGCGCGGCCCATGCGCTGGTGACCGCGCTGCGCGAGGAGGTCGGCCTGCCGGTCCATTTCCATACCCACGATACCAGCGGCGCTGCTGCCGCCAGCGTGCTCGCCGCGGTCGCCGCCGGCGTCGACGCGTTTGACGCCGCGCTCGATTCGATGAGCGGCCTCACGTCGCAGCCGAACCTGAACTCGATCGTTGCGATGCTCGCCGGCGACGCGCGCGATCCCGGCTTCGACGGCCAGGCGCTGCGCGAGATCTCGGACTACTACGAAGGCGTGCGCCGCTGCTACGCGCCGTTCGAGTCCGACATCAAGAGCGGCACCGCCGACGTCTATCGCCACGAGATGCCCGGCGGCCAGTACACCAATCTGCGCGAGCAGGCACGCGCGATCGGCATCGAGCACCGCTGGCCGGAGGTCTCGCGCGCCTACGCCGAAGTCAACCGGCTGTTCGGCGACATCGTCAAGGTGACGCCGACCTCGAAAGTGGTCGGCGACCTGGCGATCATGATGGTCGCCAGCGATCTGTCGGCCGCCGACGTCGCCAATCCCGAGCTCGAGGTCGCATTCCCGGAGAGCGTGGTCTCGTTGTTCCGCGGCGAGCTCGGCTTTCCGCCGGACGGTTTTCCGCCGGCGCTGTCGCGCAAGGTGCTGAAGGACGAGCCGCCGGCGCCGTACCGACCCGGCGACCGGATCGCGCCGGTCGATCTCGCAGAGGCCCGCCGGCAGGCCGAGAAGGCCGCCGGCCGCCAGATCGGCGAGCGCGACGTCGCGTCGTGGCTGATGTATCCGAAGGTCTATCAGGCGTACCGGGAGCACCGTCGCACCTATGGCGATGTCAGCCTGCTGCCGACGCCGGTATTTTTCTACGGCATGCAGGCGCGTCAGGAAGTCGCGATCGACATCGACGCCGGCAAGACGCTGATCGTCCGGCTGCAAGGAACGTCGCCGCCCGACGAGGAGGGCATGGTCCGGGTGTTCTTCGAGCTGAACGGTCAGCCGCGGACGGTCCGGATCCGCAAGGCCGGCATCGCGTCGAGCGTCGTGGCGCGGCCCAAGGCCGAGGCCGGCAACCCGACGCACGTCGCGGCGCCGATGCCGGGGATGGTCGTCACGATCGCTGTCCGCGCCGGCCAGACGGTCCGCGCCGGAGATCCGCTGGTCTCGATCGAGGCGATGAAGATGGAGTCGCAGATCCGTGCCGATCGCGACGGCACGATCGCGGCGATCCACGTGAAGAGCGGCGAGACCGTCGCGGCGCACGACTTGCTGATCGAATTCGTCCATCGGTGATGAGACATGGCTGCGGTGCGGCCTCATCGACGACCGACACGCGTGTCTTCCCGGTAACCGTTATTCATCCATTGCACGAGGTCCGGGCAGTTTGCCCCGGTTCTGCCGCGGTTGAATGGCTGTAGAATCAGCCCTTCGCCTTTTTGGACGGAGAGCCGAAGGCGGGTACGGGACGAGGCCGAAACGCCGATTCATGATTCCGGTCAGAGACCGGCGCGGGTCGTGCGGTGCTTCGGATCATGCGTTCCGAGTAGGACAAGCAGGGACATCCAGGACCACGTTGCCATCGGCGAGTCCGAGCGATGAGCGTGGGAGCCGTCGCGGCCATCGATCCGCGATCGGTCCGCTTCGCGAGCCGGCTGCGCGTGTCCAGTTCGATCGAAATGCAGAGGGCTGAATGAATAAAAGTGAACTGATCGACACCATCTCGAGCGAAGCCGACATCAGCAAGGCGGCCGCCGAACGGGCACTGACGTCGGCGCTGGCCGCCGTCATGAAGGCCGTGGCCAAGGGCGAGCGCGTCACGCTGGTGGGCTTCGGCACGTTCTACGCGACCAAGCGTGCGGCGCGCACCGGGCAGAACCCGCGCACCGGCGAGAAGATCAAGATCGCCGCGGCGACCGTGCCGAAATTCTCGGCCGGCGCGGCCTTCAAGGAAGCCGCCAACAAGCGGCGCAAATAGCGCAGCCGCCGCGCCGCGCGCGGCCGTCCGGCATCCTTGTCGGCCGGCTGTCGAGACCGGGAATGCGACTGCGGCCCCCGGTCCGGCAGACGGTCAGGTGTCGTCGAACCCGTACTGTTGCGCCGGCTCGTCGAGCCGTTCCAGCTGTTCGCGCAGCGCGATGATCTGGTCCTGCCAGTAGCGCGGCGTGCCGAACCACGGGAATGCGGCCGGAAACGCCGGATCCTGCCAACGTTCGGCCAGCCAGCCGCAGTAGTGCAGCATCCGCATCGTCCGCAGTGTCTCGACCAGCGCGAGCTCACGGCGGTCGAAATCGCGGATCCGTTCGTAGCCGGCGATCAGCTCGGCCCACTCGGCGCTGGCCCCGGCCGGGCTGTGGTCGTTCGCAGCGCCGGCGTCGGCAAGCATCCACAGATCCTGCGCTGCCGGGCCGGTGCGCGCGTCGTCGAGGTCGACGAAGTGCGCGCCGTGGTCGGTCCACAGCAGGTTGCCGAGATGACAGTCGCCGTGCAGCCGTAGCGTCGCGCAGCCGTCGCGGCCGACGATGGCGTCGTAGCGTTCGGCGATCCGGTCCGCGCAGCGGGTCGCGACCGCGATCCAGGCGTCGGCGGCTTCGTCGGTCAGCAGGCCGCTGGCGCGTACCACCGCGATCGGCTGCCGTGCATGCGAGTCCGGCGTCAGTGCCGGCCGGACCGCGAAGCGGCGGCGTGCACCGACCGTATGGATTCGGGCGATGAACTGGCCGATCCGATCGCGAATTGCCGCGCCGTCGCGCGCATTGTCGAGTTCCGGCACGCGGCCGCCCTGGCGCGGGAACACCGCGACGCGGTGACCGTTGGCGCAGAACAGCGTCTGCCCGTCGGCGAGCGGCAGCGGCGCGACCACCGGGATCTCGGCGTCGGCGAGCTCGGCGGCGAACGCATGCTCCTCGCGGATCTGCGCGTCGCTCCAGCGGCCCGGCCGGTAGAACTTCGCGACCCGGCTGCCGCCGTCGTGCAGCCCGACGAAGTAGACGCGGTTCTCGAAACTGTTGAGCGCCTGCAGCCGGCCGTCGCAATCGAGCCCGGCGGCCTCGAGCGTCGCGAGCACGCGCGCCGGGTCGAGATCGCGGAACGGTTGCGGCACGGACGAGGTCATCGGCGGCCCGGCGGCTCGATGCCGGCTTCGCCCGGCTGCCGTGAGCGTGGCGGTCGTTTCATCGGCGTTTCATCCGTTCGCATCAGCGCTTCAGCAGTTCGTCGACCCGGCGCAGCGCATCGTCGGCGCTGGCTGCCGCCGGTACCCGGCGGCGGCCGAGCCGCCACCACGCGACCGCGCCGATCGCGAGCAGCAGGAACGGCCCGAACCAGAGCAGCGCATTGCGGGCCGAGACGCTCGGCCGGTAGAGGACGAACTCGCCGTAGCGATCGACCAGGTACGACTTGATGCCGCGATCGTCGGCGCCGCTCGCCATCAGCCGCAGCACCTCGTTGCGCAGATCCTGCGCCAGCGGTGCGTTCGAGTCGGCCAGCGTCTGGTTCTGGCAGACCAGGCAGCGCAGCTCGCCGGCGAGACGGCGGAAGCGTTCGGATGCGAGCAGTTCGGCGGCATTCGCCGGCAGCACCTCCGGCGCCGGATGGGGCGCAGGAGCCGGCCCCTGGGCATCGGCAGCGGCCGGCGCCAGTGCGGCGACCAGCAGCGCCAGCGCGACCACGGCCGACCGCACCGGCCGGATCATCGGACCGCAGCGCCTCATCCGCTGCGCCCGCCGGTCGCGGCGGTGCCGCCGGCGGGCAACGCCCGGATCGCCGGCAGCAGCCGTCGTTCGACGACCTCGCTGGTCAGCGGCCCGACATGCTTGAAACGGATCACGCCGCCGGCATCGATCAGGAACGATTCCGGCACGCCGTAGACGCCGAAGTCGATCGCGGTGCGGCCGTCACGGTCGGCCGCGATGATCGCGAACGGATCGCCGTGGCGCTGCAGCCAGGCGGTCGCATCGGCCGGGCGGTCCTTGTAGTTCATGCCGACGACATCGATCAGCTTGCGGCGCGACAGCTCGAGCAGCAGCGGGTGCTCCTGCAGGCACGGCAGGCACCAGGACGCCCAGACGTTGAGCAGGTACGGCCGGCCGGCCAGCGAGCGGCTGTCCAGCATCGCGCTCTCGGCAGTCGCGGTGCCGGCCGCCGTCGCGCCCGCCGCTGTCACGCCGGCTGCCGTCGCGCCGGCGTTGGCGGCCGTTCTCGGCAGCAGCAGCGGCAGCGTGAACGCCGGTGCCGGCTTGCCGATCAGCGGCGACGGGATCTCCTGCGGATTGCGATCGAGACCGACCAGCAGGAAGCCGGCGAGCACGGCGAACGCGATCACCGGCAGCAGGTACTTGAGCGCGCGCATGGTGGCCGGGAGCCTGTCGGAGTCTGCGAAGGGGCCGCGTCGGCCGCCGTCAACCGCCGGCACGCGCGGTCAGCGGCGCCGGCCGCGGCGCGGCCGGCTGGCCGGCATGGCGCTGCGCGGCACGATAGCGCCGGTCCGACAGCGCGACGAAACCGCCGATCGCCATCAGCAGGCAGCCGCCCCAGATCCAGTCGACGAACGGCTTGATCCAGGCCTTGATGGTCCAGCGGCCGTCGGGCAGGTGGTCGCCGAGCGAAACATAGATGTCGCGCGTCAGGCCGGAAGCGATCGCCGCTTCGGTCATCGTCGCGTCGGTGCTCGGATAGTGCCGCTTCTCCGGCTGCATCAGCCGGGCCGGCCCGCCGCCGCGTGCGACCTCGATCCGGCCGCGGGTCGCGCGGTAGTTCGGGCCGTCGACCTCGCCGGTACCGAGCAGCGTGAACCGGTAGTCGCCGAGCGTCATCGATTCGCCGGGCGCGAGCGCATGATCGGCTTCCTGCTGCAGCGTATTGACGCAGGCGACCCCGATCACGAACACGCCGACGCCGACATGCGCGAGCAGCATGCCGTAGAAGCCGGCCGGCAGCGCGCGGATCCGATCGACGAGCCCGGTGCCCTCGCCGCCGGCTTCGCGCAGCCGCTCGAGCCAGAGCGCCAGCGACGCCAGGATCACCCAGAGCGCGATGAAGATGCCGATCGCGAAGCCGACCGCGCCCCAGGTACCGGCACCGCCGGCGGCGACCGGCGCGAGCCGGTCCGGCGCGAAGCGGCCCGACGACACCGCGATCAGCACAGTGGTGACGATCGTCACCGCGAGCGCCCAGCGCAGCCGCCGCGCCAGCTCCGGCACCGGCGTGCCGCGCCAGCGCGCCAGCGGGCCGACACCCATCAGGAACACCGCCGGCGCCATCAGCGGGAAGAACACCGCGTCGAAGTAGGGCGGCCCGACCGAGATCTTGCCGGCGCCGAGCGCGTCGAGCAGCAGCGGATAGAGCGTGCCGAGGAAGACCGCGGCCGCGGCGACCGACAGCAGCACGTTATTGGCGAGCAGATAGCCTTCGCGCGAGCTCGGCGAGAAGCCGGCCGGCGCGGTCTGCGCCGACAGGGCCGGTGCGCGCCACGCGAACAGCGTCAGCGAGCCGCCGACCACGACGGTCAGGAAGCAGAGGATGAAGATGCCGCGTGCCGGGTCGGTGGCGAACGCATGGACCGACGTCAGCACGCCGGAGCGGACCAGGAACGTGCCGAGCAGGCTCAGGCTGAACGCCGAGATCGCCAGCAGCAGCGTCCAGCTCTTGAACACGCCGCGACGCTCGGTGACCACCAGCGAATGCATCAGCGCGGTTCCGACCAGCCACGGCATGAACGACGCGTTCTCGACCGGATCCCAGAACCACCAGCCGCCCCAGCCGAGCTCGTAGTAGGCCCAGAAGCTGCCGAGCGCGATGCCGATCGTCAGGAACGCCCAGGCCGCGGTGGTCCACGGCCGCGTCCAGCGTGTCCAGGCCGCGTCGACGCGGCCGCCGATCAGCGCCGCGATCGCGAACGCGAACGCGACCGAGAAGCCGACGTAGCCCATGTAGAGCATCGGCGGATGGATCACCATCCCCGGATCCTGCAGCAGCGGATTCAGATCGCGGCCGTCGGCCGGCGCCGGCAGGTCGCGCAGGAACGGGTTCGAGGTGAACAGCAGGAAAGCCAGGAAGCCGATCGCGATCAGGCCGAGCACGCCGATCACGCGGCTCCGGACCGCTGCGTCGAGCGCCGTGCCGGCATTGACCACCGCGGCGGTCCAGCCGGCGAGCATCAGGCACCAGAGCAGCAGCGACCCTTCATGCGAACCCCAGGTAGCGGCGAGGCGATAGGCCGCCGGCAGCTTGCTGTTGCTGTTCTGCGCGACATTGAGCAGCGTGAAGTCGCCTTCGATGAACGAGACGGCCAGACAGGCGAACGCCAGCACGATCGCCAGGAACTGGGCATTGGCCGCGCGCGCTGCCACCTGCATCAGCGCCGCATCCCTGCGCTGCGCACCAGCGAGCGCCGTGACCGCCTGGACCAGCGCGACCGCGAGCGCGATCCAGGCGGCGAAGTGGCCGATCTCACCGTAGATCATGGTCGTGCTCCGTCGGCCGGCGGCCGGTCGGGATGGCCGGCCTTGCGCAGCGCCTCGGCGGCTTCCGGCGGCATATAGTTCTCGTCGTGCTTGGCCAGCACCTCGTTCGCCGCGAACACGCCGTCGGCGCCGAGCCGTCCTTGCGCGACGACGCCCTTGCCCTCGCGAAACAGGTCGGGCAGGGTGCCGACGTAGACCACCGGGATCTGCCGGACGTTGTCGGTGACGCGAAACCGCACCCGCGTGCCGTCGCGCTCGACGCTGCCCGGCTCGACCAGCCCGCCGATCCGGAAGTTGCGCCCCTGCGGCGCCTGCTGCTCGGCGACCTGCGTCGGCGTGAAGAAGAACACGATGTTGCTGTTGAGCGCATACAGCACCAGCCCGACTGCGAGCGCGAGCGCGGCGACACCGCTGCCGATCCAGGCGAGCCGGCGCTGGCGCGGCGTCATCGCGGCAGCTCCGCGGCACCGGGCCGCGATGAAGCCGCCGGCGCCGGCGCGTGCAGCGGCCGTGGCGGCGCGCCGGCCGCCGCGCTCGCCTGCGCCCGTGCTTCGGCGAGCGCGCGGCGGCGTCGGCGCAACAACAGCGCCACCTCGACCGCCAGCGCCGCGACGGTCGCCGCGTAGGCCAGCGCGATCGCCTGCCAGTGCGTCATCGCGCTGCTCCGCCGGTGTCGACGGCGGCGCCGGGGCCGGCCGGCAATAGGGTCCGCTGCAGCCACTGGGCGTGGCCTTCGCGCTCGACGATGATCGAGCGGACCCGGTGCAGCGCCGCCGCGATCGTGTAGGACCAGGCCGCGAAGGTCATCACCAGCATCGCCTGCAGCATCACGGCGGCCATTCGCGAGCCGCCGCTGACGCTGACGCTGGCACCCTGGTGCAGCGTGTTCCACCACGATACCGAGAAGTAGATGATCGGCACGTTGACGACGCCGACCAGCACCAGCACCGCGCCGGCACGGTCGGCGCGCTGCGGATCCTCGATCGCGCCGGTCAGCGCCAGAT
>JBFWQR010000069.1:0-37552 GCA_050249335.1 Lautropia sp.
CACCGGCATGTCGAACCCGGGCAGGCCGCGACCGAGCAGCGCCGGCGCCACGTAGGCGAGTACCTCGTCGACGCAGCCGGCCGCCACCAGCGAACCGTTCAGCCGCGCGCCGGCCTCGACGTGGACCTCGTTGTATTCGCGCCGGCCGAGCTCCTGCATCGCGGCGAACAGGTCGACCTTGCCGTGTTCGTTCGGCAGCGACAGCAGCTCGCAGCCGGCGTCGCGCAGCCGCTCGCGGCGCTCGGCGCCGACCGCCTCTTCGGCGAGCGCATGGATCACCAGCGCGCCGGAATCGCGGAACAGCTCGGCGGCCGGATTGACCTCGAGCCGAGAATCGATCAGCACCTTGTCGGGCTGGCGCGCGGTCGCGACCGCGCGCACCGTCAGCCGCGGATTGTCGGCCTTGACGGTACCGATGCCGGTCAGCAGCGCGCAGGCGCGGGCCCGCCAGCGGTGGCCGTCGTTGCGCGCCTCCTCCGAGGTGATCCACTGGCTGCGGCCGTCGGGCAGCGCGGTGACGCCGTCGAGCGTGGCTGCGACCTTCAGCCGCAGCCACGGCCGGCCGCGTGTCATCCGCGCGATGAAGCCGACGTTGAGCGCCTGCGCTTCCTGCGCCATCAGGCCGCAGCGGACGTCGATGCCGGCAGCGCGCAGCCGCTCGAGCCCCTGGCCGTTGACCAGCGGATTCGGGTCCTCCATTGCGGCGATCACGCGCGCGACCCTGGATTCGATCAGCAGATCGGTGCACGGCGGCGTGCGGCCCTGGTGGCTGCACGGCTCGAGCGTCACGTAGACGGTCGCGCCGCGGGCGCGGTCGCCGGCTTCGGCGAGCGCCAGGATCTCGGCATGCGGCTCGCCGGTCCGGCGGTGCCAGCCCTCGCCGACCACCGCGTTGTCGCGGACGATGACGCAGCCGACCCGCGGATTCGGCGTGGTCGTGTAGAGGCCGTGGCGCGCGAGCTCGAGTGCGCGCGACATCAGCGCGTGATCGGCGTCGCTATACATCGCCACCCGCGGCCCGCCCCTCGGCCGGCCGGATCTGGTCGACTGCATCGGCGAACGCCTCGATGTCCGCGAAGTTGCGGTAGACCGAAGCGAACCGGATGTAGGCGACCTTGTCGAGTTTCTGCAGTTCGTCCATCACCAGTTCGCCGATGGTCGCGCTCGAGACCTCCTTGGCGCCGAGCTTGAACAGCCGGCCTTCGACGCGGTCGAGCGCGTCCTCGAATGCCTCCGGCGATACCGGCCGCTTGCGCAGCGCGAGCCGCATCGAGAACTCGAGCTTGGCGCGATCGTAGGCGACCCGCGTGCCGTTGTTCTTGACCACGTCGGGCATCGACAGCTCGATCCGTTCGTAGGTGGTGAAGCGCCGGTCGCAGCGGACGCAGCGCCGGCGCCGCCGGATGCTGTCGCCGCTGTCGAGTACGCGCGTTTCCATCACCTGCGTGTCGTCATGGCTGCAGAACGGACAGTGCATGACCGATTATCGCACCCCGCCGGACCGGGGGCGGCGGGCGGCGGCCGCCGGTCGCCGCGACCGCGACCGGTCGCCCGGGCACCGCAGCGGCGCTGAACCGCCTACCCATGCCCCCCGTAGACCGGGAAGCGTGCGGTCAGCCCGTCGACCCGATCGCGGATCCGCGCCAGATGCGCATCGTCGCCAGGGCGGTCGAGCACGTCGGCGATCAGTTCGCCGACCAGCGTCGCCTCGTCGCTGCCGAAACCGCGGGTGGTCATCGCCGGCGAGCCGACCCGGATGCCGCTGGTGACGAACGGCTTCTCCGGATCGTTCGGGATCGCGTTCTTGTTGACCGTGATGTGGGCGCGGCCCAGCGCGGCCTCGGCGTCCTTGC
The DNA here is from genome assembly GCA_050249335.1 of Lautropia sp. GTDB lineage: Bacteria > Pseudomonadota > Gammaproteobacteria > Burkholderiales > Burkholderiaceae_E > Lautropia. The sequence continues at coordinate 1,854 of JBFWQR010000069.1, forward strand.
CGGTGATGCCCTTGGCACGCAGATCGACCAGCATCATGTGCGATTCGGTGCGGCCCGAGACGATTCGCAGGCCGCGCCCGGTCAGCGCCGCCGCCAGCGCCTGCGCGTTGGTGACCACCTGGCGCTGATAGTCCTTGAATGCCGGCTGCAGCGCCTCCTGAAACGCCACCGCCTTGGCGGCGATCACATGCATCAGCGGCCCGCCTTGCAGACCGGGGAAGATCGCCGAATTGATCGCCTTCTCATGCTCCGGCCGCATCAGGATGAAGCCGCCGCGCGGGCCGCGCAGGCTCTTGTGCGTCGTCGACGTGACCACGTCGGCATGCGGCACCGGGCTCGGGTAGACGCCGGCCGCGATCAGCCCGGCGTAATGCGCCATGTCGACCATGAAGGTCGCGCCGACGTCCTTGGCGACGCGGGCGAAGCGCGCCCAGTCGATGCGCAGCGAATAGGCCGATGCGCCGGCGATGATGATCCGCGGCTTGTGCTGGTGCGCGAGCCGCTCCATCGCGTCGTAATCGATCGCCTCGGACGCGTCGAGCCCGTAGGAGATCACGTTGAACCATTTGCCCGACATGTTGACCGGCGAGCCGTGCGTCAGGTGCCCGCCCATCGCGAGCGACATGCCGAGGATGGTGTCGCCGGGCTTGGCCAGCGCCATCAGCACCGCCTGGTTCGCCTGCGAGCCCGAGTTCGGCTGGACATTGGCCGCCGGCGCATCGAACAGCCGCTTGACGCGGTCGAGCGCGAGCTGCTCGGCGACGTCGACGAACTCGCAGCCGCCGTAGTAGCGCTTGCCGGGATAGCCCTCGGCGTATTTGTTGGTCAGCTGACTGCCCTGCGCCTGCATCACCGCCGGGCTCGCGTAGTTCTCCGACGCGATCAGCTCGATGTGCGCCTCCTGCCGGCGGTTCTCGTTCTGGATCGCCTGCCAGAGCTCCGGATCGGTTCTGGCGATGGTCTGGTTGCGGTCGAACATGTCGCTATGTGCTCGGTGGCTGGCTTGGCTGCGGGTTCGACAGTTTAGCGTCAGGTGGTACGCCCGACCGGCGCCGACGGCCGCGTCCGCGGATCGATCTCGTCGCTGCTGCCGGCGAGGTGGGCCACATCGCCCCAGTCGCCGCAGCGATAGCCGGCGGCATCGTGCAGGATCGTGTTGACGCCGGCGTTGAGCAGGCTGCAGCTGCGCGGCGCGTCGAGCGCCTGACCGCTGGCGAGCCGGTAGGCGCAGTCGATCACGCCGCCGTGCGTGACCACCGCGACCCGCTGGCCGGGATGGCGGGCAACGATCGCCCCGAGCACCGCCTCGACGCGTGCATACAGCACCGGGATCGTCTCGCCGGTCGCGAAATCGAACGCGAGGTCGCGCCCGACCATGCGGGCATAGCCGTCCGGATCCTGCTGCGGCAGCGATTCGTAGAGCAAGCCTTCGAAACGGCCGAAATGGCGCTCGCGCAAGCGGACGTCCGACTGTAGCGCCAGGCCGGTCGCGGCTGCGATCGCCGCAGCGGTGTCGTGCGCGCGGGCGAGGTCGCTGGCATAGATCGCCGCCAGGCGGTCGCCGGCGAGCCGCGCGGCGACCGCCGCGGCCTGGGCCCGGCCAACCGCGTTCAGCGCGATATCCATCTGCCCCTGGATGCGCCGCTCGTGATTCCAGGCGGTTTCGCCATGACGGATCAACAGCAGCACCGTCGGGTCCGGCGGCGCGGTCTGGGGTCCGAGAGCAGTGGTCACGGCACCATTATCTTTCATATTATGAGTTCGTAACGAAAATGAAACATGGCCGATTCACCGCAAAACCCGGGGTAGAATCGCAACACCAGCTTGTTTCGAGCACCGATCGGGTGTAAGACGAGCGCCGCCGCCGGGCAGGTTGCAACCAGATGTGTCGCACCGCCGCCGGTCGCGGGCCTCGCCCCTGCCACAAACCCGGTCAGGTCTGCCGGCCCCGCCTGCACGCGGGATCAGTCCGGCAGGCTCGGTGTCGAGACCGGCGTCGCGCCGAACCGTCTAACGATGGCCCGGTTCGCGCGAAGCCGCTTCGACCCGTTGCGTTCAAACCGGCTCGGCGGTTGCCGTCTCGTTCGCTTCGTCGGTACTCTGCGCGCGATTCTATCCGAGGGATCGCACGCGCCTGCCGCGAAACGCCCGGTCCGGCGCTCGCCGGACAACAAGAATTGCTGAGAGGGCGGCTGAAACACGATGCAGACATCTGCCGGGAAACAACTTGCCTCCGCGCTGGTCGCAGCGCTGTCGGTCGCAACGCTGACCGCGTTCGCCGTCGCGCCGCTGACCGAGCAGCCGCTGCCGCCGCGCTCGCGGGTCATCGAACCGCTGCAGCTCGCGCCGGTCGCGCTGCCGCTCGAAGGCAATTACCTGCGTCAGACCGTCGTGACCCGCGGTGAATCGCTCGGCAGCCTGTTGCGCCGGCTCGGCGAGCAGGATGCCACGCTGACCGAATTCGTCCGCACCGATCCGGTCGCGCGCCAGTTGCTGCGGATCCCGCCCGGCACCACGGTACGCGCCGAGGTCGATGGTCGCGACCGGATCCGTGCACTGTCGTACGCGCTCGCCGGCTTCAGCGCCGCCGATGCGCGGCGGCTCGACATCGAGCGCGGTGCGGCCGGCTGGCACGCGCAGGTCGCGCCGCTGCTGGTCGAGCGCACGGTGGTGACCCGCACCGCCACGCTGACCTCGTCGCTGTTCGCCGCCACCGACGCCGCCGGCATCCCCGACGCGATCACCGCCAAGATCCCCGAGATCTTCGCGTCGGACATGGACTTCCACCGCGAAGTGAAGAAGGGTGATCGGCTGCGGATCGCCTACGAGATGTTCAGCGACCCGTCGACGCTGTCGGACGGCCAGCCCGGCCGCATCCTCGCGGTCGAATACGTGTCGCGCACCAAGCGGCTCGAAGCGGTCTGGTTCGAACGCGACGGCGGCGGCGACTACTACAACTTCGACGGTCACACGCTGCGCAAGACCTTCCTCCGCTCGCCGATGGAGTTCACCCGGATCAGTTCGGGCTTCACGCTCGGCCGCCGCCACCCGGTGTTCCGCGACTGGCGCGCGCACAAGGGCATCGACTATGCGGCACCGACCGGCACGCCGATCCGCAGCGTCGGCGACGGCGTCGTCGAATTCGCCGGCAATCAGCGCGGCTACGGCAATGTCGTGATCATCCGCCACGACAAGGAAAACACGACGCTCTATGCGCATATGAGAGCGATCGGCGAAGGGATCTCCGAGAACGCCAAGATCCGCCAGGGTCAGGTGATCGGCACGGTCGGCCAGAGCGGCTGGGCGAGCGGCCCGCACCTGCACTTCGAGTTCCACGTCAACGGCGAGCAGGTCGACCCGGCATCGATGATGCCGCCGCCGGAAGAGCCGATGGATGCGTCGGCGCGGCTGCGCTTTCGCGAATCGACCCAGGAACTGCTGGCACGGATGCGCTGGCAGGACGCTGCCCAGGTCGCCGCGTTCGAGTGACGCCTCGAGCCACCCCTCGAATCGCCGTTCGAGCAACCCGACGGGCGTGACGACGGCACCCGCCGACGGCTTGGCCGGCTGCTATATCGGACTGATGTCCGGCACCAGCATCGACGGCGTCGACGGCGTGCTGGCCGAATTCGACGCCGCCGGCCAGCTGCTGGGTACGCGCGCGGTCGCATCGCTGCCGATGCCCGAGCCGCTGCGCCGCACGCTGACCGCGCTGCAGGCACCCGGCCCCGACGAGCTCGCGACCGCGGCGCTGGCCGGCAATGCGCTCGCCGATATCTACGCCGACTGCGTGCAGGTGCTGCTGGCACGCGCCGGCTGCCGGCCCACCGAGATCGTCGCGCAGGCGGCGCACGGCCAGACGGTCCGCCACGACCCGGCGCGCGGCTACACGATCCAGCTGCTGAACGGTGCCCGGCTCGCCGAGCGCACCGGCATCACCACCGTCACCGACCTGCGCAGCGCCGACGTCGCGGCCGGTGGCCAGGGTGCGCCGCTGGTGCCGGTCTTCCACGCCCGCGTCTTCGCGGACGCGGGCCGGCGGCGCGGGATCGTCAATATCGGCGGCATCGGCAATCTGACGGTGCTGCCGGGCCGGGCCGACACGCCGGTGCTCGGCTTCGATACCGGCCCGGGCAACACGCTGCTCGATGGCTGGTGCGAGCGCCACCAAGGGACCCGCTACGATGCCGACGGCCGCTGGGCGGCGAGCGGCCGCGTCGATCCGGCATTGCTGGCGCGGCTGCTGCAGGAGCCCTACTTCGCGCTGCCGGCACCAAAAAGCACCGGCCGCGATCTGTTCAACCTCGATTGGCTCGCCCGGCGGCTGGACGCCGACGCCGCCCCGGCCGACGTCCAGGCGACGCTACTGGCGCTGACGGTTTCGACCATCGCCGATGCGGTCCGGGCACATCGGATCGAGGAGGTGTTCGTCTGCGGCGGTGGTGCCGCCAATCTCGAGCTGATGACGCGACTGCGCGAGCGGCTGCAGTCGCCGGCAATTCCGGTCGATGCAACGACGGTACTCGGGCTCGACCCCCAGGCGGTCGAAGCGACCGCGTTCGCCTGGCTGGCGCGTCAGCGGCTCGCCGAAGCGCCGGGCAATGCGCCGTCGATCACCGGAGCGGCGCGGCTGCGCGTGCTCGGCGCGGTGCACTCGCCGCGCTGACTGCGCATCGGTGCCGGCCGGTCGGAGCGCGGCCAGCCGGGGCGTCATTGCTCGGAAAGGGGCCAGCCGCAGACATCCGCGCGGCCGTGCTGGCCGCGCCGGCCCGGAACCGGCGCCGGTTCAGCCGGCCGCGAACGACGAACCGCAACCGCAGGTGGTCGTCGCGTTCGGGTTCTTGATCACGAACTGCGCGCCCTGCAGATCATCCTTGTAGTCGATCTCGGCGCCGACCAGGTACTGGTAGCTCATCGCGTCGATCAGCAGCGTCACGCCGTTCTTCTCCATCACCGAGTCGTCCTCGTTGACTTCCTCGTCGAACGTGAAGCCGTACTGGAAGCCGGAACAGCCGCCGCCCTGCACGAACACGCGCAGCTTCAGATCGGGATTGCCCTCTTCCTGGATCAGCTGGCTGACCTTGGCGGCCGCGCTGTCGGTGAAGACCAGCGGCGCCGGCGGCTCGGCTTCGGCGAGGGCTGCGACTGCGGATTGGGTTTCGGCGTTCATTTCATGCGGCTCCTGATGCAAGGATAGTCGAGATCGGATGCCCCTGAAAGGGCCGGGGTCGATCCGGCAGTCATCGTGACGGCGGCTCGACGGGACGCCCGGCTTTTCGACACTTTCGACGAGCGGGCGCCCGGCATCCCGAAACTTGCTAGTTGCGGCTGTTGGCCACCAGTTTCAATGCGACCTGCCCACCCTCGGCCGGCAGCAGCGAGCCTTCCAGGACAGCGCCATGCTGGACCTGCAGGTCGCGATAGACGATCTCGCCGCGGACCCGGGCGCCGGCTGCGACCTCGAGGCGGATACCGGCCTTGATCGACCCTTCGATCCGGCCGGCAACCAGCACCGACGCCGCGATCACCGGCCCCTGGATCCGCCCTTTCGGACCGACGACGACTTCACTGCCTTCGGGCGGTTCGGCGATGACCGCGCCGACCACCTGCCCGTCGACTTCGAGCCGGCCGCTGAAGCGCAGCTCGCCTTCGAAGATGGCGCCTTCGCCGATCCGGTGCAGCGCGGCCGCGCCGCGACCCGTTTTCATCGACTGTCCACTCGCTTCATCGGCTGTCTGCTCGCCGCTCGCGCCGGCCGGCTCCGCGCAACCGCGCGATCAGCGCTTCGAGAACTGCTTGCGCCGGCGCGCCTTGTGGAGGCCGACCTTCTTGCGCTCGACCTCGCGCGCATCGCGCGTGACCAGCCCGGCGGCCGACAGCGACGGCTTCAGCGACGCGTCGAAATCGATCAGCGCGCGGGTGATGCCGTGGCGGACCGCGCCGGCCTGGCCCGATTCACCGCCGCCGTGGACGTTGACGCGGATGTCGAACATCTGCGCGACATTGGCGACTTCCAGCGGCTGGCGGACGATCATCCGGCCGGTTTCGCGCGCGAAGTAGGTGCCGATGTCCTTGCCGTTGACCTGGATCCGGCCGGTGCCGCGCCGGATGAAGACCCGCGCCACCGACGTCTTGCGCCGGCCGGTGCCGTAGTTGTACTCGCCGATCATCTGTTGGGTTCCGTGGTGCGGTTCGCTTGCGGGTTCGCTTCCGGGTCTGCTGCCGATGCTTCGATCGATGCGCCGGAACTCAGATCTGCAGCGCTTTCGGCTGCTGCGCGGCGTGCGGATGCGTCGCTTCCGCATAGACCTTCAGCTTCTTGAACATCGCGTAGCCGAGCGGCCCCTTGGGCAGCATGCCCTTGACCGCCTTCTCCAGCGCCCGGCCGGGGAAGCGCGCCTGCATCTTGTCGAAGCTGGTCTCGCTGATGCCACCCGGGTAGCCGCTGTGCCGATAGTAAGTCTTGTCCTGCCCTTTGGTGCCGGTGACGCGGATCTTGCCGGCATTGACCACGACGATGAAGTCGCCGGTGTCCACATGCGGCGTGAATTCCGGCTTGTGCTTGCCGCGCAGCCGATGCGCGATCTCGGCAGCGAGCCGGCCGAGCACACGATCGGTCCCGTCGACGACGAACCAGTCGCGCTGCACTTCCAGGGGCTTGGCTGAAAACGTCTTCATGGGCGCTCGGAAAGAGGCGTGCGGAAAAGCCCGCGAGTATATCCCGACACGGATCGCCCCGTCAAAGCTCACGGCCAACGCGGCCTACCCGCGCGGCCGACGCCGCGCCGGGAAGCCCGGAGCAAAAAACCCGGAACAAAAAAAAAGCCCAGGAAATTCCCGGGCTCGAATCCACCAATGAGGAGGGTGGAGGAGACAACGTGGGTTGCGCGAGCAACCGATGAATCGATACTAGCAGAATCTTTGTGCTTTGCAATATGCGATCCGTGTCTGTCGTTGGACACCGACGTCATTGCCAGGCAGCCTCGTCGATCCTCGATAACTGACTGATCCAGCGCCCGATTCCATCGGCCGCCGCCGAATCGGCGGTGCCGCCCCATCGGGTGCCGGCGCGAATCCGGCTACCGGCCGGGCCGTTCGTCTGGCGCTGCAATATCGTGCCGCCGCGACCGCATCCACGGCGTCGCGCACCGGCACCACTACACTTGACGGCTTGACGATCCGAACAATGGGCCGCGCCGAAGCGGCCGGGAATACGCACGCCATGCAAACGACGATCCGATGGGTTGGGCCCGACACGATGCGCTTCGTCGCGCAGACCGGCAGCGGCCACCTGCTGACGATGGACGGTGCGCCGGACGGCGGCGGCGAGAACCTCGCGCCGCGGCCGATGGAGACGGTGCTGGCCGGCACCGGCGGCTGCACCGCCTACGACGTCGTGCTGATTCTGCGCAAGAGCGGCCAGGACATTCGCGGCTGCGAGGTCCGCCTCGACGCCGACCGTGCCGAGACCGACCCGAAGGTGTTCACCCGGATCGGCTTTCACTTCATCGTGCGCGGGCGCAGCCTGAAACCGAACCTGGTCGAACGCGCGATCAAGCTGTCGCACGACAAGTACTGCTCGGCGTCGGCGATGCTGGCCCATACCGCCAAGCTCGAAACCACCTGGGAGATCGTCGAGGACTGAAGCCGGCAGGCCCGGAGCCGCTCGGCGCCGGCGCTGCTCTACGCCGGGCTGCTCTACGCCGGGCTGCTCTACGCCGGGCTGCTCCACGCCGGGCCGCTCGACGCCCGGCCGCCCCCGAGCCCGGCCGCCCCGAGCCGGCGGTCAGATGCGATAGGCGATCGTCGTCATCGCCTTGGCGGCCAGCCGCATCACGGCGGCGATCGGCCGCGGCGGCAGCCGGCCACCGGCGGCGATCGCCTGGCGACCGTGCCGGGCTTCGTCGAGCCGCATCTGCTCGACGATCGCCCGGGAGCGGGTGTCGGCGACCGGCAACCGCTCGAGATGGCCGGCCAGGTGCGCTTCGACCTGACGTTCGGTCTCGGCCATGAAGCCGAGCGCCCGTGACCCGCCGGCCAGCCCGGCCGCCGCGCCGATCGAAAGCGCGCCGGCATGCCAGAGCGGCATCAATCGCGACGGCCGGGCCCGCAACTCGGAGAGCCGCGCCGCGGTCCAGGCGAGATGGTCGCGCTCCTCGTCGGCAGCGGTAAGGAAGAGCCGGGCCAGCGCCGGCTCGCGGACCGTCGCCGCATGGCCCTGATAGAGCGCCTGGGCGCAGACCTCACCGACGTGGTTGACCCGCATCAGTCCGGCGGCATGCCGCCGCTCGGCTTCCGACAGCACCGCGGTGCCCGGTCCACCCGGGGCGGCCGGCGCACCCGGAGACGCCGGCGCAGCCGACGGCGGCGGCGGATCGGCGTCGAATACCGCGCCGGCCGGGCTCGGCCGGTGCGCTACGGCGGCGCCGGCGCCGGCCTGGTCGCTCAGCGCCCTGCCGACCGCGGCGAGCAACCGGTCGAGGCGCGAGACATGGCGCAGCGGAGGACGGATCATCAGGACGGGTCCGGGGGTTCGGCAACGGGTGCGACGCCGAACCGACATTCTATCCAGCCGACCGGCGGCCACGCGGTCGGACGGATGGTCGAAACGTCAACTCCCGTCGTTGCAACAAGACAACATCGACGTCGTTTTATCGTCTGGCCCCCGGTCGTTTTCTTTGACCGCTGCAGGAATTTGGCGACAATACTTTCAACTTCCTTCCGGGCCATCTCGGGGAGTTTCGGTCACGCGCCAGCAACGGTCGCAACCGATTGAATTCCAGAAACTTAGGAGATTGATCAATGAAAAAATCGCTCGTTGCGCTGGCCGTTGCGGCAGCTTTGCCCGCGTTCGCCCAGGCACAGACCAATGTCCAGTTGACCGGTAGCATCGACTTGGCGCTGGAATCGGTGAACAAGGATGCCAACGGTGGCGTCAGCGACATGAAGCTCACGCAGGGCATCAATGCCGGTTCGCGGTTCGCGATCGTCGGTAGCGAGGACCTCGGCGGCGGTCTGCGGGCGCTGTTCAACATGGAGCACCGTATTTCGCCGGACACCGGCACGATCACGACGCCGGCGCCGGCGACCGGCCCGACCGCGGGCCTGGGTCCGGTGTTCTGGGCGGGTCAGGCGTGGGTCGGCCTTGGCGGCGGCTTCGGTACCGTCCGCATGGGTCGTCAGTACACCCCGGTGTTCCGCGCGATGATCGTCAATGACGTCTCGGGCTACCTGTACTACAACAACTCGGTCGGCCTGGCGGGCACGTCGGTCCGGTTCGACAACGCGATCGAGTACGAATCGCCGAACATCGGTGGCCTGGTCCTGCGGGGAACGTATGCCGCGGGCGAAGACTACTCGTCGGGTGCGACCGGAACCGGTTCGACGGTGCCGAGCAACAAGACCGGTGACAAGCTGGGTGTGTCGGCCAACGGTGCCTTCGGCCCGATCGGCTTCGGTATCGGCTATCACACGATCGACCGCGGCGCCGGCCCGTTGTCCAACACGAAAGAGCTCGCTGGTGGCTTGAACGGCAAGTTCGGCAACTTCGGTCTCGGCCTGAACTATGCGCAGACCGAAATCGACACCGGAACCGTCAAAGCGAAGCGCAAGGGCATGTACGTGGGCGCCAGCGCCGGCCTCGGTGCGGGCACCCTGTTCCTGGTCCTCAAGCGTGACGATCCGTACGGCCCGACCAACACCAACAACGGCATTGGCGTGACCTACCAGCATGGCCTGTCGAAGCGGACGTTCCTGTACGCCTCGGCCGGTATGAACAAGGTCGAGCGTGCCGGACAGAGCGACCTGAAGCCGCGCAACATCGCGCTGGGCATGCGTCACTTCTTCTGATCGACGCAAGTCGCATCAGTCTGAACGCCGGGGCAACCCGGCGTTTTTTTTCGCCCGGCGGCGCCGTGCACGCTCCGCCCGGCCGCTGCGATCGATCCAGCGACGGCGTGCCGCTGGGAGCGCTCGGGAGTGTTCAACGACGATAGTTCAGGCTTAAACTATCTCGATGGACTCGCTCGCGATCGACCAAGAGACCCGGCTTTCGAGCGACGATCACATCGCGCTGCGGCTGTGGCTGCGGCTGCTGACCTGCGCCAACCTGATCGAGACCAGCATCCGGCAGCGGCTCAAGCAGGAGTTCGCGATCACGCTGCCGCGCTTCGACCTGCTCGCGCAGCTCGAGCGGGTCGACGGCTTGCGGATGAGCGAGCTGTCGCAGCGGCTGATGGTCACCAGCGGCAATGTCACCGGCATCGCCGATCAGCTCGAGCAGGACGGCTGGCTCACGCGCGAGGCGGTCAGCGGTGATCGCCGGGCCACGCGGCTGCGGCTGACGGCATCGGGGCGCAAGCGCTTCGCCGAGATCGCCGCCGTGCACGAGGCCTGGGTCGTGGAGCTGATGGACGCCCTCGAGCAGTCCGAGCAGCGTGAGCTGCAGCGGCTGCTCGGGAAGTTGAAGCGCGCATCGCGCGATTCCGGAGCGCGTCGTCGGCGCGTGCGCCCGGTAGCATCGATCCAGTCGCCGGCAAGGCCACCAAGATGACATCCCCGCTCAATCGCACCTCCCGCTTCCAGGCCGGCAGCCATGCCGCACGGCATTTCCTCTGGCGTGTCGAAGGCCGGGTCGGCGTGGTGACGCTGAACCGCCCCGAGCGCAAGAATCCGCTGACCTTCCATTCGTACGAGGAGCTGCGCGAGCTGTTCCGCGCCCTCCCCTACTCCGACGACGTCAAGGCCGTGGTGCTGACTGGCAGCGGCGGCAATTTCTCCTCGGGCGGCGATGTCCACGAGATCATCGGGCCGCTGGTCGGCATGGAGATGCCGGCGCTGCTCGAGTTCACCCGGATGACCGGCGACCTGGTGCTGGCGATGCGCCGGGCGCCGCAGCCGATCGTCGCGGCGATCGACGGAGTCTGCGCCGGCGCCGGCGCGATGCTGGCGCTGGCAGCCGATTTCCGGCTCGGCACGGCGCGCAGCAAGACCGCCTACCTGTTCACCCGGGTCGGTCTGGCCGGCTGCGACATGGGCGCCTGCACGCTGCTGCCGCGGCTGATCGGCCAGGGGCGCGCCAGCGAGCTGCTGTTCAGCGGCCGCGCGATGACCGCCGAGGAAGGCGCCGCCTGGGGCTTCTTCAACCGGCTGGTCGCGCCCGAGCAGCTCGAGGCGGAGGCGGTGGCGCTGGCGAAGAGCCTGGCCGACGGACCCACCTTCGCGCACGGCATGACCAAGACGATGCTGAACCAGGAATGGTCGATGACGATCGAGCAGGCGATCGAAGCCGAGGCGCAGGCGCAGGCGATCTGCATGCAGACCGCCGATTTCGAGCGCGCCTACCGCGCGTTCGCCGCCAAGACCAAACCGGTGTTCGAAGGCAATTGAAGATGGCCGCCAAACCGCCAGCGGAATTGCCCGCAGCCGGCGCGCTCCCAGCCGGCGCGCCCCCCGCCGGTGCCCACGCGCCGGCAGCGGTGCCGCCGCCCGACTACGTCGCCGACTGCCTGGCGCTGCCGTTCTTCGACGCCGACCATGCCGCGCTGGCGGCGCGGGCGCACCAATGGGCGGCCGCGGCGCTGCCGGCGCTGACGGCCGACCACGCCGATCTCGACGGGACCTGCCGCCGGCTGGTCGCGGCGATGGGCGAAGCCGGCCTGCTCCGCTACACGGTGCCGCGCGCCTGGGGCGGTGCGCTCGATGCGCTCGATTCGCGGGCGCTGTGCCTGCTGCGTGAAGCGCTCGGCTATCACGACGGGCTCGCCGACTTCGCGTTCGCGATGCAGGGGCTGGGCAGCGGCGCGATCACGCTCGGCGGTTCCGACGCGCTGCGCGGCCGCTATCTGCCGCGGGTCGCCCGCGGCGAGGTGCTGGCGGCGTTCGCGCTGTCCGAGCCCGACGCCGGCTCCGACGTCGCCGCGATGCGGACCCGCGCCCGCCGCGACGGCGCCGACTGGGTCATCGACGGCTGCAAGACCTGGATCTCCAACGGCGGCATCGCCGGCTTCTACACGCTGTTCGCGCGGACCTCGGACGAGCCGGGTGCGCGCGGCATCAGTGCGTTCGTCGTCGACGCCGACGCGCCGGGGCTCGAGATCGCCGAGCGGATCGACGTGGTCGCGCCGCATCCGCTCGCGACGCTCGAGTTCGACGGCTGCCGGATCCCGGCGAGCCAGCAGCTCGGCGGCACCGGCGAAGGCTTCAAGCTCGCGATGGCGACGCTCGACATCTTCCGCGCCTCGGTCGCCGCCGCCGCGCTCGGGCTGGCGCGGCGTGCGCTCGCCGAGGCGCTCGCGCATGCGCGCCGGCGCCCGATGTTCGGCCAGACGCTGGCCGATTTCCAGCTGACCCAGGCATCGCTCGCCGAGATGGCGACCGCGATCGACAGCGCGATGCTGCTGACCTACCGCGCCGCCTGGCTGCGCGATGTCCAGATCGCCCGTGCCGGCGCCGGTGGCACTGCCGGCAGCGGCGCCCCCGGCAGCGCACCGGCACGGCGCACCACCCGCGAAGCGGCGATGGCCAAGATGGTCGCGACCGAGAACGCGCAGCAGGTGATCGACCGCGCGGTCCAGCTGTTCGGCGGTCTCGGCGTGCGTCACGGCCACATCGCCGAACGGCTCTATCGCGAAGTCCGCTCGCTGCGGATCTACGAAGGCGCCACCGAAGTCCAGAAGCTGATCATTGCCCGCGAACTGCTGAAGAGCCCGTGAGCCAATCAAACGTCCGGAGTCGAACCCATGCTCAGAACCGGTCACGTCGACCACTTCGCCCGTGATCATCTGCCGAGCCGCGAGCTGCAACCCGAGTTCCTCTGGAACCGGCCGGAGCTCCAGTATCCCGAGCGATTGAACGCGACCTCGGAGTTGCTCGACGCGACGATCGCCGCCGGCCACGGCGATCGGATCGCACTGCGGACCGACGAATCGGCCTGCACCTACCGGCAGCTGCAGGCCCAGGTCAACCGGATCGCGCACGTGCTGCGCAACGATATGGGGCTGGTGCCGGGCAACCGGGTGCTGCTGCGCGGCGCCAACAACCCGATGATGGCCGCCTGCGTGCTGGCGGTCTGGAAGGCCGGGCTGGTCGCGGTGCCGACGATGCCGCTGTTGCGCGCCCGCGAGCTGCGGCCGCTGCTCGAAAAGGCGCAGATCGGCGCCGCGCTCTGCGACATCCGGCTAAAGGACGAACTGGTCGCGGCGCAGCCGCACAGCCCGCTGGTCCAGGTACTCTACTTCAACGACGGCGACGGCACGACGCCCGCCGGCGGCTCGCTCGAGGCGATCTGCGCGCAGCGGCCAGCCGAGTTCCCGGCCTGCGACACCGCCCGCGACGATATCGCGCTGATCGCGTTCACCTCCGGCACCACCGGCCAGCCGAAGGGCACGATGCACATGCACCACGACATCGTCGCGATGTGCGATCTGTTCCCGCGCTCGGTGCTGAAGCCGACCGCGGACGACATCTTCAGCGGCACGCCGCCGCTGGCGTTCACCTTCGGGCTCGGCGGCATGCTGTGCTTTCCGCTGCGCTTCGGCGCCTCGACGCTGCTGCTGGAACGCTGCACGCCCGAGAGTCTGCTCGCCGCGGTCGCCCGGCACCGGGTCTCGGTGCTGTTCACCGCCCCGACGTTCTACCGGCAGATGGCGCCGTTCGCCGCCAGCCATGACATCCGGTCGCTGCAGAAGACGGTTTCTGCCGGCGAGGCGCTGCCCGATGCGACCCGCACGCTGTGGCGCAATGCCACCGGCCTCGAGATGATCGACGGCATCGGCGCCACCGAGATGATCCACATCTTCGTCGCGGCCGCCGGCCGCGACGTCCGGCCCGGCGCGATCGGCAAGGTCGTGCCCGGCTACCAGGCGCGGATCGTCGACGATCAGATGCGGACGCTGCCGCCCGGCACCATCGGCAGGCTGGCGGTACGCGGGCCGACCGGCTGCCGCTACCTCGCCGACGAGCGCCAGCGCGACTACGTCAAGCAGGGCTGGAACCTGACCGGCGACACCTTCCTGATGGACCCCGACGGCTACCTGTACTACCAGGCGCGCTCCGACGACATGATCATCTCGGCCGGCTACAACATCGCCGGCCCCGAGGTCGAGGACGCGCTGCTCGCGCATCCGGCGGTCGCCGAATGCGGCGTGGTCGCGGTGCCCGACCCCGAACGCGGCCAGGCGGTCAAGGCATTCATCGTGCTGCGGCCCGGCGCCCAGGGCGGGCCGGAGCTGGCGCGCACGCTGCAGGATCACGTCAAGCAGACGATCGCGCCGTACAAGTACCCGCGCGTCATCGAGTTCGTCGAGAGCCTGCCGCGGACCGAGACCGGCAAGCTTCAGCGCTTCAAGCTCCGCGCCCCGTGAAGAGGCGGCGCTACGCCGCTTGCTTGACCGCGCTGTCGCGCAGCTCGCGGCGCAGGATCTTGCCGACGTTGGTCTTCGGCAGCTCGGCGCGGAACTCGATGTACTTCGGCTTCTTGTAGCCGGTCAGGTTCTTGGCGCAATAGTCTGCCAGCTCGCGCTCGGTCAGCGACGCGTCGCGCTTCACGACGAACAGCTTGACCGCTTCGCCGGATTTCTCGTCGGGCACGCCGACCGCAGCGCTTTCGAGCACGCCCGGATGGCCGGCGACGACGCCCTCGATCTCGTTCGGATAGACGTTGAAGCCGGAGACCAGGATCATGTCCTTCTTGCGGTCGACGATGGTGATGTAGCCGCGCTCGTCCATCACGCCGATGTCACCGGTCTTGAAGAAGCCGTCGGCGGTCATCGCCTGGGCGGTCTCGTCGGGGCGCTGCCAGTAGCCGGCCATCACCTGCGGACCGCGGATCGCGATCTCGCCCGGCTGGCCGAGCGGCACCGGCTTGCTGTCGTCGTCGAGGATCACCACCTCGGTCGACGGCAGCGGCAGGCCGATCGTGCCGGTATAGACGTCGGTGTCGGTCGGGTTGGCGGTGGCCGACGGCGACGTCTCCGAGAGCCCGTAGCCTTCGCAGATCGGGCAGCCGGTCAACTCGAGCCATTTCTTCGCGACCGCGGCCTGGACCGCCATGCCGCCCCCCATCGAGATCCGCAGCTCCGAGAAATCCAGCTTGCGGAAACCCTCGTGGTCGGCGAGCACGTTGTAGAGCGTGTTGACCGCCGGGAACAGGCCGACCTTGTGCGGCTTCAGCGCCTCGGCGACCGCGTTCAGGTCGCGCGGATTCGGGATCAGCACGTTGACCGCGCCGCTGCGCATGCCGAGCAGATAGCAGACCGTCAGCGCGAAGATGTGATAAAGCGGCAGCGCGCAGGCGATCACGATCTGCTCGGGCGGCGGCGGCTTCCTCGGGTTCTCGACGCCGGGCCGCATCCAGGCTTCCGACTGCAGCACGTTGGCGATGACGTTCCGGTGCAGCAGCGTCGCCCCCTTCGAGAGGCCGGTGGTGCCACCGGTGTACTGCAGGAACGCGACGTCCTCGTGACCGGCCGCCGACGGCGACAGCTGCATCCGGCCGCCCTCGGCCAGCACGGTGTTGAAACGCACCGCATTGGGCAGCGAGAACGCCGGCACCATCTTCTTGACGTTGCGGACCACGAAGTTGACCAGCGTTCCCTTGAGGAAGCCGAGCAGGTCGCCCATGCCGGCGACGACGACGTGCCTGATTCCCGTCTTGTCGATCACCTGCTCGAGCGTGTTGGCGAAGTTTTCGAGGATCACGATCGCCTCGGCGCCGGAATCCTTCAGCTGGTGCTCGAGCTCCCGCGGCGTGTAGAGCGGATTGACATTGACGACCACCAGGCCGGCCCGCAGCACGCCGGCGATCGCTACCGGGTACTGGAGCACGTTCGGCATCATCAGCGCGACCCGGGCGCCGGGCTTCAGCCCGCGCGACTGCAGCCACGCCCCGACCGACCGCGACAGCTCGTCGACCTCGCGATAGGTCATGGTCTTGCCCATGCTGACGTACGCGTTGCGGTCCGCGTACTTCTGCATCGCGTCCTCGAGCAGGTGGGCGATCGACCGGTACTGCGACGGGTCGACGTCTGCCGGCACGCCGGCCGGATAGTGCTTCAGCCAGAACCGTTCCATGTCCCCTCTCCCGTCGCTGGGTCGATGATCCGATCGGCGCGATTGGTCGCTCGATTTCGTCGCGATAGTAGCGCCTGCCGCTGCGTCCGACACACGCGGCCGTGCGCCGATACGGGTACTGCGCGGTCAGCCGCGGTCATCGCCGGGCTGCGGCGGCCGCGGCATCGACGTGCCGGCGCCCGGCAGCACGGCCGCCGGGCCGCCGCCCGTGCCGGTCGCCGCGCTGACGGCAGGATCGGCACCGGCAGCGGCCGCGCTCTCGAGAATGTCGAGCGGCACCGGTTCGGCGCTGCGCCGGATCAGGTAGGCCTGGCGCTCGGCACGGTCGAGCGCCGCCAGTTCGGCGACCTTCAGGTAGAAGCGCGGAAAGTCCTGGCCGACCTCGATGAACAGCTGGCGAAACGCCGGCACCCAGGTGGTGTAGGTCGCGATCGCGCCGAGATGCGCATTGCCGATCGGCCGGGTGAACCAGCGGTCGTAGCCGGCATAGCCGCCCCACGGGCCGGCGCGCAGCTGGGCGAACTCGTTCTTCAGCGCGGAGAAGGTCGCCTGCTTCTGCAGCCGCTTCTCGTCGTCGCCGGCCGCGGTCTGATAGACCGTCGCGAGCCGGTCGCGATAGCGGCCGAGCAGCGCCAGGAATTCGTCGCGGCGCGCCCGTTGCTGCAGCCATGCTAGCCGCTGCTCGGGCGTACCCTGATAGGCGAGCCAACGCTCGACCCCGAGCTGCTCGACCGCGGTCGCGAACGACTCGTTGAACATCGAGTCGCCGGAGACGTAGACCAGCTGGTGCGACAACTCATGGAATACCAGCCGCGCCAGCTCGGCGTCCGGATAGTTGATGAACGTCGACAGCAGCGGATCGTCGAACCAGCCGAGCGTCGAGTAGGCCGGCACGCCGCTGACCTGGACGTCGAAGCCCTCGCGCTCGAGACGGCGGGCATAGTTCTCGGCCGCGGATTGAGTGTAGTAGCCGCGATAGGTGACGCAGCCGGCGATCGGAAAGCACCACTGCTTGAGCCGCAGCGACAGCTCCGGCGCCGCCACCACGCCCCAGGTCACGAACGGACGATCGAGCGCGGTGAAGCGGGTGTAGCTGCCGTTGTCGGGCAGCCCAAGCTCGGTCACCGCGAAGCGGCGGATCCGCTGCGCCAGCAGCAACCGCTGCCGCGTCCGCGGATCGAGCCGGTCGTGGGCGAGCGCATCGGTGATCGGCTCGGCACGCCAGAGCAGCTCGAGATGGCCGGTGATCGATTGCCAGTAATAGCCGACCCCCTCGGTGAAGCGGTCGATCGGCCCGACGATCGAGCTGCAGCCGATCAGTCCGACCGCCGCCGCCAGCAGTCCGGCGCCCCGGCGGCGGCGCCGCCGATCAGGCCGCCCGGACGTCGACGAGACAGTCATAGAACGTCGGCCCGTTGCCGAGATCGGTCAGCCGCTGATGGGTGACGCTGTTGACGTTGCGCCCGCCGTCGGTATGCTTGTGCCACCATACCCCGGGCGCCATCACGACGCCGCGGCGGGCCGCGTCGGTCACGACCAGCCGCGCCCGGAAACTGCCGCGATCGTTGTGCACGACCACCGTCGCGCCGTCGGCGAGCGCCCGCGCCGCCGCATCGTCCGGATGCAGATGCGCCAGCTGTTCGCGCTCGGCGGCCCGCAGGCTCGCGACATTGGCGAACGTCGAGTTCAGGAAGTGCCGCGCCGGCGGCGTGATCAACGCGAGCGGGAAACGCGCGGCCAGCGCCGGCGCGGTCGCCGCCGATTCGTACGGCGGCAGATAGTCGGGCAGCGGGTCGTGGCCGGCCGCCGCGAGCCGGCTGCCGTACAGTTCGACCTTGCCCGACGGCGTCGGAAAGCCGCCGTTCGCGAAGCTGGCATCGGCGAGCTTGAGCCAGCCGCGGACGCGCAGCGGCGCGAGCCGCCGCAGCGCCTGCTGCTCGGAGCGCACCGGACCGCTCGTGTCCAGGTCCGGATCGCCTGCGTCCGGATCGCTTGCCTCCGGATCGCCTGCTTCCGGCCTGGCCGCGTCCGGCCCAGCCGCGTCCGGATCGGCGCGCAACGCCGGCGGCGTCGAGGCCGCCGTGCGATCGATCGCCTGCGCCGCCAGCATCCAGTCGCTGTCCGAGAAGCACGGATCGGTGAAGTCCATCGCCCGCGCCAGCCGGCGAAAGATCTCGCTGTTCGGCTGCGCGGAGCCGAGCGGCGCGATCGCCGGCTCGTTGATCACCCAGTAACGATGACCGTAGCTCGGGTGGATATCCACGTGCTCGAGCTGGGTCGTC
Organism: Lautropia sp.; assembly: GCA_050249335.1. Classification (GTDB taxonomy): domain Bacteria; phylum Pseudomonadota; class Gammaproteobacteria; order Burkholderiales; family Burkholderiaceae_E; genus Lautropia. Next base: position 20,207 of record JBFWQR010000069.1, read on the forward strand.
GCCGGCAGCACGATGTCGGCGTAGTCCGCCGTGTCGGTACGGAACTGCTCGAGCACGACGGTGAACAGGTCTTCGCGCGAGAAACCGGCGATCACCCGGTTGCTGTCGGGCGCGACCGCGACCGGGTTCGAGTTGTAGACCACCAGCGCCTCGACCGGCGGCTCGGCCGTGGTCAGCGCGTCGCCGATCGCCGACATGTTGATCGTGCGCCGCGGCGCCGGCGGTGCCAGGTCGGGCCGCTGCAGCGTCCGCCAGTCGATGCCGAACGCGCCGGAGGACGACAGCAGCATGCCCCCGCCGCGCTGCCGCCAGGCGCCCACCAGCGCCGGCAGCCCGGCGATCAGCCGGACCGCGTTGGCACCGCCGCGCACCCGCTGCATGCCGTAGTTCAGCCGGATCGCCGCCGGCCTGCGGGTGGCGTAGTCGTGTGCGAGCTGGTCGACGATCGCCGCATCGATGCCGCAGGTCGCGGCGACCCGCGCCGCGGTCCACGGCCGCGCCCGTTCGAGCAACGGCTCGAAACCGAGCACGTGGCGCGCGATGTAGTCGCGATCGAACAGATCCTGCCGCGCGAGGCTCGCGATCAGGCCGAGCGCGAGCGCGCCGTCGGTGCCGGGCAGCAGGGCGATGTGCTGATGGCACTTTTCGGCGGTCGCGGTCCGGTACGGATCGATCGCGATCAGCTTGGCGCCGCGCCGCTTGGCCTGTTGCGCAAACGTCCAGAAATGCAGGTTCGAGGTGATGGAATTGGTGCCCCAGAGCAGGATCAGCTCCGATTCGGCGTAGTGCTCGACGTCCATTCCGACCGCCGCGCCGAGCGTATGGATCAGCCCGGTCTTGCCGGCGGCCGAACAGATCGTCCGCTCGAGCTGCGCCGAGCCCAGACGGTTGAAGAAGCGCGCCGCCATCGACTCGCCCTGCACCATCCCCATCGTGCCGGCATAGCTGTACGGCAGGATCCGCTGCGGGTCGCGGGCAGCGATCGCGCCGAGCCGGGCGGCGACCTCGGCGAGCGCGGCATCCCAGCCGATCGGCTCGAACCGGCCGCTGCCTTTCGGCCCGCTGCGGCGCAGCGGCGTCAGCACGCGGTCCGCGGAGTAGGTCCGCTCGGCATAGCGCGAGACCTTGGTGCAGAGCGCACCATGGGTGGTCGGGTGATCGGGATCGCCGGCGATCCGCGTGACCCGGCCGGCGGATACGGTGACCTGCAGCGCGCAGGTGTCCGGACAATCGTGCGGGCACGCCGCACGGACCAGTGTCGCCGCGGTTTCCGGCTGTTCTGACGTCATCGGGATTGTCATCTTCACGGGTACGTAATGCTAAGCTAACAGCCGCCAAGCCGATCTGGATCGAGGGGGACCGCCATGCTGCTCGCCGAAGGCATCCTGGACCTGCAGGCGGAGATCCAAGCGATCCGCCGCGATATCCATGCCCACCCGGAGTTGCGCTTCGAAGAGCATCGCACCGCCGCGATCGTCGCCGGCAAGCTGCGCGATTGGGGTTACGAGGTTATCACCGGGCTCGGCGGCACCGGCGTCGTCGGCACGATGAAGCGCGGCACCAGCCGCCGCGCGGTCGGCTTGCGCGCCGACATGGACGCGCTGCCGCTCTCGGAGAAGAACGAGTTCCCGCACCGTTCGCGGCATGCCGGCAAGATGCACGCCTGCGGCCATGACGGTCATACCGCGATGCTGCTTGCGGCAGCGCGGTATCTGTCGCTGTACCCGAATTTCGACGGCACGATCCACCTGATCTTCCAGCCGGGCGAGGAAGGCGGCGCCGGCGCCCGCAAGATGATCGAGGACGGCCTGTTCAACCGCTGCCCGTGCGACGCGGTGTTCGGCGCGCACAACTGGCCCGGCCTGGCGGTCGGCCAGTTCGGCGCGACCGCCGGGCCGATGATGGGGTCGTCCAACGAATTCGAGATCCAGCTGACCGGCAAGGGTGCGCATGCCGCACTGCCGCACAACGGCCTGGACCCGGTCCTGACCGCGACCCACCTGGTGCAGGCGCTGCAATCGATCATCACCCGCAACAAGAAGCCGATCGATGCGGCGGTGCTGTCGGTCACCGAGATCCATGCCGGCGACGCGACCAACATCATTCCGGACAGCGCGGTGATCCGCGGCACGGTGCGCACTTTCTCGATCGAAGTGCTCGACCTGATCGAATCGCGGATGCGGCAACTGGTCGAGCAGCTGCCGCCGGCGTTCGGCGTCAGCGGAACGCTCGATTTCATCCGCAACTATCCGCCGACCATCAACGATGCCGAGCAGACCGAATTCGCGGTCGGGGTGCTGCGCGACATCGTCGGCGACGAGAACGTGGTCTACCCGATCGAGCCGACGATGGGGGCCGAGGACTTCGCGTTCATGCTGCTCGAGAAGCCGGGCTGCTATTTCTTCATCGGCAACGGCGACGGCGGCCATCGCGAAGCCGGCCATGGTCTCGGGCCGTGCATGCTGCACAACCCCAGCTACGACTTCAACGACGAGCTGATTCCGATCGGCGCCACCGCATGGACGCGGCTGGTCGAACGCTTCCTGCCGAAGCAGTCGGCGTCGTGAACTCGGCGTCGTGAATCCGGTGTCGTGACCCGCTACCTCGGCGCCCATCCGGCGATCGCCGCGATCCGGGCCTGGCACGGCGAGTTGACGGCGATCCGCCGGCAGCTGCATGGCCAGCCCGAGCTCGGCTTCGAAGAGCATCGTACCGGTGCGCTGGTCGCCGCCGAGCTCGAACGCGCCGGCGTCGACGAGATCCATCGCGGCATCGGCAGGACCGGCCTGGTCGGCGTGATCCGCGGCGGCGCGGCGCGCGCCGCCGCCCGCAGCAGCCGCGGCCCGGACAGCGCCCCGGCCGGTGGCGCGGCCGCCAGTGCCACGATCGGCGCCACCATCGGCCTGCGCGCCGACATGGACGCGCTGCCGATGCAGGAGGAGAACGGCTTCGAACACCGCTCCTGCGTGCCGGGCATGATGCACGGCTGCGGCCACGACGGCCATGTCACGATGCTGCTCGCCGCGGCGCGCTACCTGGCCGCGACCCGCCGCTTCGACGGCACTGTCCACCTGATCTTCCAGCCCGGCGAGGAAGGCTTCGCCGGCGCGCAGGCGATGATCGAAGACGGTCTGTTCGAGCGCTTTCCGTGCGATCGCGTGTTCGCGATGCACAACTGGCCGGGCCTGCCGCCGGGCAAGGTCGCGGTGCGCCCCGGACCGATGATGGCCGCCGCCGACAAGGTCACGATCCGGATCGACGGCCGCGGCGGCCATGGCGCGCATCCGCATCTGGCGGTCGACCCGGTGGTGGTCGCCGCGCAGCTGATCACCGCGGCGCAGACCATCGTCGCGCGCAACGTGCCGCCGTTGCAATCGGCGGTGCTCAGCCTCTGCGCGCTATCGGCCGGCAACCCGGGCGCGTTCAGCGTGATCCCGTCGTCGGCGACCCTGACCGGGACGGTCCGCACCTTCTCCGACGAAGTCCAGGCGACGATCCAGACGCGGCTGACCCAGCTGGCGCACAGCATCGCGCAGGGCTTTGGCGCCACCGCGCAGGTCGACTATCAGCGCATCTATCCGGCAACGATCAACAGCACCGAAGAGGCATTGTTCGCCCAGCGGGTCGCGGCCGAGGTGTTCGGCGAAGCCAACCTGATCCGCGACCTCGAACCGAGCATGGGGTCCGAAGACTTCGCGTTCATGCTGAAGGTCCGCCCGGGCGCCTATTTCCGGATCGGCCAGGGCGGTGCCGCCGAGGGCCGGATGCTGCACAGCGCCCGCTACGACTTCAACGACGCGATCCTCCCGCTCGGCGGCGCGCTGTTCGCCCGGCTCGCCGAGACCGCGCTGGTGCCGGCTGCGGCCCTGCCGCTTGCCTGAACCGAGTCCCGGCTGGATCGCCGCGACGATCGCGGCGCTGGTGCTGCTGGCCGGCTGCTGCTGGCTGCTGTTCGGCCGCCGCCGCACGCCCGGCTTCCGGGTCGTCCGGCGGCCGCTGCTGACCGAGAACGAACTCGAGTTCCTGCAGCGGCTCGAGGCGGCCTTCCCCGACTACCGCGTGATGGCCCAAGTCTCGATGGGCGCGCTGATGGCGCCCGACGTGCCGGGCGGATCGCCGGACTTCCTGTCGATCCGCGCGCGCTTCGCGCAGAAGGTGGTCGACTTCGTGCTGCTCGACGGCGCCTTCGAAGTGGTCGCGCTGGTCGAGCTCGACGATCGGACCCACCGCACCGAACGCGACGCGGCGCGCGACGCGATGACCGCCGCCGCCGGCTACGTGACGCTGCGCTACCAGAGCCGCGACAAGCCGGAACCGATTGCGCTGCGCGCCGAGCTGGCACGGCTGCATGCGGCGCTGCGGCGCTGACCGCGCCGCGAGTCCGGACCCGATCAGGCGTCGGGGAGCTCGAGCGTCAACGCCAGCGTCTCCTTGATCTCCTCCATCACGATATAGCTGCGCGATTCGCGCGCACCGGGCAGCCCCAGCAGCATGTCGCCGAGCAGCCGCCGGTAGGCATTCATCTCCGGAATCCGCGCCTTGATCAGGTAGTCGAACTCGCCCGAGACCAGATGACACTCGAGCACGTTGGGAAGCTTGCGGACTTCGCGCTTGAACGCCTCGAACATCGCACCGGACTTGGCCGCGAGCTTGATCTCGACGAACACCAGCAGCGACTGGCCGAACGCCTGCGGATTCAGCCGAGCGTGGTAGCCGAGGATGAAGTGATCGCGCTCCAGCCGCCGGACCCGCTCCGTGCACGGCGTCACCGACAGGCCGACCTGCTCGGCAAGCTCGGTCATCGAGATTCGCGCATTCTGCTGCAGCGCTGTGACGATTCTCACGTCGATTCTGTCAAGTTCCCTATGAACAACTTGTTTTGCGCGCATTTCAACTGAAATATTCGATTCTGATCAGAATATATCTCGTTGTTCAGATCAATTTCAATACATTCGCCTACGACATCCCCCCTAGACTGGAATCCTCGGCGGAACCAACCAAGGAACGGTCATGCGGGTCCTGATTCTCGGCAGCGGCGTCATCGGCGTCTCGACCGCCTGGTATCTCGCCAAGGCCGGTGCCGCGGTCACCGTGCTCGATCGGCAGCCGGCCGCCGCGCTCGAAACCAGCTTCGCCAATGCCGGCCAGATCTCCCCGGGCTACTCGACCCCGTGGGCCGCGCCCGGCATCCCGCTGAAGGCGCTGAAGTGGCTGTTCCAGAAGCATGCGCCGCTGGCGATCCGTCCGGACGGCACGCTGTTCCAGCTGAAGTGGCTGGCACAGATGCTCGCCAACTGCACCGAGGCGCGCTACGCGATCAACAAGGAGCGGATGCTGCGCGTCGCCGAGTACAGCCGCCACTGCCTGGACGCGCTGCGTGCCGAAACCGGCATCGCCTACGAAGGCCGCCAGCTCGGTACCACCCAGGTGTTCCGCAGCCAGGCACAGCTCGATGCGCTCGACAAAGATACCTCGGTGCTCGCCGAATGCGGCGTCGACTTCGAAATCCTCGATCCCGCCGGCATCCGCCGGGTCGAACCCGGGCTCGCGGTCGAGAGCGCCGGCCTGCTCGGCGCGCTGCGGCTGCCGAACGACGAGACCGGTGACTGCAGCCTGTTCACCCAGCGGCTTGCTGCCAAGGCTGCCGCCGCCGGCGTCACGTTCCGGTTCGGCCAATCGATCCGCCGGCTGATGCCGATCGCCGGCCGCATCCAGGGCGTCGTGGTCGAAGACCTGGCCACCGGCGGCATCCGGATCGAGCAGGCCGACCAGATCGTGCTCGCGCTTGGCAGCTATTCGACCGATCTGCTCGGGCCCGTGCCGCTGGCGATCCCGGTCTATCCGCTCAAGGGCTACTCGCTGACGATCCCGATCGCCGACGCGGAACGCGCGCCGCGCTCGACCGTGATGGACGAGACCTACAAGATCGCGGTCACCCGCTTCGACGAGCGCATCCGCGTCGGCGGCATGGCCGAAGTCGCCGGCCATGACCTGAGCCTGAAGCCGAAGCGCCGCACGACGCTCGAGATGGTCGTGCAGAATCTCTTCCCCGGCAGCGGCCGGGTCGGCGACGCCCGCTTCTGGACCGGCCTGCGGCCGATGACCCCGGACGGCACACCGATCATCGGCCGCACGCCGTTCGGCAACCTCTGGCTCAACACCGGCCACGGCACCCTCGGCTGGACCATGGCCTGCGGCTCGGCCAAGCTGCTGTCGGACCAGATCACCGGCCGTCCGACCGAGATCAGCAGCGACGGGCTCGGCGTCGAGCGCTACCGCAGCGAACGCCCGGCCGCGATGCGCCGGCCGCGGCCGGCCACGGCTGCGCTGTAGCTTCGCAGCAAGCGCGCTCGCTTCGCAGCGGGCGCTCCAGCTTCTCGGCAAGCCCGGTAGCCTCGCAGCGAGCGCTGCAACCGCAGCACGCGCTGCAGCTTCGCAGCGCACCGAGCCCCGCATCGCGCGGGGCCGCGGTCGTCGCAGTCCCAATTGTTGCCGATGGTTAGTTGTCAGCAATAGTTAGTTGTTAGCGACGGTCAAGTCATCACAAATCGCCGCCGCTCGTCCGTCGGACACCGGCCATTCACCGGGGCGCCGAGTTCCAGTGTGACTTCCTGCGCAGAATTTCGGCGAGCTGCAACCGCGAGCAAGAACGGTTTGCACATCGAAACTCCGCCAGCAGGACCCGATGAGCCACAGCGACGACGCCGCCGACGATCTCAGTGAATTCCATGATGTGTTCTTCGACGAAGCCGATGAACACCTGACCAGCATGGAGGCGCTGCTGCTCGGCATCGATACCGCCCAGCCCGATCCCGAGCATCTGAACGCGATCTTTCGCGCTGCGCATTCGATCAAGGGCGGCGCCGGCGTCTTCGGCTTCGCCGACATCGCCGCACTGACTCACGAGATGGAGACGGTGTTCGATCGGGTGCGCAAGCAGACGATGGCGCTGTCCAACGACGTCATCAGTGTCTTCCTGCGCTCGGGTGACACGCTGAAGGCGATGGTCACTGCCCGCCGCGGCAACGGTGCGGCACCGGCCGAAGCGGCGGTCGAAGCATTGTGCGAGCGGCTGCGGCAGTTCATCGAAGCGGCCGCTCCGGCGTCGGCCGAACCGACATCCGCCGTCACGAAGTCTGCCGATGCGCCGACTGCGATCGGGCAAGCCGCTGCCGGCGACGATGCCGGTGCCGCCAGCGCCACGCTACGAACCCTCGAGATCATCGTCGCCGACCCGTCCGCGCCGGCCACCGAGCCACGCACCGGCGAGGCGATCCAGGCCGCACTGCAATCGCTCGGCGAATCGACGCCGCTCGCGCTGCCCGCGACCCCGGCCGGTGCGCGCTTCGGGCTGCGCCTGGTCTCGCGGCACCCGCCCGCGGTGATCGCCGACGCACTGGCCTTCCTGGTCGCCCCGGAGCATACCCGGATCCGCGTCGTCGATCCGGCGGTCGAGGCCGCGGCACCGGAGACACCGGCAACGCCCACGACCGTGGCGCCGTCGGCCATAGCACCGTCGGCCGTGGCACCGTCGGCTGCGCCGGCTGTCGTCCCGCTGGCAGTCGTCACGCCGTCGGCTGCGCCCTCGGCAACGACGTCCTCGGCAACAACGATCTCGGCAGCTGCGGCGCCGGCGGCCACGCTTCGGCCACCGCAGCCGGCGGCGCCGGCGCCGGTCGCCGCCAATTCGGCCGAGCGGCCGAAAGCGGGCGCCTCGTCGAACGCCGATGCTTCGTCGATCCGGGTCAGCGTCCAGAAGATCGACCAGCTGATCAATCTGGTCGGCGAGCTGGTGATCACTCAGGCGATGCTGACGCAGACCGCTGCGCACGTCGACCCGGTGCTGCATCAGAAGCTGCTGAACGGCCTGGGCCTGCTGCAGCGGAACACGCGCGACCTGCAGGAATCCGCGATGTCGATCCGGATGCTGCCGATGTCGTTCGTCTTCGGCCGCTTCCCGCGCGTGGTCCGCGATCTCGCGGGCCAGTTGAACAAGCGGGTCGAGCTGGTCACCGAGGGCGAGACCACCGAGCTCGACAAGGGCCTGATCGAGCGGATCATCGATCCGCTGACACACCTGGTTCGCAACAGCCTCGATCACGGCATCGAATCGCCGGCGCGCCGCGAGGCCGCCGGCAAGCCGGCGGTCGGCACGCTGACGCTGCGCGCCTTCCACCGCGGCGGCAACATCATGATCGAGGTCGTCGACGATGGCGGCGGCCTCGACCGCGACCGCATTCTCGCGAAGGCCCGCGAGCGCGGCATGAATGTCGGCGACGCGATGAGCGACTCGGAAGTCTTCCAGCTGATCTTCGAGGCCGGCTTCTCGACCGCGGAGAAGGTCACCGACGTCTCCGGCCGCGGCGTCGGCATGGACGTAGTCAAGCGCAACATCCGCTCGATGGGCGGCAACGTCGACATCAGCTCCACCAAGGGCGCCGGCACGCGGATCACGATCCGGCTGCCGCTCACGCTGGCGATCCTCGAAGGCATGTCGGTCAGCGTCGGCGATGAAGTATTCATCGTCCCGCTGACTCACATCATCGAATCGCTGCAGCCGTCGGCCGATCAGATCCGCACCGTTGCCGGCCGCGGCACCGTGGTGCGCGTCCGCGGCGAGTATCTGCCGGTGGTCACGCTGCAGAGCGTCTTCGGCGTCGCCGGCGAGGTCAGGCGCTACGAGCAGGGAATCATGGTCGTGCTGGAAGAGGACGACCAGAAGATCGCGCTGTTCGTCGACGCGCTGCTCGGCCAGCACCAGGTCGTGATCAAGAGCCTGGAAACCAACTACCGCAAGGTCGCCGGGGTCTCGGGCGCGACGATCATGGGCGACGGCCGCGTCGCGCTGATCCTCGACGTCGCCGGGTTGATCGGCGGCGCGCGCTCGCTGTTCGTCAAGGCGGCCTGAACCCACTCGGCCGGTCCGCTTCAATCCGAAGGAGCCTCAAACAATGATGTCCCGCCTGGAACCCGCCAGCGCCGAACGCTCGACGCCTGCGCCGGTGAACGAATTCCTGACGTTCAAGCTCGGATCCGAAGAATACGGCATCGAGATCCTGAAGGTGCAGGAGATCCGCGGCTACGACGCGATCACGCGGATCGCCAACACGCCGCCGTTTCTGAAGGGCGTCGTGAACCTGCGCGGCACGATCGTGCCGATCGTCGACATGCGGTTGAAGTTCAACCTCGGCCGCGCCGACTACGACGAGTTCACGGTCGTGATCATCCTGAACGTCGGGCGCCGCGTGATCGGCATCGTCGTCGACGGCGTCTCCGACGTGGTCGGCCTGTCGGACGAGCAGATCAAGCCGACGCCGAACTTCCCGGACTACCTCGACACCAGTTACCTGATCGGCCTCGGCACCATCGACCAGCGGATGCTGATCCTGCTGGACATCGAGAAGCTGATGCTCGGCAAGGATATGGGGCTGCTCGACAGCGCCACGCTGCAGTAGGAACGGACACCGCCACAGGACTCCAATCAGAGGAAGGACACCATGCAAGCTACCAGGACTCGCAAACCGCAAGCCGGCGTACTGTCGCGGCAGGCCATCGAAGACATGCAGGGCCAGCTGGCGGCGATCAGCCGCTCGCAGGCCGTCATCGAGTTCGCACTCGACGGCACGATTCTCATGGCCAACGACAATTTCTGCCGCGCGCTCGGATACTCGCTCGACGAGATCAAGGGGAGGCACCACAGCCTGTTCGTCGACCCGGCGTACACCGCGTCGTCCGAATATCGCGCGTTCTGGGAGCGGCTCGGTCGCGGCGAGTACGACGCGGGCCAGTACAAGCGCCTCGGCAAGGGTGGCACCGAGATCTGGATCCAGGCTTCGTACAACCCGATCCTCGATGCATCGGGCAAACCGCGCAAGGTCGTCAAGTACGCGACCGACATCACCGCGAACAAGCTGCGCGAGGCCGATTTCTCCGGCCAACTCGCCGCGATCAGCAAGGCGCAGGCGGTCATCGAGTTCGGCCTCGACGGGACGATCCTCAGCGCCAACGAGAACTTCTGCAAGACGCTCGGCTACACGCCGGATGAGATCAAGGGCCGCCACCACAGCCTGTTCGCGGATCCGGCCTACGCCGCGTCCGGCGACTATCGCGCGTTCTGGGAGCGGCTCAACCGCGGCGAGTACGACGCGGGCCAGTACAAGCGGATCGGCAAGGGCGGCCGCGAGGTCTGGATCCAGGCAACCTACAACCCGATCATGGACATGAACGGGAAGCCGTTCAAGGTCGTCAAGTACGCGACCGACATCACCGAGCAGATGCTCGGCACGGCCGACATGGGCCGCGTGCTCGGCGCGCTCGCCAACGGCGACCTGACCGAGTACGTGACCAACGAATACACCGGCAGCTTCAGCCAGGTCAAGGTCGACGCCAATCTCGCCGTCGAGCAGCTGACGCGGATCGTGCTGCGGCTGAAAGACTCGACCGACTCGATCCACACCGCCGCCCGCGAGATCGCGCAGGGCAACGCCGACCTGTCGCAGCGGACCGAGGAGCAGGCGTCGAGCCTCGAGGAAACCGCGAGCTCGATGGAGGAGCTCACCAGCACCGTGCAGCAGAACGCCGAGAGCGCCAAGCAGGGCAACCAGCTCGCCGCATCGGCCTCGGAGATCGCGGTCGAAGGTGGCCGGGTCGTCGGCCAAGTGGTCGAGACGATGGGCTTCATCAACGAGTCGTCGAAGAAGATCGTCGACATCATCAGCGTCATCGACGGCATCGCGTTCCAGACCAACATCCTGGCGCTGAACGCCGCGGTCGAGGCGGCGCGCGCCGGCGAGCAGGGCCGCGGCTTCGCGGTGGTGGCGTCGGAAGTGCGCAATCTCGCTCAGCGCAGCGCGGGCGCGGCCAAGGAGATCAAGACGCTGATCTCGGACTCGGTCGAGAAGGTCGATACCGGCACCAAGCTGGTCGATCGCGCCGGCAAGACGATGGAGCAGATCGTCACGTCGATCAAGCGCGTCGCCGACATCATGGCCGAAGTGACTGCGGCGAGCCAGGAGCAGAGCTCGGGCATCAGCCAGGTCAACCAGGCGATCACGCAGATGGACGAGGTCACCCAGCAGAACGCCGCGCTGGTCGAGCAGGCCGCCGCCGCGGCGGAAACGCTGCAGGAGCAGGCCGAGGGCCTGAAGGAAGTGGTGACGACGTTCCGAATCGCCGCCGACGAGGACGAGGCGCGCTCCGACGGCCGCGGCGCGGCCGACGCGTCGCAGATGAAGGTCGAGCGCCGCGGGCCGAACCGCGCGACCAACGTCAAGCGGCTGCCGGCGACCCCCGCGTCGCCGAAGGCGCCGGCCAAGCCGGCGGTCCGTTCCGGTGGCGCGGCGGCGAGCCGCACCGGCACCGACGACTGGACCGAGTTCTGACGATTCCCGATGAGCGACAGTGCAATCCTGGACCGGACCCGCGAGTACGCATACACCAATGCGGACTTCCGCCGGGTCCGGTCGCTGATCCATCAGCGTGCCGGCATCTCGCTGGCCGACGGCAAGCAGAACATGGTCTATGCGCGGCTGGCTCCGCGGCTGCGCGAGACCGGCAAGACGACCTTCGATGCCTACCTCGATGCGCTGGCGAGCCAGGACGCGCCCGAGTGGGGCGAGTTCACCAACGCGCTGACCACCAACCTGACCTCGTTCTTCCGCGAGCAGCACCACTTCCCGATCCTCGCCGATCACCTGGCCCGGTGCTGGCGCGAACGCGGCGAGCCGTTGACGATCTGGTGCAGCGCCGCTTCGACCGGCGAGGAGCCGTACACGATCGCGATCACCGCGATCGAGGCGCTCGGCCGCGACGCCGGGCAGGTACGGATCCTCGCCACCGACATCGATACCGGCGTACTGGCGCGCGCCGAGGCCGGCGTCTACCGGATGGATCAGCTTCGCGCCGTGTCGCCGGAGCGGCTGCAACGGTTCTTCCTGCGCGGCCGCGGCGGCCGCGAGGGGTTCGTCAAGGTCCGCGACGAACTGCGCGAACGGATCACCTTCCGGCAGCTCAACCTGATCGCGCCGTCATGGCCGATGAAGGGGCGGTTCGACGCGATCCTCTGCCGCAACGTGATGATCTATTTCGACAAGCCGACGCAGCGCCGGCTGCTCGAGCGCTTCGCGCCGTTGCTGCGCCCCGACGGCCTGCTGTTCGCCGGCCATTCCGAAAGCTTCTCGCATGCCGCCGACCTGTTCCGTCCGCGCGGCAGCACCGTCTATTCCCTCGCCTGATCCATGAGCTTTGGCAATCCCGATGCCGGTCTTGCAACCGCCCGCTACTTCGATCGCAGCTTCGACATCGAGTCGGTCAAGGTGCTGCCGGGAGAGTTCAGCGTCTCCGACCAGGACATCATGATGGTGACCGTGCTCGGCTCGTGCGTCACCGCCTGCATCCGCGACCAGCAGACCGGCATCGGCGGCATGAACCATTTCATGCTGCCCGACAGCGGCTCCGGCGTTGCGTCCGAATCGGGCAGCGCCGCACGCTACGGCGACTATGCGATGGCAGTCCTGGTCGACCGGCTGCTGCGGCTCGGCGCCCGCCGCGACCGGCTCGAGGCGAAGGTGTTCGGCGGCGGCAACGTGATTCCGTCGATGACCGTCACCAACGTCGGTGAGCGCAATGCGCGCTTCGCGCTGGCCTGGCTGGCGGCGGAGCGGATCGCCGTCGTCGCCAGAGATCTGGTCGACGTTCATCCGCGCAAGGTCCACTTCTTCCCGCGCAGCGGCAAGGTGCTGGTCAAGCATCTGAAGAACACCGATGCCTCGCTGATCGTCGAACGCGAAGCCCAGCTCGCGCGACCGATGCAGCGCCCTGCCGGCCCCACGATCCGAACCGAGTTCGCCTGATGAGCCACATGTGATGAGCCACATGTCGAAGCCCGCCAACCGACGGATTCGGGTACTGATCGTCGACGACTCGCCGCTGATCCAGGCGCTGCTCGGCCGGCTGATCGGTCGCGAGGCCGACATGGAAGTCATCGGCACCGCACCCGATCCGCTGGCGGCGCGCGAGATGATCCGCGCGCTCGACCCCGACGTCCTGACGCTCGACGTCCAGATGCCGAAGATGAGCGGGCTCGACTTCCTCGAACGGCTGATGCGGCTGCGGCCGATGCCGGTGGTGATGGTATCGACGCTGACCCGCGAAGGCTCGGACATCGCGCTGCGCGCGCTCGAGCTCGGTGCGATCGACTTCGTCTGCAAGCCGCGCATGACCGACAATGCCGCCTTCGAGGAAACCGCACGCCAGCTGGTCGAAAAGATCCGGACCGCGGCACACGCCCGAGTGCGGCAGCGCGCGGTCGCCGGTGGCGCCGGCGCTGCCGCCAACGCCCACTGTGCCGCCGCCGCCCACGCCGCCCACGCCGCCGTGCGCCGGCTCGCCGGCGGCGCGGATGCCGGCGATGCAGCGCCCGTACCGCGCCCCGGCTGGCAGCGCAAGCTGATCCTGATCGGCGCTTCCACCGGCGGCACCGAGGCGATCAAGGAAGTCCTGTCGGAGATGCCGACCGATTGCCCGGGTATCGTGATGACGCAGCACATGCCGGAGCTCTTCACCCGCTCGTTCGCCGAGCGGCTGGATCGAATCTGCACGATCCGGGTCAAGGAAGCCGAGGAAGGCGAACCGGTGCTCGCCGGCCACGCCTACCTCGCTCCGGGCAATCGCCATCTGCTGGTGCGGCGGCGGGCCGGCGGCGGCTATGCGTGCACGCTGTCCAACGCCGATCCGGTCAATCGCCATCGGCCGTCGGTCGAGCTGCTGTTCCGCTCCGGCGCCGAATGTGTCCGCGAGCATGCGGTCGGCGTGATGCTGACCGGCATGGGCAAGGACGGCGCTCGCGCGATGCGCGAGATGCGCGATGCCGGCGCCTGGAACATCGCCCAGGACGAGGCGTCATGCGTCGTCTTCGGCATGCCGCGCGAGGCGATCGCGGTCGGCGCGGTCCAGGAAGTGCTGCCGCTCCACGAGATCGCAGGAGCGGTGATGGCACGTCTGCAATCGTCGCCGGCAATACGCTGAGCGGCGGCAATCTTTCCGTAATCGAAGCAAGGAGTTCAACATGAAGATTCTCGTCGTCGACGACAGCGCCGCGATGCGGATGATCGTCATCCGCACGCTGCGCAAGGCCGGTTTCAAGGACCACGCCTTCATCGAAGCCGCCGATGGCGCGCTCGCGCTCGAGTCGATCCAGGCGAATGCACCGGATCTGGTGATGTCCGACTGGAACATGCCGAACATGACCGGCATCGAGCTGCTGCGCAAGCTGCGCGCCGACGCGAACCCGATCCAGTTCGGTTTCGTCACGTCGGAATACACGGACGAGATGCGCGCGCTCGCCAAGGAGGCCGGGGCGATGTTCCTGATCGCCAAGCCGTTCAACGAGGACTCGTTCCGCGACGCGCTCGACCCGATCCTCGCCTGAGTGCAACCGGCCGGCCGCCAACGCCGAAGCAGGAACCACCGATGAACCCGGCTGTCACCGCCCCCACGACCGGCGCCTCGGGCGACCGCTCCGAAGCTACCCGGAACCTGCTCAGCCGGCTGGCGGCGACGCCGCCGGCGTTCCCGACCTCGGTGCGGATCGCGATCAGCGTCGTCGAGGCGATCAACGATGCCGACTGTTCCCTCGAGACCGTCACGCGCCTGATGCAGACCGAGCCGCTGCTCGCGGCCAAGGTCGTCGCAGTGGCGAACTCGGTCGCCTACAGCAGCGGCGGGCGACCGATCACGTCGATCCGCGAAGCGGTCCGGCGGGTCGGCCTCGCGACGCTGAAGTCGCTCGCCGTCAGCATCGTGATGCGGCAGATGGCGGCTGGTGCCGCCGGCGGCCGCGGTCCGGCCGCCGCCCGGCTCTGGGATCACTCGCTCCATGTCGCGGTGCTCGCCTTCGTCATCGCGCGCAGGCTCACCCGGCAATCCGCCGAGGCGGCGATGTTCGCCGGCATCATCCACGAACTGGGCGGCTTCTACCTGCTGTCGATGTCGCGCGAGACGCTCGGCATCGACGATGCCGCACTCGCCCGTTGTGCGAGCAGCGACGACGGTCGCGACCCCTACGACGACAACGACGGAACCGAAACGCCGATGGCCCGAATCGGCCGGCCGCTGCTCGCGGCGATGCACATCCCGGAGCCGATCGTCGAAGCGGTCGCCGCGACCTGGCGCGGCTTCATCGCGCTGCCGCCCGAGACGCTCGGCGACACGCTGATGCTCGCCGACGTGCTGGCCCCGGTCCGTTCGCCGTTCGAAAACACGTTCGGCGAACAAGCCGGTGCCGACCACTCCGAAATCGACCTCGTCGCGGGCCGCGACACACTGGCCGGCCTGCTCCAGGAATCCGACCAGGTCATCCGATCGCTGCTCGGCGCATTGCGCGCCTGAACCCCGCAGCGGGCGCGTGACCCCCGCAGCGCGCGCCTGAACCCCGCATTGCGCGCCCGAACCCCCAACCACCAAAGGACCCGCCATGGCCATCCCCCTGCCCCCTGCCCATCCGCTCGCGCAGCTGCTCGGCGAACTCGTCGGTCGCGACGTGACCGCACGCACCGCCGCCAAGCCGGTGCCGGCCGATCCGCGCCAACTCGCGGTCGCTGCTTTCGACGACGAACAGAAGGCGCTGCGCGCAGTCGCCTATTGCGATCTGCCGGTGGCCGCGAGCCTCGGCGCGGCGCTGATCTTGATCCCGCCGGGCCGCGTCGACGAAAGCGTCAAGGCCAAGGCGCTCGACCAGCAACTGACCGACAACGTCTACGAGGTGTTCAACGTCATGTCGAGCCTCTTCCCCCGGCACGGTGGTCCACGGCTGATCCTGCGCAGCGTCCACCACAACGGCGATGTCCCGGACGACGTCAAGGCGGTACTCGACCGCGCCGCCAAGCTCAAGCCGTCCGAGCGCTCCGACCTCGACGTCGAGGTCGCCGGGTACCAGAGTGGCCGGATGGTGTTGATCGCCGCCTGACGATCCTGGCGGCTACACTCTCGGCCGATACGGCATGCCGCACGGTCGCGGCGCCGTCACGCAACGGAAGGCAGCGGCAATGACGGAGTACCGGCAGCAGCAGAGTCGGCGGATCGCGTTGATCCATGCACTGGCCCATTCGGTGCCGGCGATCCGACAGGCATTCGACGCGCATTGGCCAGGCTGCCGCCTGATGAACCTGCTCGACGACAGCCTGTCGGCCGACCTCGCCGCCACGCCCGGCGGCCTCGACGCCGCGATGTTCCGGCGCTTCACCACCCTCGCCGACTATGCGGTCGCGACCGGTGCCGACGCGATCCTGTTCACCTGCTCGGCGTTCGGCCCGTGCATCGATGCGGTCAAGCAGCGCCACCCGGCGCTGCCGGTGCTGAAACCGAACGAGGCGATGATCGAGCAGGCCGTGGGCCTCGCGACCCGGATCGGCCTGCTCGCGACGTTCGAGCCGACGCTACGCTCGATGCCGGCCGAGTTCCCGGCTGGCGTACCGCTCGAACTCGAGCTCGCCGACGGTGCGCTCGCCGCGCTCGACGCCGGCGACGGTGAAGGCCACGACCGCGCCGCGGTCGCCGCTGCGCAGCGGCTGCAGGCACGCGGCTGCGGTGCGATTGCGCTGGCGCAGTTCAGCCTGGCGCGTGCCGCGACAGCGATCCGCGCCGCCGTGCCGCTGCCGGTGCTGACGACGCCGGACAGCGCGGTCCTCGCGATCAAGCAGCGCCTCGCCTGAAGGTCAAGCGGCGCCGCGTCTGAAGGTCAAGCGGCGCCGCGTCTGAGGGTCAAGCGGCGTGGCGCCTGAGGGTCAAGCGAAGCGGTGCCGCGCCTGAGGGACACTTGACCGGACGCCTGACCGGACGCCTGACCGGACGCCTGACCGGACGCCTGACGAGCCGCCCTCAGTCGTCTCCCTGGAACGCCTCGTCCCGTTTCTTCGCGATCGCGGGGCTCAGCACCAGCACCAGCAGGATGAAGGCGACCACCAGCAGCGACGCCGACAGCGGCCGGGTGAAGAACACGCTCCAGTCGCCGCGCGAGATCGTCAGCGCGCGCCGCAGGTACTCTTCCATCAGCTTGCCGAGCACGAAGCCGAGCAGCAGCGGCGCCGGTTCGCAGTCGAGCTTCTTGAACGCGTAGCCGAGGATCGCGAACGGGATGGTCATGAATACGTCGAAGACGTTGTTGTTGACCGAGTAGGCGCCGATCGCGCAGAACAGCAGGATCGCCGGATAGAGGATCCGGTAGGGCACCGTCAGCAGCTTGATCCACAAGCCGATCAGCGGCAGGTTCAGGATCACCAGCATCACGTTGCCGATCCACATCGAGGCGATCAGGCCCCAGAACAGCGACGGGTTGCTGGTCATCACCTG
>JBFWQR010000070.1:0-37147 GCA_050249335.1 Lautropia sp.
GTGATCCGCTCGCGATTCCAGGCGCGCTCGTACAGCAGCCGTACCAGACGCCGTTTGGCCGCCAGCCGCCGCTGCGGCGCGCCGCGGGTGCTGCGTGTCAGCAGATGAGCCGCGGTGACCAGCGCGAACGGGTTCGGATCGGCGAGCAACGCATCGAGATCGGTTGCGAAGTCCAGCAGCTTGACGGCCGGAAAGGTCAGCCGGTGGCGGCAGCCGAACAGCTCGAAGCCATAGCCGCCGGGCCGCCAGTTGCGGCGATCATCGGCGAGGATCGCCAGGCTCGCCACCGGCCGGCCGAAGCGCTCGAACAACCGGTAGCTGTAGGTGAACATCCGGCGCTCGAAGTCACTCTTGCGGCTGGCCTGGACTTCGATGTGGATGTAGACCCACTGCTCGCGGCCGCTGCGGCGGCGATGCACCCGCACCAGCTTGTCGGCATAGCGATCGCCGGCATCGGCTTTACGCCAGATGCTGCGCAGCTCCTTGTCGAGGAACACGTGGGGGCGTGTCCAGTCGATGGCACGATGGGCGGCGGGGAAGAAGAAGGCGAGGAGCTCGGGGAAGGCATGCTCGATCGCGCTCTTCCAGGGACTGTCGAAGCGCTCCGGTGGGATGGAGCCATCCGGCGTGGCGGCGGGGTCGGTCGTGGCCATGGGCAGTGCCCATTGAAGCGAGTGCCGCGGCTGCCGACAATCGGCCAGATGTTCTAGCCGGCTTCGCGGCACAAGAGGACCCGATCGTGGCCGGTCGGGGATCGATCCGGTTTCTCCACCATCGCGCCGTCGGCACCGGCCGTCAGACCGAGGCCAGACGGCTCAGGGCCATTGCGCTGCCGCTCGCGCGGCGGTGCCTCTGATCGGCGCGCTCAGTCCGCCGGCGGTGCGCCAGCCGCTGCGCTACGGCCGCGACGGCATTCGCCGACCGCCGCTCAGGCCGTCGCCAGCGCCGCGCCGCGCGGGGCGGTGCGGACCAGCCGCGGCGTGAAGCCGTCGAACGACGGCAGCGCGTCGATCGCGCCGGCAGCCGCGATGCTGCAGCCGGTGACGCACGAGCCGGCGAGCCGCCGCACGGTGTCGAACTCGATCCGGTTGAACGCATCGGGTGCGTAGCGCGCGTTCAGGAAGTCGATCAGCTCGACCAGCTCGTTGGCGACGCCGCGTTCGGCGACCCGGAACGCGTCGACGACGAAGTCGACGAAGCCGGCCGGCGCCGGCCGGCTGCCGCGGCCGATGCCGCAGTAGCGGATCGCTGCGCGGCCCGGCACGGCGGCGAGCAGGCCGAGCGCGTCGCGCCGGAACAGGTTGGCGCCGTCGACGATGCCGGCGAGCTCCGGTGCCTGCGCGACCAGACCGGCGAGCCCGTCGGCGTAGACCGAGTGGCCGACGCAGAAGATCGCGATCTCGGCGTCGGCGAGAGCGACTGCGCTCGACTGCGTGAAGCGGTCGGCGAGGCCGGCGCGCAGCAGGTTCTGGTCGTCGGGCTTGACGTACGGGTCGTGCAGCTTCGGATCGGCGCCGAGCGCGATCAGCCGGCGCGCCAGTGCCAGCGTCGGCGAGTTGCGGGTGTCCTCGGAATCGAAGCGGTAGGCAGTGCCCATCAGCGCGATGCGCCGGCCGGCGAGCGGGCCGAAGCTGCGCTCGGCGAGCCGGATGGTCGCGTCCGGCGACTCGTCGTTGATGATCCGCGACTGCAGGATCAGGCTGGCGTCGGTCGCCGCGCCCGATTCGTGACGGCGCCACCAGAGCAGGATGCCGTCCTTCGGCAGGCAGTGGCCACCGACGCCGACCGCCGGGATCAGGATCGCGCCGCTCGGCACCGCAGTCGCCGAGCCCGACGCCGCGTCGGACTCGCCGAGCCGCGCGTTGACCGCATCGCGAACCTGGTAGAAGTCGATGTCGTGCGCATCGCAGTAGCGGACCAGCTCGGCGGCGAACGCGATCCGGACGTCGCGGTAGGCGTTCTCCAGCGTCTTGACGAATTCGGCGGTCAGGCTGTTGGTCCGGTGCAGCCTGCCGCCGGTGACGATGCGGCGGTAGACCCGGTCGATCAGCACCGGCGTCAGCGGATGCAGCCCGGCGACCAGCTTGTCGGAGGCGGCGACGCGCTCGACCAGCCGCCCCGGCATCACCCGGTTCGGGCTGTTGCCGAGCAGCAGGTCGCGGCCTTCGACCAGGCCGTGGCGCGCGAAATGCTCGCGGACCACGGTCGTCATCGACGACGGCGCCAGCGTCGATTCGAACACGATCACCGGCACGTTGCCGGCCGGCCGCTCGCGCAGCGCCGCGGCCAGGCCGTCGAGCGATTCGAACAGCGGGCCGTAGTCGGGGCCGAAGCCGCGCTTGTCGGTCTGGACGCTGACCAGGATCAGGTCGGCATCGGCGATGTCGTGATAGTCATGGGTCGCCGACAGCAGGCCGTTGCCGACCGCGCGCGCGACGATCGCGTCGAGCGCCGGCTCGACGCCGCCGATCACGCTCCGGCCGGCATTGATCGCGTCGACCTTCCAGGCCGAGGTCGGCGAGGCGCGCTGGACCACGACGACCCGGGCCGGCGCATCGCTGCCTTCGCGAATGCCGGCGGCGGCGAGCAGCGCCGCCATCGGCATGCCGACGATGCCGGGGCCGATCACGGCGATCTTGCGGACTTCCCAGTGGTACTCGGTGGCGGAGGTGAATGACAGCGGCATGGTGACGGTCGCTCAGTGGGTTCCGGGATCAGGGGAGGAGCAGGTGTTCTCGTCTGCGTCGATGGCCACGGCAGCGCGCGATGCGCTGGCTGCCGCTTCGGCGACCGCGACGATCGCGGCGACCGGCGGCGCCGGATCGGCGGCCGCGATCCGGCTGCTGTCGCGGTCGATGAAGGTGCGGTGCCAGAGCTCGATCTGCAGCGCGCCCCAGAGGCTGCGGCCAAACGCCATCTCGTTGCCGATCAGCCGCTCGAGCGCATTCGGGCAGAAGATGCCGCGTTCGCGGGCGCGCCGCGAGAGCAGGATGTCGGCGACGAAGTCGTGGGCCGGCCCCTTGATCCAGCGCTGCAGCGGCACCGGGAAGCCCATCTTGTCGGTCCGGTTCAGCACCCGCTCGGGAAGCAGGCCGCGCGCGGCGCGGCGCAGCACCGCTTTCGAGAAGCCGCCGGACAGCAGCGTGCGGTCGGGCAGCCGCGCAACCCGTTCGACCAGCGCGCGGTCGAGCAGCGGCACCCGCGATTCGAGCGAGGCTGCCATGCTGGCGCGGTCCTCTACCTGCAGCAGCGTCGGCAGGTTGGCGACTAGGTCGAAATGCAGCATCCGCTTCAGATGGCTGGCGCGCTTAGGCCCGTCGAAGATCTGCGAGAAGCGCTCGCGCACCTGCGATCGCGCCATCTGCGCGCGCAGGTCGGGCGTCAACAGGTCGGCGCTGGCGTCGAGCCGGTTCAGGATCCGAAAATAGCGCTGGTTGCTCGGCGCGTCGATCCCCTGGCCCCAGCTCCGCGACAACAGCGGCAGGTAGGTCTTCAGCGTGCTCAGGCAGTGCTCGAGGTTGCCTAGCGACAGCGTGTTCTCGGTCGCCGGCTTGCCCTGGATGGTGTCGAGCAGCGCTTCCTCGAGCGCGCCGATCAGGTAGCGCGCGTAGCCGACGAAGATCTCGTCGCCGCCCTGGCCGCCGAGGCAGACCTTGACATGGCGGCGCGCGGCGCGCGACACCATGAACTGCGGGAACAGGCCCGGGCCGGCGGCGGGCTCGTCCATGCAGTAGATCAGGTCCGGCAGCACGTCGACGAAGTCGCGGTCGGTCGGATAGATCGTGTGGGCGTCGGCGCCGATGTGGCGCGCGAGTTCGTCGGCGTAGCCGGTCTCGTCGTACTCGGGACCTTCGTGGAACGCACCGGTGAAGGTCGCGAGCCTGCCGCCGGTGCGCCGCGACGCGGCGGCGGCGACGAAGCTCGAATCGAGGCCGCCCGACAGATAGGCGCCGATCGGCACGTCGCTGCGGATCTGACGATCGATGCTGGCGTGCAGCAGCCCGGCGACCTCGTCGAGCGCGCGCTCGTCCGGCGCGGTCTCGACCTGGTCGAAGTCGGGCTGCCAGTAGCGGCGCGCGCTGCCGTCGAGCGTGAGCAGGTCGGTCTGCTCGCAATGGGCTGGATCGAGCTTCTCGATGCCGGTGAACAGGGTCCGGCGCGGCAGCACGAACTGCAGCGACAGGTAGTCCTCGAGGCCGACCGGATCGAGCGCGCGCGGCGCCGCCGGATGGCGCAGGATCGCCTTGATCTCCGACGAATAGATCAGCGTGTCGCCGACCCGCAGCCGGTACAGCGGCTTGATGCCGAAATGGTCGCGCGCCGCGAACAACCGGTTGCGGCGCCGGTCGTGCAGCACGAACGCGAACATGCCGTCGAACCTGGCCACGCAGTCGTCGCCCCACTGCAGGTAGCTGCGCAGCAGCACCTCGGTGTCGGACGCGGACGTGAAGCGGTGGCCGAGCGCCTCGAGCTCACGCTTCAGCTCGACGTAGTTGTAAATCTCGCCGTTGAAACACAGCGCGACGCCGTCGGCGACCATCGGCTGCCGGCCGCCGCTCGCGTCGATGATCGACAGCCGCTTGTGGTGCATCGCGACCGTGCCGTGACGGCAGGTGCCTTCGGCGTCGGGGCCGCGGTGCTCGAGGGTCGCCGCCATCTGCGCGAGCAGCCCGGCGTCGGGCGGCTGGCCCAGGCGGACGAGGACGACGAAGCCGCACATCCTAGTGTTCCATCCCGCCACGCAGCACCCTGCGCAGCACTCTACGTCGCACCCTCGGGAGTCTCATCTTGCGATGCTTACCGGCAGCGCGCCGCGGGCGGCGCAGGCTGCTGCGTGGGTACCCATCGAGACCAGCTCGAATTGCTCGCCGATGGTCCGCAGCACCCGCCCGAGCAGCGCCGACTTGCGTTCGCTCGGCAGGTCCATGCCGGGGAAGAACCCGAGCTGCGGCACCTTGTCGGCGCCGACCAGATCGAGCGGATGCAGCAGGAAGCTCGGCTCGGTGCCGGTCAGCCGGCACATCGTCAGCGCAGTCCGCAGGTAGGCGAACATCAGCTTATCGGAGTAGCGCGACAGGAACGCCAGGTAGCTGAAATGGAACGGCGTCTTGAACACCGGCATCGTCGTCACCGGGATCTCGAGCAGCCGGTGGCCGCCTTCGAGCTGCCAGTGATACGGCTTGACCGGCCGCAGCCCGTCGCCGAAGCGGCCGAACAGTTCCTTGCGGCGCTCGCGCTCCGCGTCGGACAGGTTCTCAGCGGTCCAGAAGTAGTAGGCGCGCGCCAGCGGGCCGAGGAAGGTCGGCAGCGTCGACGCGTCGTAGCTGTAGCCGAGCTCGGCCAGCAGCTGCAGCGTCAGCGGCGACCAGCTGAAGCCGGGGCCACGAAAACCGGTGGGCATGACGCCGGTGGTATCAGCGATCGCGTCGCCGGCCGATTTCAGTTCGTTGTGCAGCTGCCCGGCGCCGTACAGGTGCAGCCACGGCTCGTGCTCGAACGAGTGGTTGCCGACCTCGTGGCCGGCGGCGACCAGGCTGCGCAGCGCCGGGCCGTTCGCGGCGATCGCGGCGTCGGCGCCGACGATGAAGAACGTGATCCGGATGCCGAGGTCGTCGAGGAACTGCAGCGCATGCGGTGTCACGACATCGAGGTACGATGGTCGTTCGGCCCAGCCGGCGTCGCCGTGCACCTTCAGGTACGACCAGAGGTTGTCGAGATCGAGCGAGATGCTCGCGAGCGGGCGGCCCGAGGAGGGCGCAAGCCCGGCTTCGGGGGGCCGTGCGCTTGGATTCATGCCGAAAGCCCGTCTGGCAGGAGCCAGCCGCGATCGGACGCCCGGGCTGGCGCCGCTGCGCCGGCCGCCTGCAGCGACTGCTCGAGCAGCGCCAGCAGTCGCGGCAAGCCGTCCGCGACCAGCCCGAGCGTTTCGTTGACGTTCAGTGTGCCGTAGGCGATCTGCGCCGAGGTCAGGTGGAACAGGCCCGGTACCGACGTCGCGACCGGCGGCATCAGCTCGGTCGAGTAGCCGAGCGTCGAGATCGCGAGCACGTGGCGGGCGCGGGCGATTCTGAAGTCGACGACGTCGGCACGGTCGAAGCCCGGATACATCCGCGCTAGCGCTTCGAGGAAGCGGGTCTGGATCGCCTCATCGCTGTCGTGCCAGCGCGGGTCGTCCTGTGCCAGGTAGAGCGGCAGGTAGACCAGCGAATGGCCTGCGAACGCGGCGCGGTCGACCAGCGCGGTCATCTCGATGACGCCGGTGAACGGCACCCAGCGGTCGGTGATGTTCGTGACGTAGAAGTCCGACAGCGGGCGTTTCAGTAGCAAGGTGGCGCACAGCACCCCCTGATAGGCGACCCGGTCGAGGCGCGCGCGCTCGGCGGCCTGCAGTTGCGGTGCCTGGCGGCCGAACAGCGCCGGCGCGAGCGTCGAGACAACTTGGTCGGCAGCCAGGGTGGTGCCGTCGCGCAGCGCGAGCGTGAACCCACCGCGGGCGGCCGGGCCATCCCGAACGATCCGCTCTACCGCGCTGCTGCTCTTGAACGTGACGCCGGCTTCGACCAGCCTCGCGCGCAGCGCATCGAACAGCGGCCCGTAGCCGCCGTCGAGGTAGCCGAACAGCTCGCGTTTCAGGCCCGAGCGGCGGGCCGCGTACATTCGCGCGATGATCGCCCAGATGAAGGCGGCGCTGGCGATCCGGTCGTTGTCGCCGAGCTTGCTCTGCAGTAGCGGCGACCAGACGCGTTCGAGCACCCGCCTGCCCGACCAGCGGCGCAGCCAGTCGGTCGCGAGCATGTACTCGAGCCGGCGCGGGTCGCGGATCCTGGACCCGAGCGCAATGGTGGCGCCGAGCCGGAGCTTGTCGAGCAGCGACAGCGGCGGAAAGCGCAGGAACTCGACCGCGTTCGACAGCGAATGGAGCCGGCCATCGATGAAGAAGCCGGTGCGGGTCGTTCCCCAGCGGACGCGCCCGGTCAGGCCGAGCTCATCGATCAGCGCGCGTGTATGGCGGTCGGACGAGAGTAGTACATGATAGAAGCGGTCCCACGCGAAGTCGGCGATCCGTGCCTGAGCGGCCAGGCCGCCGAGTGCCGGTTCGGCCTCGAGCAGCGTCACCGTGAACCCGTATTGCCGCAGCCGCAGCGCCAGCACCGAGCCGAGCACGCCGCCGCCGACGATGGCGACATGTGGCGGGGTACAGGCGGAGGCAGGAGCGGTGAGATTCGGCATGGGACGCGAGACTGGCAGCGCGCAGTTGAGTGACGGCACGGGCGGAATTGCGCGGATCAGGTGATGAGCGAGTATTCGGCCGGTCGGTGCGCGTGTCTGTGAACTGATGCAAATACGGACAGCGAATCACATCGTAGGCGGACGGTTGCGTTACATAGGATTATGGCTGGACATTACAGATTTCACGATGTGCCATGATCGAATCATTCCCGTCGTTCGGAGACATTGACAGAAGAATCTGTCTACAATCGATACATTCCTTCCTCCCAGACAGCCGGTATAGGATTCAGTTCGAACCGCTGTCGCTGACAGTATGCCGACGCTTCCTGGCTGGTGCGTCGGCACGCTGTTCCGTTGGTTTCGCCTTCCGACGTCAGGTCTCATGCCAGAATTCAGTCTTGCAGCCCTCGTCGCGAAGTTTCCGTGGCTGATCCTCGTGAGCGCTGCGGCGATCGCCCTTGGCGCCGTGCTCGTCTTGACGCCGCTCGCGCGCCGGGTCGGCTGGACCGACAAGCCGAGCGAACGCAAGGCCCATGTCGGCGAAATCCCGCTGATCGGCGGCTGGGCGGTGTTGCTCGCGATGGCGGTACCGCAAGCGGTCGGACCGGCCGAGGAGGTCGCGCCGACCGGCTACTGGCTTGCCGTTTCGCTGCTGTTCGTCGTCGCGCTGATCGACGACCGTTTCCCGATCAGGGCCCGCTATCGCTTCCTGGTGCAGATCGCGGCGGCAGTGATCGGCTGTTCGTTCGGCGGGCAGATGCTGACCGGGGTCGGCGACCTGCTCGGCATCGGTGTGCTGAATCACTGGTGGATCTCGCTGCCGGTCACGATCCTCGGCACCGTCGCGGTGATCAATGCGGTCAACTTCACCGACGGCGCCGACGGCCTGTGCGGCGGGCTCGGCTTCATCGGCCTGTTCTGGTTCCTGATCGCGGTCGCGCTCGCGACCAGCCTCGCAGCGCGCAGCGGCGAGGCGTCGCTCGGCTATGCGACCAGCCTGATCCCGCTCGCCGCCGCGATGATGGGCGGGTTGGCCGGTTTCCTGTGGTTCAACCTGCGTTCACCGTGGCGAGCCAAGGCGGCAGTGTTCCTCGGCGACAGCGGCAGCATGCTGATCGGCTTCACGCTGGCCTGGTTCGCGATCCACGTCGCCTCGGCGTATGGGGCCGCCAGCGTGCCGCCGGTTGTCTGCCTCTGGATCATGGCCGTTCCGCTCGCCGACTCGGCCTCGTGCATCGTCCGGCGGCTGCTCGCCGGGGTCAAGCCGACGACGCCGGACCTCAAGCATCTCCACCATCTGATCATCCGGCTCGGCTGGACCCCGGGTCAGGCCGTCGTGCTGATCCATGCCGGCGCGTTCTTCTGCGGCCTGATCGGCGTCGGCGGCTGGTGGCTCGGGATTCGGGAGCACTGGCTGTTCGCCGCATTCCTCGTGTCGCTGCTGGTGTTCATCAGCTACACCGGATACGCCTGGCGGCGCCTCGACGGCGAGAAGGTCGCCGAGGGCGCGACGGCCCGCCTCGGCGCCTGACGCCGGGCGGCTTACGTGCCGGCGAGCGCCGCGGCGCGCCGGCGGTCCGAGCGGCGCCGCAACGCGCCGATCACCAGCACGGTCAGCACTGCCGCCGCGACGTCGGTGATCCAGTCGGCGGCGTCGGCCACCCGCCCCGGTGCGAACGACTGCGCGAACTCGTCGATCGCGCCGAGGACCGCGATGAATGCGACCGCACGCCACGGCCGGCGGGCGGCATCGGCGGCGACGACGAACAGGACAGTGAGGCCGGCATAGGTCACGAGATGGGCGACCTTGTCCCACGGCGGAACGAACAGGCCGACCGCGATCGGCTTCTGGCCGCCGACCAGCAGGAACGCGATCGCGGCTGCCAGCGCCAGTGCCGCGACCAGCCGCAGCCGCGGTGCCGGCCGGATCAGCAGTTCCATTCGGCGCTGTTCAGCGTGCGGAGGCGTCGGCCGGCGGCTGCGCCCAGATCTCGAAATCGTCGAACAGGACTTCGGCGCGCGGCGCGGTTTCGCTGGTGACCATCATCGGGCGGAGCGTGTCGATCGACGCGCCGCGGGCCCCGGTGATCTGGGTCCGGCGGTCGACCAGCTTGGTGCCGTCGATCGCGACGACGAAGCGGCTGCCCGGCCGGTCGAGCCAGATCTCGACCTTGTGCCAGCCGTCGCGGCGGTCGGCCGCGGCGAGCGTGACCGGCACGGTCCGCAGATCGGCTTGCCAGAGCACCTGCCGTTCGTCCATCGGATCGGCCTTGACGAACCAGTAGAGGTTGCCGTTGCCATCGTAGCGCAGCTTGAGCCGCAACCGGAAGTCGCTCGCCGTGGCTTCCCAGAACTGCAGGTAGTACTGCCAGGGGCCGACCTGGCTGGCGCGGGCCAGCGCGCTGGTGTCGAACTTGACCCACATCCGCTGGTACATCACCGGCTCGGTGCCGAGCTGCGCCTGCTCGACCGCGATCTGCTGGCGGCCGCCGCTGACGTGATGGCTGTCGAGCGACAGCGCGCGGGTCGCCGTGCCGTCGCGGCCGGTGACGGTACGCAGCGACGCGGTCAGGAAATCGGTGACCGGCAGGTCGGTGCCGTCAGCGCGGACCGACGAGACGATCCGGGTGCCGGCACCCTCGGTGGCCGACCAGAGCCGCAGCGGGAACGTAAAGCCGTTGCCGTCGCCGCCGCTCAGCGCGATGAGGCCGGCTCGCGGTCCGGATGGCCGGCCGAGCGCGACGTTGCCTTCGAAGCCGCTGCGAAAGCGCAGCAGGCCGGCGACGATGCCGGCCAGCTTGTCGCCCTCGTCGGCGCGGTCGAGCGGTGCCTCGATGCCGGGGCGGATCGTCGGCAGCTTGTCGACCGCTTCCGCGGCGGTGATCGCGGTGGCGGCCGCGTCGGAGGCGGTGACCGCGTCGGAGACGGTGGCCCGGTCGGCAGCGGCGGCTTCGTCAGAGGCGGTCGTCGCGTCGGCAGCGGTATCGGCAGCTTCGGTGCGCATGGCCGGCGCCGCCTTGTCGGCCATCGACGAGACCGCGGTCGATTCGACGGCCCCGCTACCGCAGCCGGCCAGCGCCAGCGCGAACAGTCCGGCCGCGGCCAGCGACCCGGCACGGTGGCCGGCGATCGACCCACCATGGCGCCGGCCGGCGCGTGCGCCGGCACTCGCGGCCGGCCCGGCCAGCGGGGCGTCGGCCAGGGTCGGCGGCACCGAGCCGTCGGTCATGCGGACTTCGGACGTCGGGTCGTCGATCGCGGTCGGATGGATCACAGGCAGAACGGCTCGCCGTGGAGATTCGGGACCGGACGATCATAGGTCGCGGTCCGGTGCCGCGCCCGCCGCGAGACGACCGGTGGACGATCCGGCAGGGCCGCTGGTCGGTCGTCGGAAGGAACCGACGGCGTTCGTGACGAAGTGCCTCGTCAAGCCGCGTGGCCGTCCCGCAGGGACGGGGGCGGACGCTGCCCGCAGACCGGGCAGCCGGGATCGCGCGGAATGTAAATTTCGTTGAAATTCAAGGTCTTGGCGTCGACGATGATCAGCCGGCCGAGCGCCGGCCGGCCGAAGCCGCCGGCGAGCTTGAGCGCCTCGGCAGCCTGCAGCGTGCCGATCAGCCCGGTCAACGGCGCGAACACGCCCATCTCGGCGCAGCGGATCTCCTCGACGCCGGCACCTTCCGGGAACAGACAGGCGTAGCACGGCGACGCCGGATCGCGCGGATCGAACACCGCGAACTGGCCGTCGAAGCGGATCGCGGCGCCGGAAATCAGCGGTACGCCGTGCGCGACGCAGGCACGGTTGACCGCATGGCGAGTCCGGAAGTTGTCGCAGCAGTCGAGCACGACGTCGGCGCGGCGGACCGCGGCGTCGAGGCCGGCGTCATCGAGCCGCGGCAGCTCGACCACGGCGACGTCGGGGTTCAGCTCGGCTAGCGCACGCCGGCCCGATTCGGTCTTGGCGAGGCCGACCCGGTCGTGCCGGTGCAGGATCTGCCGCTGCAGATTGGTCAGGTCGACGACGTCGCCGTCGGCGAGCTGCAGCGTGCCGACACCGGCGGCGGCGAGGTAGAGCGCGGCTGGCGAACCGAGCCCGCCGGCGCCGACGATCAGCATGTTGGCATCGAGCAGCCGCTGCTGCGCTTCGATGCCGATCTCGTCGAGCAGGATGTGCCGGCTGTAGCGAAGCAGCTGCTGATCGCGGATAAGGACGCCCCCGTTGGCCCCCTACGGGGTCCCCCCCCCACTGGGGGCGGCGTCAGCGGACCGGCAAAGCCGGATCCGCGACCCCTGCTTGATGAGCGGCAATGTTATGAGGCCATGACCGCGATATAGGAGCGAGTGTGACACTTGGTCTAGCGCGCTGGTTGCGCGGCTGGTGTGCCCTGCGCTTCGGCGGTGATCGTCGCGTTCTGCGCGCTCTTGGCGAGCACGACCGGCAGGCCCTTCAGGTAATTCAGCGCCTGCTGCAGCTGGTAATCGTCGGTCGAGCCGAACTCGACCGGCTTGCGGTCCTTCAGCTTCTCCTCGAGCTCCTGCACGCGCTGCTGCGCCTTGACTTCCGGATTCTTGTCGCGGTCGTTGGACAGGTGACGCTGCAGATCGGCTTCGCGGATCCGGAACGAGCTGATGTCGCCGTCCGGGGTTTCCTCGACGATGTAGTCCGGCACGATGCCGCGGGCCTGGATCGAGCGGCCGTTCGGCGTATAGTAGCGCGCCGTGGTCAGCTTGATCGCGGTGTTGTTGGTCAGCGGCAGGATCGACTGGACCGAGCCCTTGCCGAAGGTCTGGGTGCCGAGCACCACCGAGCGCTTGTGATCCTGCAGCGCGCCGGCGACGATCTCAGAGGCCGACGCCGAGCCGGCGTTGACCAGCACGACCATCTTGACGGTCTTGGTCCAGGCCGGCAGCCGGGCGACGCTGTCATCCCGCGTGCCGCGCAGATAGTCCTCCGGCGCCGCGATGTACTTGCGCTTGGCGTCCTCGGTGCGGCCGTCAGTGGACGTCACGACGACGCGCGGCGGCAGGAACGCGGCCGAGACGCCGATCGCACCGTGCAGCAGGCCGCCCGGATCGTTGCGCAGGTCGAGCACCAGCGACTTCAGCGGCGCCTGCTTACCGAGCGTGTCCAGGTGCCGGACCAGGTTCTCGACGGTGTGTTCCTGGAACTGGGTGACGCGGACGTAGCCGATGCCCGGCTCGATCATCTTGCTGCGCACCGACTGGACCCGGATTACGTCGCGGACGATGGTCAGCACGATCGGCCGCGCTTCGTTCTTCCGCTGCAGCGTCAGTACGATCGGGCTCTTCGGCTTGCCGCGCATCAGCTTGACCGCATCGTTGAGCGACATGCCCTTGGTCGGCGTGTCCTCGATCTTCACGATCAGGTCGCCGGCGCGCACGCCGGCCTTGGCCGCCGGCGTGTCCTCGATCGGCGCGACTACCTTGATGAAGCCGTCCTCGATGCCGACCTCGATGCCGAGGCCGCCGAACTCGCCCTGGGTGCCGACCTGCAGCTCACGGAATGCATCGGCATCCAGATAGCTGGAATGCGGGTCGAGGCCGGTGACCATGCCGCTGATCGCCTCGGTGATCAGCTTGCGGTCCTCGACCGGCTCGACGTAGTAGGCCTTGATCGCGCCGAACACGTCGCTGAACTGACGCAGTTCGTCGAGCGGCAGGATGGTGCGCGTGTCGCGCTGCGCCATCGCGGTGATGCCGAGGCTGAGGATCGCACCGGCGACGGCACCGACGCCGAGACTGACAGGCCTGAACTTGCGCGACATGTTGGTCGATTCCCTCACGGCAACGGAGCGTGCCGATTTTGATTTCAGTATACCGGCGCACTGCGCACTGCGCAGCGCAGCCCTGCGGCTGTTGCGGCACATTGCCGCAGTCCGGCGCGCGGCCCCTTGCCGTGGCCCGGCAGCCTGCTCAGCCCGCGATGGTCGCGGATCGGGCCGCGGGCCGCCGCCGGTGTTCGACGAGCGGGCGTCGACGGTCGACGTGGCGCGGCCGCTGCCCGCGCCGTGCTGGATTTCGTCATTCGGAACGCAGCGCGGCAGGCATTCGCGGCTGGCGATCACCGGCCGGCGCGCTGCCCCAGACGGCGGCGATTGCCTGCCACGCCAGCGCCAGCGCCAACACCGAGTAGGCATCGACCGGAAAGCCGAAGCGGGAGTAGCCGGCGGCGCCGCTGGCGGCGACGTGGGCGAGCAGCATCGCGGCAAGGACGACGCTGAAGGCGAGCTGGCGCCGCGCCGCGCCGGTCGCGACGTAGGCGACCAGCCCGGCCAGCAGCAGCCCGCGGATCGCGAGCGAGAGGATCGTCAACCATTCGTCGTGCGCCGGCAGCAGCTCGTCGAAATCGTTGCGGCCGGGACCGACCAGGGTCTTGACCCAGCCCTTGATGTTGCCGTGGATGACTTCGCCCGGATGCGCCTTCGCGTATTCGATCGCGAGCTCCCGGGTGTGCCGCGAGAACTCGAACAGGTTGGCATAGTGGGCCTGCCAGGGGCCGTCGATCCACACATCGGGCCCGGCGAAGCGGGGCCGGCCCTCGAGCTCGGTCATCACCGGCCCGACCAGCGACGCGGCGACCGCGGCATCGCCGGAGCTGGTCGGCTTGAAGTAGCCGTACCAGTGATAGTTCAGCGCCGACCAGCCGAGCACCGGCGCCGCGCCGATCAGGCCGGCGACCAGCACCCGCGTCCATGGCAGCCGCGCCAGCGCGATCAGGCCGCAGGCCGGCCACAGCACCAGCGCGTTGCCGCGCACCAGCGCGGCGAAGCCGAGCAGCGCGAACGCGAGCGTCAGCCAGGCCAGCGTCGAGCGCGCCGGCTGCTTGGCCTGCGCGATGATCAGCGTGACCGCCAGCGTCGAGAACAGCAGGTACGGCGTCTCGGCGAAGACCAGCGACGAATTGGCCTGGACGACCGGGAAGATCGTGTAGGCGCCGGCCGCGGCGATCGCGGCGAGCTCGGACAGGCCGAGCAGCCGGCCGAGCCGGTAGAGCACCAGGCCGGTCAGCCCGACCATCAGCTTCTGCACGACGATCAGGCCGAACAGCGTGATGCCGGCGCCGCGCAGCAGGTGGATGATCAGCGGAAAGCCGGGGCCGAAATAGGAGTGCGGATACGGGCCGAGCGCGGCGAACCACTCGCTCATCGCCCAGTAGTCGTCGCCGCGGATCGCCAGCGTCGGCGTCTGCCAGACCGGCACGAGGAAGGCGAGCGAAACCAGCGCCCACAGCGCGATCGCCGCGATCGCGGCGATACGGGTGTTGCGCGGCGACATGGTCAGCCCTTGGCCTTGCCTTGGTTCGCGACCGTCGCCATCGCGGCCGCGATCTCGGCCTGGTCGCCCAGGTAGTAGTGGCGCAACGGCCTTAGGTCGGCGTCGAGTTCGTAGACCAGCGGCCGGGCGGTCGGGATGTTCAGCTCGACGATGTCGTCGTCCGAGACCCCGTCCAGGTGCTTGATCAGCGCGCGCAGCGAGTTGCCGTGGGCGGCGACGATGACGCGCCGGCCGAGCTTGACCGCCGGCGCGATCGACTCGTTCCAGAACGGCACCACCCGCGCGACCGTGTCGCGCAGGCACTCGGTGCGCGGCAGGTCTTCCGGGCGCAGCCGTGCGTAGCGCGGGTCGCCCTTGGCGAGCCGCGGGTCGTCTTCGGCCAGCGGGTCCGGCGCGATCGCGTAGGCCCGCCGCCAGATCTTGACCTGGGCATCGCCGTACTTGGCGGCGGTCTCGGCCTTGTCGAGGCCCTGCAGGTTGCCGTAGTGGCGCTCGTTGAGCCGCCAGGAATGGACCACCGGCAGCCACATCCGGTCCATCTCGTCGAGCACGGTCCACAGAGTCCGGATTGCCCGCCGCAGCACCGAGGTGTAGCAGAGGTCGAAATCGAAGCCTTCCTGCATGAGCAGGCGGCCGGCGCGGCGGGCTTCGGCGCGGCCGTTGGCGGTCAGATCGACGTCGGTCCAGCCGGTGAAGCGGTTCTCCAGGTTCCACTGGCTTTCGCCGTGGCGGATCAGCACGATCTTGTAGGTCATCGGGGCGGTCTCTCGGGCGGTCGGACGATGGCGTCTATAATTCTCGCCGATTCGCAGGGCCGGCATCGTGAACTTCGTTACCGAAAACATCTTCCTGATCGCGATCGCCTGTGCGTCCGGCGCGATGCTGCTGTGGCCGATGATCAATCGCGGCTTCGGCGGCGCGTCGCTCGGCACGCTGCCGGCGACGCGGATGATCAACGACCAGGGCGCGGTTATCGTCGACGTGCGGCCGGCGGCCGAGTTCGCCAACGGGCACCTGCCGGGCGCGCGCAATCTGCCGGCCGAAGATCTCGCCAAGCGCGCCGGCGACCTGCCGTCCGGCAAGCCGGTGATCGTCGTCTGCGCCAACGGCAGCCGCGCCGGCAAGGCAGCCGCGGCATTGCGCAGTGCCGGCCGGGCGGACGTGTTCACGCTCGACGGCGGCATCGCCAACTGGCAGCAGGCCGGTCTGCCGCTGGTGAAGAAATGACCGCCAAGGTCGTCATGTACAGCAAGACCACGTGCCCGTACTGCCACCGTGCCGAACGGCTGCTACGCAGCCGCGGCGTCGGCGATGCCGATCTCGAGATCATCCAGATCGACCGCGAGCCGCAGCGGCGCGGTGAAATGATCAATCGCGCCCATCGGAGCACGGTGCCGCAGATCTTCATCGACGGCCGCCATGTCGGCGGCTGCGACGATCTGCATGCATTGCACGCGGCCGGGGGGCTCGACCCGCTGCTCTCGCCCTGACCCGGACCGAACCCACGATGGCTGAAGACAACAACCCGGTTTTCCAGATCCAGCGGATGTACCTGAAGGATCTGTCGCTCGAGATCCCGCATGCGCCGCAGATCTTCCTCGAATCGGCGCAGCCGACCGTCGAGGTGGCGATCGACACCGACCACGCGTCGCTCGCCGACGGCATCCATGAAGTCACGGTCACCGTCACCGTGACGACCCGGATCGAGAAGGACAAGGTCGTGTTCCTGACCGAGGCCAAGCAGGCGGGCATCTTCGAGCTGCGCAATATCCCTGCCGAGCAGATGGAACTGGTGCTGAACATCGTCTGCCCGAACACGATCTACCCCTATTTGCGGTCGAACGTCGCCGACGTGATCCAGCGTGCCGGCTTCCCGCCGATCCATCTCGCCGAGATCAACTTCGAAGTGCTGTACCAGCAGAAGCTCGCCGCGCAGCAGGCGTCCAACGGCAGCGGCAGGTCGGATGGCGGTGGGAGGTCGGATTCCGGCTTGATCCTGCCGGGCCGGCACTGACGCCATCGGACCGGCGGGCCGGCGTGCCTGCGGTTCCGATGATCCGCAGTTCCGATGATCCGCAGTTGCGCCGCGGTTCCGATATCCGAGGCCGGGCCCGCGCCGGCCATCTTGCGGCGGCGGCGACCGTAGCCGGGAGGCAGCGATGAAACAGCTCCACGCGATCACCACGGCGCTCGCCGCCGCCCTCGCGCTGGCCGGTGCGCTGGCCGGCACACAGCCGGCAGCCGCGCAGGGTAGTGTGG
Source organism: Lautropia sp. (assembly GCA_050249335.1). Lineage (GTDB taxonomy): Bacteria > Pseudomonadota > Gammaproteobacteria > Burkholderiales > Burkholderiaceae_E > Lautropia. The sequence goes on from JBFWQR010000070.1 coordinate 16,786, forward strand.
CACCGGGGCGTGCCGCACCGGGCAGTGCGGCGCAGGGTGGGGCAGCGCAGGGTGGCGCGGCACCGCAGGTGATCCGGCCGTCGGCGACGATCGGCCCGGGGCTGCCGGGGCAGCCGGCGACAGCCGGGCAGTCCGGCGCCGTCCCGCCGTCGGCCGGCGGCGGTGCGGCACCGGCTGCTGGCAGCCTGCCTCGGTTCCCCGGGATGGCGCGGTTCCAGTCGGTCGCGAAGAACGACGCGGTGATGTTCGATGCGCCGTCGGAGCGGGCCAAGAAGCTGTTCGTCGCGCCCGAAGGCATGCCGGTCGAGGTCGTCTCGGTGCTTCGTACCTGGGTCAAGGTCCGCGATCCGCTCGGCGACTTCACCTGGGTCAACCGCGACGACCTGTCGGACCGCCGGACGCTGGTCGCGATGGCGGTCGCGCCGCTCAGGCGCGAGCCGCAGGCGACTGCCCCGGCCTGGTTCAACGTCGATCGTGGCGTCGTGCTGGATCTGCTCGAGGAGCGCGTGGTCAACGGCTTCGTCAAGGTCCGCTATGTCGAGGGCCAGGTCGGCTACATCCAGCCGGGCCAGGTCTGGGGGCTTTAGTGCCCCAGGCTGCGTGAAGATCGCGATCCTCGGCGCTGGTGCCTGGGGCACCGCACTCGCGGTTCACGCTGCTGCGCGCCACGATGTCACGCTGTGGGGGCGTACGCCGGCGGTCGCCGACGCGATCGAGCAGCACCGGCGCAATCCGCGCTACCTGCCGGACGTCGCGCTGCCGCCGCGGCTGCGTGGCAGTAGCGATCTGGCGGCGGCGCTCGCCGGCGCTGACCTGGTGGTGATCGCGACCGCGATCGCCGGGCTGCGTCCGACGTTGTCTGCGGTCGCGGCTGCCGGGACCGGCGGCGCGCCCGAAGGCACGTCCGACCAGCACAGCGTCGTCTGGCTGTCGAAGGGGCTCGAGGCCGGCAGCGGCGCGCTGCCGCATCAGGTCGCCGCCGAGGTGATGCCCGGCTGGACCACCGGTTGCCTGAGCGGGCCGAGCTTTGCCCAGGAGGTCGCGGCCGGGCTGCCGGTGGCGCTGGCGGCGGCCACTGCCAGCCCATCGCTCGGCCAGCGCATGGTCGAGGCGTTCCACCACGGCGCGATGCGGATCTATCGCACCGGCGATCTCGTCGGCGTCGAGATCGCCGGTGCGTTGAAGAACGTGATGGCGATCGCGACCGGCATCGGCGACGGCCTCGGTCTCGGCCTCAACGCCCGTGCGGCGCTGATGACGCGCGGGCTCGCCGAGATCACCCGGCTCGGCATCGCGTTGGGGGCGCAGCCCGAAACCTTCCTTGGGTTGGCCGGCGTCGGCGACCTGGTGCTGACCTGCACCGGCGGGCTGTCGCGCAATCGGACGGTCGGCCTGCAACTGGCAGCCGGCCGGCCGCTCGCCGAGATCCTCGCCGGGCTCGGCCATGTCGCAGAGGGCGTCGCATGCTGCCGCGCAGTCGTCGAGCGCGCCGCGGCGCTCGGCGTCGAACTGCCGATCAGCAGCGTGGTGCTCGACGTGCTCGACGGCCGCAGCCGGCCGGCCGACGCGGTCGCCGCGCTGCTGGCACGCGAGCCGCGCGCCGAATGAACCGAGCCGGATCGCACCGAATGCACCGCGCGGCACTGCATCGAGCGGATCGCAACCGGCCGGTCCGCGCCGAACGGCGCGAGGAGCCGCATGGACGTCGATGAGCCCGCAGCCGGCCGGCGCGGCTCGGCCGAGCGCGCGATCGCGGTGTTCTGCGGTGCCCGCCACGGCAACGACCCGGCGTTCGCCGCACTGGCCCGCGAAACCGGCCGCGGCATCGCCGAGCGCGGCTGGCTGCTGGTCTACGGCGGCGCCAGCATCGGATTGATGGGCGAACTGGCCGACGCGGCGCTGGCGCACGGCGGCCGCGTGCTCGGCGTGATCCCGCAGCGGCTGCTCGCCAAGGAAGTCGGCCACGACGGCCTGTCGCGGCTCGAGGTCGTCACCGACATGGCGGTGCGCAAGACCCGGATGATCGCGGTCGCCGACGGTTTCCTGATCCTGCCCGGCGGCTTCGGCACGCTCGACGAGCTGTTCGAAATCGTCACGCTGCGCCAGATCGGCCTGCATCGCAAACCGATCGTGCTCTGCGACCCTGGCGGCTACTGGGAGCCGCTGCTCGCCGCTTGCGGCGGACTGGTCGCCGCTGGGCTGGCCAGTCCGGTCGACCTCGCCAGCATGGAGGTCTGCCGGTCGCCGCGCGAGGCGCTGGACCGGCTCGGCGAGGGCCCGCTGTCGACCGATTCAGCCGAGCGACTCGGCTGACGCGCACGGGAATGCGGGCCAGCCGGCGACGATCCGCGCCTGAGTCAGCGAGCGCCTGGCCCATCTGGCGGTGCGGCGAGCCTGCATGAATGATGGGGAATGGCCCGCAGTCGCTTGCTCACCGCATTCTGCGATACAGCGTCCAGAACAGGTCTTCTGCCGGGTATGGGATCGTGAAGGCGCCGGGTAGATAGTCCAGGGCGGCGGCTGCGGCTCGGCCCCACACGCTATTGGCGTAAGTATGGCGAAATAGCGAACGCGCGTGATCGAGACGCAATCGCTTCAGAGGACGGCCCGTAGCAACACGATCGAATCCATGAGCCGCCAAGGCGCGATCGAGGCTGCCGCGGCTGAAGTAGTGAAGTGCGCTGGGCGGGCTGTACTCGTGCCAACGCCTGCCCAACAGCCGCGCGGTGAGGCTCGCGCTATCCCAGGTCTCGATCAGGCACAGTCCGCCGATGCGTGTGAGGCTCGCGAGACGTCTCAGTGCGACTGGCAGGTCGTAAAGGTGTGCGACCACCTGGATCAACGTAACCAGGTCGAAACCACCGTCTGGTACCTCGAGGCCGATCGAAGAATCAGCCTGCTCCAGGCTTCCCTGAACCGCGCCGATCCGCATCTGGTCGCGCGCGACCGCCACCATTTCGACATTGGGATCGATGCCGCTGGCATGCCAACCGGCATCCGCGAATGCCTTCGCGACATATCCGGCTGCGCAGCCGATATCGAGCAATGCCCCTGGAGAAGCGTATTGCGCAACGAGCTCCCGATACCTTCGGCCGTGCGCCAACAGCAGGTCCGCTTCGGCAGTATAGTCTGCGTACCCGGAGCCGCCACCGTGGAAATACATTTCGCCGTATTGAGCTTGCAGGTGATCTTCGGCAAGCGGCGAAATGCATTGACGATGCGTGCAGACCCCGCACGCCGCCAACTCGTGACCGCGATGGACGAACCAGGGTCGGAGGATCGCTCCGCAGACGCTGCAGGGTTGACCGGAACCAGCACTGTGTCCTGAAGGGGCCGACATTATCGCAGATCGCAAGGTAGAATGAGTTTGCCGAACGGCATTGCACAGCTTGCCGAATCGAAGCGTTGCGACTTCCAAGCTTCGGCCGACAATCCGATGCACGTCAGGGCAGGGTTACTTTCTCCGCCGCTGCCCTTGGTCGGGACGTTCCGGTCCGAGCCGATAGCAGCCCGATCTGCGCATCTAGCCGCTGTCGGGCCTCGGGGCGCTCCCGGCAAATCCGAGTTGCCCCCAGGCTTCGTAGACGACGATCGCGACCGCATTCGACAGATTGATGCTGCGGTTGCCCGGCCGCATCGGCAGCCGCAGCACCCGCTCCTCGGGGAAGCGCGCGACCAGTGCGTCGGGCAGGCCGCGCGTCTCGCGGCCGAACACGAAACAGTCGCCGGGCTCGAATCGGCAGTCCGACGGCCGCGTGCGGCCGCGCGTGCTGAGCGCATAGCAGCGCGCCGGCCGCTCGCGCTCGACGAATGCTTCCCAGCTCGGATGAACCCGCAGTGACGTGATCTCGTGATAGTCGAGCCCCGCGCGGCGCATCTTGGCATGGTTGATCGGAAAGCCGAGCGGCTCGATCAAATGCAGCCGGCAGCCGCTGTTGGCGCAGAGCCGGATCACGTTACCGGTGTTGGGCGGAATCTCGGGTTCGACCAGGACGACGTTGAACATGGGCGGCGGTGGGTAGTCGATTGGCCGGTGGTTGCCGGCCTGTCGGGGTTTCCCAGCCTACTGATAGTCCGCTGCCGAACAGGCCGGTAGCCGCGAGCTTAGCAGGGCGTGGCACTGCATCACCGACGGCGCGGCGCCACATCGCTCACGGCGTCCGCGCGACCACCAGGTTGATCACCGCGGCGGCGCCCGCGGCGCGCAGCGCCTGCGCCGCGGCCTCGAGCGTTGCGCCGGTGGTCATCACGTCGTCGACCACCGCGACCACGCGGCCGTCGAGCCGCAGCGGCGCGACGAAACCATGGTCGAGGTTGGCGCGCCGGGCGGCCGACGTCAGCCGCGACTGCGCCGGCGTATCGCGGCTGCGTATCAGCCAGTGCGGCCGCAGCGGCACCGGCCGGCCGGCACCCGCCGCCGCCGCGATCAGCGCCGCCTGGTTGAAGCCGCGTTCGGCGAGCCGCTGCCGCGACAGCGGCACCGGCACCAGCGCGTCGGGGCCGAGCCCTGCCGGCCCGAGCCGTTCGCGTTCGGCGACGGCCCAGGCGCCGGCGAGCAGGTCGCCGAGCGCGCCGGCGAGGCCGGTGCGGCCGGCGAACTTGACGGCGATGACGGCGCGGTCGAGCGGCGCGCAGTAGTCGGCTGCGACGACGGTGGCGGCGAACGCCGGCGGCGCCGCCTGGCAGGCGGCACAGCGTGGCGGGCCCACCGCAGCCGCGCCGCGCCAGGGCCGGCCGCAGACGCCGCAGCGCGACCGCCGGGCTCCCGGCAGGAACGCGGCGCAGGCGGTGCACAGCGGCGCGGCCCCGGCCGCGGCCTCGCAGAGCAGGCAGGCGCGCGGCAGCAGCGCGGCGAGCATGGCGCCGCGCACCAGCGCCAGCGCCGACGCGACACCGCGCGCCTGCCGCCATGCCAGTGCCAGCGCCGATGCCGATGCCGCCGCCGCCGCCGCCGAAGCTGATGCCGCCGCCGATGCGGCGCCATCGGCGCGCAGCCGCTTTGCCCGATCCGGGCCGACCGAATTCATCCCCCCGATGATCGGTCGCGAACGTATACTCGGCTGATCATGTTGAAGCCGACCGGACTAGAGCGGACGTCCGTTCGCGCGGCGTTCAACGAGCGCCGTGAGCCGGATCAGCGAGCCGACTTCCTGCTGCGTGAAGTCGAACGGCGAATGCTGGAACGGCTGGACCCGATCCGCCTCGACGCGGTCGAGCGGGTGCTCGATGTCGGTTGCGGTCTCGGCCAGTCGCTGGCGACGCTGGCGGTGCGCTATCCCGGCGCGCAGCTGATCGGCGCCGATCTCGCGGAAAAGACGCTGGCTGCCGCGGCCGGCCGGCCGGGCAGCCATGAGCGGCTGCGCGCCGGCGCGCGGCGCTGGCTGGCTCGCCTTGGCGTCGGCGGCGCGGAACCGCTGCCGGCGACCGAGCCGCTTTGGCTGGCGACCGATGCGCATGCGCTGGCGCTGGCGCCGGACTCGATCGACATGATCTGGTCGAACCTGACGGCGCACTGGTTCGACGATCCGCTTGCCGCAATCGGCGAATGGCAGCGCGTGATCCGCCCGAACGGGCTGCTGATGTTCTCGGCGTTCGGCGTCGACACGCTGAAGGAGGTCCGCGGCAGGGCGGCCGGCGCGGCGCAGGGCGCCGGCAACGGCGGGCCGCCCGACACGGCCCGGCTGCATTCGCCGTGGCCGTCGTTCCAGGACATGCACGACTGGGGCGACGCGCTGACCGCCGCCGGTTTCGCCGATCCGGTGCTCGACGTCGAACGGCTGACGCTGACCTACGAGGATCCGGCGCGCTTTCGCGGCGATGTCGCGAGCCTGGCGATGCTGACCGGCAGCGTCGTCGATGCCGCCGTCGACGCAGCGCTCGATGGCGGCGCCGCCGCCGCGCTGACGATCGAGCTGATCTACGGCCATGCCTGGTGCCCGGTGCCGAAACGGCGCGCCGACGGCCTGCCGATCGTCCAGCTTCATCGACCTGCCGCCAAGCTATAATCCTACGTTGCGGTTGGCAGTGAAGCCGGCCGGGTGTGGGTGGCTGCAGGCAACTGCGGCGGGCAACTTGCAGGGACCAGTCGAATTGCGCGGCGGTCGACCCGAAGCTCGATACGACCTTCGGTGCGCTCCGCGGTGCGAATGGAAGCTGAAGCGCAACTGTTCGGCGTCGCCGGGTCAGTTCGCCGGTGTTCTGGCATTGCTGGGCCTGGTCTCGGTCGGTATCGCTACGGTTTTCGCGTGGTCGGGCGCTTGGTGGGTGCTGGTGTTCTCGGGAGGCGAAGTCGCTGCGCTGGTCGTTGCTTTTGTCGTTTACGCGAGACATGCGGGCGATTACGAACGCGTCGTGGTTACACCCGAGGCACTGATTATCGAGTTGAATAACGGCAATCGGTTTTCCAGAGAAGAAACGCATCCGGCGTGGACGCGGGTCGAATACCCCTGCGCACGCCTGGAGCAACACCGTGACGAGGGCCTGATCGGACTCGCCACGGCCGACAGGGCAGTAGGCATCGGTCGCTATATCCCGCCCCCGGAGCGGGCGCGCCTGGCGCGCGAGATCCGGACGGAGTTGTCCGCGGCTTGTCGCGGTGGCGATCGCTGAATACGGTCGAGAGTGGATTCGGAACAGCAGGGAATGGAAATGCTCGGGATGACGATGGTCCGGCCGGCGCGCACCGCGCAGACCGAGGCAGCGCCGGACCATGAGGCCTCGCGCCTGGTCGCGGCCGCAGCGCAGGCCGGTTGCGGTACGTGTCGCTCGATCGGCGGCAGGCTCGCCGCCGTGTTGTCGCCGGCGGCGTTGTCGACCGCTGCGCTGTCGGCGGCGATCTGGCTGGCGCAGCCGATGTCGGCGCTGGCGCAGGTCAGGGACATGCCCGGCGGGCCGAAGGTCAACCAGTTGAACCTGCCCGAGCCGGTCACCTCGATCGCCCGCGGCCAGCACTGGATCCACGAGATCCTGCTGTGGGTCTGTGTGGTGATCTTCGTGCTGGTGTTCGGCGCGATGTTCTATTCGATCTATGCGCACCGGAAGTCGCGCGGTGTCAAGCCGGCGGATTTCCACGAGAGCACCGCGGTCGAGATCGCCTGGACGGTGGTGCCGATGCTGATCGTCATCGGGCTCGCGATCGCCGCGACGGAAGAGGTGATCGCGCAGAAGGACACTTCCAATGCGCACCTGACGATCAAGGCGACCGGCTACCAGTGGAAATGGGGCTACGACTACCTGAAGGGCGAGGGCGAAGGCATCAGCATGCTGTCGACGCTGTCGACGCCGCGCGCCCAGATCGAAGGCAGCGAGAAGAAGTCCGACACCTACCTGATGGAAGTCGACAACGCGCTGGTGGTGCCGGTCAACCGCAAGATCCGGATGATCATCACTGCCAACGACGTCATCCACGCCTGGATGGTGCCGCAGTTCGGCGTCAAGCAGGACGCGATCCCGGGCTTCGTCCGCGACACCTGGTTCCGTGCCGAGAAGGTCGGCACCTATCGCGGCGCCTGCGCCGAGCTCTGCGGCAAGGACCATGCGTTCATGCCGATCGTCGTCGAGGTCAAGTCCGAGGCCGACTACGCGGCCTGGGTCGACCAGACGCGCAAGGAGATGCTGGCCAAGGCCGACGATCCGAACAAGGTCTGGGAGGCACCGGCGCTGGCCGAGCGGGGAGCGCGCGTCTACGCCGCCAACTGCGTCGCCTGTCATCAGGCCAACGGCCAGGGCACGCCGGGAGCGTTCCCGGCGCTGGCCAATTCGCCGAAGGTGGTCGGCCCGCCGCACGACCAGATCGACATCCTGCTGAATGGCGTGGTCAAGAACGGCACGCCGACCGCGATGGCGTCGTTCAAGCAGTTGTCCGATACCGAGATCGCGGCGGTGATCACCTACACGCGCAACAGCTGGGGCAACAAGCCCGAGGCGAACCTGGTGCAGCCGAAGGACGTCGCGGCGCAGCGCAAGTAGCGCGGCGACGACGGCAGCGGCAGCGGTACGGCAACGACAGGACAGTACGACGATGAGCGCAGTGATCGGACACGACGACACCCACGGGCACGACGACCATGCCCACCACCATCCGACCGGATGGCGGCGTTGGCTGTACGCGACCAACCACAAGGACATCGGCACGATGTACCTGTGGTTCTCGTTCACGATGTTCATCGTCGGCGGCATCAACGCGCTGCTGCTGCGCACCGAGCTGTTCCAGCCGGGCCTGCAGTTCCTGCGGCCGGAGTTCTTCAATCAGCTCACGACGATGCACGGGCTGATCATGGTGTTCGGCGCGATCATGCCGGCGTTCGTCGGCTTCGCGAACTGGCAGATTCCGCTGATGATCGGCGCGTCCGATATGGCGTTCGCGCGGATGAACAACTTCAGCTTCTGGCTGCTGCCGCCGGCGGCGCTGCTGCTGATCATCTCGTACTTCGTGCCGGGCGGGGCCACCGCGGCCGGCTGGACGCTGTATGCGCCGCTGTCGGTGCAGATGGGTCCGGGCATGGACCTCGGCATCTTCGCGATCCACATCATGGGCGCGAGCTCGATCATGGGCTCGATCAACATCATCACGACGGTGCTGAACATGCGCGCGCCCGGCATGACGCTGATGAAGATGCCGCTGTTCTGCTGGACCTGGCTGATCACCGCGTACCTGCTGATCGCGGTGATGCCGGTGCTGGCCGGCGCGATCACGATGGTGCTGACCGATCGCCACTTCGGCACCAGCTTCTTCAACGCGGCCGGCGGCGGCGACCCGGTGATGTACCAGCACATCTTCTGGTTCTTCGGGCACCCCGAGGTCTACATCATGATCCTGCCGGCGTTCGGGATCGTGTCCGAGATCATCCCGACTTTCGCCAGGAAGCGCCTGTTCGGCTACAGCTCGATGGTCTACGCGACCGCGTCGATCGCGCTGCTGTCGTTCATCGTCTGGGCGCACCACATGTTCACCACCGGCATGCCGGTGACCGGCCAGATCTTTTTCATGTACGCGACGATGCTGATCGCGGTGCCGACCGGTGTGAAGATCTTCAACTGGATCGCCACGATGTGGCGTGGCGCGATGACGTTCGAGGCGCCGATGCTGTTCGCGATCGGCTTCATCGTCGTGTTCACGATCGGCGGGCTGACCGGCATCATCCTGGCGGCAGCGCCGCTCGATATCGCGCTGCACGACACTTACTACGTCGTCGCGCACTTCCACTACGTGCTGGTCGCGGGCTCGCTGTTCGCGCTGTTCGCCGGCACCTACTACTGGCTGCCGAAGTGGACCGGCCACATGTACGACGAGAAGCTCGGCCAGTGGCATTTCTGGGCGTCGATGATCACCTTCAACATCACGTTCTTCCCGATGCACTTCCTCGGGCTTGCCGGCATGCCGCGCCGCTATGCCGACTACCCGATGCAGTTCGCCGACTTCAACATGATCGCGACGATCGGCGCGTTCGGTTTCGGGCTGTCGCAGCTGATCTTCCTGGCCGCGGTGCTCAAGTGCATCAAGGGCGGGCCGAAGGCGGCCGACAATCCGTGGAGTGCTGCCCATGGCCTGGAGTGGACCCTGCCGTCGCCGGCGCCGTTCCACACCTTCGAGACGCCGCCGGTGGTCAAGTAACCGAGCGATGATCCAGACCGGCAATCCGATCTCCGCGGCCGGCGGTCGCAGCAATCTGCGGACCGCTCTGGTGCTGCTGTCGATCGCGCTGATCTTCTTCGTCGGCGTGATCGTCAACCGCTGGCTGTTCAAGTGAACTCGAAATCGGCGCGCGGCAATCTCGCGATGCTCGGCAAGCTCGCCGCGTTCGCGCTGGCGATGTTCGGCTTCGGCTGGGCGATGATCCCGCTCTACAACGCGATCTGCGAAGTCACCGGCCTTAACAACCTGACTCGCCGCGACGACGACGCGGCGCAGTTTGCGCAGAGCACGCAGGTCGACAAGAGCCGCACGGTGATCGTCGAGTTCGACAGCAACGCGCACGGGCCGTGGCGGTTCCAGCCGGCGACGCGGTCGCTGACCGTCCATCCGGGCGAACTCGCCACCGTCGAATACGAACTGGTCAACACCGTCGACCGGACGGTCGCCGGGCAGGCGATCCCCAGCTACGCGCCGGAGATCGCCGGCCGTCATTTCCGCAAGCTCGAGTGCTTCTGCTTCCAGCAGCAGCAGACCGCCGCGTTCGAATCGAAGCGCTTTCCGGTAGTGTTCATCATCGACCCGAAGCTGCCGGCCGAAGTCACGACGATCACGCTGTCCTACACGTTCTTCGACATCGGGCGGCCGTCGGCGGCAGCCGGAGCCTCCTGATGAACGATCTGAAGGAAGCCACCAACCGGCGCGGTTCGCTGCTCGGCACGCTGAAGGCGGTCGCGTCGGCATTCATCGGTATCCGCGGCCGCGGCGCGCATGAGGCCGACCTGGCGCGGTTGAACCCGATCCACCTGATCATCGCGGGCGTGCTGTGCACCGCCGCGTTCGTCGTGACCCTGCTGTTGATCGTCCGCTGGGCGGTCGGCGGCAACTAGCAGTTCCCGAGATAGGTCCCAGGAGAGTTTCATGAGCGCGAGCTCGTCGCATACGTCGGCGCCGTACTACTTCGTTCCGGCACCGTCCCGCTGGCCGATGTTCGGCGCGATCGCGCTGCTGCTGTTCGGCCTTTCGATGGCGGGCTGGGTCAACGGCGCCAGCTGGGGGCCGTGGCTGTTCGCGGTCTTCGGCGCGTTGCTGATCTACACGCTGTTCGGCTGGTTCGGCCAGGCGGCGCGCGAGAGCGAAGGCGGCCTGTACGGTCCGAAGGTCGACGTCTCGTTCCGCTGGAGCATGAGCTGGTTCATCTTCTCGGAGGTGATGTTCTTCGCCGCGTTCTTCGGCGCGCTCTACTACGCCCGCGTGTTCGTGATGCCGTGGCTCGGCGACCTCGACAACAAGCAGTTCCTCTGGCCCGACTACGGCGCCCACTGGCCGAACCCGGGGCCGGCCGGCACGGTCGAGCCGTTCCAGACGATCGGCCCATGGCCGATCCCGACGATCAATACCGCGCTGCTGCTGACCTCCGGCGTCACGCTGACGATCGCGCACCATGCGCTGCTCGCCGGCAAGCGCGCGTCGGTGATCTTCTGGATGTTCGTCACGATCGCGCTCGGTGCGATCTTCATGGCCTGCCAGGCCTACGAATACATCCACGCCTACCGTGACCTGAATCTGAAGCTGTCGTCGGGCGTCTTCGGCTCGACGTTCTTCATGCTGACCGGCTTTCACGGTTTCCACGTGACGGTCGGCGCGATCATGCTGTCGTGCGTGCTCGGCCGCATCATCAAGGGCCACTTCACGCCGCAGCATCATTTCGCGTTCGAAGGGGCGGCCTGGTACTGGCACTTCGTCGACGTCGTCTGGCTGCTGCTCTACGTGGTCGTCTACTGGCTGTGACGGCATGAATGAACCGGCTGCACCCTGCACCCGCGGCAGGGGGCGGCGGGTCGGGGGGTGAGAGGCATTTCAACGGCCCCACGTCGCTGCAACCCTGCGGGCCGGTGGGATGCCGCTCGCCCTCTCAGGGGCCGCCGACCGGCAGGCCGGTGCTGCGGATCCAGCCCATCCAGTGGGCGAACAGGATCAGCAGGAACAGTGCGACCGACAGCGAGATCCGCATCGTCAGCGCCCAGGCCGTATTGCGGGTGCGGCCGCGGTCGCGCAGCATGAAGTATCCGGCGCCGCCCAGGCTGGCGAAGATCAGCACGAACGCAGCGATGATCAGCGGCTTCATCGCGTTGCTGCGGTCGGTTCGGCGAACGGTTCGGCACTGCGGTCAGCCATGACGTCATTCTACGTCCGCAGCCTGTTCGGCGCCGGCAGCCTGGCGGTGCTGGCTGCGCTGTTCGCGACCGGCGCGCTCGGCACCTGGCAGCTGCGTCGCGCCGACGAGAAGGCGGCGCAGCAGCGCAGCCGCGACGCCGCCGCGGCGGCGCCGGCACGGGTTCTCGGGGCCGCGCCGGCGGCCGCGGCTCCGCGGTCATCGTGGCCGCCGGCGGCCTCGCCGCCAGCGCCGCTGCCGCCGCCGGGCGAGCTCGACGGCCAGCGCGTGATCGCGGTCGGCCGGTTCGACGCCTCGCGCAGCGTCTTTCTCGACAATCGGACCCGCGACGGCGTCGCCGGCTTCCATCTGCTGACGCCGCTGATGCTGGCCGGCAGCGACCGCAGCCTGCTGGTGCTACGCGGCTTCGTCGCCCGCGATCCGGCCGATCGAGCCCGGCTGCCTTCGCCGCCGACGCCGGATGGCGAAGTCCGGATCGAAGGGTTCGCGCAGATCCGTCTGGATCAACCGCTGCTGCTCGGAGCCGACCAGCCGCCGGCGCCCGGCGAGCGGCTCTGGCAGCATTTCGAGTTCGACCGCTATGCGCGCTGGTCCGGGCTTTCACTCTATCCGGTGATCGTCCGCCAGACCGTCGAGCCCGCCTGGCACGACGGGCTCGCGCGCGACTGGGCACAGCCCGGTATGACGGTGGAGCGGCATCGGGCCTATGCGGCCCAGTGGCTCACCATGACCGCCGCGCTGGCCGCCGTCTGGGTCGTACTGGTGCGGCGTGGCGCACAGGCGCTCGCGCGGGCGGGCCGGGAGCCGGGATGAATCGACCAGGCGAATCGGGTGCGACGGCCGGGCCGGACGGCGGGGCCAGCCGCGGTCCCGCGCCCGTTCCGGGCGCCGCGGCCGCGCCGGATGCAGCGGCCGCGAGCCGCCGGCGCCACGGCGGGCGCGGCAAGCTGCTGCTGCTGATCGCTGTCTGCATCGCACCGGTGATCGCCTCGTATCTCGCCTACTACGTGTTTCCGCCGAGCGGGCGGACCAACTACGGTGATCTGATCGAGCCGCAGCAGCCGGTGCCGGCATTCGGTGTCGCGGTGATCCAGCGCGGAGATGCGCCGGCGGCGCTCGACGCCGCCGGGCTGGCGGCGCTGCGCGGGCGCTGGATCCTGCTGGCGGTCGATGCCGGCGGCTGCGACCGGCATTGCGCCGAGAAATTGTTCTTCGTCCGGCAGACCCAGGTCTCGCTCGGGCGCGAACGTGAACGGCTGGCGCAGGTGCTGCTGCTGACCGACGCGATGGCTCCCTCGCCCGAGCTGCAAGCGGCACATCCGGACATGGTGATGCTGCGCACGACCGCCAGTGAACTGGCGCCGCTGCTGCCGCTGCCGCCGGGCGGCCGGCTGACCGAGCATCTGTTCCTGATCGATCCGCTGCAGAACCTGATGATGCGCTTTCCGCGCGATCCGGATCCGGCGAAGGTCCGCAAGGATCTGCAGCGGCTGTTGAAGGCGTCGCGAATTGGCTGAGCGAGCACGAACGCCGCTGGCGCGCCGGCTGCTGTGGCTGGCGCTGTTCCTGACCTTCGACCTGATCATGTTCGGCGCCTTCGTCCGTGTCGCCGACGCCGGACTCGGTTGCCCCGACTGGCCCGGTTGCTACGGCAAGATCACGCCGTTCGGTGCGCTCGAACAGATCCGCGCCGCCGCGGCCGCATTGCCGGATGGTCCGGTGACGGTGTTCAAGGCCTGGATCGAGATGCTGCATCGCTACCTGGCGAGCGCGCTTGGGCTGCTGATCATCGGCATCGCCTGGCTCGCCTGGCGGCAGCGGCGCGAAGCCGGTGCCGCGACCGGCAGCGCTGCCAGCGATGCGACCGGCGATGCGACCGGCAATGCGACCGGCAATGCAATCGGTGGCCAGGTCGCCGGTGCCCGGTTGTCGCTGGTGCTGGCGGTGCTGACGCTGGCCTGGGTCATCATCCAGGGGCTGTTCGGCATGTGGACGGTCACGCTGCGGCTGCGCCCGGCGGTCGTGACGGCGCATCTGCTCGGTGCGATGGTGCTGTTCGCGCTGCTGTTCGCGCAGGCCGACCGGATCTCGCCGCGGCCGGCAGTTGGAGCCGCGGCCGCGCGGTTTCGCGGCTGGGTGGTCGCGGCACTGGCGCTGGTGCTGGTGCAGATCGCGCTCGGCGGCTGGGTCAGCAGCAACTACGCGACGCTCGCGTGCCAGGACTTCCCCCGGTGTCAGGGGCGCTGGTGGCCGGCGATGGACCTGGCAGCCGGGTTCACGATCTGGCGGCCGCTCGGCGCATTGCCCGATGGTTCTGCATTACCGTTCCAGGCGCTGACCGGAATTCATTATGCACATCGGTTGATGGCATATCTGGTGCTGCTCGCGGTCGGGGTGCTGGCGTGGCGCATTCGCCGGATCGCCGGGCTGGAAAAGCTCGCACGGTGGTTGTCGGCGGTGCTGGCGTTGCAACTCGGCACCGGTCTCACCAACATCTTTCTCGACTGGCCGGCGGCGGCCGCGGTATTGCACACCGGTGGTGCCACGGCGCTCGTCGGTATTCTGCTGATGGTAAACTCGCGGGCTGCCGCAGCCGCGCGGGCCACTGTCGCCGCGGGCACCGGCAGGGCCGCCGATGCCCGCGCTGCGGGCAGTGCCGGCAACCGCGATCGCACCTGAACTGGGGTACAGACCTGCCTGTGGATTTCTCGGTCACCCGCCAGCAGCCGCTGCTTCGAACGGCGCAGCAGTACTACCGTCTGACCAAGCCGCGGGTCACGCTGCTGGCGGTGTTCTGCGCGATGATCGGCATGTTCCTGGCGTCCGATGGCATGGTGCCGTGGCCGATCCTGCTCGCCGGCACCGCCGGCATCGCTTTGCTGGCCGCCTCCGGTTTCGTGCTGAACTGTCTGATCGAGCGCCGGATCGACGCGCAGATGCGACGCACCGCGCATCGCGGATCGGCGCGCGGCGAAATCGGCGTCGGCGCCGCGGTGACGTTTGCCGCAGTGCTCGGCGGTACCGGCGCCTTGCTGTTGTACCGCTACGTCAATCCGCTGACGATGTGGTTGACGATCGCCACCTTCGTCGCGTATGCGCTGGTCTATACCGTGCTGCTCAAGCCGCGCACGCCACAGAACATCGTGATCGGCGGGGCGTCGGGCGCGATGCCGCCGGTGCTCGGCTGGGCGGCGGTCGCCAATGATGTCTCGGCGCCGGCGCTGGTGCTGTTCCTGATCATCTTCGTCTGGACGCCGCCGCATTTCTGGGCGCTGGCGCTCTACCGCGTCGACGACTACCGCGCCTCCGGCCTGCCGATGCTGCCGGTCACCCACGGTTCCGACTTCACCCGCCTCAACGTGTTGTTCTACACGGTGATGCTGGCGGTGGTCTCGCTGCTGCCGTACCTGATCGGCATGAGCGGCGTGTTCTATCTGGTCAGCGCATTGGCGCTCGATGCGTTGTTCATCGGGTATGCGTGGCAATTGTGGCGCCGCTACAGCGATGCATTGGCCCGGCGCACGTTCGGGTTCTCGATCCTGTATCTGACGCTGCTGTTCGGCGCGCTGCTGATCGACCACTACCTTTGAATCGCCCGATGCCATTCCGTATCGAACCCCCTTCCGGCGCGCCAGCGGGCCTCGACCCGCGATCCGCCGCGCGCCGGCGGCTGCAGCTGGCGGGCCTGGCGGGCGTCGGCGCCGCCTTCGCGCTCGGTGCCGGTATCGCGGCCTGCACCCAGAAGCCGGCACCGCCGTCGTTCAAGTCGACCGACGTGACCGGCGCCGACTACGGCCGGACGCTGTCGATGACCGATGCCGCGACCGGCAAGGTCCGCACGCTCGAGGATTTCCGCGGCAAGATCGTGCTGGTGTTCTTCGGTTTCACGCAGTGCCCGGACATCTGCCCGACCACGCTCGCCAAGGCGGCCGAGGTCAAGAAGGCGCTGGGCGCCGATGGCGACAAGCTGCAGGTGCTGTTCATCAGCGTCGACCCGGAGCGCGATTCCGCCGAGATCCTCGCCAAGTACGTGCCCGGATTCGATCCGTCGTTCATCGGCTTGCGCGGCGACGAGGCGCAGACCAAGCAGGTCACGCGCGAATTCAAGGTGTTCTACCAGAAGGTGCCGAATCGCGACGGCAGCAGCTATACCGTCGACCATACCGCTGCGTCATACATCATTGATCCGCAGGGCCGGTTGCGCCTGTTCGTCCGGCATACCCAGCCGGTCGACGAGATCGTCGCCGACCTGAAGCAGCTGCTCTGACCGGCTCGCTGCCGGCCGGCCGGTGCGTGCCGCCGTCGCAAACCGTGTCGACGATCGAGTCGTCGCGACGCCGGACGGGATCAGCACGTAGAATCACGGAATTACATCGGCGTGCGTGCGCCGGTCTGCGGTCAGTGGGCCCCCACTGTCCAGCTTGACCGAGGCGGCTTCGCCGCACCGACGAGGTCGCCTGGAAGGAACGTGATGAGCGCATTCGGTTGGCTGATCCTGGGCTTGCTGATCGGCTGGCTCGTCGAGCTGGCGATCGACTATCTGTACTGGCGCAAACAGGCGCGGGCAGCCGCCGAGCGGCTGGCCCGGCAGGACGCCGAACTGCGCGCCCGCAGCGAGTCGCTCGATGGCCGAGAGGCCGCGCTGACCGCGCGCGACCAGGAGCTCAACGCGCTGCAGGCGACATTGGCGGCCAAGGACGCCGAACTGCTGGCGCAGGCCAAGCGCGTCGACGAACGCAGCGAGTCGCTGACGCGGCATGAGCAGGCGATCGAGAAGCGTCGAGCCGACCTCGACCGGATGACGCTGGTGCTGAACGAGCGCGACCGCGACACCGCTGCCCGGCTCGAGGCGCTGAAGGTCGGTGAAGCCGATCTCGCCGCGCGCAGCGAGAAGCTCGGCGACAGCGAACAGGAGATCGCCCGTCGCACCGCAGTCGTCAGCAATCGCGAAGCGGCGATGCAGAGCTGGGAAGCGCGGATCCTCGCGCGCGAGCGCGAAGCGGCCGACAAGGACGCCGACCTGGCCCGGCGTGCCGCGCAGGCGGCTCGCGACAGCGCCGGCTACGCGGCGATGCAGACGCTGCTGGCACGCAACTACCGGCTTGCCGACGGCAGCGACGATCTGCAGGCGATCGAGGGCATCGGCCCGAAGATCGCCGATCTGCTGCAGCAGGCCGGCATCGGCTCGTTCGAGCGCCTGGCCGAAACCTCGCTGGGCGAGTTGACACGCGTGCTCGAGGCCGGCGGTCCGCGTTTCGGCCTCGCCAATCCGTTGACCTGGGCCGAACAGGCCGGGCTGCTGGTCGAAGGCGACTACCTGGCATTCGAGGACCTGAAGGCCGAGCTGACCGGCGGCGTCCGGATCGGCGCAGCGCAGCCTGCCACTCGTGAAGATGGAGCGGCAGCCTCCGGCGGCGACGCGACGGCGGCCAGCGGCGGTGACGCTGGCAATACCACGGCTGCGACGGCTGACGGCGCTTCGCCCGAAACCGCGTCGGCCGTGGCCGAGACCGCATCGGCCGGCGCCGAGGCGGCCGCGGCGGGCGGGGATGTCGGCGAGCCTGCGGCCGGCGAGGACATCGGTACCGTCGGGGCGGTATCCGGAGCGTCCGGGGCCGAGCCGGAGGCCGAAGATACCGCGGTCGCCGGCGACGACGACCGGGGCGCGGCTGTGTCGGCTGAAACGAAGTCGCGCGGCCGGTCCAAGCCGGTCGTCAAGACCAGCGGGCACGACAGCGACGATGCCCCGACCGGGGACGGTGCCATGGCCGGGGACGACGCCACGATCGGGGACGCAATGATCGGTGACGCCACGAACCTCGACCAGAGCGGCGACGGCGAAGGGCTCGAACCGGACCAGCCGGGGGGGCGTCAGCAACTGCTGCTCGACGGCGCGTTGCCGGCCGATCGGCAATACGATGCGCAGCGCTCCGACGGACCGTTGTTCGACGATGCGGGAGCGGCGCTGCTCGCACGCGACGTCGCCGGCGGCCCTTCGCGCTGACCGACTCCCGGAACGGTGACTGCGGTGGACAACGACGTCGCGGTGGCTAACGCCTTCGGCAAGAGTGTCGAGTCGGTGCGCCGGTTCGACCGGATCAAGTGGACGACCGCGGTCATCCTGCTGCTGTTGCTGCTGCTGTTCGCATTCGGCCTGCAGCGCAGCCGGCCGACCGATTCGGGGCCGAGCGTCACTGTCGGCAGCAGCTCCGGTGGCGGTTCGGCCAGCGGCTCCGGTGGCATCGGCGGCTCCGGTGGCATCGGCGGCTCTGGTAGCGTCGGCGGTTCCGGTGACGTTAGTGGCAGTAGCGCCGTCGGCAGCAGTGTTTCTCCCGGCGGCAGTGCCGCCCTCGGTGGCACTTCCGGCAGCGTTGGGCGCAGCGGGGCGCCAGCAGCCACCGGCGGCGTGTCCGCGATCGCCGGTGGCAACGGTGCCGCTGCCAGCGCGGGCGGGGTGCTTGGCGCGGGGACCGCAAACGCTGGCAGTGGTGCCGGCGCAGCAGCGCGTGCGAGCGCGGACCGCGCCACTGGTTCCGCTGCGGCTGTCGCCGGCACTGGCGCCGCTGTCGGGGCCGGTACGAGTGCCGGAGTCGGTACGAGCGCCGGCGCTGGCTCCGGGGCTGGCGTGGTCCCCGGCGCTGGCGCGGCTGCTGCTGCGACCGCGGCACGGCCCTCGCTGACGCTCGATCTGGAGCCGGCTGGACGGATGCGCGTGCAAGGCATGGTCGCCGACGAGGCGACCCGTGATCTGTGGCTCAACTCGATCCGCATCGGGGCCCAGTCGATCCCGGTCATCTCCGAGCTGAAAACCGGCCCGGTCACTGCCGACTCGGGCTGGGGCAGCCGGCTCAGCGGACTGGCCGCGCTATTGCGCGAGCGGCGGCTGGCAGGGCTTCGGATCGAAGGCGATCGCCTGGTGTTGCGTGGTTCGGTCGCCAGCGTCACCGAGCGAGCCGAGCTCGAGCGGGCGTTCCAGGCGCAGTTGCCTGGCGGCCTGCGGCTCGACAATCAGCTCGCGATTGGATCGCCGGCCGGCAGTGCGGTCGGCAGTATCGCGGCAGGCTCGGGTTCGGCCGACACGACGGGAGCACCGTCACGGGCCGGAGCGGGGACGTCGGGCGGTGCTGCAGCATCGGGGAGTGCCACGGCATCGGGGAGTGCCGCAGCGTCGGGAAGTGCTACGGCGTCTGGCCGCGGGCCAGCCACGACGATGGCCGCGTCCGGCGGTAGCGGTGGCAGCGGCGGCGCCGGCAGCGGGCGTGGCGGTGCAGTCGGTTCGCTTGCCGCACCCGGCACCGGCGGAAGGCCGGCGGTACTGGCAGTGCCGGGGACATCCCGGCGGCCGGCGAATTGCCCGCGGGCGCTGACGTCGCTGACGACGCCGATCTACTTCAAGACCGACGGCGCGGAGCTCGGCACGGCGGATCGGGCACGGTTGCGCCGCCTCGGTCAGTGCCTCGACGGCAACGCCCGGCTGCGCGTCGTCGGTTACGCCGACATCCGCTATACCGACGACTACAACAAGGCGTTGTCGGAGCGGCGCGCCCGCGCGGTCGCTGCCGAGATCGAGGCGGGCGGTACGGCCGGCGGCCGGATCGCGGTCATCGGTGCCGGCAAGACGCGCGGCGGTGGCCGGGTCAGCTCGAACGAAGCCCTGCAGCGCGCCCGGCGCGTCGACATCCAGATTCGCTGAGCGGCCAGCGCTGGGGCGGGCCGGCCGTTCGATCCCCGGAGCCTTCGCGACCGAAGCTCCCCGATTCGCGATTCAAAGCACCCTCGATCGAGGCCTCTGCGGTCGAGAGTTCCTCGACCGACGCGGCGGACGTCCGCTCGCCGAAGTCGTCCGCCCCTCGTCAGGCGCCGGGCTGACGTGACGGATCGTCGATCAACGAGGTCACCGCAACGGTTGGTGGCGTATCGGCCGGCAGCACCGGCGATGCCGGCCCGGGATCGACGATCGGCCGAGGGCCTTCGTCTCCCGGCGGCTGCAGCAGCTCCGTGATGATCAGCTGACCCGACGAGCCGATCGCAGTTCCGGTCAGCGCGAGCGGGTGAGCACCGGCTTGCTGCGGTCTTGCTTCGTCGGTTGCGACTGGCGGCATCGTCGGGCCCGAGGGGCCGGCATCGCCGGGCGCGGCTTCGGTCGCGGGCGCCGCCGCAGTGCCACCGTCGGCGCCCGCGGCTTGCCCGTCGCCATCGGCCGCTGCGGCCGGCTCGCTGCTTTCGCCGCTTGCCGACTGGGTCTTCGGCGGTGGCGTCGGATGCGGGCCGGCTTGGCCTGGCGGTGGCGCGCCGTCGACTCTCGGCTGGCCGTCCGTCTCGATCGTTTCGTTCGAGTCTTTCGCAGCGACCGCGGCGGTCGCATGATCGCTGCTCCCGTCAGCCGCCTGTCGATCGACGCCAGCTTTGTCGACGCGCGCGACGGTCACGCCGACCTGGTCAGATGGGGGGGTCGGCGGAGGCCCGTCATCGCCGTCCGGAGCTGGGGTCGGTGTCGGAGTCGGAGTCGGAGTCGGGGTCGGGGTCGGTGTTGGGGTCGGAGTCGGGGTCGGGGT